>JAZQJW010000024.1:0-101715 GCA_045541835.1 Sodaliphilus sp. | reverse complement strand
TGAGAGCCTCGGTGCCAGCGCCCTGCGTATCGCCGGTGGTATCTTCACCAAGATTGCCGACATCGGCAGTGACCTGATGAAGGTGGTCTTCAAGATTGGTGAGGACGACCCCCGCAACCCTGGTGTGATTGCCGACTGTACCGGTGACAACGCTGGTGACAGCGTAGGTCCCACCGCCGACGGTTTTGAGACCTACGGCGTGACCGGTGTCGCTCTGGTATCGTTCATCCTGCTGGCAGTTAAGGAGCCCGAGATGCAGAAGAACCTGCTCGTGTGGATCTTCTCGATGCGTATCCTCATGGTGATCACTTCGGTTGTCGCTTACTGGATTAACAAGGCTTATTGCAAGGCAAAATATGCCGGCAAGGACAGCCTCGACTTTGAGAAGCCGCTCACCTCGCTCGTTTGGTTTGCCAGCGTGCTGAGTATCGCTGTGACCTATATTGTTTCCTACATGCAGCTTGGCAACATCGCCGAACATCCCAACCTGTGGTGGCAATTGGCAAGCATCATCTCGATGGGTACGCTGGGCGCAGCCCTCATCCCCGAGATTACCAAGATCTTCACTTCGCCCAAGAGCGGCCATGTGATGGAGGTCGTGAAGGCCTCGCACCATGGTGGTGCCTCGCTGAACATCCTCAGCGGTTTCGTTGCCGGTAACTTCTCTGGCTTCTGGACCGGTCTGGCCTTCGTGCTGCTGATGTTCGTCGGCTATGCCTTCTCTATTGACATTCCTGATGCGCTGATGTCCTATCCCGCCATCTTCGCCTTCGGTCTGGTGGCCTTCGGTATGCTGGGTATGGGTCCTGTGACCATCGCTGTTGACAGCTACGGCCCCGTGACCGACAACGCCCAGAGCGTCTATGAGCTCTCCCTCATCGAGGAAGTGCCCAACAAGGACGAGGAAATCGAGCGCGACTTCGGCTTCAAGCCCGACTGGGAGAAGTCCAAGCACTACCTCGAGGAGAATGACGGCGCCGGCAACACCTTCAAGGCAACCGCCAAGCCCGTGCTTATTGGTACCGCTGTTGTGGGTGCCACCACGATGATCTTCTCCATCATCCTCGTGATCCAGAAGACCCTCGGTGTCGATCCCGCCAGCCTGCTCAACCTGCTCAATCCTTACACCATCATCGGCTTCCTGCTGGGTGGTATGGTCATCTATTGGTTCACCGGCGCTTCGACCCAGGCCGTTACTGTTGGTGCCAATCGTGCCGTAGCCTTTATCAAGGACCACATCAAGCTCGATCCCAACGCTCCCAAGAAGGCCGACACCAAGTCGTCGGTTGAGGTCGTTAAGATCTGTACCCAGTATGCTCAGAAGGGTATGTTCAACATCTTCCTGGCCATCTTCTTCTTCGCCCTCGGTTTCGCCTGCTTGGCATCGCCGGGTAGCGTGGGTGGCGACAATGCCGTTTCGCTGTTCGTTTCCTACCTGATTTCGATTGCCCTGTTCGGTCTGTTCCAGGCCGTATTCATGGCCAATGCCGGTGGTAGCTGGGACAACAGTAAGAAGGTGGTTGAGGTTGACCTCGACCTCAAGGGCACTGACCTGCACGACGCATCGGTTGTCGGTGACACCGTTGGTGATCCCTTCAAGGACACCTCCTCGGTATCGTTGAACCCCATCATCAAGTTCACCACCCTGTTTGGTCTGCTTGCCATGGAAATGGCCATCAGCCCTAACTTCAGTGCCATTGCCCCCTATGCAGGCATCGTCTTCGCTCTCGTGGCTATCTTCTTCGTTTGGCGCTCGTTCTACAAGATGCGCATCGATGACACCATCGACAACATCATCAACGCCTACAACAAGAAGTAATAACTAGAAACTAAGGACTAGAAACTTTACAAGGGCGCGAGCCCCCGTCAATATGCAAGGCGGCGAGACCAAATCCAGGTCCAGCCGCCTTGCTTTATTCACAAGTCATGTCGAAGTGGTGAGCACATCTGCCTGGGTCCTCGTTGCTGGACCGATGGGCAGGGTCAGCTAAAAGGTGCTGCCATCAGTGAATATCGCACCAATTCTCTTCAGTCTTTATCGTCTTTTACTTATCTCGGGTGCCATTCGTGATATGTGCGGTATTTGTCTTGACCGACATTATAATCAATTTCTCGAAATGTGGTTGGGTCTGCACCCTCAACGACATGATCCTTAAAATAGACATGATATTTATCAGCAGCGTAAGCACGATCAGTAGTTGCGGCTGTATGTTCAATAGGATGGAAACTTTCGTAGTCTGCAAGAGGGACAGGGTTTCTACACCCGATGAGGTAATAGGCGTTTATTTTATCTTTTGCCCAAACGGTTTTAATGCAGTCATTGATATCACCAAGTATGACAAAAGATTTCTTGTCAGCGACATGTATCGCATCACCCCACCAATAATAGTCTTTAGCATCTTCGGTAAAGTAGTAACTGTGAACCTTGAAAGTCTTTGGATTGGCTGTTGACATAATAGAATCATAACTGAACACATGGTGAGCATCCACAGCATAACCTTTGCCCAAATATTTAAAAGTGGCTCCATCTGCACCCTCAATGATGTTCCCATAAAGAAAGGCATGGCGAGCATCACGGGCATATTCGTCACCTAAATCTTCAAATGTCGCTGGGTCGGCGTCAATCACTTTAAACCCGCTGCCGCTACCTTCGTTCAACCAATTATAGGTCACTGTTTTGCCGTCATTTTTGTACCCAACGTTACACGAAGTGAGCAATGACATGAACAGCAACAAGCATATTCCGATAATAATTCTTAAGTGAAAAGATTGTTTCATTTCGACTATATTTTTAATGACTATTAAAGTGAGCGATTTTAATCATTCTTCTTCATGAAGGAAATCTTGAATTGTATTTTGTGCAAAGATAACGATTCAAAAATGAAACCCAATAATTACTTCTGAAATTTTTATAGTTGAATGCATCAGCGACGATGCCGCAGAATTCGGCTCCTACGCTCTCATCAAGTTGCCCTCTCTTGGGCACATTAGGATAGGCCACAGCGGTTCGCTTTTTAACCTTGACAATGCGTTGCCGTTCTCCCTATATTTGCATGAGAAACCAGTGGTCTCCCTTGGAGTGTTAACTGTAATTAACACTTCCGCCCCACCTGTTTTCAATGACAACGCATGACCATGGCGATAACACACAAATATCGAATACCTGATATTCAACATCTTACCAACATCTTATCCTGCTAGCAAAAGAAATCTTAGCTTGCTAGCAAAAGAAATCATAGCCTGCAGGCAAAAGGAATTGGCGTTTTCTTTTGCTGATATCAAAAGATGTTATGTTGTGTTTTTTGGAGGGCGTGGCCAAAAAATCACCATTTGTTGGTAAATAATCATTCATTTTTGCTTGCTATGTCCCCAAAAAGCAGTATTTTTGCGGTAATTAGAAGAACTACAACATTAATAACCTTTTAAACTTTAAACTATTTCTTTTATGGCAAAATTTCATGGAGCCGTAGTAGTGAATACGGAACGATGCAAGGGATGCCGCCTGTGTGTTGTGGCTTGTCCCTGCAATGTGCTGAACCTCAAGGAAAAAGAGGTGAATGACCGCGGATATCATTTCGCTTACATGGAGCAACCGCAGGCTTGCATCGGTTGCCAGAGTTGTGCACTCGTTTGCCCCGATGCCTGCATCGAGGTGTATCGTGCGGCCGAGAATTAATTGTGATTAACCATTTAAATTACTGTCGAACAATATGAACGATAAAGTAACATTGATGAAGGGTAACGAAGCCCTCGCTATGGCGATGATTCGCTACGGCGCCGACGGATATTTCGGATACCCGATCACTCCGCAGAGTGAGGTGCTTGAGAAACTCGAGGAAGAAATGCCTTGGGAAACTACTGGTATGGTTGTGCTGCAGGCCGAGAGTGAGGTCGCTGCCATCAACATGGTTTATGGCGGTGCCATGACCGGTAAGGCTGTCTGCACCTCAACCTCCAGCCCTGGTTTCAGCCTCATGCAGGAGGGTGTGTCCTATCTCGCTGCCAGCGAGGTTCCCGCATTGCTGATCAACGTTCAGCGCGGTGGCCCCGGTCTGGGTACCATCCACGCTTCACAGGCCGACTACTTCCAGGCTTGTAAGGGTGGCGGTCACGGTGACTACCACATGATCGTGCTCGCTCCCAGCAGCGTTCAGGAGATGGCCGACATGGTCGCCCTGGGCTTTGACCTGGCTTTCAAGTATCGCTGCGTATCGATGATTCTCGCCGATGGTACCATCGGTCAACTTATGGAGAAGGTCGTCCTGCCCGAGCAGCGTCCGCGCCGCACCGACGACGAGATCCGTCAGCAGTGCCCGTGGGCTGTGAATGGCCGCAAGGGCATGCGCCCCAGCAACGTCGTTACCAGCCTTGAGCTCGATGACGACAAGATGGAGGAGAACAACTGGCGCTTCCAGGCTTGCTATCGCGAGATCGAGAAGAACGAGACTCGCTGCGAGCTCATCGACGTCGAGGACTGCGACTACCTGATCACCGCTTTCGGCACCACCGCACGCGTCGCCATGAAGACGATGGAGCTGGCCCGCGCCGAGGGTATCAAGGTGGGTATGTTCCGTCCCATCACCCTGTGGCCCTTCCCCGAGAAGCAACTCCGTGAGGCCGCCAAGAACGTCAAGGGCATCCTCTGCGTTGAGCTCAACGCCGGCCAGATGGTCGAGGATGTGAAGCTTGCCGTTGAATGCAAGATGCCGGTTGAGCACTATGGCCGCTTCGGTGGCAACGTGCCCACCCCCGACGAGCTGTTGAACGTACTGGAAGAGAAACTCATTAACAAGTAAAGAACGCAATGGAACTTAACGATATCATTAAACCTGAGAACAAGGTCTATTCTGAACCTAAATTACTGAACAGGGTTCACATGCACTATTGCCCTGGTTGCAGCCATGGCGTTGTACACAAACTCGTTGCACAGGTCATCGAGGAAATGGGTGTTGCTGAGAAGACTGTAGGCGTTTCACCCGTTGGTTGCGCCGTATTTGCTTACAACTACATCGATGTTGACTGGGAGGAGGCTCCTCACGGCCGTGCCACCGCTCTGGCTACCGCTGTTAAGCGCCTGTGGCCCGAGAACCTCGTGTTCACCTATCAGGGCGACGGTGACTTCTCGGCTATCGGTACCTGCGAGTCGATTCATGCTTGCAACCGCGGTGAGAACATCGTCATCATCTTCATCAACAATGCTATCTACGGTATGACCGGTGGTCAGATGGCGCCCACCACTCTGCTGGGCCAGAAGACCGCTACCTGCCCCTACGGCCGCCGTCCAGACCTCAATGGTTATCCCCTGGCCATCACTCCGCTGCTGGCTCAACTCGACGGCACTTGCTACGTGACCCGTCAGAGCGTTCACACGCCCGCCAACGTCCGCAAGACCAAAGCCGCTTTGAAGAAAGCCTTTGAGAACAGCATCAACTGCAAGGGCACTTCGGTTGTCGAGATCGTCAGCGCCTGCAACACTGGTTGGAAACTCACTCCCGAGAAGGCCAACAAGTGGATGGAAGAGAATATGTTCGCCAAGTATCCCCTGGGAGACTTGAAGGACTTGAAAGATGGTATTCAACGCTAAAATTTAGAAGACACTATGATTAATGAAATAGTTATTGCCGGTTTCGGCGGACAGGGTGTATTGTCAATGGGTAAGATTCTTGCCTACTCTGGCCTGATGGAAGATAAGGAAGTGTGCTGGCTGCCCTCTTACGGTCCCGAACAGCGTGGCGGTACCGCCAACGTCACTGTTATCGTGAGCGATGAGCGCATCAGCTCGCCCGTCCTTAACACCTATGACGTGGTGGTTGTGCTCAACCAGCAGTCGCTTGACAAGTTCGAGAGCAAGGTAAAGCCTGGTGGTATCCTGATGTATGACACCTATGGCATCCACAAGAAACCCACCCGCACCGACATCAAGATTTATCCTATCGATGCTACCGAGAAGTCTATCGAGATGAAGAACTCCAAGACCTTCAACATGATCGTCCTGGGTTCGATGCTCAAGGTACGCCCGATGGTTACCATCGAAAGCGTGCTCAAGGCCCTCAAGAAGACCCTCCCCGAGCGCCACTGGCACCTCATCCCCCTCAACGAGGAGGCTCTGAAGGAAGGCGGCAACCTCATCAAGGAGTAAGATTTATAACAATTCCGTTGCAACAAGCGGTTGACCATCAGGTCAACCGCTTGTTCCGTTATATCCGTTATATCCGTTCTCTCCGTTTCTTCCGTTCTCTCCGTTTTACCTCACGGCGATTTTCCAAGCCGTGCGGCTGGTCGAGGTCTTGAGCAGGTAGATGCCGCGTGGCAAGTCGATAATCATGTCGTTGTGGAGGTTGTCGATTTGGCGCACGGTCCTGCCTGCCATGTCATAGACGATGGCACTGCCCAGGTCCTCACTGCATTTCACGAGGACGCCTCCCTCCATGGTCAGTAGCTGCAAGGGCTTATCGGCCTGAATGCCCGTGATGCCTGTGGCATCGATGGTGATGACGTTCGACGGCTCGCTCAAGTAGCCCAGACGATAGGACTGAACGTAATAGGTATGGGTCTCACCGGGTTGACGGTCCTCAAAGAGGAACTCAGTGGTGCTGCCGTCGGTGGTGGTGAAGGTCTCGGTGCGCGTCTCGCCACTCTCTTTGTTATAGACGGTGCGCGTGATGATGTAGTAATCCACTTCCTCGTTGGCAGCACGCCAGTTGGCGAGGTAGCTGTTGCCCGTCAGGATGGTGGCATCGAGCGCCACGAGTTGTGATAATGTGGGCACGGGAACGCAACGGGCGCGCAATTCGACACCGACGCTGCCAATCAGGCCACCGTCAAAGATGAGTAACCTGGCGGTATGGTCACCAATCGAGGTCGGCGTGTAGGTGATCTTCAAGGGGTAACCCTCAGGGCTGTTTGCCACGGTACGGCTCACCGAGGTGACAGGGATGCTGAACATCTCATAGTCATAGCGGTAGAGCTGCAACGACAACGGGTTGTTCAGGCCGCGGCCCTTGATGTAAACGGTGTAGTCCAGACTCTTGCCGATAGCCACCTCGCCAAAGTCGAGCACCGTGCCCTGAGTGGGTGAGATGAGTTCGGGATCACCAGTGTAGGTCGTGGTGTCGCTGCTGGTCCCCGCTTCGCTCAAATAGAAGACCTGTCCCTGGCGGTTGCCCCAGATGTATTCAAACAGCTCGGGGATGTCGATGAAGGGGTTGCGGTTGTTTTGGAACTTCTGCACAGCATCGTTACGGTCCACCTCCTTGTCGCTCACCGCATCGTTGCGGGCCCAGCGGCACAGCAGGTCGATAGACCACTCGTTAAAGCCCTTCCACGACGAGTTGTTGAGCATGTAGGTGTATTTCCAGGTGTATTGCTGGTAAGTGCACGCCATGTAGAAGTAGGTGCGCGCGAAGTCTCCCTTGTAGCGGTCATCGGGCTCGAATACCGAGCTGCTGCCTCCGCCCTGACCCATTTTGGGAGCACCCACGCGGGTCACGCCATTATCAAAGTAGGCGTTCGACACCTCGCCCAGCGGATAGTTGGACTTCGCCATGTTGGCGTCACCGTCCGAGGGGTAGAGGTGGTTGATGTCGGTGTAGCCGGCATACCCCTGGTTCTCGTCATATCCTCCCCACCAGCTCTTGGGAAGCGAGTGTTCCTTGTGCATACCGCTCACGCCGCTGGAGCCGCCCCTGAAGTAATAGGTGCGGTTGCTGTACATGTCCCACACCTTGCTCTTGTCGTCGGCCTGGCAGTCGGTCTCGGCAAAGTATATCCACAGGCTGCCATAACTCAGCGTGGTGTGACGGGTGGCCAATTCATGGATAGCATCCTTTAATGCCTGTCCACTCTTGCCCTCAAGAGAGTCGTAGTATCCGGTGGGAATCGTAGCATCGGCACCCAACCATGCCGTGATGGCCAGTGCCACCATCGCTATGCGGTATAAACTCTTGTGTATCATAACTGTCTGAATTCAGTTGATTGTGAACCACAAAGGTAATGAAAAGTTTTCAGTTGTTGCTATTCGTCCCCCTGCTTTTTAGTTTTTAGCCCTTGTTGCTGAAGATAAAATTCAAAAACCACTCCTCATTCCTCATTCCTCACTCCTCATTCCTCAATCTCATTCACCCAGTTGATGAGGTAGACGTGCTCGCGGGCACGTGTCACGGCGGTGTAGAGCCAGCGGTAGAAGTCCATCGACTGCATGGCGTCGGGCATGATGCCGCCCATGTCGATGAACACGTTGCGCCATTGGCCACCCTGTGCCTTGTGACAGGTCACGGCATAGGCATACTTGACCTGCAGGGCATTGAAATAAGGGTGTTCCTTCAGTTGCTTATAGCGCTCACGCTTGTCGCCGGTCAGTTCGGCCCACACTTCATTGAACAGGCGTTCGCTCTGCTCGCGGTTCAGCGCCGGGGTATCGCTTAACAGGCAGTCCACCACGATTTTGCAATCCATCTCCACGCCATCATGGTCGGGAAACTCAACGGTGACATTGGCGAAGCGCAGGCCGTAGCGGCGCTCGATGTCGCCCCACACGCGGCGCACGCGGCACACGTCGCCGTTGGCGATGAAATCCAACTGCTCATAGTCGCGAGCCCAGTAGTAGTTGTTCTTGGCCACCAGCAGCATGTCGTCGTTGACCAGCAGGTCCTCGCGGTAGAGGATGCTGTTGCGCACACCCATATTAAATAATGTGGCGCGCTTGTTGCTGCGTGTCACGATGATGGTCTCGCCCATGCCGTCGCGGTCATAGCAGTCGCTGATAGTCTCCAGCAGGAACTCGCTCGACACGCTGCCGATGTCTTCCATGCCGTCAAGGTCAAAATGCGGCCTGCCCAACGTGCCGTCTTCCATGGCCTGGCGCAGCAGCGTGGCATTGTGCAGGATGCCGCTCTCCTCGGCTTGGCGGGCAATCTGACGCAGGAACACGCCATAGGTCGTCAGTCCCAGCGACCGCAGTATCTCATCGTCGAGGGCAGGGCTCAACAACTGACCCACGGGTGGCAATTGGGCGTTGTCGCCCATGAGCACCAGTTTGCACCTCATGCCGTTATAGACGTAGCTCACGAGATCCTCGAGCAACCGTCCGCTGCCGAAGATGGAACCATCGTTGGCATTGCTGATCATCGACGCCTCATCAACGATGAAGACGGTCTCGGTGTGCTTGTTCTCGGCAAGGCCAAAGGCGTCGATGCCGTAGCCCTGCTGGCGGTAAATCTTGCGGTGGATGGTATAGGCGGGATGTCCCGAGTAGTCGCTGAAGATCTGCGCCGCGCGGCCCGTGGGCGCCATCAGCACGCTCTTCTTGCCCTGCTGGTGCAGCGCCTTGACGATGGCACCCGTGAGCGATGTCTTGCCGGTGCCGGCATAGCCTCCCAAGATAAAAACCGACCGCTCGGGTGCGTACAGCAGGAAATGAGCCAGCGCAACGACCACCAGCATCTGGTCATCGTTGGGGTCATAGGGCAGCCACCGCAGCACGTCCATCGCCAACTGTTTCACGCGTGGGTCCTGGCGGTCGGCATGGCCCGGGTTCTGATAGTTCTGCAGTCGATTCTCGTCGTTCATGCCTACAAAAATATCAAAATTTCTCCAAAATCTTGCGATAATCCGCCAAATTGTATTACCTTTGCCCCGCATTTGACGAATGGAGTGATGCTCGAGTGGCTGAAGAGGCACGCCTGGAAAGCGTGTATACGTCAAAAGCGTATCCCGAGTTCGAATCTCGGTCACTCCGCCAGCAAGGGACGACAACAACCGTTGCCGCCCCTTCGTCATTCATAATACCCGCAAGGCATCCGCTTCCATTTTTCAAACAACTGAAAAACAACAACTGAACTATCTGAGATTCCTGGCTTTCAGGTTCTTCAGATAGTTCAGTTGTTAATTATACAGTTGTTTTGAGTTGTCTGTAATACAGTGCTACAAGCTGGATGGCATTGTACTTATTGTATTGATTGTCTTCCTTTTAGTCGTTTGTGTTGAGAATCATGTTGATGAAATCAATCACGTCGGTGATGGTGACGTCGCCATCGTTGTTCATGTCGGCATTAGCGATATTGATGCCGGTGGCGTCATCGTTGAGCAGATAATTGATGGTGCTGATGGCATCGCTGATGTTCACCGAGCCGTCCATGTTCACATCTCCTAACTCGGATGCATCGCCAACGATGTGTGCAAAGTTTTTCCAATAAGGCGCGGTTTGATAGTCGGTCAGCGACGAGGCGGGAACGTGGAGTGTGCCCGAATAATCGGTGAATGAGTTGTCATCACACACGGGAGGCGTCATCGCGGAGCAATAAACCTGAGAAGGCTTCACATACATTCCTTTCACGCCAGTGATCTGGCTGTTGATGTGCACCTCGACAGCCCTCTGAATCATGATGGTGCCACCATGCCATTCTCCCTCACCACTCAATGATAAGGAGGAGATGTGGTAGCAGTTCTCAAACGCATAGTAGGGCATGGTGGTGACAGTCGTGGGAATTGTCACGCTTGCCAGGCCATAGCAGTTTGCGAAAGCGTTGTAGCCTATCGTCGTGACTCCCTTGGGGATGATCACGCTCTCCAAGCTGCTGCAGCCCGAAAAAGTTTTTTCCTCGATGGCCGTGATGGCGTTACTCAAGGTCATGCTCGTCATGGAGCTGCAATTCTCGAACGCGTTGCAGCCGATGGTGGTAACTGAATTGGGGATGGTCACGCTCATGAGGGCACTGCAGCCGTAGAATGCGTATTGATGGATGGCTGTGACTGAGTTGGGGATAGTCACGCTCGTCAAGCCGCTGCAGCCGTAGAATGCATTATTATCGATTAAGGTGGCGGAACTGGGGATGATGACACTTGGCAGGCTGACGCAATCACGGAATAAATTGTAACTAATCGTGGGTATGGCATTGCTCAAGGTGACGTTTGCCAAACTTGAGCAGTTCTCGAATGCGCTGTTGCCCAAGGAGGTCACCGAGTCGGGAAGCTTGATGCTGGTCAGCATCTTGCAGTTAGAAAAAGCCCTGGAGCCGATAGTCGTGACTGTGCTGGGGATGAGGATGCTCGTCATGCCGGAGCAGTATTGGAAGGCGCTGGCGCCGATGGTGGTGACACCCGCGGGGAGGGTGACGTTCGTCAGACTGCTGCAGCTGCTGAATGCGGCAGAACCGAGCGTAGTGACCGAATTGCCGAAGGTCACATCGGCCAGGTTACTGCATCCTGCAAAGGCGTTGCTGCCGATGGAAGTGGCGGAGTTGGGAATGGTCACGCTCGTCAGGGCACGGCAGCGGCAAAAAACCATGTCATCAATCGCAGTGAGAGCGTTGCTAAGGGTGACGCTCGTCAGACTGCTGCAATCGGCAAAGGCGCCCGAGCCGATGGTAACGACCGAGTTGGGAATGGTAGCGCTTTGCAAACTGCTGCAGCCCGAGAATACGCTCTTGCCGATGGCAGTGACCGAAGTGGGGATGGTCACACTCGTCAGGTTAGTACAGCTGTGGAAAGCACCATTGCCGATGGTGGCGATCGAGTTGGGGATGGTTACGTTTGTCAGACCCGTGGCGCTAGCAAACGCATAGCTGCCGATGGCATTGAAATAGCCCAGAATGGCCAAATTTTGCACCTCGGAGCCATTCAAGTAGAGGTGCTTGGCAAAATACAGCGGATTGGCATTCTCGTTTTCAAAGTTAGTCTTGGCCCATGCTGCAATGTTGGTGGTGTGGGCGCGCTGCAGATTGGTGCAACCGATAAACGCATCCTTGGCAACGTTGGTGACGGCGGTGCCCATTTCCACGTCCGTCAATCCACGGCAGTTCCTGAAGGCTGACTCACCGATGGAAATAACCGAGTTGGGGATGGTTAGATTTGTCAGATTGCTGCAGCTGTTGAATGCCCAGCTGCCGATGGTGTGGACGGCATCGCCCAGGGTCAAATCCGTCAGGCCGTCGCAGTAGGAAAATGCACTGTTGCCGATTGACGTGACTGAATTCCCGATAACGACGCGGGTCAGTCGCGAGCAGTAAGAGAAGGCAGAGTTGCCGATAGAGGTGATAGAGTTGGGCAGTTCAACGCTCGTGAGGTTGCTGCTGCGCTCAAATGCGTTAAGGCCGATGGCCGTTACCTGATAGGTGACACCGTCATGAGTGACGGCTTCGGGAATCACGACTTGACCAGTGTACTCGTCATATTGAGAGGGATTCATCCCTTGATAAGTCACAGTGGCCTCGTTGCCGTTGATGTTGTAATAGATGCCATTGACTTCAAAGTCGTGGGCCGAGGCAAGCGCCGGCAATGAGATGGCCAAGGCGAGAAATGCAGTCTTGATACTTGTTTTCATAATTTGGTATATTGTTTTGGACAAATTGTTACAATGATGGCAGAATGCTATCAAGCACCCTGAAAAACAGGGGCAAAAGTAGTTGTTTTCTGGCAAATTACCAAAACCGACAACAAATTATCCATAAATATTCAAAATATCATTTTGTGGTCAACCATTGGTTATCAGAGGGGGGTAAAAAGAGAGACGCAACACCAGTTGCGTCTCTACTAAATGATTTAAACTCTAGTTGTTTTTAGCTATTGTTACAATCCCAGGTGGGTTGTGGCTTTTAGTTCGTCGAGTTCAAGATTCTGTTGATCAGTTCGATGGCATCGCTGATATTGATCTCACCGTTGCCATCCATGTCGGCGGCAGGATAAGCCTCAACGCTGATGCTGGCGTTTTCTGACAGGATGATATCAATCAGTTGAATTGCGTCTGAGATATTCACAGAACCATCGTTGTTCACGTCACCCAGTTCAACGGGCATGCTGACAGTGAAGTGGTGGGGATCCAGTTCACCGAACACAGGCTGCTGATAGCTATGTCCTGACTCGTCGGCACCGTAGACGTAGTAGTCAACCTCTGATGCATTGTGATAACCCTTGATGTAGCCCACATACTCATCGGGAGCGCCGGTGGCGGTCATGTGTGCAACCTGGTAGGGGCCCTTGTCAATGCTGTAGTAAACCAGGAGCGAGTCCTCAATCAGGGGCTTTCCGCTATAGGCGATGAACTTGCTCGTGACGGCGATGGAATCTTCACACTCCTGCGTGCCGTAGAGCACGTTCCTGTGGTCGACATACAGCATGTTGAAGTCCATCACACCGCGTGTGCGGCAGTGAAGGGCATCGGTGTTGAGCCACCTGATGCTGCCGCTTGAGTTGTACACGCCAGTCACCTCGTAGCCGGGCATGGCTTCCCTGTAGACCTGGAGCGCGCGTTCATTGTAAGAACTGTTGCTGCCCATCGGCACATAGACGTGATTGTTGAGGATAAGGCTGTTAGTATAGGGTGCAAGGGTGCTGCCACCAGGTTCCTCGACGCGGTACACCTTGTAGGGATAGCCCCAGCAGCAGTTGGTCGTGGCGAAATAGTTGGCCACTTCCTCATAATATTGATATCTGCTGTTGCTCTTCGGCAGTTGCGCAATCAGGATCTTATCCGGGGCCAGGTATTTTCCCCAGCAGTCGACATGGGCAATGTATTCTCCCTGCGGGTCGATGGTGATGTGGTAGTTGTCGATGCCGAGGTAGTCGAGCATTTTCTTGCGCACGTTTTCCTCGTCATTGTTGTTCTCTTGAAGGACCAGTTCGTCGCTAACGCCGTGTCCGCGTCCGTCCTCCATCATGTTGCCTCCCGTGTGTGTCAGGTTCATGCTGTAGAGGGGGATATCCCAGAATGAGGCAAAAGCAGAAGGTATCACATCGTCGTTGGGTCTGGGACGATTATACACGTTGTCAACGATGGCGGGTTGCTTGTCGGCAAAGATATACCAGGGACCGTAGTCGCGCACCCAGTAGGAATCTGCTTCAGCGTGCACAAAGGTGACTCGATTCATATTCACCCCCCCGCTATTAAAACTTGACCTAGCCTGTGACTCTTGGGACGCCTGCACGATGCAGTATACCTGGCAGTTCTCGGCCAACGATTTTACCAAGGAAACCGGAATGCCCAGCGGATAGCGAATCATCACGCCCTGCATGGGCTCAAACTCTGCCACAAAGCGGGGTGCTTCGGGCGCGGGTGACTCCGAGAAGTTGATGCTCCTCCTCATTGGGGTCTGCATCTCTTCTGCAGAATTGTAGTGGAGCTTTCTCCAGTCGGGCGCTTCCTTTGTCTGTGCTTGGGCGCTCATGGAGCCCATTGTTGACATCATGGAAGCAAACATGATTAATGCGAAAAAAAGACTTTTTCTTTTCATAATAGTTTAGAGTTAAACGATTTTTTCATTTAATAAAAGCATGATTATCGATGGCGCAAAGGTAAGGTATTTTTCTTAATTGTTATCATTTATTTGCATAATTTTGCCTCCGATGATGATGTATTTTATATGTTGCTCTCAAACTCCGTCTGGCCGATGGCACCAGAGTCATCTGATGTGGCTCATGCGACTCCCGAGGACTGGCGCTGTCACATGGGTAATTGCGTCCTGTCCCGTTTGTGTGGTCTTTAAGGTGTTGTGATAAATATCTGATGATCAGCGATATATAAATCTTAATTTGCAAACTGGCATACACCATTGCTGAAAACTGGAAATGACCAAAATGATGGTGCTATTCATATAATAAGTGGAGACGCAAACATGCTTGCATCTCCACTTTTAGGGGCTGAATGCCTTAGTTCCAGGGCTTACTTCTTGTCTTTCTTGGCGCTCAGGCTGTAAACGGCAAGGAAGAGGATGAGGGCAAGGTAGACCACGATGCCCAGAGTGTTGGTCAGCGTTTCGTTGGCAGGAGCATCGAACTTGACATCACAGAAGGCCAGGGCTGCACAAACCACGCCCATCAAGGCACCACCGGCAATGAAACCGCTGGCGATGAGCGTGCCGCGCTCCTTGCGAGCGGCATTGACAGCCTCATCCTTGCTGCGGCTGCCGACGAACCAGCTAACGATGGCGCCGATGAGCAGCGGAGCATTTAACTGGAAGGGGATGAACATACCCAGCGAGAAGGGCAGGGCAGGCACCTTGAGCCAGTTGAGCAACAGGGCGAGAACGGCTCCCACACCGTAGAGCAACCAGGGGGTATCGCCACCCATCATCAGGGGGTCGATAACGGCTGCCATGGCGTTGGCCTGGGGCGCTGCCATGACGTTGGGATCGGTGAAACCGTAGGCTTCGTTCAAAATCATCATCACACCGCCGACGGTGGCTGCCGAAACGAGGGTGCCGACAAACTTCCAAGTCTGCTGCTTGGCAGGCGTGGTGCCGATCCAGTAACCGATTTTCATATCGGTGACCATACCGCCGGCCATCGAGAGAGCGGTGCACACAACACCACCGATGACCATAGCGGCTACGATACCTTGAGAACCTTTCAGGCCAATGGAAACGAAGATTACACTGGCGACGATGAGGGTCATCAGGGTCATACCCGACACGGGATTGCTGCCCACGATAGCGATGGCGTTAGCGGCCACTGTGGTGAACAGGAAGGCGATAACAAGCACAACCAGGAAGGCAACAATCGTCTGCATCAGGTTATGGATAACGCCGATATAGAAGAACACGAAGGTGATCAACAGGGCTGCCAGCAGGGCGAACACCAGCACCTTCATCGAGATGTCGCGCTGGTGGCGCTCCACTTTCTCGGTCTGGCTCTGCTCTTGGCTCTTGAAAGCCTTTCCGGCAAGTCCGGCGGCACTCTTGATGACGCCCCACGACTTGATGATGCCGATGATACCACTCATGGCGATACCACCGATACCGATGAACTTGGCGCCACCGGTGAAGATGTCCTCGGGAGATGCGGTAGCCAGTTCGGGATTCATCGAGCCCATGAGGGGCACAATCACCCACCAGATGAAGGCACTACCGGCAAAGATGATGAAGGCGTAAGGCAGGCCGATGATGTAGCCCATACCCAGGGCGGCGGCGCTGGTGTTGACCTTGAAAATCATCTTCACGTTGTCGGTAAAACCTTGGATGGCAGGTATTGCGGAGGTGGTGAGTACCTCTTTCCACCAGTGGAACGTCGAGAGCATGAAGTCATACGCACCGCCCACGATACCGGCGATGAGCAGGTGACGCACCTGACTGCCGCCCTTCTGGCCGCTGACGAGCACCTGGGTGGTCGCGGTGGCCTCGGGGAACGGGAACTTGCCATGCTGGTCGCTCACGAAGTACTTGCGGAATGGGATGAAGAACAGGATGCCCAAGCAGCCACCCAGCAGTGAACTGAGGAAGATCTCCAGGAAGTTCACTGTAATGTCAGGATACTTGGTCTGCAGGATGTAAAGGGCGGGAAGGGTGAAAATGGCACCGGCCACGATGATGCCCGATGCGGCACCAATCGACTGGATAATGACATTCTCGCCCAGCGAGTTCTTGCGCTTGGTCGCGGCACCGATACCGGCGGCGATAATGGCAATGGGAATGGCGGCCTCAAACACCTGGCCCAACTTGAGGCCCAGATAGGCTGTAGCGGCACTGAAGATGACTGCCATAATCAGACCCAGCGAGACTGAGTAGGGCGTGATCTCGGGATACGTCTTGTCGGGCTTCAAGATGGGGACATACTTTTCCCCCGGCTTGAGCTCGCGTGCAGCGTTCTCGGGCAACGACATGTCGTCTTGCTGTTGTTGAACAATAGTTTCTTCGTCTTTCATAAAAAATAGATGATGTTATTGAATTGGTAATGTTTTGTTCGGTTAACAAACTGCGAAGATAGGCAAAAAACGGCAACCCGAGGCCATAATTGCTGCTAAATGTGCGTTTTTTTGTGTGATGGAAGTTTTTAGTTATCTTTGCAGCAGGAAATTAATAACACATGACCTTTATGATAAAGAGAGTATTACTGTTAGCGGTAACCGCTATCATCACTGTGACAGCCGCTATGGGACAGGGGTCGATGCATGCCCTGTGCAATGAGCAGGTTGCCCTGGAGGACCTTGCCGCCTATATCGACACCACGCGTGATGTCAAGCCTGCCGTCA
This sequence comes from Sodaliphilus sp., assembly GCA_045541835.1. GTDB lineage: Bacteria > Bacteroidota > Bacteroidia > Bacteroidales > Muribaculaceae > Sodaliphilus. The sequence continues at coordinate 84,758 of JAZQJW010000024.1, read as the reverse complement.
AACTTTTCTATGGCAACCTGGTGAACAATCCCACCCACAGTTACCGCATCGAGCACTTTGACGTGGGCTTCAACGGCTGTACGGGCCGCGTGGACGAGCATGTCGTCATGGCCGATGGTTCCAAGCGTGATAACGTGTTCATTTTCAATGCCCAGGGGCTGCTGACCCAGTCCACCATCCAGGGCAATAAGGGTACCAAGACGGTGACCAACTATACTTATGCCTACGACCCCGTGCTGGGTTTCACCATCAAACAGAGCAAGAGCAAGAATCTCACTATCAAGTATGCGCCGATCTATGGCGAGCACGGACGCCGTGAGTCCATCAAGGGCGACAACGGCAGCCGGCAGGATTACACCTTCAACGAGAACGGCCACTTGACTAAACTGGTGGTCACTCCCGCCAAGGGTGACAAGCGCACGTTGCTCTATCAGGACGGCTATGTCGTGCGCGAGGAGAGGGGTAGCAGGGTGTTCCGCTATCACTACGACTTTGACACGGCAACAGGCAAGAAGTTTCTCATCGCCATCAAGGAACTTAAGGGCAACGACGTGATTCACGAGCGCACCTTCGACTATGACATCGACACCCATGGCCGCTACACCCGTGTGAGCATTGCGCTCGACGGCAAGCGCCAGATGACAATCACGCGCAGTTACAGCGATTAGCCGTCTGCAGTTAGGTTTTAGGAGCTTGAAACAATAAATAAGGTGGATTTGACGTTTTTATTGTTAAAGCAATAGTAACGCAATTTCATGAAACGGATACTCTATATCATGGTGGGCTTGATGCTCGCATCGGTAGTGCTCTCGTTGGTGTCATGTAAAGGGCCTAAGCTCAAGGATGCCGACGAAGCTTATGACCGTGGCGAGTACTTCGACGCTGCCACCATCTATCGCAAGCTGTACAACCGCTATAACCGCAAGGAGGACGCCTGGCTGCGTGGCGAGTTGGCTTTCCAGTTGGGTATGTGCCACCTGCGCCTCAATCAGGGCAACCGTGCCGCCGCGGCTTTCCAGAATGCCGTCCGTTATGAATATGAGGACACGACGGTCATGCTGCGACTGGCTCAGGCCCAACAGCGCGATGGCCAGTATTCAGCAGCCATCAAGAGTTACAACGAGTATCTGACCATTGCCCCCGACAGTTGGGAAGCCAAGGTGGGCATACGTGGTTGTGAACTGGCACCACAATGGAAAGAGGAAGGCTCGCGCTACATTGTCAAGTCCTTCTCCCTGTTCAGTTCGCGCCGTGCCGATTATTGCCCGATGTTCCTTGACAAGAACCACGAGTATCTGTATCTCACCTCCACCAACGACAAGTCGACGGGTGAACTCCACAGTGAAATCACGGGCATCAAGAAGGGCGACATCTTCTTTTCAAAAAAGGACGAAAAGGGCAACTGGTCTCGTCCCGAAGTCGTGGAAGGTGGCTTGAACACCGAGCATGACGAGGGTGCGGCGGCCTTCTCTCCCGATGGCTCGACCATGTACCTCGCGCGTGCCGTCCGTCAGGACTGGCCCACGACGGTAGAGATTTACACCAGTAGCCGCAGCGAGGCCAAGTGGAGTGCTCCGCAAAAGTTTGAAATCACCGCCGACACGTTGAGCAACTATACCGACCCCGCTGTCAGCCCCGACGGGAACTGGCTCTATTTCGCCAGTGACATGCCCGGCGGACAGGGCGGAACGGACATCTGGCGCATCAATATCAAGGACAAGCATGGTACGCTCGAGAATTTGGGTCCGCAAATCAATACCAAGGGCAATGAGCGTTTCCCCAATGTGCGCACCGACAGCCTCTTGTACTTCTCCAGCGACGGTCATCCCGGCATGGGTGGACTGGACCTGTTTGTGGCCAAGTTGCAACCCCGTGAAGAGGACGACAAGTTCTCGTTGGACAAGTGGGCCATCGAGAACATGGGTGTGCCGATGAACTCGTCGGCCGATGACTTCGGCATCACCTTCGGCGAGGGAGAGAGCGGATTCTTCTCCAGCAACCGTGGCGATGCCCGCGGCTATGACCACATTTTCAAGTTTGTCAAGCCCGACCTGCAGATTTGGATTTCGGGTTATGTCGTGGACAAGGACGATGAGCCGGTGCCCAATGCGGTCATCCGCATCGTCGGTGACGACGGCAGCAACCAGAAGACCGCCGCCAAGCCCGACGGTTCCTTCCGCTTCGACCTGCAACGAGGTGTCAAGTATGCCATGCTGGCCAGTGCCGACGGCTACCTGAATGCCCGTCAAGAGTTTGAGAGCGACAGCACCGAGGAGGATGCGGAATATAATGTGGACTTCATCCTGGCTGCGACGTTCAAGGCTCAGATTATCGAGAACATCTTCTATGACTTTGACAAGGCCGTCCTGCGTGACGAGTCCAAACTCGCGCTCGACAGTATGGTCATGCTCTTGAAGGACCATCCCAATATCGTCATCGAGATGGCGTCTCACACCGACCGTGTGGGAACCGAGAAATACAACCAGGGACTGTCACAGCGCCGTGCCCAGAGTGTTGTCGATTACCTGGTTGAGCAGGGCATTCCGCGTGAGCGCCTCAAGCCCGCAGGCTACGGCAAGTCGCGTCCCAAGACCGTCACCAAGCGCATCCACAGCCAGTATCCCCAGTTTGAGGAAGGTGTCACCTTGAACGAGGAATTCATCAAAACCTTGAGCAAGGAAGACAAGGCGGCGGCCGACCAAATCAACCGACGAACCGAATTCACAGTCCTCGACACCGAGTACCAGTACTAGAAGGATTACAGGAAACAAAACAACAAGAAACCGCCCGATTTCGGGCGGTTTCTTGTTGTTGATACTCTCTAGAATATCCAGATCATCTAGGCCATTCAGCGGCCGATGCAGTAGTAGGTGAAGCCGAGATCCTGCAGTTCGTCGCCGTCATACACGTTGCGGCCGTCGATAACCACCGGCGTGTGCATCAGGCTCTTCACGGCCTGCCATGCGGGGATGCGGAATTGGCGCCACTCGGTGAGCAGCAGCACGGCATCGGCGCCCTTGACAGCGTCATACATGTCCAGGCCGCAATACACGTTGCTCCAGCGGCGCTTGGTGGCATTCATGGCGACCGGGTCATAGACGCGCACGTGGCAGCCGGCTTCCATCAGCAGGTTGATGGTGTCGATGGCGGGTGCCATCGTCATGTCGTCGGTCTCGGGCTTGAAACTCAGTCCCCACAGGGCGACGGTCTTGCCCTCAAGGTCACCCTTGAAGTGGTTGTTCAGTTTCTTGAACAGGATGCGCTTTTGACGCGTGTTCACGTTCTCCACGGCCTTGAGAATCTCCATGTCATAGTTGTGCTCGCTGCCAATCTTGATCAGGTCGTTGATGTCCTGGGGGAACAGCGTGCCGCCATAGCCGCAGCCCGGGAAGATGTATTTGGGACCGATGCGGCTGTCGGTGCCCACGCCGTGGCGGACCACGTTGATGTCGGCGCCCACAATCTCACACAGGTTGGCAATCTCATTCATGAAGCTCACGCGGGTGGCAAGCATCGACGTCGCGGCATACTTGATCATCTCGGCAGTGCGCGTGTCGGTATAGATGACGTTGCGGTTGTTGTGCATCAGGATGGTACGGTAGAGCCGCTCCATGGCTTGGCGCGCCGTTGTCGTCTCGGTACCGATGACGATGCGGTCGGGTTTCATGAAGTCCTTGATGCCGTTGCCCTCGGTCAGGAAGTCGGGATTGCTGGCGACATCAAACTTGATGTCCTTGGCACCACGGGCCTTGAGCGCTTCATTGATGACCTTGGTCACATACTGTGCCGTGCCCACGGGAACGGTGGACTTGATGACAAACACGCTGTAGTGTGTGATGTGCTCAGCGAAGTCCCTGGCGATGTCCAGAATGGGACCCACATCGGTCGAGCCGTCGGCATCGGCGGTGGTGTCGATGGCACAGAAGACGAAGTCCTGGTCGATGAAACCTTGCTTGTAGTCGCTGGAGAAGACGAGGCGCTTGTCGTTGACGTTGCGGTTGATCATATTGTCCAGTCCCGGCTCATAGATGGGGATGGCGCCATACACCAGGCGGTTGATTTTCTGGCCGTCCCGGTCCACGCAGGTCACGTTCACTCCCAGGTCGGCAAAGCAGGTGCCGCTCACCAGGCCCACATATCCTGTTCCTACTATTGAAACGTTCATAGTCGTTATTTTCTGTTTTCTTGGTTTGCGATGTAATTAATCTGCAAATATAGGAAGTTTTTATCTTTTTTTCTTGCACTTTAGACAAAAAAATGCTATGTTTGCCAATCTTTTAGACTTTAGGTATTGCTCAGGCTTTTGGCGCGAATGCTCCTCTAAACTGTAACCCCTGAACTCTAAACATGGTGTGATGAATTAACTTGTTTAACCAAAATATTAATTGTCTTTGCATTATGAAGAAGTATTTAGCTGAAATGGTTGGCACGTTTGTGTTGACGTTCTTGGGATGCGGAGCGGCAGTTAGTCTGGGTTGCAACACCGGTGTTGTGGCCGGCACCCCCGCAGTCATCGGAACCGCTATTGCTTTTGGTCTCGCTGTCGTGGCCATGGCCTACACAATCGGCGGCATCAGCGGTTGCCACATCAATCCCGCCATCACGTTGGGTTGTTTCCTGAGCGGCCGCATGAGTGCTAAGGACTGTGGCATGTATATGGTTTTCCAGGTGATTGGCGCTATTCTCGCTGCTGCATTGCTGTGTGTGCTGGCTGGCTGTGACAGTGGTCTGGGTGCTAACGGCTTGCAGACCCTCAACGAGATCGGAACACCGGGCAAGGTGGCCGTTTCAACAGGTCTCATTGCCGAGATTGTGCTCACCATGCTCTTTGTGCTTGTTGTGCTCGGTTCAACGAGTAAGACCAACGGCGCCACCAACAATTTTGCCGGCCTGGCTATCGGTCTGTCGCTGATTCTCATCCATCTGGTGGGCATCCACTACACGGGCACGAGTGTGAATCCCGCTCGTTCCATCGGTCCCGCCTTGTTCGCTGGCGGCGATGCCCTGAAGGAACTGTGGATCTTCATCGTAGGTCCCTTCATCGGTGGCGCGCTTGCCGCTTGCATCTGGAAAGTCATCGGCTGTGATAACTGCAAAGAGGCTGAATAATTTTATTAACCAACTAAATAACGTTTAATTACAATGAATTACAAGATTATTGACATCGAGGGTATTGGTGAAGTTTATGCTCCCAAACTGATTGCTGAGGGCGTTGAGACTGTTGAGCAACTGCTGGATCGCTGCGCTGCTCCTGCTGGCCGCAAGGAACTGGCCGAGAAGACCGGCATCAGCGAGAAACTGATTCTCAAGTGGACCAACCATGCCGACCTGTTCCGCATCAACGGCATCGGCCCGCAATTTGCCGAGCTGCTCGAAGCTGCCGGTGTTGACACCGTCAAGGAGTTGCGTCACCGCGTTGCCGCTAACCTTGCCGCCAAGGTAGCCGAGGTCAACGAGGAGAAGCACCTGTGCGGCCGCGTGCCTGCCGAGGTTGAGATTCAGAAGATGATTGACCAGGCCAAGGAACTTGAGCCCCGCATGACCTACTAAAGCAGGTCTTTTAATTACCAAACAAGCCGCCGGGATTCCACGAAGGTCCCGGCGGCTTGCCGTATGATGATATGGGCTGTTACTCTGGGATGGTGATTTCGCCGCAGAGGTCACTGGCCATGTATTTCTTGACCATGTTGGGGGAGTATTTCATGCCGAAGAGGAACATCAACTTGGTCAAGGCTGCCTCGCTGGTCATGTCGGCGCCACCGATGACGCCTGCGTCGAGCAGGGTCTTGCCTGTCTCATAGAGTGAGCAGTTCACGCCGCCATTGACGCATTGGGTAACGTTGACGATGACCACACCCCGGTCAACGGCATCCTTGATGCACTTGATGAACCAGGGATGGTTGGGCGTGTTGCCCGCGCCGTAGGTCTTGAGAACGATGCCCTTGATGCCCGGTGTGTGCAGCAGGTAGTCAAGCGTCTGCTCGGTCATGCCGGGGTTGAGCTCGAGGAAGATGACATTGGGATCCATGTCGGTGCACACCCTCAATGGTCTGGGTGGCATGATTCTCAGGCATTTGGGGTTATACTCAATGGCGAGGCCGATTTCGGCCAGTTCGGGATAATTGAAACTCTTGAAGGCATTAAAGTTGTCGGCACTCATCTTGGTGGCACGGTTGCCGCGCCACAGGTAGCCTCCAAACAGGATAGCCACTTCTTGAACTCGTGGGCGGCCTTTCTCGTCGATGGCGGCAGCGACTTGCAGGGCCGCTATCAGATTTTCATCACCGTCGGTGCGCACCTCGCCGATAGGAAGTTGTGAGCCGGTGATGATGACGGGTTTGCTCAAGTTCTCGAGCATGAAACTCAGCGCCGATGCGGTGAAGGCCATCGTGTCGGTGCCGTGCAGCACGACAAAACCGTCATAGAGGTCGTAGTGTTCTTCAATGGCCAATGCAATCTCACGCCAGTGTTTCGGGTCCATATTGGAACTGTCAATCGGCGGATTGAACTGGAGATTGCTGATGTCATAGTCCAGTTTCTTGATTTTGGGCACATTGTCCATCAGGTGGTCAAAGTTGAACGGCTGCAGTGCATGAGTCTCGGGATTCTCAATCATGCCGATGGTGCCACCCGTGTAGATGATCAGTATTTTCGGTTTCTTGTAGTTTGTCATAATGGTATCGTTGATGTAGAGTTATTCTTGCATGAGTTTCCTGCCGCGCTTAAAGGCTTTGTCAAAGAACATCATGTGGTAGTCCAGCGAGTTCACCCAGTAGTCCCAACTGTGGCGGCCGGGGCGCACGGTGAAGTCGTGGTCGATGCCTTTTTCCAGCAACTGCTCGTGCAATGCGATATTGTTCTTGATGAAGATGTCGTTCAGGCCGTCATCGATGATGATGTTCAGTGCGGGCTTGAGGGTGCTGGCTTTGACCAGGTCCACCTGGTTGCACACCGAGTGGTCGCGCCAGCGTTGCTCGTTGCCGGCATAGTTGCCCAGGCGATCCTTGATATGCCACTTTTCGGTGACCTGGGTGATGTCCATATTACCGCTCATGCTGCCGCACGACCAGAACACGTCAGGATGACGGAAGGCCAGGAACAGCGCTCCGTGGCCACCCATGCTCAATCCCGTGATGGCGCGCATGTAGCGGTTGGCGTGGGTGGGGTAGTGGCTGTCGATGTACTCCACGAGCTCCTTGCTCACGTAGGTCTCGAACTGCATCTTCGGGTCAACCGGCGAGTCGAAGTACCAGCTGTCCTGACCGTCGGGGCACACGATGATGACGTCATACAAGTCGGCCAGTCGATGCAGGTCGGCCTTTTGAGACCAGTCACTGTAGCAACCGAAGGCGCCGTGCAGCAGGTACAGTACGGGAAAACGCATCGTGTCATTGTCGTTGATGAAATGCTTCGACGGCCTGACAACGACATTCTTGATGGTTCGGCCCATCGCCTGGCTCATCACCTCGATGGTATCGGCGGGGCATTCCTTGTACTCGTAAGGCGCCTCGGCCTTTGCCGTCTCGGTTTTGGCCGCCTTTTTATCGGTGGCTACAGGGTGGGCACATGCCGTAAAGGCCATGAACATCATGGCGATAGTCATTGACAATGGCAACAGTAAGGTCTTTTTCATTTGTCCTTGGTTTTAAGCGGTCGTTTTTTCTTGAAGAAATCGGTCATCAGTTTGGCGCACTCGTCGCCGAGCACTCCTGCTGTGACCGTGGTTTTGGGATGAAAGGGCGAGGCGCATTGCGTGTGGTAACCGCGCTTGTCGTCGCCGGCGCCATAGACAATGCGCGGAATCTGGCTCCACGCCAGCGCGCCTGCACACATCAGGCAGGGCTCCACGGTGACATACAAGGTGCAGTCGGTCAGGTACTTGCCACCCAACGTCGAGGCTGCGGCGGTGATGGCCTGCATCTCGGCATGGGCGGTGACATCGGTCAGGGCCTCGGTCAAGTTGTGGCCGCGCCCGATGACGCGTCCCTTGCACACGATGACGGCGCCGATGGGCACCTCGTCACGCTCAAGCGCCTTGTGGGCCTCGTCGAGCGCCATGCGCATGTATCTGATGTCGATATCCTCGGTTTTCATCAGTTCACTATCACTTTACGGACCGTGTCACCCACCCGAACGACATACACGCACGGCCCTGGGAGGCCAATCCAATTGCGTGTCGAGAAGCCTTCATACCACTGATTGCCATACACGTCATAGATAGCCGTCCACAAGCCGTGGGTGTCGCCGCCGATGTAGATGGTGCCGTCGATGCTCACGATGCTGATTTCGGGCTTGGTTTCCTCTTGGATTTCCTCGATGGCAGCAGGCTCGGATGTCGCCACGAGCTGCAGGTCCTCCTCGTCATACATCAGAGTCGTGGGGACAACCAGATAATCGGTGCTCAAGGCGCCGATGGGGAGGTAGTAACGGTCGGCAGCGGTCTCGGCCAACAGATAGCCGTCTGGGCCGTAAATCTTGTAAGCCAGCCTGTTGCCCAGGGTGAGGGCTGTCCAATGCTCGCCCAGGTATTCCTGTTGCATGGTGGGCAACACTGCCAACCCCTCGTCGAGCCACAGCGAAAACAGGTCCTCGTCGCCCCAACCTGCATCGTCGCGGTAGCGGTTGCTGGTGGCGGCGTCGGCCAGCATCACGCTGATGCCTTCGCAGCCCTCAAAGGGGGTTCCATTCAATTGGGGTGGGGTGGAGGCGTCGCTGTATATCTCGGCCAGGTTGGAGCAGTAGTTGAACGCCCCGTCGCCGATGACCCGCAACGTTGCAGGCAGGTAGATGGTGCTCAGACGTGAACAGTCTTCAAAGGCCCCCTTGCCGATAGAGGTCACGCGCTCGGGCAAGACCACACTGCTCACGGCAGTTCCTGCCAGCATGTAGCGGCTGACGGCGGTCAGTCCCAAGGGAAGGGTGATATCAGTCAGATTCTCGGCATCGGCAAACGCGGCCTCGCCAATCATGGTGACGCTGTTGGGAATCTGTATCTGGGTGATGCCCGACTGCCAAAAGGCCCTCGGGGCAATGGCCGTCACGTCATAGTTCACGCCGTCGCAGTAGACCCGCTCGGGGAGGATGATGCATCCCTCGTAGTGGTTCTTGCCGTCGTGGTAGGCCGATGTCACAGCAACCTGGGTGTCGCTGATGATGTCATAGTAGATGCCGCCAGCCTCGATGTCCTGGCTGAATCCGTTCAAGGCACAGCACACCATCAATGCCAATGTCATCCATATGTGGGTTATCTTACTCATTGTTATTCTCGATAATAAACGCGCTTGACACGGGGCGAAATGCTGGTCAGGATTTCGTAGGGGATTGTGCCGCGTGCCTCGCTCAACTGCTCAACGGGCACGTGCTCGCCGAATATCTCGACCGTATCGCCCACCTTGCAGGGCACATCGGTCACTTCGATCATCACCGCATCCATGCACACGTTGCCCACAGTGGGACACAACTTGCCGCTCACCCACATGCTAGCATGTCCGTTGCCGAAGTGGCGGTCAAAGCCGTCGGCATAGCCGATGTTGACCGTGGCGATGCGACTGTCGCGTTCCAGCACGCCGCGACGGCTGTAGCCCACGGTGGTTCCGGCGGGCCATTCCTTGATGCTGATGATGATGGAACGCAGGGCCGAAACGGGTTTGAGCGAGTCCTCACTGCCGTCAAACAGCGTGCGGATACCGTAAAGGCCGATGCCGATGCGCACCATGTCGTACTGGTGTTCGGGGAAGCGCACGATGCCGCTCGTGTTGAGGGCGTGGCGCATGATATGATGGTCGAATGACTTCAACAGCAGTTCGCTGCAATCATCAAAGTAGTCAAACTGTGCCTGGGTGTAGGCATCCTGATCTGGCTCGTCGGCGACGCACAGGTGGGTGAACACCGAGGCCGGAGTGATGACATCCTGGCTCTTGAGCATCGCGATGAGTTCGGGCAGTTGTTCCCGGGTGAATCCCAGGCGGTGCATGCCGCTGTCAATCTTGATATGCACGGGGAAGCCTTTCACGCCATAGCGTTTCCCCTCCTTGATGAGGTCATGAGCCATATCCAGGTTGTAAAGTTCGGGCTCCAGTTTGTACTGGAACATCGCCTTGTAGTTCACGCCGTTAGGATTGAGCACGATAACGGGCATGGTGATGCTCGCCTTGCGCAGTTCCACTCCCTCGTCCTGAACGGCGACAGCGAGGTAGTCGCAGCCGCAGTCCTGCAGCGTCTTGGCAATCTCGTAACTGCCGGCGCCATATCCGCTGGCCTTGACCATGCCGATGGTCTTGGTGCTGGGCTTGATGAGCGACTTGAAGAACTTGAAGTTGTGGGCCAGGGCGTTCAGGTCCACCTCCATGACGGTGATGTGCTCCTTGGCTTCCAGCAGGTTGATGATCTGGCTGAAACCGAATCGCGGGTCGCCCTTGATGAGGATGGTCTCGTCGTCGAAGTCTCCCTTGGCGAAATTGTTGATGAAGTCCTGCGTGTCGTCAAAGAAATGGGACTGAGGCACGTCGCCGAAATAGCGCTGGTAGCGGCACATGTCCTTGCCGATGCCGATGAGGCGGTTCACTCGCTTGGTCTTGAGCAGTTCACTCACGCGGATGTACAACTCGTCGCCGCTGTAACTCTCGTTGCTCAGGTCGCTCAGGATGACGGTGCACGGGCGATTGCCGGCACGGCGCGTCATGAAGTTTAGGGCTGGCGTCAGGGAGTTGTAGTCGCTGGTGTAGCTGTCCACAATCACCGTGCAGTCGTTCACACCCTCGATGACGTTGAGGCGTGTGCCCACCGGCGTGAGCATGGCCATGCGCTGGGAGATGACCTCACGGTCCAATCCCAGGTGCAACAGCACGGCCAGACAGGTGATGGCATTGTCCAGGTCTCGGTCGGAGGTGAAGGGAATGGTCACCTCGCTGGATTCATCATCATAGGTGTAGTGCAGGGTGGTGGCATTCTCGGTGCGGTCGGTGCTGTCCACCTGCAGCGGTGCGTCACAGTGGTTGCGTGACCACGACATGCCCAGGGCCACGTCGCTCTCTACCAGGGGAGCGATGGTGTGGGTCACCAGCGGGTCATCGGCCTGATAGACGACACACTCGCAGTTGAACAGGATTTTGGCCTTTTCCTGAGCCTTCTGCTCCATCGAGGCAAAACCGTCGTTATGCTCGCTGCCCAGGTTGGTAATGATGCCGATGGTGGGGCGAATCATGGCCTGCAGGTTGTCCATCTCGCCCGTTGTCGAGATGCCGGCCTCGATGATGGCAAGGTCGGTGTTGTTGTCGATGTCCCACAACGACAGGGGGACACCAATCTGGGAATTGTAGCTGCGCGGCGAGCGCACGATGCGGTAATCCTCCTTGAGCAGCTGGTAGAGCCATTCCTTGACAGTGGTCTTGCCGCGGCTGCCGGTGATGCCGATGACGGGCAGTTCGCGGAAGCGTCTGCGGTGGAAGGTGGCCAGCGTCTGCAATGCATCCAGCGGAGAATCCACGGCGATGTAGTTGGCGGCACTGTACTCGGGCATAGCGTAATAGTCGCTGGCAACGACAAAGTTGCGCACGCCCTTGCCATAGAGGTCGGGGATGAAGTTGTGGCCATCGCCGCCCTCGGTGCGCAGCGCAAAGAAGATGGTCTCTTCGGGTGAGGTGAGTGACCGTGAGTCGGTCAGCAACTGGTTGACGATGGCATCTTCGTCAACGATTTGTCCGCCGGTCACTTCCAGCACGTTGTATATCTCTGTAATCGAATAGTTCATTTCCCTCGTGTTTTAGTTTTCAGTTCCCTACTATTAATTGTTAACTGTCAACCCCTTCAGTTCAGGGTTCTCGGCCAGATAGGGGTACTCCTTGATGAGGTTGCGCACCACGTTGGCCGTGTCATTGTTGAAACGCTCCACCGTGTCGCGGTTGGTGCTCATGGGACGATGTTGCAGTCGCTTGTGAACTCGTTCACAACGTGCAACGGCAAGTGCGCTGCGGTCATCAAGGTAGGTCGCCTGGAACGCCTGCCAGATGTATTCCACCGCCACGTCGCTCGGGTGTACCATGTCGCTGGCGTAGAAGCGGTAATCCCTCAGGTCATCCAGCATGATTTCGTAGGCGGGGAAGTAGTCGCAGTAGTCACGGTGACGAGCCATCACCTCGTGAATGGCGACACGCAACAGCGCTTTGCTCAACGAGTTGGTGTCAAGCCCATCGGCGACGTGACGGATGGGGCTCACAGTGAAGATGACGTGAAGGTCCGGGTTGAACACATGCAGGGCGTTGAGCATCGTGTCGAGTTCCTGAACCATCTCGGCGACGGTCGACATCGTGCGTTCAAATTCGTGCTGCGGCACCTTGTGGCAGTTGGCAACGACCTCGCCCGTGGCTTTCAAGCGATAGACGATGGCCGTGCCCAGGGTGATGGTGAGCAATTGTGCCTGTTTCAAGGCCTGATGCCCTTGCTCGATGCGGCGGTTCATCTGATCGATGGTCGCCTGCTTGTCGGGCAGGGAGTGACGTGAGTGGAAATCAAAACTGTTCCACACGCCGCTCTGCATGAACAGGGTTTGACCGGCGACAGGTTCATCAGCGATCAGCCGTTTCACGCCGCGCACGATACTCATCGGGTTGTAGAGCGTACCCATGGGGTTGACCGTGGCACGGATAAACGCACCACGCATCTTGGCTCCAATGCTGTCGCTGAAGCATGACCCCAGCAGCACCACGCTGTCGCTGTGATGCAGAATGCCGCGGTTCTCGCCTGTCTTGACTGTCGTCCTGAACTCCATCTGAAACTTAAAATGGTTGTTTTAACTCACAAAGATAAGGTATTTTTGGCAATATGTCCCCACTTTATTGACATTATTTAAAAAAGTTGGCCATTGCTGGATATGAAAAATGAGGGCATCAGAAATTTCTAATGCCCTCATTGAACAAATGTTGTGCGTTATTTTTTGATGAAATTGTACTGTCCCGTGATGTCGTTGAAGAACACCGTGTAGGTGCCTGGCTGGCTCGGAATGTTCAGTCCGTCCTGTAATCCTTGACCATAGGGGAAGTCTCTTGAACCCCAGTTAGTGGACCAATTGTCGTATAAGCAGAACTTGAGTTCTCCAGTGTAGCCCTCGTTGGTTGTCGTAAAATCGTCAACCCACCAGTCGTGGTTCTCAACTCCCAGCGTGTACTCATTCACGGGATCCATAGCATTGGCTGTGTTATCCCAATCGTTATAATACCCGGGCATAGTGATTGACTCATAGTAGTAAGTCGTTGAGAGATACGGCTCAATGGTTAGGGTCATGGTTTGTGTATTGAGTGTGATGGTGTAGTAGCCCTGATCGAGCAGAAAGGTGCTGTAGTTGGGGTCGTCATCAGTCATATCACGCACACAGTATTGGCCCGTAGAGTTGTTGACCATCCACATCTCGCTAATGATATCTTCATAACTGTTCAGATTGTGGGTAATCGTGAATCTCATACGAGGAACAAGGCCTGTCCATGAGAGCGTGCCCTTGCCCTGACTGTTGAAATCTCCGACGGGATACAGAGGCAGGGCGCTGATGCCCACAAGTTGGTTGCCGTAGATGTCACCCCATGGACTGGAACCGATGAAATTGCCCCACAGGTACCACATGTCGATGGGACGCGGTTCGGGCCATGTTTCATTCAACACGTAGTTGATGAGCGTGATGGCGTCGCTGATGTTCACGTCACCGTCTTCATTGGTATCGGCGGCATCCATGTTGATGTTGGAGAAGTTGTCGTTCAGAATGCCATTGATGAGCGCGATGGCATCGCTGATGTTGACCTCTCCGTCGCCATTCACGTCACCACGGATGGAGAAGATCGGGAAATCGGTCTCGCTGATGTGGATGAAATTCTTCCAGGTATAGGCGGCTTTGTAAGCATCGGTGCAGCCTGTGGGTACCACTAGTTGCACGTTGCTGTAGTGGTCATCGTCGAACGTCGAGTAGTAGGTGCCGGTACGTGGTTCATATCTTGTCTGGCACGTGGGCGGGGTTGTGGCTCTGACATTGAGGTGTGCCAGGCTGGGTGTGTTATGGAAGGCATTGTAACCCAGCGCGGTCACTGTGGCGGGCAAGTCGGCAAACATCAACGCCGTGCAGCCATTGAAGGCCGAGACGCCAATGCTTGTCACTCCGTGGGGCACCTGGACTTCGGTCAATGACGTGCAGTCAAGGAATGCCGATGATTCAATCTTCTTGAGGGAATTGGGCATGCTGACGGATCCCAATGCCGATGCACCGCGGAAGGCGGCGCTTGCAATCACCTGGGTACCGTCGGGAACGGTATACGTCGGGCCACGACCATCGGCAAAGGCCTCCAGCCGCTTCTTGTCCTTCGAGAACACGATGCCGTCCACACTGGTGTACTTGCTGTTTGCGCCTGAAACATTAATTGAACGCAAGGCAGGGTCATAGGTGAATGCAGCGCTCTCGATACTGTCCACACTGGCCGGGAGATTAATACTGGTCAGTTTGTTAATGTGTGAGAAAGCAAAACTGCTTATTTGCTTGACACCATCCCTCACGATGAGTTTCTCCAGATTCCTGCAGTCATAGAATGCGTAATCGTCAATCAACTCAACGGTGAAGGGCACCTCGGCACGAATCATCTTGCTGAGGTAGGAGAATACGTGGTCTTGCAGCATGGTCACGGTGCACAACTGGCCCTGGTATGCCACCTTGGGCGGAATGCCCGGATCAACCAAGTCTTCGCTGGTGTTACCACTCACTTTAACATTCAGGTTGTTGTCTGTCACTGTGAACTTGAGGCTATCGACAGTGAATTCACAGCCACTAGAGACTGATGTAATCGGAGTGAAAGTGCTGTTGAACTCCTCTGAGTTCCAATCGTATGATTGGTAGTTGCTAAGGGCACTGCTGGGTACATAAACTTTACATTCATCAACATTGTATCCCACACCATAGAAAGGATAGGTCCCTAATGTGGGAGGTGTAGTGCCGGCAAATGTTATCTGCTCAATCTCAGTACTGACTTGGAATGCCAGGTCACCAATATAGGAGAGGGTCGATGGCAGATAGACACTCTTCAACTCAGAGCAACCGGAAAATGCGTATCTCTCGATGCGCTCCAATCCTTCATCAGCAACCACACGTTCCAGATGGCTGTTCATAAATGTTTGCGCGGGAATGCTTTTGATGCCTGAAGGCAGATAGAGTGACTTGAGATAGGTATTCTCTGAGAAAGCGTAATCGCTGATGCTGTCGGTTGTGTTGAGGATTGAATAATGCTTGTCTGGACGGGCGCAAGGATACTGAACAATGATTTTGCCGTCTTTGGTATAGAGCACTCCGTCATCCGACATGTAATTTCGATTCACGTCTTTCACATTGATGCTTCTCAAGTTATAGCAGAAGGTGAAAGCGCCAAAGCCGATTTCGCGGACACTCGCGGGAATAGTCATCTCGGTCAGACCGTTGCAGTCGACAAATGCTGACACACCGATGCTCTCAAGACCTTCAACGAGGGTGATGCCTTCCAACTGATAACAAGAACTGAAAGCACCGCCATCAATGACCTTCACTCCGAAAGGAACTTGGAAGTATGACAACGATTTTTGGGGAGGATATTGCTTCAAGGTATCCATCTCGGCAGTGAACAGGATGCCCTCAACCGAGCAGAAGTGGGTATTGCCACTGTTGACGTTGAAGGCGCTTACTGAGGTGCAATGATCGAATGCATGCTCCTCAATTGTTGTCACACTGGCAGGGATTGTGACCGTCTGAAACGCGCATGAAGTGAAGGCTGCATACATGATGCCCTCAACACCATTTTGGATGGTCAGGTTCTCTAATGCCGTACAATTATAGAAGGCGTAGTAGTAGATAACCTTGGCGCTACCGGGGATGGTGATTGATTGCAATGATGAACAACTGGTGAAACACTGGCGGGGAATGCTGGTAATGCCATTGGGCAGGTTGATGCTTACCAGTGAAGAGCAGTTCTGGAAACAGAATTCACCCAGGGTGGTCACACTCTGCGGTATTGAAAGCGATGTCAGGCTGGAGTTGGCGAAGGCGGCGTAGTCCAGCATGGTAACCGTGTTGGGAAGGCTGACCGAGGTCAAGTGCCCGCATCGATAGAATGCCCCGCGCCCCACTGCGGTAACGGTGTAGGTCTTACCCTGATGAACCACCGTCGAAGGCACAGTCACGCTGCCGCTGTAACTGTTGTAGTTGGTGTCCTTGAAGGTCACGCTCGCTGTGTTAGGTCCGGTGATGATATAGTAGATGCCATTGACCTCAAAGTCATAATACTGTTCGACAATGCTGTTGAAATTCTGCCACACCGATGCTGACCGATATGCGTTCAACGACCCGGCGGGGACATAAAGCGATGCTTCGTCGTAGGCCGTTGACGGGAAACAACTGCTGTCAACACACATCGGAGGAGTCGTAGCCTCACACCTGATGCTTGACAGGGTAGTGCACCCATAGAAGCAATTTTGGGCAATCCACGTCACGCTTAAAGGGATGGTGATGTCGCTCAACGCACGGCAATGTGCAAAGGAGCAGTAGTTGAGATACTGGACGCCCTCAGGAATGTTCACGCTTTCCAGATTGATGCATTCATAGAAGGCATAATTGCCAATACTGTTGACAGTGGAGGGGAGTTCCAGGGTATATAATTGGTGACCATAATAGAATGCTTCATTCCCTACGGCTACAACAGTATAGGTGGTGCCGCTGTGAGTGACGGTTTGGGGAATAACGATGTTACCGCTGTAGGCCTCGGCGCCCCGGACAACATTTGTGACTTCTACCATATTGTCATTCAAGATGTTATAGAAGATGGCATCCTCAACAAAATCGCATGACATTTCCACAATATCGTTGAATTGTCCCCAAGCATCTGAAGCCGCCTGATAGGCATTCAGGCTGCCTTGTGGCACGATGAGTTTGGCAACGGAATAAGTCGTGGTGCTGAAGTTGTTAGTAAAACATGGGCGAGCATTGGGATTCAGACAAATGACAGACTTCAATCCCGTGCAACCCTCAAACACATTGTTGTAAATGGTGTATATCGAGGATGGCAGGGTGATGTTGGTAAGTCCTGTGCAGTTCTGGAAAGCATTGTTCATCAGGTACTCAATCGTGTTGGGCAATACCACACGCCTCAGATTAGTGCAATTCTGAAACGCCGACGGGCCGATGGACCTGACAGTGTAGGTGGTCCCGCCATTGGTCACGGTGGCGGGAATGATCACAGTGCCGCTGTAACTGTTGTAATTGGCATCTTTATAGGTAACATTGGCACTGGTGCCGTTGACATTGTAGTAGATGCCGTCCTTCACAAAACTGTAGGCACTGGCAGGCAACGCCAGTGCAAGACACGCCACAATGGCGGCCAGTGTCTTGAGGTAGATAAGTTTATTCATAAGCAAAATATTTTATGTAGTGAGTAATTCGATTAGCGCAAATGTAGTCGATTTCATGCATATAAACAAATAATTCTGAAGCAAAATGTCATTTTGTTGGATGAAATGCAAGTTTTTGAAGGAATAGTTTGCAAATTAAATATTTTTCACTAATTTTGTGAGTTGTTTATTTTTGGGCCTATGCACAGCAATCAGGAGAAGAGTCAAGGGTTCTGGTCACGCGTGTTCCATCTCTACTACGATGGATTCCGCAGCATGACTGTGGGCAAGACGCTGTGGCTCATCATTGCCATCAAACTGTTTATCTTCTTTGTCATCATCAAGATGATTTTCTTCCCTGATTTCCTGAATTCCAAGTGCGATACCGAGCAAGAGAAGTCTGAGTACGTTCGCCATCAACTCACCGACCGTTAATACTTTAAACATTACAATATAAAATTGAATATGATATGGAAGAATTAATCAATGTTGTTGACTGGTCGAGGGCGCAATTTGCGCTGACGGCTATCTACCATTGGCTGTTCGTGCCGTTGACGTTGGGTCTGGGCGTTATTGTCGCTGTGATGGAGACAATTTACCTGAAGACCAAGAGCGAGAAATGGCTGGCGACAACCAAGTTCTGGATGACGATCTTCGGGGTGAATTTCGCCATTGGCGTTGCCACAGGCATCATCCTGGAGTTTGAGTTCGGTACCAACTGGTCCAACTACAGTTGGTTCGTCGGGGACATCTTCGGCGCTCCGCTGGCGGTCGAGGGTATCCTGGCCTTCTTCATGGAGTCGACGTTCATCGCTGTGATGTTCTTCGGCTGGAAGAAGGTGAGCCCTAAGTTCCACCTGGCAGCCACCTGGCTCACGGCCATCGGTGCCAGCCTGTCGGCGCTGTGGATTCTCGTCGCTAACGCGTGGATGCAGTATCCCACGGGTTGTGAGTTCAATCCCGCCACGATGCGCAACGAGATGACGAGTTTTGCCGCGGTAGCGCTCTCGCCCATGGCGATGAGCAAGTTTTTCCACACGGTGCTGAGTGCCTGGACACTGGGCGGCGTGTTTGTTTGCGGCGTGAGTGGCTGGATGATGCTCAAGAAGCGCAACTATGACCACTGCCAGCGCAGCCTCAAGGTGGGCGCTTGGGTGGGCGTCATCGGCATCGTGCTGACGATGGTCACGGGCGACACCAGTGCGGTGACTGTGGCCAAGTACCAGCCCATGAAACTGGCGGCTATGGAGGGCCTGTACAAGGGCAATCATGAGCAGTCGATTGTGG
This sequence comes from Sodaliphilus sp., assembly GCA_045541835.1. GTDB lineage: Bacteria > Bacteroidota > Bacteroidia > Bacteroidales > Muribaculaceae > Sodaliphilus. Next base: position 66,092 of record JAZQJW010000024.1, on the reverse strand, counting down.
CCTTCGGTATCCTGAATCCGTCGAAGCAGGCCTTCGACGAACAAGACCCCTATCTGTTTGACATCAGCATCCCCTATGGCCTGTCATTCCTCGCGACCCACGATTTCAAGGCGTTTGTGCCCGGCATCGAGGATATCATCAATGGCGTGAGTTATGATAGCGATGGCAACGAGGTGAACACGGTCTCCTATGCAGAGCGCATGGAGCGCGGTCGCCAGTTGCAAGAGATGCTGTCGCAGTACAGTGCTGCGATGACAAGTGGCAACACGCTGATGCAAGACAGCCTCAAGGCGGCTATCAATGCCGATTTCAAGCACTTCGGTTACGCTTATCTTGACAAGCCCGAGGAGGCGATACCCAATGTCCCCTTGACGTTCTACACCTTCCACTTCATGGTAACCGTCGGCGGCTACCTGATGCTCTTCCTGCTGCTTGCACTGCTGTTCGTCTATAAGCCGCAGATTCTCGACAAGGCCAAGTGGAGCAAGTGGTGGTATCGCCTGGCCATCATCACCATCCCCTTGACCTACCTGTGCAGCGCCAGCGGATGGATTGTTGCCGAGGTGGGACGCCAGCCGTGGACCATTCAGGACCTGATGCCTAACAAGGTGGCTATCAGTGACCTGAGCGCAGGCTATGTGCAGGTGACCTTCTGGATCTTTGCGGTGGTGTTCACGGCCTTGCTGATTGCCGACATCGGCATCATCTGCAAGCAGATTTCCAAGAAGTCACAGACCAACTTAGACACCGTTAACGATTAAGAAAGGAGGACCCGAGACATGACTACATATAATCTGTTACAGAATTACTGGTGGCTCATCATGTCGGTGCTGGGCGCGTTGCTGGTGTTCCTGCTCATGGTGCAGGGCGGCCAGTCGATGCTCATCCACTACAGCAAACCCGACAAGCGCGCGTTGCTCATCAACTCGATGGGGCGCAAGTGGGAGTTGACCTACACGACGCTGGTAACCTTTGGTGGCGCTTTCTTCGCATCGTTCCCGTTGTTCTACAGCACCAGTTTCGGCGGCGCCTACTGGCTGTGGATGCTCATCCTGTTCAGTTTTGTGATACAGGCCATCAGTTACGAGTACCGCTCTAAACCCGGTAACATCTATGGCTCGCGCTTTTATGACACGCTGTTGTTGATCAACGGCATTGTGGGTCCCGTCCTGTTGGGCGTGGCTGTGGCGACCATGTTCTTTGGCGCCGAGTTCACCGTGACCAAGAGCAACATCCTCAACGTGCAAGGGTCGTCCATCTCGCAATGGGGACCGCGTCACGGTATCGAGGCCATCCTGTGCTGGAAAAACCTGCTGTTTGGTGTGATGGTGTTCTTCCTGGCCCGCACGTTGGCATCACTCTATTTCATCAACAATATCGACGACGAGGAGGTCAATGCCAGCCAACGTCATCAGTTGCTGGTCAATGCTGGCGTGTTCGTGCCCTTGTTCCTTGCCGTCGTCGTGGTGATTCTCACTTCGGCCGGCGTGGGCTATGACGACAGTGGCAACATGGAGTGGATACCCTACAAGTACCTGTACAACTTCTTGACGATGTGGTGGGCACTCGTCATTCTGCTCATCGGTGTGGTGATGGTGCTCTACGGCGTGGGCAAGTCGTTGCTGAAGGGCGATTACAAGTACGGCATCTGGCCTGCAGGCATCGGCACCGTGCTGGTGGTGATGACCCTCTTCTGGGTCGTGGGCTACAACAACACCGCCTACCTGCCCTCGCTGCTCGACGTCCAGAGCTCACTCACGTTGCGCAACAGCTCGTCGAGCGAGTTCACCCTCACCGTGATGAGTGTCGTGAGCATCCTCGTCCCCTTCGTGCTGGCCTACATTGCCTACTGCTGGTACAAGATGGACCACCGCAAACTCACCAGCGACGAACTCGACTCTACCGATCACAAGTATTGATTCTATTGAGCGTGACCGCTCAATAGAAGGTTAGAGGTTAGGGATTAGAGGTTAGAGTGGCATCCGCCTTGTGAGGGTGGGTGCCACTCTGTGATTGCAGTGATTCTTGGGAGAAGTGGAGCCTTAATTGCCTCGCTGCTGGCGCTTGGTGATAAAGCCCTCAGTGATCTGGCTGTAATCGTCAACGTCCTTGTAGAGTATCCAGTGAACGGTGCCACCAACGTCCTCCTTGCCACCATGAGGCACCACATAGGCCTGGGCAAACTTCCAGCCGAACTGGCCCAGGTAGTTCATTGCGTCGATCATCGAGTTGAACTTGATTTCCTTGCCGTTTTTATCCACAATCATCGACTCGCTCATGGCCCCCAACCATGAGGTGCTCTGGCCAAAGTCAATGGCCACATTCACCTTGCTGCTGAACAGCCTAGATGAAGCCGACAGCTCGGCATACACGCGCTTGGATGCCGGAATAAAGCCCTCAACTTCACTCACTTGGGCTGGCGCTACTTGTATCACTTCTTGTGCGACAGTGGCCATTGATGACAGCATCAAGGCCAATGACAGTATCATCTTCTTCATCTTGAAAAGTATTTTTTAGTTTTTAATTTGGAACGCAAGGAATGCTCGCGTTATTTTATCATGTGGCGCTTTTTTTGTAACTTCGCAGCCTAAAAACAAAAAAACGACACAACATCATGAAAGTAAAGGTTAACGATATCGTGCGCTTCCTCAACGACGTGGGAGGCGGACGCGTGACAAGAATCGACGGCAAGACCGCCTATGTGGAAGATGAGGACGGCTTTGAGCGTCCCGCGCTCGAGAAGGAACTGGTCGTTGTGGGACAGGCCGGCACCAAGGCTTCGGCCTATGAGCGTCCCCTGGACATCCGCACCCGACTGGTAGAGCCCGACAAGCCCGCCCCCAAGCCACAACCGCTTCCCGAGCCCACCCTGCCCATCGAGGAGACCCCTGAGGGCGAGGTGCTCAACGTCGTGCTCGGCTATGAGGCCCGCGAAATCAAGCACTTGAACACCACCACCTTCTATGCCTCGCTGGTCAATGACAGTAACTATTTCCTCTATTTTACCTACATGACGCGAGGCGACGGGGATGGCGAGTGGAAGACCCGTTATCACGGCATCGTGGAGCCTAACATCCAGATACAACTCGAGGAGTTCGGGCATGATGACCTGAACGACATGACACATATCGCTGTGCAGTATGTCGCTTTCAAGCAGGACAAGGGCTTCAAGCTCAAGAATCCGGCCCTCGTTGAGCAGCGCCTCGACGTGACCAAGTTCTACAAGCTGCATTGCTTCCATGAGAACCCATATTATGATGTGCCCGTCATAGCTGTGGAAATCGTCACCAACGACCGCCCCGCTCGCATGATGCGCATCGACAGTGGTGAACTCGAGCGTGCCATGAAGGAGAAGAAACGCCTTGACCGCCCCCAGCGCAAGCCGGTCCAGAAGAAGACCGACTCCAACGGCATCATCGTGCAGGACCTGCACATCACCTCGCTGCTGGACAACCTGAGCGGCATGACGCCTGGTGCCATCCTCGAGTATCAGATGGACAAGTTCCGTGAGGTGATGGACGCCAACCTGAGCAAGCACGGTCAGCGCATCGTCTTCATCCACGGCAAGGGAGAGGGCAAGTTGCGCCAGCACCTGTTGAGCGAACTCAAGCGCCGCTATCCGCGCTGCACCGCCCAGGACGCCAGCTTCCGCGAGTACGGCTTCGGCGCCACCCAGGTCACGATTCATTAGGTCCTAATGAAGTTTAGAGTTTAGGGTTTAGTGATTTGCCTCCTTCTTCAGTTGTGTTTATTCATTTGATGATGGGGAAGCGGAATTGACGCAGTTGGCGTTCCAGTTCTTTTTCCTTGCCGCCGGTGTACTGGTTGACCAAGGCGTGGAATTCTTGTGAATGATTCATGTGAGTAAGGTGGGCCAACTCGTGACAGATGATGTAGCGCACCAGCGACTCGGGCATGAACATGAGGTTGCGGGAGAGTTGGATGACACGCTTGGTCGTGCAGTGTCCCAGTTTGCGCATGCCACGGCCGATTTCCAGGCCGGCGGGATTCAGGCCCAGTTCGTCTGCCACCTCTCGGGCATAGGGCAACAGCACCTCTTCGGCCTTGACTTCCAGGGCACGCCCGATGACCTTGGAAATCGTTTTTTTGATGGCCTCGTCATTCAAGTCGGCTCTTTCATGGGGGCAAACGTGCAGGGTATCTCCTTCCCATCGGTTGAGGATGTAGCCAGGATGGCTTGACTGTGGCTTTATCACCACAAGGCACCTGAAGCAGCTGATGCTTTGGCCAAATTGGAACGCCACCGTCTCGGGTTTCGGCAGGCTCTGCAATCGCTCCCGGTTGGAATTCACAATGCGTTGGAGCTCAGCCACTGTGACACCCATCGGAGCGCGCATGAGCAGATGACCGTCGGGGTGATAAGTGAACCGCACCGAGGTCATACCCCGGCGCAGTTCCACATAGATTTTTCCTAATTCCTTGTCCTCGATGTAACCCTTCATGGTCTAAATTGAAAACAATAAACACAACAAATACAATCTGTTGAAAATAAACAATTTGTATTTATTGTACTTATTGTCTTCCTTTTCTTTGAGTCGTGGCTTAAAACTTGGTGATGCCCATGATCTCGCGCACGTCGGCCAGCGTCTTGCCGGCACGGGCGCGGGCACGCTCGGCACCCATCTCCAGGACGCGGTGCAGATAGGCGTCATCGTTCTCGATATCCAGGATGCGCTCGCGGATGGGCGTGGTCAGTGCCACGATATCCTCGGCAATCTCCTTCTTGAGGTCGCCGTAGCGGATGGAGCAGTTATTGTAGGCTTCGGTGAAGTATTCCACCTTGTCGGGGGTGCCGACGAGTTTGAGAATCATAAAGAGGTTCTGTACCGGCTCGGCCATGGGTTGGTTGGGCTCGGTGGGGCCTCCGTCGGTCACGGCGCGCATCACCTTCTTGCGGATGGCCTTCTCCTCGTCAACGAGGTAGATGCAGTTGCCCTCGCTCTTGCCCATCTTGCCGCTGCCGTCCAGGCCGGGCACCTTGACGGGTGCGCTGCCGAAGTTGAAGTTCTGCGGCTCCTTGAAATATTCGGTCTTGTAGAATGAGTTGAAGCGGCGGGCGAAACGGCGCGTCAGTTCCAAGTGCTGCTCCTGGTCCTTGCCCACGGGCACAAAGTCGGCACGCTGGATGAGGATGTCCACAGCCATCAGGGTGGGGTAGGTCAGCAGTCCGGCGTTGACACGCTTGTTGGTGCTGGCACCGATGATTTCCTTGGCCACGTCCTCGTCGTCATCGCCCTGGGTGGGAGCGGTGATGCCTAATGCTTTGCGGGCCTTGTCCTTGAAGGCGGCGGTGCGCATCAGTTCGCCGATGCCCACGTGCATGTTGAGCAACAGGTACATCTCGCTCACCTCGGGCACATCGCTCTGCACAAAGATGGTCGACTTCTCAGGGTCCAGACCAGCGGCCAGGTATTCGGCCAGGATGTGGCGCACGTTGGTGTGCAGTTCCTTGGGGTCGGGGTTGGTCGTGAGGGCGTGCAGGTCGGCAATGAAGTAGTAACTGTCATACTTGCCCTCGTTCTGCATCTTCACAAAGTTACTCAATGCGCCCAAATAGTTACCCAAGTGCAACTGTCCTGTGGGGCGGATTCCGCTTAAAACAATCTTCTTATCCATATTCTGATTTTTTGTATTTTCAATAAATAGACTGCAAAGGTAATGCAAATATTGTCAATACAATGTATAAGTGTATGAGATTTTCAATTGACGCTATCCTAAATTATAGGCAGTCCAGAGCAAATTATTTCTCGCGGTCGACGGTTTCGATTTCGAAGATGAGGGTTTCGTTGGGACCAATTAACCCGCCGGCGCCGCTGGCGCCATAGGCCAAATTGCTGGGGATGACAACGATTGCCTTACTGCCTGGTTTCATGAGTTGCAGCATCTCTGAAAAGCCTGGAATGACCAGATCGCTGCTAAAGGGCATGGGCTCGCCTTCGCTCGAGTCGAACACGGTGCCGTCAAGGTGCTTGCCCACATAGATGGTATTTACCACATCATCTTTGGTGAATTTCTTGCCCTTGCCCTTCTTGAGCATCTTATAGGCCAGCCCGCTCTTGGTGAACTTGAAACTCTTGTCCTTGCGTAATTGTTCCATATAGGCCTCGCCGGCTTTCTTGTTGGCGATAGACTCGGGTGACAATTCGATCGCCCTTGCCATCAACGGCTCAATCTGGTGTTGTAGAGTTAGAATTTCTTCTTCGTCGATGGTTTCAACACTCAATCCACTGAACAGGTGCTCCATAAGCAGGTCTTTGTTGAGCGGTATGTGTGTTTGCTCCTGGAAGTAATCCAATGCTTGAAAGATTTGGATTCCTGCTTGTTCATAGGCCAAGGAGATATTATCGACTTCCTGTTCAAAGCCGTATTCAAAGCCTTTAAAGAACTGTTCAAGGCCTGTGTCTGTCATGCCAAGGCTGTTGCGTATCTGGGAGCCATTCACAGTGCCAATTGTGCTGCTTATCGAGTCGATTAAGGCGTCGTTTGGGCCCTCGCCATTGGATTTGAGTTGCTCAAAGAGATCACTGATTCTTTCACCCAGGGCATGTGTCGCGGTTTCGTCGAGAGGATTCTCGGTAAACAATTCAGCCTTCAGATGCTCTAAAAGCAGTTGTTTGTTGAGATCGCAGCCATGGTTATTCTTGAAATCCTGAAACAGTTGGGTACTCATTAATCCCATCTTCATTCCGCTGATGAAATCTTTGCCCTCTGGACAATTGACTATCTGGTTGATGGTTTTGGTGACTTGCGCGATATCGATGTCTGCGTCTGGAATACCGTGCAATTGCTGGCCAATGCCAATTCCATAGACATCGCCGAGCGCAATACTCAACGAGTCGATGACCTTGGCCGCTTCGGGCGAAAGGGTTTGGTATGCAGCATATTGGTCTTCGTCATGGGTGATTTGTTGAGTGGAGTGGCCAAAGGCTGTGAATGCCACAAGGCACATCACAACAGGGTAAAGGAGTCTTTTCATCATAGTACTATGGACATTTTAAAATTAGGATGATTGATGCAACAAAGATACAATGCGCCCAATGTTCAACGAGTAGCGGATTTGTTAAACAACGTTAAATGCGGTGTCTGCTATGATGGAATGCCGTCTCAGCTGTGCCAGTAATTGTTGTCCAAGGCTATCCAGGTTGGGTGTAATGAGGTCCGAAATTTGAAAGACATACTCGACTAGGCCTATCACTTGAAGGGCAAGAAGGCTTTCGATAGTTACATCATCGAAATCTTGAAAAAGACCATCGAGGACAAGGTTGTCATAATCGCAACCAAAATGTTTCCTACTGATATCCACGCTGAAAGCTGTTGAATGATAATATCATTTCTCCCACAGGCCGTCGGCTGTAAAACTGCCTTTGAAGGGGCTCAAGAGCAGTAACAGCAAGATTTCCTCGACCTGACCATCCCGCCTTTCCCCGAAACCACCGACAGATTCAATAATAATATTCAAATTGGTGGTGAATTGATTAAGCAGGTAGTAAATATCAAAGCAGGATGCATATTGATAAGCGCATCCTGCTTTGGTACGTTTAGTTGTCTGATAATCAGTTAGAAGCTCCAGCCGTCTTCGACACCTTGTTTATAGATGTCAAGAGCCTGTCTATAAACTTCCTCAGCCAGTTCGTTATCAGGTTTGCCATATAGATTCAGCCATAATGACTTGAATTCAGACTCCATTATTTTGGCAGTTGGTTTTTTATGTGACGGGACTCTTTCATGGACAGTTCTAGCTGCAGAGCCTGAACTAACTCCTTGATCATAGACCGTTTTGGCTACCTTGTCGATATTGAAGGTGCCCTTGGCGGTAGTGAATTCGGTTTCCATCTTGGGTTCTGCAGGCGTTGCTGGCTCTGCAGGCGTTGCTTGCTCGATGTTGTCCTGAGCGGGTTGTGTTTGTTCACTGGACTGATTCTGTGAGCAGCCCATCATTGCTGTGGCAACTGCGGCCGACAAGATTAATAGATTGATTTTCTTCATAACAAGTTTGGTTTGAAGTTATACACCCGTTGGCGGGATTAAAAGTTAATAAAAAGATGTTCAAAAAGTCGCGCATATCGTTGATTTTTAGGAAATTAGTGGCAATTAAACAATAAATACAAATCACCGTATGCACTATTTGTACGCAAATTTCGTCAAAATTCTTGATGTGTGCAAGAGTTTTTCGACAAATCTCGTGAATGAACTCGGCAATTTGCCTCGACCTGATATGGTCCCGAAGTTCAGCGATCAGGAAGAAATAGCCCTCAATCTGACGGCTGAAAATATGAGCATCGATAGTGAAAACTATCTGTTTGCACTTCTGGAAGACTACAGTGAAGAGATGCCGAATATGATCTCGCGTCGCCAGTTTAATGACAGGCGTAAATACAGCGCAGATTTGTGCGAGATAATCCGCAAGAGGGTTGTGGAACGCATTGATGGCAGTGAGTACATCTTCATCATAGACTCCAACCTGGGCAAAGTGTGCCACCTCTCAAGAGGCAAACGCAACCGCATGGGCATAAAAGAGCAGGAAAGAGCGCTAGACTTTGGTTGTTGCGCCGCCTAGTCGATGTATTAAAACTCCAAGTTGTATGCGGTGTCTCAGGCGTGATTTACTCCTACGATTTATCACAAACCAGCGTTCCTGACCTCAAGTATCTGAATGACGTTGGACAAGATTTATTCCAATGCACAATCATCGGGGATAAGGGAAATTTGAGTACCGAAGTGCAGCTGAATATGTTTGAGAGTGCGCACATCCAACTCTAGGTGCCATATTGTCTCAATCATGAAGAATTGGAAACAGTTCTATAAGCCTTTTGGTAAGGTAAGAAAGAAGGTTGAAATTGATTTCTCGCAGTTCACCGACCAAGTTCAACATCATGCGCAACTACGCAAAGCAGCACGTCGGGTTCTTCACAAGAATTATCAGTAAAGTGAGCGTCTTTACTGTATCACAAAACTTAAACTCAATTAATAACATACCCATCGGCAAGATTAAGTATGTGCTTGCTTAATTCCGCCAACGGGTTAGGATGATGGATGCTACAAAGATACGCAGCACCTCATGTTCAACAAGGAGTGGATCTGTTAAACAACGTTAAATGCAGTGTCTGCTATGGTGGAATGCCGCCTACTCGACCAATTGCAGCAGTTGCTGGGCGATGCCGGGACAAGCCGCGAGGATGCAGATGCCGTGGTCGTTGCGGTAGCGCTTGACGAAGGCACCCGCCTCCTGGGCGATGAGTTCTCCGGCACAGGCATCCCATTCCTTGAGGTTCAACTCCCAGTAGCCGTCGAGCCAACCGGCGGCCACATAGCACAGGTCCATTGCTGCTGAACCCAGGCGGCGCAGACCCCTCACGCGAGGCATCACGCGAGCCACGCGGTCCAGGTTGTTATCGGGGTTGGTCGCCTTGTCATAGGGGAAACCTGTCGAAACCACGGCCCGGGCCAACTCGGTCGTGCCCTTGGCCTGCAGCCGCCCGTAAGGACCGTATGCCCCCTTGCCCTTGATGGCAAAGAATTCCTCGTCCAGTGTCGGGGCATAGACATAGCCCATGCGGGTCTCTCCGTCGACCTTGAGGCCGATGGAGATGCAGTAGGTGGCGATGCCGGCGCTGTAGTTCACAGTGCCGTCCAGTGGGTCGATGACCCACTGGTAGCGTGCCTGACGGTGGTCATCGCCGCTCTCCTCGCTCAGGATGGCGTGGTCGGGAAAGCGGGTGTGGAGGGTGTCGAGGATGATGCGCTCGCTGCCCTTGTCGGCCTCGGTCACGATGTCAAATGCGCTTCCCTTGTCCTCGATGCTGAGGTCACGGCGGCGGAAGTGCTTTTTCAGCACCTCGCCGGCTTCTTGCCCCATCAGGCGTGCACAATCGAGCCATTCCTGCTGTTGGGGTGTTAAATCGTTAATCATCATGTTTTTCATCTTTTTACCTTTTAAATATTTAACCTGATTTGAAACCGTGGTTGTAACCTGAAAAATCTTTTTGGGGAAGACTGCCGTTCGGCATGCTGTTGGGTCCCCTATAAAAAAGGGAGCGACTGTCGCGCCCCCTTAATGCCGTTATTCGTTCACCTCTTCACCTTCAGGATCAATGGGAATCTGACGTTTGAAGACTTCCTTGAAGGTGATAAGTGTCTCGCTGCGTCCCAGACCCATCTTCAGGAAGCGGTCGTGGATGATCTGCAGCAGGTGATCATTGTTTTGGGCATAAAGTTTCACAAACATGTCATACTTGCCTGTGGTGAAGTAGCATTCAACCACCTCGGGCACGGTTTTGAGACGGGCAACGACCTCGTCAAACTTGGAGGGGTCATTCAGGAAGAAGCCGATGTAGGCACAGGTCTCATAACCCACCGATGCGGGATTAATCAAGGAAATGGATCCCTTGATGACGCCCATGTTGTAAAGTTTCTGGATGCGCTGGTGAATGGCTGCTCCCGACACGTTGCAGGCACGTGCGATTTCGAGATAAGGCTTGCGTGCATTCAGCGATAGCATTTTCAAGATTTTGTAATCGAGTGAATCAAGTTTATTAGCCATAATTTTATAGTTTTAAAGAATATTCTAATAATTAAAATACAATTAAATATGCCTTTTAACACGTTTATTGACAATGGCGAAGCAATCATAACTTACCAATGACGCCACAAAATTACGCAAAATATTTGGTAACGGGTAATAAATTATAATAAAATTTTAAAAAAAATTTTTATATCGAAAGTTTTTGCTCTCTGAGCATGGTGTTTTTTACGGTTTTTGGCCGTCTTTCCGAGAATTCTATGTAAATTTGCACCCTATGATACTGAAAGAAGCGATAGAACAATTGAGGAGTGGCCTCGCAGGCGTTGCCGGGGCCCAGGAAGTGCAGGCGATGATTCGCGTCATCTGCGAGGATGTGTTTAATTATGACCAGGTGGATGTGGCCTTGCGTCAGGAGAGTGAGTTGCCCGAGTTTGCACAGGAACGCATCACGGACATCATCGCTCGCATGCGTCGTCAAGAGCCCTTACAGTACGTCGTGGGGAGCGCCCGTTTTCACGGCCACCGGTTCAAGGTGACCCCTGCCGTGCTGATTCCTCGCCCCGAGACCGAGCAGATGGTGGACCTCATCATCGACGAAAACACGGCCAGCGACCTGCGCGTCCTGGATATGGGCACGGGCAGCGGATGCATTGCCATCTCGCTGGCGAGGGCATTGAAGTTTGCCCAGGTCGACGCGCTCGACGTCTCGCGTGACGCCCTTGCTGTTGCCCGCGAGAATGCGGCGGCGCTCAAGGTGAAGGTGCGCTTTTTTGAGAGCGACATGCTATTGCCGCAGCCGTCCGCCAACTATGACATCATCGTGAGTAATCCGCCCTACGTCTGCTGGAGTGAGCGTGAGACAATGGAGCGCAATGTGAAGGATTATGAGCCGGGACAAGCCTTGTTTGTCCCCGATAACGACCCCTTGCTGTTCTACAAGGCGATAGTGCCCTATGCCGCTCGGTCGCTGGAACGTGGCGGACGCCTGTATCTGGAAATCAATCAGCGCTTTGGCAACGAAGTCAAGCGCCTACTGCAGGATAACGGCTTCGACGAGGTGCGCATCATTGAGGATAGTTTCGGCAACACGCGCTTTGCCGCCGCCATCATGCGATAGCCGATGGAGATCAACGAGAAATACATGCACCGGGCGTTGCAGTTGGCACGCCTTGGAGCGGGCCATACGTCGCCTAATCCCATGGTGGGGGCTGTGATTGTCGCCCACGATGGACGCATCATCGGCGAGGGGTGGCATCGCAGGTGTGGTGAGGCTCATGCCGAGGTGAATGCCATTGCCAGCGTCGATGATGCTAACCTGTTGAAGGACAGTACTATCTATGTCACCCTTGAACCCTGTTCCCACTACGGCAAGACACCTCCGTGTGCCCGGTTGCTCATCGAGCGGGGCATCCCCCGTGTGGTGGTGGGATGCCTGGACCCGTTCGTCAAGGTCGCTGGCCGTGGTGTGGCACAGTTGCGTGAGGCTGGAGTCGAGGTCGTGGTGGGTGTTCTGGAGCGGGAATGCCGTGAGTTGAACCGCCGTTTCATCACCGCACACACGACAGGCCGTCCTTGGGTGCAACTCAAGTGGGCGCAGACTGCCGACGGCTTCATCGCGCTGCCCCCTGATGCCGGCGAGAATCCCCTGCACATGTCCTCCCCCGTGACCATGCGGTTGATGCATCGCCAGCGGGCGTTGTGTGACGCCATCGTCGTGGGGGCTGCCACAGCACGCATCGACAACCCCTCGTTGACAACGCGCGAGTGGCCCGGACCATCTCCGCTAAGGGTGATTCTGTCACGCAATTTGTCAATTCCCGACAACCTTAATCTGCTCACCGATGGCCTCCCGACGATTGTCTATAACGGCATGAAAAACGAGGTGAAAGATGCTGTGGAATATATCAAACTGGACACCGATGAACCTCATGCCTGGCTGGAGGATTTGTACCGCCGCGGAGTGACCAGTGTCATGGTCGAGGGAGGCACCCGGGTGCTCCAGGGAATGATCGATGCCGGCACTTGGGATGAGGCACGCATCGAGACCAGCCGGCGCACGGCGGGTGAAGGGGTTAGGGCACCCCGTATTGTCGGACGACAGACCGCCTCTTATCTGATAGACGGCAATACCATTATCCTTCTTACTCGTCAAACTCGTTAAAAAGGTGTAAAAAACATCATTTTACCGTTTATTATCTTTAAAGGGTGTGTTGGGTGTGTACGATTTTTTGTAATTTTGCCGTTTGTAAAAAAAGAAAAGAACGAAAAAGATATAATGACAAGACGAAACCCGCTATATTTTGTGCTGGCGATAGCAGTGTTGCTGTGGTCATTGCCTTCATTTGTGTCCTGCAAAAGCAAGGATGACGATGACGATGATGTTTACTCCTACAGCACCAGTACCCAGACGACGCTTGTTCAGGCCTTCTCACTGCAGAACGATGCCGACGTGCTGGCTAATCTGGATTCGGTACACTTCACGATTGACTATGCCAACGGCTTGATTTACAACGCCGACTCATTGCCCGTGGGAACCGATATCACGGGGCTGAAGGTCTCGGTGAAATTCCTGAACACGGTCTCGTCGGCCGTCTTCTCGATCACCGGTGCCAAGGAGCAGGCCGACACTACTATCGAGTACACCAGCTCGATGACCAAGGAGCTTGACTTCTCGGGAAAGACGGTGTTCACTGTAACTTCGGCCGACAAATCTCAGGTCAAGAAGTACGATATCAAGGTCCTCGTCCACAAGTACAATCCTGATTCACTCATCTGGGACCGCTCCTGGCGTCGTGACTTGCCGGGATACCGCTACAACGCTTTGGGCCACAAGGTGGTGAAAAAGGGAGATATCTACATGGGCATGGTTTACAACGGTGTGGAATGCAACCTGCTGGCAGCCGAAGCTCCCAACCAGGCTGTATGGGAGGAAGCGACTGTTTCCCTGCCGTTCATTCCGCAGGTGCAGTCGCTCACTGCTACCGAAGATGCCCTCTATATCTTGGGCGATGACGGTGTGCTCTACACCTCGCCCGACGGCATCTCGTGGAGCGGATGCGGCGTGACATGGCATAGTATCCTGGGTGTTTATGAAAACCGCGTGCTGGGCATTGTGGCCGGTGACGACGGCTATTATCATGACGAGTTCCCCCGTGGCGACGGTTTCGTGTCCACTGCTGTGGTCGACGGCTTCCCCGTGGCTCACTCATCGAACATGATTGAGACTTCCAACGATTGGTCACTCTCACAACAGGCGATGATTGTGGGTGGTGTTGACCGTTATGGCAGGGTGTTGAACGACGTGTGGGGCTATGATGGTACCACCTGGGGCAAAATCAACAATATCCACACCAAGGTGCTGCCCGCATTGGCCGACGCCACACTGTTCACCTACTACACTTACAAGTCTACAAGCGGCGTCCGTCGCTTCATTCAGCAGCCGACATGGTACCTCATGGGCGGCCGCCTTTCCGACGGAACGCTGAACGACAAGATTTACATGTCGACCACCCAGGGCATCACCTGGACGGTGGGCGACTCGACCATCGCGCAACCCGCTTCCATGACCAGGTTCTACGGGGCGCAAGCGTTTGTGTATGAAGAGACCTTGACACCGAGTGGTGCCAATGGCGCGCCTCGCCGCGTTTCACAGCCTGTGATCTCGTGGGAGTGTCCCTACATTTACCTCTTCGGCGGCTACAACGACCAGGGTGAATTGTTGCCCTACCTGTGGCGCGGTGTGTATAATCGCCTGACCAACTATCCCGTGGAATGACAGCATGATGAAGAGAGCATTGTCCATATTGTTGCTGTTGCTTGCTGTGCTTCCTTGTGTGGCACAGCAGTACAAGTATGAAGTGGGACCCTCGTTGGGAATGACGGGCTACCTGGGTGAAGGCAATAATGGCATACTGTTCAAGCATCCCAGTTTCACTGTCGGTGGTCTGTTCCGCTATGCCCACAACAGCCGCTGGGCCTTCAAGGCCAACTTGAACTATGCCAACATCCGTGGCGACAGCATGTACGATGAGACGTGGTACCCCGACGGCGCCAACTACAAGTTCTCTTCCAGTTTGATAGACCTGGGCCTCACCGCCGAGTTCAATTTCCTGAACTATGGCCGTGGTCCCGCCTACAAGAAATATAAACCCATTTCGCCCTATATGGTGGCTGGTGTGGGCTTTGTGTTCGCCATTTGCGACGGACGCAATCATGCCTCCTTCACCATCCCCATCGGCATCGGTGTGAAATACAAACTCAAGGAAAGGCTCAACCTGGGCTTTGAATTTACCATGCGCAAGGAATTCAGCGACCGCATCGACGGCCAGAGTGACTTGTTCGGCATCAAACATTCATTTGGCAAGAATACTGATTGGTATTCCTTCGCCATGTTCACGATGAGCTATGAGTTTGGCAAGCGTTGCATCAAGTGTAATTATATTGAATAACGACGATTAACTCCATGTCATCACTCAGCGACAAAATACAACAGTTAAACCAGGCACGAATCCCGCGCCACGTTGCCATCATCATGGACGGCAATGGCCGTTGGGCCAAAGAGCATGGACAGGAGCGCAGTTTCGGGCACGAGAATGGTGTCTCTACCGTGCGCCAGGTGACCGAAATCGCCAGCGAGGTCGGTGTGAAGTATCTGACGCTTTATACCTTCTCCACCGAGAACTGGAACCGCCCTCAGGATGAGGTGGATGCCCTCATGAACCTTATTGTGGTGAGCATCGAGCAGCAGACACCCGACCTCATCAAGAATAACGTGAGGTTGACCACCATCGGTGACATGCGCCGCATGCCTGAGTTTGCCGCCACACGTCTGCGCAAGTGCATGGAGGACACGGGACATTGCACCGGACTGGTGCTGTGCCTGGCCTTGAGTTACTCGTCACGTTGGGAAATCGTCGAGGCTTGCCGCCAGATGGCACGCGAGGCCGCTGAGGGGAAACTCAATCCCGAGGCCATCGACGACGAGATGATGTCATGTCACCTGGCAACTCGTGACATGCCCGATCCCGACCTGCTCATTCGCACTGGCGGTGACCTGCGCGTGAGCAATTATCTGCTGTGGCAGATAGCTTATAGCGAACTTTACTTCACTTCTAAATATTGGCCCGATTTTACCAAGGAAGATTTTGTGGAGGCGATAGCCGATTTCCAGGCACGTGAGCGTCGTTATGGTAAAACGAGCGAACAGGTTAATCAGGATAATGAAGCGTAAATCATCAATGCATATCAAGCACAAGTTGCTAGCGGTGTTGGCGGTGGCCCTGCTCACACCCGTGGTCGCCCATGCCCAGAGCACCTACACCGTTGGCGATACCATCTATAATCCCAAGGTCGTCTTCGCGGGCACGCCGTCACAGTACGAGATTGCGGGAATCCGTGTCGAGGGTGTTGATAATTATGACCAGGACATCATCATCGGTTACTCGGGACTGGCCGTAGGTCAGCGCGTCGATATCCCCGGTGATGACATCAAGGCTGCTGCCAAGCGATTCTGGAGGCAGGGTCTGTTCTCCAAGGTGCAGATTCAGGTCGAGAAGATTTATCAGGACCAGGCATGGCTGGTGTTTAACCTGCGCCAGCAGCCCCGTGTGTCCCAGGTGAACTACAATGGGATGAAGAGCGGCGAGAAGAAGGACATCATCGAGCGCCTGAATTTCCAGCCCGGCAGCCAGATGACCCCCAATATCGCCGACCGCATCAAGATCATCGTCGAGAAGTACTATGCCAGCAAGGGCTTCGGTCAAGCCACATGTGAGGTGGTACAGGTCCCCGACCTGAGCAAGCAGAACGAGGTCATCGTCAACATCAATGTTGACAAGCACGAGAAAATCAAGGTCCACAAGATTTATATCGCTGGTAATGAGGTGCTGAGCGACCGCAAGATCAAACGCACCATGAAGAAGACCAACGAGAAAAAGGACATTTGGAAAATCTTCTCGCAGAAGAAATTCGTTCAAAGCGATTATGAGGCCGACAAGCAGCTTATCATCGACAAGTATAACGAGAAGGGTTACCGCGATGCCGTCATCGTGAGCGACAGCGTGGTCCCCTATGACGAGAAGTCGGTTGACGTTTACCTCACCATCAACGAGGGTAAGCGTTACTATATTTCAGACATCACCTGGGTGGGTAACACGGTTTACCCGTCGGTGCGCCTCGATGAACTCTTGGGTATCAAGAAGGGTGACGTCTATAACCAGAAACTGTTGGCCAAGCGCACCCAGGAGGATGATGACGCCGTGGCCAACCTCTACCTCAATAACGGTTACCTCTTCTATCAGCTCATACCCATCGAGACCAAGATTGAGGGCGACAGCATCGACCTGGAGATGCGCATGTATGAGGGTAAGCAGGCTCGCATCAACAAGGTAGTCATCAATGGTAACGACCGCCTCTATGAGAAGGTCGTGCGCCGCGAGCTGCGTGTGCGCCCCGGCGACCTCTTCTCCAAGGAAGACCTCATGCGCTCGGCTCGTGAGATTGCCCAGACCGGTCATTTCGACCCTGAAAAGATGGACATCCGCCCCGAACCCAATGCCGATAACGGTACCGTGGACATCATCCTGAACCTCGAGAGCAAGGCCAATGACCAAGTAGAATTGAGCGCCGGTTGGGGACAGACGGGTGTCATCCTCAAGGCATCGCTCAAGTTTACCAACTTCTCGATTCAGAACCTGCTGCATCCGTCGTCATTCAAGGGCCTCATCCCGCAGGGCGAGGGCCAGACGTTCACCATCAGCGCCCAGACCAACGCCAAGTACTACCAGGCCTACAGCGTGTCGTTCCTCGACCCCTGGTTCGGCGGCAAGCGTCCTAACTCGCTGTCGGTATCGGCATTCTACAGCCGTCAGACGGGTATCAACTCGTCCTACTATAGCCAACTGTACCAGAACGCCATGTACAACTATGCCAACTCGATGTACGGTTATGGCTACGGCTATGGCGGTTATGGCTACGGCTATGGTAATTACGGCGGTTACAACTACTATGAGAACGCTTATGACCCCAACAAGTACCTGCAGATGGCGGGTATGACCGTGGGCTTCGGTAAGCGCCTAAAGTGGCCCGACGACTACTTCACCTTCATGGCCAGCCTGAGTTACCAGTGGTACAGCCTCAAGAACTGGGAGTACCTCTATTATATGAAGAACGGTGTGTCCAACTCGTTCGTGCTGGGCTTGACCCTGTCGCGCAACAGTATCGACAACCCGCTCTATACCCGTCGAGGCAGCTCGTTCACCCTGTCATTCAATGCCACGCCGCCTGCAAGCCTGTTCGGCAAGAAGAACTGGCAGGCCTTGAGCGAGAGCAAGACCGAGCAGTCCAAGAAGGAACTCTATCGCTGGATTGAATACTGGAAACTCAAGTTCCAGGCCCGAACCTACACGCCGCTCACCGACCCCTACGGCCGCTGGACCCTCGTGCTGATGACGCGTGCCGACATCGGTCTGCTGGGCAGTTGGAACAAGTGGCTGAAGTCACCGTTCGAGACCTTCTATGTCGGTGGTGACGGTATGTCGGGTTCCTACACCTATGCCACCGAGACCATCGCCCTGCGCGGTTATGAGAACGGTGCGTTCACGCCCTACGGCAGCGAGGGTTATGCCTATGACCGCTTCGTCATCGAGCTGCACTTCCCCTTGATGTTGTCGCAGAGTGCCACCATCTATCCTCTCGTGTTCATCGAGGGTGGTAACGCTTGGACCAGCGTCAAGGACTTCAACCCGTTCGACATCAAGCGCTCGGCCGGTGTCGGTGCCCGCATCTTCCTGCCGATGATCGGTATGATGGGTATTGACTGGGGTTATGGTTTCGACAAGGTCTTTGGCGAGAAGGGTGGCAGCAATTTCCACTTCGTCCTTGGCCAGGAATTTTAACAAAGTTAAATTAATCAAATAAACGATTTGACTGAACGGTAGTCTAAAAGTCGAATTTAAACCAAACAGATAAATATATTATGAAGAGAATCGCTTTAATCGCAGTGGCGCTTGTTGCCGGCTTCATGGCCGCCAACGCCCAGAAGTTTGCGCTCGTGGATATGGAGTATATCCTCAAGAATATCCCTGCCTATGAGATGGCTAACGAGCAGTTGAATCAGGTTTCTCAACGCTGGCAGCGTGAGGTGGACGAACTCAAGAAGGAGGCCGACACCATGTACAAGAACTACCAGGCCGATATGGTCTTCCTGACCGATGACCAGAAGAAGAAGAAAGAGGCCGAGATCACCGAGAAGGAGAAAGAGGCCCAGCAGCTGCAGTACAAGTATTTCGGCCCGCAGGGCGAACTGTTCAAGAAGCGCCAGTCGCTCATCAAGCCCATCCAGGACGACGTGTACAACGCCTGCAAGAAGGTGTGTGAGGAGCGTGGCTTCCAGATGATCATGGACCGCGCCAGCAGCCAGAGTATCATCTTTGCATCACCCCGCATCGATGTGAGCAACGAGGTGCTCGAGAAGATGGGTTATAAATAAGGCTTTAGGTTTTAGGTTTAGGCTTTAGGAAGGCGGATGCCAACCAGGGTTTAGGAAGGCGGATGCCAACCAGGGACTAGGGACTAGAAACTAAAAACTGATTATTAAGAAAAAGAACAATTTTAATAACAAAATTATTTTTTAGACATGTTTAAAAGATTTATGCTCTTAGCCATCACGGCTACTATGATGTGCCTTGCCGCACAAGCTCAAAAATTCGGTTATGTCAACACCAGCGAGATTTTCAACGTGATGCCCGAAAAGGCTACCGCCGAGAGTACTCTCAAGCAGGTGAGCGACAAGTATGAGACCGAGTTCAAGAACTTGCAGGACGCGTTCCAGAAGAAGATGACCGAGTATGAGGCTGCCGACCAGGATCCCACGACGCCCCAGGCCATCAAGGATCGCCACAACCAGGAGCTGCAAGATGACTATGTAAAGATCCAGAACTTCCAGCAGACCGCTGCCCAGGATTTGCAGCGTCAGCAGGAGACCTTGCTCGCCCCCATTACTCAGAAGCTCCAGAATGCCATTCAGGCTGTTGGCGCCGAGGGCGGATACACCTTCATCTTTGACCAGGCCGTTGGTGCCATTATCTACACCGGCACTGGTGCCGAGGACGTGAGCGCCAAGGTGAAGGCCAAGTTAGGTATCAAGTAAGGAGATACACTCAATTCACGACACGATAATGCTAAGAAGATGAACCTCTTGCTGGCGGGATGCCAGCGAGAGGCTTTCGTTTTAGAGGATGTCTGTTGTGGGATTGAAAGAAGCCTCTGCCTTTGCCCCATTATTATTACTGTGGCAAAACTCGACAGGACAATGAAACGTTTTCTACTCATCGCTAAGGAATGGATGGCGCTATGTTCATCAATCGATGAAAATAATGCGCAAATTAGTATTTAGAGATAAGGAATTATATTACTTTTGCAAAAATGAAACATAATGTTATGAAGAAGAATCTATTGACATTGCTGCTGTTTTGTACCGTCACGATAATCTCATGCAACGGCAAACAGAACCAGGCACAGAACCAGACACAGGCAAACACTGCCGTCGCGGATGCTCCTGAAGTGACACTGGAAGAGGAACCTTACGATTTCGAAGCCCTTGCCAAGGCCATTGAGGGCAGCACTTATCTGTATATGTTAAAGAATGGCGTGATCTTAATGGACAAAGGCGACGAGCGGTTTTATATCGACCTGCAGGGACACATATTAGATAGTCGGCCAGACGATGAAGTGGATCCCAATGCATTGATGGCGCGATACAATAATGGGCTGTATGGTTACGTCGATGCCAATGAAAAACTGGTCATTCCTTATCAGTATCATTTCGCCTGCGATTTCAGCGATGGCATGGGCCTGGTCATCAACGACTCCGGTCAGGTCGGCTATATCAACACGAAGGGCGAATTGGTCATACCTTACCAGTTCGACCACCCATCCGAGAGCAACGGTAATGAATTCCATGAAGGGCTCTGTGCTGTCGTCGTGGACGGTGAGCATGAATGGTTCAGTTATATTGACAAGACTGGCAAACTGGCCTTTCCGGGCGTATTCAATAGCGTTACCAATTTCAACGAGGGTCTGGCTGCCGTCACGACGACGGGCAAAGACTTCCAACGTGGCTATATCGACCATTCAGGCAAGATGGTGATTACATTGCCCGAAGGATGGTGGGGCCGCAAGTTCTACGATGGAGTGGCACAGATACAGAAGTACGACTCCTGCTTTGTTATCGACAAGACAGGCAAACGGCTATTCCAGGTGAAAAGTGACATTGTCTACACGGGCAACGACATCATATATTCACATGGCCTGGCAGTCGTCATCGGTAAAGGCAAATACGAGCGTGTATGGGGCCTCATGGACAAGAAAGGCCGCATCACCTTCTGCCTGGGCAAGGATGATGATTAAAGATTTAAGATAGTTTGTGATCACTGTCAAGTGAAGGTGATAATTGCGCTCCAGAGACCTTTAGCCTGGATTTTGACATCTCATGGCGCCAAAAACTCACTGAAATCATCTGCAATACAAAATAATTCCGTATCTTTGTCCTCAGTAATCATAGCGATTATTGTCTGTAAACCCTTGTGGTTTAGTACTATAAGGATTCAGCATATTTCGCAGATTACCAGGTTTACTGACAGTTGCGTTTCATTAAGTTCACGTTAATAAGAATCGATATGAAGAAATCAAGTGTTTTATTTTTGTTGATGTGCCTGCCGCTGATGTTGATGGCCCAGGCCAGAATAGGCATTGTTAATTCGCAACAGATTTTTGACATCATGCCCGAGAAGGCTGCCGCCGAGGCGCGTCTGCAGGCCATGAGTGACAAGTATCATGCCGAGTATGAATTGTTGCAGGCCGATTTTGACAAGAAATATGCCGACTACCAGACTGTGGCGGCCGATCCCTCAATGCCCGCTACCATCAAGGAACGTCGCGTGCAGGAATTGCAGGAGAGCGACAAGAAGATGCGTGAGTTTGAGCGCCGCGCAGCCGATGACATGGCCGCTCAACGTGCAGCGCTCACCAAGCCTATCACCGACCGCATTCAGGCCGCCATACGCACCGCTGGCGTGCAAGGTGGTTTTGACCTGGTACTGGACACTGCTGTCACTCCGGTAGCCTATACCGGCCCCAATACAGTTGACCTCATGCCGATGGTAAAGACCATTCTCGGCATATAGTGAGCACGATCATCGTGTGAAAGAATGACCCTGCATTGCCAATCGCGATGCAGGGTTTTTAGTGAGATTAGCGCCGTCCGATAACAAGGGGGTATCGTGAACTAATCTGTAAGAGAATGAGGGTTTTGAGAAAAAAACACTACCTTTGCACTGTCTTACTAATTTTTCCAACAATATGAACGTAAAACTACATACACCCAAATCTTTACAGGCAGGCAGCGGCATGTCATCGATTAAGCAGTTCTTCCTGTCGCTCGTCGCCACCACGGTATCGATTGCGCTCACCTTTGGAACGGCGGCTATCGTTGACCATCATAAGAAAAACGCGGCCAAAAAGGAAATGGTGATGATGGTCATCAGCGACATTGACGAGACCATCGAGATGATTGAGAGGTCCGATACCATCTTGCGGGAAGTCAGCAAACTGGAGCAGGAACTGGCTGTCCATCCAGAGTATTTCGACAGCCTGAGCAGTAAAATTGTTCCAGTCATGCAGTTGGTGGGCAATGATTATTCTGAAACTGCCGAGAAGATTTTCACCACCAGCATCGAGACTTTCAATACCATTGGCGATGTTAATTTTGTCAATGAAGTGTCATCGTTCTATATCACTCGTCACAAATACAAGGAGGAGATATTGGGCAAACTCAAGCAGGATATCGAAGAGAAAGGAATAATGAAGTCGTTAAAGTCGCTGTTGGATGTCGACATGCCTTTTTATTCTTACATGAATTGGTCTTTCCTGCAAGAAATGAAGGATAGCCGAGACAGGTGCATGACGATGATGGGCGTGAGCGAGAAAGACATGAGTGAGTTCACCAAGCATCGGGCAAGTAAAGAAGACAACCCTGAGAGAGTGGCCCTGGGAGAGAAAATGATGGAAGAGTGGCTCAATGCCGAGACCTTGATTGACCAGGCTAAGGAAAACCTCAAGGACTGACCTCTAATGACTCCACATCAGGCGCTTGCCCTGAAATCAAAAGCATAAAAAACATAAAACCCTTCATCGCGGTTGCGATGTAGGGTTTTATTCACTTAAGGGTGGAAGATGGGGCTCGAACCCACGACCTTCGGAACCACAATCCGACGCTCTAACCAGCTGAGCTACGTCCACCATGTAACGCATTTTCTCTCAAATGCGGCTGCAAAGATAATACCAATTTTATTTCTGTGCAAGAATATTGCGAAAAAACTTGGAATTTTTCACATTTTGACGTGCAAGGGGTTTGGGTTGTCTGCTCTATCAAGGGCCGGTAGATGCCTTGACTACTTGGTCACGATGGCGGCGGGAGCGATGCGGTCGCTGCCCTTGACAAACTCGCCCATCGAGAATACGCCACGCAGGTTGATGTCGCTGTCCAGCAGCAGGATATCAGCATCTTTGCCCCGCTGGATGGAGCCCTTGCGGTCATAGATGCCCATGATTCTTGCAGGGGTCTCGCTCGCCATGCGCACGGCATCCTGCAACGGGACGTCAACCACGCGCACCATCGTCTTGATGAGTCGGTCCATAGTGGCGATGCTGCCCGCCAGCGCACTGCGGTCCGAGAGCTTGCACACGCCGTCCTCGATGATGACACGGGGGTCAAAGGCGTGCTCGCTGTCGCTGTCGGTCACGGCCAGGGCGTCGGTACACAGGGCTGTACGCTCCACGCCCTTCATGTGATAGACCAGATTGAGCAGTGTCGCGGGCACGTGAATACCGTCGGCAATCACCTCGACGGCCATGTCGTCGAGCAGATAGATGCTCTCGACAGTGCCGGCATGTTTGAACTCGCGCACGTTGTGGAATCCGGGCATGGCGTTATAGAAGTGGGTCGCCAGGGTATAACCGGCATCCCATGCAGCCTTGACGTGGGGATACTCGGCAGCAGTGTGACCGATGGCGGCGACAATGCCCTTGCTGGTGATGTATTTGCCCATCTCGACGGCGCCAGGTAGCTCGGGTGCGGTGTCCCAGCGGCGCATGCAGTCAAAGTCCTCGACGATGTGGACATACTCGTTGGGGTCGGGGATGCGGATGACCTCGGGCATCTGTGCCCCGGCGCGGCTGGGGTTGAAGTAGGGACCCTCCATGTGCATGCCCATGATGGTGGAATTGGGCGTTTTCATCAGGTCGTCACACGTCTGGCACGCTTGCTCCATCATCTCGATGGGGGAGGACGACAGGGTAGCATAGATGCTGGTGGTGCCGTGTCTCAAGTGGGTGGCTGCCGCCGTTTCAAACGCCTCGCGTGTGCACTCCTGGAAGTCACAACCGCCACCGCCATGGCAATGCAGGTCAATTCCACCGGGCACCACGTGCATGTCGCGGGCGTCGATGGTCTTGTCCATGCCGTCCAGCTGCCTGCTGCTCTTGCTCACCTCCTTGATGCGACAGTCCTCGATGATTACCGACCCGCCGTTGATCCATCCTTCGGGAGTGAGCACATGACCGTTGTAAATCTGAGTCAACATTCCCAATCTTTTTAACCTTACTCAAGTCGTGATTCCTGACCTGAAACTTTTACTTGAATTGCAAATTTACATCGTTTTTCGAAATAATGGATACGCTGACTACAAATTTTTTGATTTATTGACAAAAATTTTGAGATTCGCGCTCTGAAGTCTGTCAGCAGCGAGGGGTTTTTGTCTTGATGATTGAGCCGTTTGTCAACAAGTTCGGGCGATTGGTCACGAAGTGGCCTTTGGAGACTTTGGTATTCAAACATTTCTTCGTTACTTTGTACCTGACACAATGTGAAAAATTTATTTTTAGATATATAGCATGACCGAATATATGTAACTGATACATGATTCAAATGATGCTTAAAAAAAAATCTAATCGTGTGTGTGTTTTGATAGTAGGGGAGCATTTCCTGTTTGAAGGAGGAGCTTCCCTCTTTTTTTGTGCCAGCCGGGAACACACCGTCTCGTCCTCTCCAGAAACCTTTTTCCCTATCTCATGGACTGCTTATCCTTGAGGACGAAAAAAGATTAGAAGATGTTAAAAAGCGGGTGTTTTTACTTAAAAATGCACTATGAGGGCACAAAAAATGTGCCCAAAATCAAAAAAAAATGCTATCTTTGCATTTAACTTAAAACAGAGAGCGACATGGATGTAAAAAAAGTCTTATTCATATCTCAAGAGATTGAGCCCTATGTGCCCGCGCGACGCTTGTCGCTGATAGGCAGATTGTTGCCCCAGGGCATTAAGGAACAGGGTATTGAGGAACGCACGTTCATGCCCAAGTATGGTATGATAGCCGAGCGCAGCAACCAGTTGCACGAGATGATCAGGCTGTCAGGTATGAATGTGATTATCGACGATACCGACCATCCTTTGATTATCAAGGTAGCAACGCTGCAACAAGCTCATTTCCAGGTATATTTCATTTACAACGAGGACTATTTTGCCAGCAGTCGTATCGACGAGCTGGAGATGAATTGTTCGCCTCATGACAATGACGAGCGCAGCATGTTCTTTGTCCGAGCGGTCATTGAGTCGATTCGCAAGATGCGTTGGGTGCCCGACATCATTCAGTGCACGGGATGGATTTCGGCACTGGCTCCGGTTTACATCCGCACGCTCTACGGTGACGACCCGTCGTTCCGCGATGCCAAGATTGTCACGGCGCTCTTCAATGAACAGATTGCTGGCCCTCTGGACGCGCGCTTGAGTGAAAAGATGCATCAGGACGGCATCCCCAAGAACGCCCTTAAGCCTATCGCCGGCAAGGAATTGAACTATGAGGAACTGATGGCATATTCTCTCAAGTATGCCGATGCTGTTATCGAGTGTGAGGAGGGCGTGAGTGACACGGTGCTCACTGCTGCCGAATCACTGCCCAAGTTGCAGCTCATCGACAATGATGATGTCAGCAAGGTGACGCAGTTCTATTCCTCGTTGTTCGATTAACCGCGTGACGTTGTGTTCCCTTTTCGATATTCTTAAATTGTTGTTTTTCATTTCGGGAATATGAAACATTTTTTTAATGTGATACTGGCAGCGGCTGTGCTGCTTGGCCTGTACGCATGCACCGACGAGACGATAGGTCTCTCTATCACCGACAGCGTGTCGTCGATTATCGAGGATTCTTCTTTTGTCATCACCGGTCAGTCGGTGAGAAATGACAGGGTGCAGATGCGCACCCCCACCAAGATGCTGGGCATGCTCGCTTCCGATGGCTTTGGCCGATTGTCGGCCTCGGCGGTGACGATGTGGATGCCGGCCGTTAATATTGACACCACTGGCATTAAGCCCGAGTGGATTGACTCTTGCCGACTCAAGCTGCGTCTGCCCGTCAGCAATGGCTTCACCGGTGACGCGCGTGCTCCCATGCGCTTGGAAGTGTATCGCTTGAACCAGGCTTTGCCCAATCCCATCTTCAGTGATTTTGACCCCACGGGCTACTATGACAGCGACGACTTGCTGGCATCAGAATCCTATTCGCCCCAATCAGGATGGCTCGAGGTAAGCCAGTCCTATGCGAGCGGCTCGCTCAAGGTTGATTCCACCCGTGTGTTGTCGATACCGATGCCCACGTCACTCGCCCGCGAGTTGTTCAATACTTACAAGAGTCATCCCGAGAAGTTCGCCAGTCCTAAGGCGTTCGCCGATGTCTTCCCTGGCATCTATATCACCAACAGTTACGGCAGCGGCCATGTGATGAATATCAAGGCCACCGAGTTTGACGTGTATTACCACAAGCATGTGCAGCTGGGAGACACGGCCGAGGTTGATTCGGCTCATAATCAGACCTACCTGGCTTCCACGCCCGAGGTGGTTTCCAACAATATCATCCACTTCGACATCGATGATGCCATCACGGCCATGGTCGACCGTGGCGAGGCGGTTATCGCGGCTCCGGCCGGCTATGAGGTGCAGGTGCGTTTCCCTGTTCAGGATATTATCGACAGCTACAGGGCTAATGTGGGCAACAACCAGGCTATCATCAATTCGTTATCACTGGAACTGCCCGTCACGGTGCCGCTTACCGAGTATGACATCCAGCCTCCCACTTATCTGCTCATGGTCAAGACATCCAAGAAGGACGCCTTTATCAATGGTGACAGCCTTGTCAATAACAAGGACTCCTTCTATGCCATCTATGAAAAGTGGAGCAGGACTTACACTTTCACTGGTCTGCGCAATTATATCTTGAACATTCTCGAGAACCAGGGCGGCGTCGCTACCGAGGATGACCTCAACTTCACCATCACTCCGGTGGACGTGACCAACTATGTATATCCTCAGTCCTACAGTTACTACTACACCAGTTCTGAATCGTCAATCGTAACTAAAATCTCGCCAATGGTATCGCGCCCGGCGATAGTCTGCTTGTCGCTGGATAAGGCGAAGATACGGATGACCTACAGCAAACAAATTGTCGAATAAAGTTTGTGAGATTAAAAAAATAGTGCTACCTTTGCACCCGCATTGCAAAACATCGCAGTGCACCAAGCCGCAATAGCTCAGTCGGTAGAGCATTTCATTCGTAACGAAAAGGTCGCGGGTTCGAGTCCCGCTCGCGGCTCCGCTAAACGGGGAAACAACTGTCGCACGATGGTATTTCCTCGTTTTTTTGTTGGATCAATCGAATTCTGTTTCTGAGATGAAAATCAGCGTGAAAGATTATATGGAGCGGCAGCCTGCTAACCCCAAGGTGACCGAGACCGACCAGTTTTACCTGTGGATTGCCCTGCGGCTGGCCAAGTTGTGGGATGAATCGCCGTGGTTGCGAGAATTGGACGATGACGTGCGCCTTGACGTGGTGCTTGCCTTGACGGGCTATTATCAGGACGTGGTGGCCGATGGCGGCGTGTGGCGCTCGTTCACGCGCCTGCACAACGAGCGCCATGGCGTTCCGTTGCCTCACTTTGATTGCAGCGAGGGTTACGTGGACTATGAGTTGAACCTCAATGATGTGCGTTTTGTGATTTGGTGGACCATCGCCGGTGAGCAGGCAGCAGAGGTGCTTGACCCTCATGATGCCGCACTCGAAGCGCTGGCCACGGCATTCTTCATGCTGCTTGACAAGGAGTATGAACAGGCTCCCGTGCCGCGGCAGTTCTGTATTGCCAGCGAGGTGGATCTGGACAGCCCCGAGGATGCCCAGCGCATCTATGACTACGCCTATTGGCTCTACTGGCGCAGTTTCCTGTTGCGTCCCTCGTCATTGGCAGTAATGGAGCGCGCGATGCCCCAGGCCCATGCCATCATCGAGCGGGCAGGGGAGAGTGACGCCCGCCCCCTGCTGCTGGAACTCAACGAGCACCTGATGTCCACCGAGCCTGCAGGCCCCATCCCCTTGACCACCGCCCAGTGGCTCCGACTCATCATCGACGATGAATTGCCCTGATAAGATTAAAATATCCAGAGCATCCAGATAATCCAACCTATCCAGTCTTTCCAGAATACTAAAGCAATCACGCCAACCCCCGTATGGGGGCTGGCGTGAATTGTAGTTTGTTGGCAGGATTAGGCCAAGCCACGGCCGTGGCAGTTCTTGTACTTCTTTCCGCTGCCGCAGGGGCAGGGATCGTTACGGCCAATCTTGGGACCCTCGTTGCGGATGGGACCGACGGGGCCTTGCGGACGCGGACCGACGGGGGCGGCATTGGGACGGCTGGCATCGGGTTCGCCACCGCGGCCCTCGCTGTAACGCTGACGGCGAGGCTGGGGCTCACGCTCCTGCACGTTCTCTTGGGGAGGAGCCTCGGGAATCTGACCACGCATGAGCACGGCGATAGCCTTGCCGTTCATGATGCCGACCATCTGCTTGAACATGTTAAAGGCCTCGGTCTTGTAGATGACCAGCGGGTCTTTCTGCTCGTAGCTGGCGTTCTGCACGCTCTGGCGCAACTGGTCCATCTCGCGCAGGTGCTCCTTCCAGTTCTCGTCGATGGTGAGCAGCATCACGGCTTTCTGCCACGATTTGGTGAGCGACTTGCAGTGGGTTTCGGCAGCCTCCTTGATGTCGATGACGATGCCGAAGGTGCGCTTGCCGTCGGTGATGGGCACGCGGATGAGGCCTTGGGGCTCCATGCCGTCGGCTATCTGTTTCTCGACAATCTGTTGGATGATGGGATCGGCCACCTCGCTCAGGCGCTCCATCTTGCGGTTGAAGGTCTTGAGCACGGCGTCATACAGGATATCCTGCTTCTTGCCGTCGTCCATGCGGCGGTATTCCTCCTCGTTGAACGGCGTCTGGATGGCGTAGGTCTTGAGCACCTGAATGTTGAAGTCCTCGTAGTCGTCGGCACCATACCTGTCCACCAGGTCCTCCACGCTGTCATAGAGGGAGTTGATGATGTCCAGTCCGATGCGTTCACCGATAAGGGCGTGGTGACGGCGGGTGTAAATCACCTTGCGCTGGGCGTTCATCACGTCGTCATACTCGAGCAGGTGTTTACGGATACCGAAGTTGTTCTCCTCGACGCGCTTCTGGGCGTTCTCGATGCTCTTGGTCACCATGTTGCTCTCGATGGCTTCACCGTCCTTGAGTCCCAGACGGTCGAGCGTCTTGACAACACCTTCGCTGGCGAACAGACGCATCAGTTTGTCCTCAAACGATACGAAGAACACTGATGAACCGGGGTCTCCCTGACGTCCGGCACGGCCTCGCAGCTGGCGGTCCACACGGCGTGACTCATGGCGCTCGGTACCGATGATGGCAAGACCACCGGCCTCTTTCACGGCAGGTGACAGCTTGATATCGGTACCACGACCGGCCATGTTGGTGGCGATGGTCACGACACCCTTGCCGTCGATCGATTGACCGGCCTGAGCCACGATGTCGGCCTCTTTCTGGTGCAACTTGGCGTTCAAGACGTTGTGCGGGATGTGGCGCAGGTTGAGCATGCGGCTCAGCATCTCACTGATTTCAACGCTCGTGGTACCCACCAGAGTGGGACGACCAGAGTTGCGCATGGCCTCGATCTCGGCGATGACGGCATTGAATTTCTCCTTCTGCGTCTTGTAAACGCGGTCGGCCATATCGTTGCGGATGACGGGCTTGTTGGTGGGAATGGTCACAACATCCAGCTTGTAGATGTCCCAGAACTCACCAGCCTCGGTCTCGGCGGTACCGGTCATACCCGACAGCTTGTGATACATGCGGAAGTAGTTCTGCAGCGTGATGGTGGCGAACGTCTGGGTGGCAGCCTCAACTTTCACGCCTTCCTTGGCCTCGATAGCCTGATGCAGACCGTCGCTGTAGCGGCGACCTTCCATCACACGGCCTGTCTGCTCATCGACAATCTTGACCTCACCGCTCTCGGTGACGATGTACTCGTCGTCGCGGTTGAACAGGGTGTAGGCTTTCAACAACTGGGTCACGGTGTGCACGCGCTCGGCCTTGACCGAGTAGTTGGCGAGCAACTCGTCTTTCTTGTTGGTCTTCTCCTCATCGGTCAACGGTTCGTTGGTCACTGCCGACAACTGGGCGGCAATGTCGGGAAGGATGAAGAACTCGGGGTCGTCGGTGCCGCGCGTGAGCACGTCGATACCCTTATCGGTCATCTCGACAGTGTTATTCTTCTCGTCGATGATGAAGAACAGGGGATCGGTTACGGTGGGCATCTCGCGGTTGTTATCCTGCATGTAGAAGGCCTCGGTCTTGAGCATGGCGGTCTTGACACCCTCCTCACTCAGGAACTTGATCAGAGGCTTGTACTTGGGCAGACCCTTGAAAGCACGGAAGAGCCTCAGGGTACCTTCCTTGACAGTGGCCTCGTCGTCGCTGGCCATCATCTTCTTGGCATCGGCGAGCAGTCCGGTCACCAGTTGGCGCTGAGCGTTATAGACGCGTTCCACGTTGGACTTGAAGTCATTGAACATCTGATCCTCGCCCTTGGGCACGGGACCCGAAATGATCAACGGGGTACGGGCATCATCGATCAACACGCTGTCGACCTCATCGACAATGGCAAAGTTGTGGGGGCGCTGCACCATGTCCTCGGGGCGCATCGCCATATTATCGCGCAGGTAATCGAAACCGAACTCACTGTTGGTACCGAAGGTGATGTCGCAGTTGTAGGCGGCACGGCGCTCGGGCGAGTTGGGTTCGGTCTTGTCGATACAGGACACGGTCATGCCGTGGAACATGTACAACGGACCCATCCACTCGCTATCGCGCTTGGCCAGATAGTCGTTGACGGTCACCACATGAACACCGTTACCGGTCAAGCCGTTCAGGAAGACGGGCAGCGTAGCCACCAGGGTCTTACCTTCACCAGTCGCCATCTCGGCAATCTTGCCCTGATGCAGCACGATACCACCGATAAGTTGCACGTCATAGTGTATCATGTCCCAGGTGATCTCATTACCGCCGGCAATCCAGTGGTTGTGGTAGATGGCCTTGTCGCCCTCGATGGTCACGAAGTCCTTGCCCTGAGCGGCCAGGTCGCGGTCGAGTTGGGTGGCGTTCACAACAATGGTCTCGTTCTCGGCAAAGCGGCGAGCGGTCGATTTCACAATGGCAAACACGGTGGGCAGCACCTCGTTGAGTTTGTCCTCGAGGACATCGAGAATTTCCTTCTGGATGTCATCGACTTTCTTCCACAATGGTTCGCGCTCCTCGTATTCGAGAGTCTCGATTTCGGCTTTGATGCGTTCAATTTCATCCCGCTTGTCTTGCACCGATTCGTTGAGCATCTGACGGATTTCGGCCGTGCGTCCACGCAGGCTGTCGATGTCCAGTGCATCAATCTCGGGATAAATCGCTTTGATTTGGTTGACAATAGGTGTGATCTTCTTCAGGTCACGGGTTGACTTATTGCCAAACATGGATTTCAAAATGTCACTAAGTCCCATTTTCTTGGTTTGTTGTAGTATGTATTTATGTTTTGTTGTAATCTAAACGGCAAAGGTACACCTTTTTAGCCGATTATCAGCCAAAAAGAGGCTACAAAATGCTCTAGTATGGCTTTTTGCTGTTAGGGTCTATAAGGAGTTTAGGGTCTTTAAAGTCTCTAAGGTCTTTAAGGACTTGAAGAGCATTAACCCTTCACTCCCGACTCATCACTAACGTCGGGTGGGGCCGCGAGTTGTCTGGCAGGTGAGCCACACGTTGGTCAACGAGCGTGTCACCAGTGCCGTCATCAGCGGGAAGAAGGCGATATTGCCCACTTGGGGTTGCCAGGGCCATGCCAGCATGAGCAGGGCAACGACCAGGGCATTTAAGGCGTGGAGCCAACGGGCGGCGCCACGGGTCTTTTTGAACCAAGGCAACACGGCAAGCAACAGCAACAAGGGGTGCAACCACACGATGTTGATGTTGGGCGAGGTGGCCTCATGTGTCGAGAAGAAAATAAGGAAAAACAGGATGCAACCTGCCAGTCCACCAGTGGTGAACAGGATGGTGTCGAACCAACGCGACACCTTGCGCCTGCGCCAGTCGCGGCAACTCACGGCCAGCGTCAGCGCCAGCACCAGGATGGTCACGGTGATGGGGGAGAGGTACCACGGCGTGGGTGGCCTGACGTTGCCCTCGGTGCTCTTGTCGATGGGAACGGTGGTCGCTTTTACCAAAGGCAGGGTCACGCTATCGGTCTTGATCGTGGCGTCGGCCACGGCATCCATGAGTAGCATGGGGATGAACATGGTGGCGCGCTGGTCCAGCACGGTATCCACGTCCCAGCCCAAAACCAGGTCGATGCCAAAACGCTCCCAGGCGTAGTTGCGGCAGTAGTGTGCCAAAATGTCACGATAGGTGACAGTAGTGTCGCCCATCGCGGGATACTGCAGCCCGTCGCCCACGGCCATCTCAATAATGTCGCGGGGGCGTGTAGAGCAGTTGTCGCTCAGGAATTTATAGCGATAGAAGCGGTTTTCGGGCTGGGCGTTGTTCCACAGGAAGTCGCGCACGGCAATGGCTCTGTCTTGCGGCAGGTTGAGTTCCTGCTCGACCATGCGCCGCTCCTCCATGCCGAGGGTGGCGAAGGCTTGCGGGACAGGTTGGCACATGTAATCGGTCTCGCCCAGCATAAACCTCCACATGAACGCAGGTGCCTGAAAATCAAATACACCGTAGTTGAAGTACAGGTCGGTAGACCCTTGCTGGACGCGTATCTCGCTGTGTCCCCAGATGTTATGAGGCTCACTGCCGGGATAAAAAGTGACGAGGCTCACGCGTACCGAGTCCTGTTCCTGCTCCTGTACGGGCTCAGCAGGCAGTGACAACTCGGGCGCGGCTTCGAGCGTCCCCGTTGCACACAGGGCACACAAAACCGTTGTCAGACAATATTTCTTCAGCAATCGTTGCATCTGTACATTAACACAGTGGCAAGAATGATGCCACTTGACAATTAATTAACGTGCTACCCCACTCAATAGTATTTTAAAATGAGAAAATGAACATTTATGGATTGATATTTGGGCGCATGAAAACATTTGCCTATTTTTGCACTGCGAACTCAAATTATTTTTACCCGTGGGAAAAAAAAGAAATGATTGGTCACAGGGGTGGCGAAGGGTCCTGGTTGTTACGGTGGGCTCGCTGTTGTCGGTGGCCTTTTTTGCACTGCTATGTTGGGGCGTGAATTGTACCGACCTGAAGTATCAGAGGCGCTCGATGGGTTTCTTTGTCGGTCTAGCGTGGGTGGTGATGACGGTTTTCCTCTTGAGGAAACAGTTCAGTGCAATACCTAAAAAGGACAACTATCGTTTTGTGGCCTATTTCTTTTTCGGCATGAGCATTGGCGGCGGGCTTTTGGTCATTGATCAATATGTCCACCGGGCCACCTCGTCCTATCATCACTGCAAGAGCATCACCCGCGAGAGCATTGGCGATGCCGAGTATATTATGAGTGAGCAGGAAATCGATGTGATGGATAATTGCCGTGGCTATGATGTGAGTCTATCCCATGAGAGAAGGGGACGGAGAAAATATACAGCCCGTGTTGTCGCCCCAATCAAGGATAGCCATGGCGTTTATTTGGCCTTTGATGACAGAGTTTACTATGGAACCCTATGGAAAAATAGCGATGAGATTGAAGAGGCCGATGACGATGCTCAGGCAAAACTGCGACAAAAGGTTTCCGATCACCGCAATGACAACCAGTGCCATACCTATCATCGCATCTTTGCCTACAATTACGTGGGATATGACAAGTATGTCAATGCTGTAGAAAACTCGTCACAGTACATGAACGACTCGCTCTATCTTGGGCGATTGTAGCAAGCGTTGATAGTACTGTGAGCCAACATTTCTAGCCAATGTCCGTACGCTCCAAGATTGAACTGATGCTTCATGAACATACCAGTATCTTGCGTCTTCACTTGTAACGGCAAGCAATGTACGATAATGTGACCATTTAAGATTTGGTACACGCGTGTACCAAATCTCTAAATCACTGAAACACAGGTATAACTGACGATAATTCCTTAAATCTCTTGCTGAAAATCCTTTAGCAAATGCCATTGATAATTCCTCTGCTAGCAGGGTAATGAGTTTGCTACCATATTCAGCTCTACGTTCACCATGTTGTTCTTCTTCAACAATTCGCTTGCCGATAAGCCAGTAGGTGTGGACAGCAACAGAATTAACCTTGTCGTAGGCTTCGCGTAAACCATGATTAACAATCTGTTTTACATCGTCTACGAATTGCGTGGGCAACATCTGGTTATCCTGCGAATTGGTAAGTTTCTTTGTCTTTTCCATATCGCAAAGTTACAATAATTATCTCACAAGACAATGGTGTGTCAAATAGACATCGTCGTTTTCTTTTCCTTCAACGGCATCCGCATCAGGCCAATATTTTACCTACCAGGAGCCGTAGTTGCCGCGGTCGGCGTCGAGGCGCAGGAGAATGAACAGCAGGATGGTGAAGCCCCACAACGAGGAGCCACCGTAGCTGTAGAACGGCAGCGGGATGCCGATAACGGGGCACAGGCCGATGACCATGCCGATGTTGATGGTGAGGTGGAAGATGAGGTAGGACGCGACACAGTAGGCATAGACTCTTGTGAAGGTCGAGTGGTTGCGCTCGCCCAGCGTGATGATGCGCAGGATTAATGCCAGGAAGAGCATAAGCACGGCCACACTGCCGATGAAGCCTTGTTCTTCACCGATGGTGCAGTAGATGAAGTCGGTGTGCTGCTCCGGGACATACTTCAGCTTGGTCTGTGTGCCTTGCAGGAAACCCTTGCCCGTGATGCCGCCGCTGCCGATGGCAATCTTGCTCTGGTTGACATTGTAGCCCGCCCCTCGAGGGTCATCGGCAATGCCCAGGGTGACCTTGATGCGCGTCTGCTGATGCTGTTCCAGCACGTTGTTGAAGGCAAAGCTTACCGTGAACAGGAATACGAGCGACACGGCGGCAAAGCAGACGGTGATCAACACCTTCTTCAAGTCGTCGTGCAGCATGCCGTAAAGCAGGTAGAGCAGCGACAGGATGATCACCGGCAGGAAGAAGGCATAACCGTTGACATGGACACCTGCCAGCGTCAAGCCGCCAACGATAACTCCTGCCGCCAGGTAACCCAGCAACACGTTGCGCCCCAGTATCCAAGAACGGCAGTAGATGAGCAGCATGGCTACGATGAGCGCCATCACCATGATGAATGCGATGAACATACCCAGTGGGATACCCATGACGATGGTGGCAGCAAACTTCAAGACCACGACAAAATAGACCACCGCCATCAATGCTGCAAAGAGCACGAAACCTGACATACCCTCGCGATAGAGCACAAAGATGAGTGCTGTGTAGACCAGCGCTGTGCCCGTCTCTCGCTCCAGAATGATGCACAGGATGGGCATCATGATGATGGCGATGGCAATGGCATAGTTGCGCCAGCCATTGAGCGAGAAGCCGTAGGTGCTGAACAGTTTAGCCAACGCCAGCGCGGTCGCCGTCTTGGCGAACTCGGCCGGCTGCAGGCTGACAGCCCCGAAGACCAGCCAGGAGCGTGAACCCTTGATGTCGGGGGCTATAAAACTGGTGACTATCAACAATATTATCAGGAATCCGTAGATGGGATAGGCATAGGCTTCATAGATGCGCCTGTCGATGAGCAGCAACGAGAAACCGATGAACAACGAGAGCACCGCCCACATGAACTGCTTGCCCGAGAACTCGCTCAGGTCGAACATGCTGGCCTTGTCATAGTCGTAGGTGGCGGCATAGATGCTCACCGCTCCTGCCACGACCATGATGACGTAAAGGACGATGGTAAACCAGTCCACCGACCTCAACAGGTTGGTATTCTCATCTTGATTTCTTGTTTCCATCTTTAGAAGCGGATTTGGATGAGGTGGCTTTATTGTTGTCGGCCTGGGTGCCGGAAGTCTTGGTGGGTTTGGGGGCCGTGATGGTGTGGCGGCTTGCCATTGCCCGGCCCTGGGCTTGCAGCCCGGGAGAATCGCCGCGCAGGTAACGCTGAATCATCAGTGCGCCGATGGGCACACCGAATGCAGCACCAAAGCCGGCATTCTCGACATAGACACAGATGGCGATTTGAGGATTGTCCATCGGAGCGAATCCCATGAACACCGAGTGGTCACGGCCGTGAGGGTTTTGGGCTGTACCCGTCTTGCCGCACACGTCGAGGCCGGGGATGTTGGCACGGGTACAGGTGCCGCCAAGCACCGCCATGCGCATACCTTGGACAATGTCATCATAGAAGATTTTGTCGATGTCGGTGTCGTGCCGCTCAAGGCTCTTCTTGAGGATGCCGACACCCTCGATGTTCTTCACCACATGAGGCGTGATGTAGTAGCCGCGGTTGGCGATGGTGGCACTCAAGTTGGCGATTTGCAGCGGGGTGGCAAGGATTTCGCCTTGGCCGATGGCATCACTGATGATGGACTGTCCGCTCCAGCCGCCCTCGCCGTGAATTTTGTCATAGAAAGCGGTGTTGGGGATGAAACCGCGGCTCTCGCCCGGCATATCGACACCCAACTTGTAGCCGTAACCCATCGACACCATGTGGTTCTTCCACACCTCAAATGCCTTGCCCGTAGAGCCATATTTGGACCGCTTGTCCATCATGTTCTTGAAGCCCCAGCAGAAATAGGAATTACACGACGTCTGGATGGCGGGTTTCAGGGCGATGGGAGCGGCATGGCCGTGGCAACCCACGCGCAGTCCGGCATTGATGTAACCGCGATGGCAGGGATAGGTTGTGCTCGTGGTGATGATGCCCTCTTGCAGGAATATCAGGCCCTGTGAGGGCTTGAAGGTGGAGCCGGGAGGGTAGGCGGCCATGATGGAGCGGTCAAACAAAGGCTTGAGGCGGTTGTTGGCCAGTTCGCTGTAGTGCTTGCCGCGCTCCTTACCCATCAGCAACGAGGGATCATAGTTGGGACTAGATACTAGGGCGAGGATTTCACCGGTCTTGGGCTCGATGCAGACGATGGCGCCCACCTTGCCCTGCATGAGCAACTCGCCGTAGGCCTGCAGGCCGATGTCGATGCTCAACTTGAGGTTGTTGCCTGCCACGGGGTCCACATCGTCGGCCCCATCATTGTAATGTCCCTTGATTTTGCCTGTCGCGTCGCGGATGAGAATTTCCTTGCCTTTCACGCCACGCAGCCATTTCTCATAACTCTTCTCGATGCCCAGGTCGCCCGTGTAATCGCCGGGACGGTAGTAATCGTCGTTCTCGATGTCGCGGGCATTGACCTCGCGGATGTCGCCCAGCACGTTAGCGGCCACAGGATAGTTATACTTCCTTAGGATGCGCTGCACGACATAGAAACCCGGGAAACGGTACAGTTTCTCCTGCAATCGTCCGTAGTCTTCGGGGGTCAAGTGGTTCATGAACACCTGCTGCGTGAAGGCCGAGTAACTGCGGCCTTTTCTCATCTCTTCCAAGCGGTGGTCAAACTCCTTGCGGCTGATTTGCAACGTGTTGCAGAAGTCGATGGTGTCAAACGGCAGCACGTCCTTGGGAATCATCACCAGGTCGTATTCGGGCGTGTTATAGACCACCAGGGAGTCGTTGCGGTCATAGATGAGACCGCGAGATGGATAGATGACCTTCTCCATGAACGCGTTGCTGTCGGCATGAGCCTTGTAGGTGCTGTCCAGCACCTGCAACTGCACCAGGCGGATGATATAGATGATGACGATTGTCACAATCAAGCCGCCGATGACCAACTTACGTTTCTCGAGATTATAATCTTTTCTCACGGCGTGTGCTCACTAGTGTGTCTAACCCAAAGATAATGATGACCGACAGCGCACTGCTGCAGGTGATGCGCAGCAGCGTGAGCACGAGATTGTGCAGCGAGAAAGCCTGAATCAGGAAGATGAGTGTGCAATACAGCGTCACCAGCGTGGCCATATACTTGAAATAGTCACCCACACCCATCGAGTCGACCGACGGAATGGGCTGGCTGTTGTCCTTCTCGGTCGAGACATAGGCATTGAAGACGGGACGTCTCACCGCTGCCAGGATGGTGCACGCCAGCGCGTTCATGCCGGGCGTGTTGTTGAAGATGTCGATAATCAGTCCCGAGAAGAAGGCGATGGTCAATACCCAACCGCCGTGCAGGTTGATGGGGAGTCTGAGAATTAGGTAGATGAACACCACGGGCATGGCGACATTGAACAACACAATCTTGTTGCACACCAGCTGCACCACCACGAGGGCCAGAAACAGAGCGATGAATTGTATTACGGTCTTGGTCATGGCTGTTCCTCTGATGATTCGGGTTTCACGGCTTCAACGGGTTGCTGAACGGGTGCCGTCTGTTTGGGTTGACTGGACTTTGCCGGCTTGCCTGATTTGTCAGCCTTCTTGGGCTTGTCTTGACCGGGAATGACGTCGACGATTTCGGGCTTGAGTTCGGGCCGCGTCTGTATGTTGGCTGCGGTGTCGATTCCTTGCTCGGCCCTGATGAGTGCATCTATCTGGTCCTTCATGCTGTTGGTGATGACACGCACGCTGCTCAACTGGCTGAAGTTGGTCGTCAACTTGATGCGCAACGACACGAAACTTTCGCTCATGTCACGTGCCAATCCCTCGATGGTGCCCACGATGATTCCCTCAGGGAACACGGCCGAGTAGCCGCTGGTGACAATCGTGTCACCCTTGTGGTAGGAAATGTGCTTGGGCAACTCCTCGAGCACAGCATACCGCGGACTCTTGCCGTCCCACACCAGGCTGCCGAAGAAGCCGCCGTGCTGCAGTTTGCACGAGAGCCTCATGTGGGGGTTCAGCAGCGAGATGACACGTGAAGCATGCGGACCCACAACGTTGACGATTCCCACCACGCCGTTCTGGTCGATGACACCCATCTCGGGGCTCACGCCGTCCTTGTATCCGCGGTTGATGGTGATGTAGTTGTTGGGCTGGGCGATGCTGTTGCTGATCACTTGGGCCATGACAAACGTGTATTGCTGCAACGACTTCTGGCGTAGCGAGTCGGGATTCCGCAACGACAAGTCGGCCAGTTGATTGCGCATCTCAATCAATTCCATCTCCAACGCAGCGTTACGTTCCTGCAGACTCTCGTTGATGTCGCGCAGGTGAAAATAGGACGTGACGCTGTTGAACGCCTTGTAGACGTTGGCGCTCAATGTGTTGGCCGACGTCAGATAGACGCTCTGCTGGTAAGGGTTATCCTTAAACAGCAGCACGAGGCTCAATATCACATAAAAAGCGAAAATGAACCACGCACTGTGTTTGATGAAAAAGTTGAGCAGATTGTTCATCGTGCCTTTATTAGTTGTAAGTTGTAAGTTTTAAGTTGTAAGTACATTTACTTTCGTCTGAAAAGACTTTTGGCAGTACTATTATTACTTAAAACTAAAAACTTAAAACTAAGAACTAGAGTTAGCGCATGAGGAACTTGAAGTGCTTGATGTTCTTCAGTGCGATGCCGGTACCCTTGGCAACAGCGTGCAACGGATCCTCTGCCACATGGAACTCGATGCCGATCTTGTCGGTCAATCGCCTGTCGAGGCCACGCAGCAAGGCGCCGCCACCGGTCAGGAAAATACCGTTGTGCACGATGTCCTGATACAACTCGGGAGGAGTCTGCTCCAGAGCGCTCAGCACGGCGGCCTCAATCTTGGAGATGGACTTCTCGATGCAGTGGCACACCTCCTGATAGGTCACGGGCACCTCAAGGGGCAGCGAGTTGACCTGGTTGGGGCCGTGGATGATAAAGTCCTCGGGGGCTTCGGGACCCAGGTCGGGCAATGCCGAGCCGACGTTGATTTTGATGGCTTCGGCGGTGCGCTCACCCACGCGGACGTTGTGGGCACGGCGCATGTGCTCCTGAATGTCCTCGGTCAGGTCATCACCGGCGGTGCGGATGCTCTTGTTGCTCACGATACCACCCAGTGAGATAACGGCGATCTCGGTCGTACCGCCACCGATGTCAACAATCATGTTGCCCTCAGGAGCCAGCACATCGAGACCGATACCCAGCGCTGCTGCCATCGGCTCGTAAATCATATAGACGTCGCGGCCACCGGCATGCTCGCTCGAGTCGCGGACGGCGCGAATCTCGACCTCGGTGGAACCCGAGGGGACACACACGACCATGCGAAGCGAGGGGGAGAACCAGTGGTTCTTGGCGCTCACTTTCTTGATCATGCCGCGAATCATGTGCTCGGCGGCGTTAAAGTCGGCGATTACACCGTCGCTCAGAGGCCTGACGGTGCGGATGCCCTCGTGGGACTTGCCGTGCATCTCGCGTGCGCGTTCACCGACGGCGATGGGTCGGTTGGTCTTGGCGTCCAGGGCGACAACCGATGGTTCGTCGATGACGATGCGGTCGTTATGGATGATAATGGTGTTGGCTGTTCCTAAGTCGACAGCGATTTCTTGTGTGAATGAAAACCATCCCATGATTGTTATCTCTATGTTTGATTGTTAGTTATAAATGCTTAATAAATGAATTCCCGTGATTCGGACTGCAAAATTACTCCAATTTTGCCAATTAACCACTATATTTTAATATAGTTTTTTCGGCTTGCTGTCAGTTTTCATTCCGTCAAGACTTTAGGCTCTTGAGGTACAAATACGATGAAAGACTATAACTTCTCTTCAAGTGCTTCCACGGCATGGCGCACACAATCCTCGCAGGAACACAGCGGCCCGCGGTCACTGCCAACGCCCTTCAGGTCCTTGCAGCGGGTGGCGCCGCAACGTTGCTCAAACTCGGCCCTCAACTGACTCGCCTGCGGGTTCATGCGGCGGTTGTCATATTTCAGCAACCCTTGTGCGATTTGGGCTCCGCACAGGGCACCGCAAGTCTCCTCCATGCAGCCCATGCCGCTACCGAAACAGGCGCCCATCGCCAGCAGTTTTTCTTCAGGCAGTCCCAACTCGGGAGCAAAGGCCAGCAGCACAGCCTGGCAGCAGTTGTAGTCGCGTTTGTACATCACGGCACGCTCGCGCCGTGGCATTCCGTTCATCATCTCGTTCTGTTCCATCTTCTTTTATATAATAATGTGGATTTTGTTGCTGCAAAGGTAGTGCAAGGAGAACACAATGCCAAATTTATTTGAGCATTGTTAAGGCGCAGCCTACATTGCGCGAGGCGAACAGTAGTGCAAAATTCCTCACGCTCGACAATGAAAACAAACTTTCATTGTTCTCGCTTAATCGGAATTTTGCACTATCTTTGTGGTTTCAATCAATGGAATCATTAACCGAACTATAACATATAGACGATGAAACGACCAATCAATTACAAGATATCCATGAGCCGATGCCTGATGCTGATGATGCTGATGTTTGTATCATTTGCAGCGAGGGCACAGGAGGCTTACACCATATTTACCGAGGACGACAGCACGCTGACGTTCTTCTACGATGACCAGCGCAGTTCCCGTACGGGCACTTCCTATTCGTTGGATATAATTGATTCTATTTCTTCTCCCGAATGGTATAAGGACAGGCTCAATATTACCAAGGTGGTGTTTGACACTACATTTGTCACTGCCCGTCCCACTTCCACTCTAGGGTGGTTTCGCGGAATGAATACACTTAACTCCATTACTGGAATCAACTATTTAATTACCGATTCAGTGACAAACATGGAATGCATGTTCGTTGGCTGCGAATCCTTGACCTCCCTTGATGTGAGCGGTTTCAATACAGCGAATGTGACAGACATGGGTGCGATGTTCTCTGGCTGCCCATTATTGACAACTCTTGACGTGAGTGGTTTCAATACCTCGAATGTCACGATCATGGCCAACATGTTCGGTGGTTGCTATGCACTGACAACTCTTGACCTGAGCGGTTTTAACACCGCGAAAGTGACAAACATGCAATTCATGTTTGAGCAATGTGTATCTTTGGGTTCCCTTGACTTGAGTAGTTTCAATACCTCGAATGTGACAGACATGCTTTATATGTTCCGTGGTTGTAGGTCATTGACATCCCTTGACCTGAGTAGTTTCAATACAAGGAATGTAACAAGAATGGGTTATATGTTCGCTGACTGTAAATCATTGAAATCTGTTAAATTGAATAGTTTCAATACCTCGAATGTGACAGACATGAATATGATGTTCAGTAACTGTCAGTCTTTGGATTCACTTGATGTGAGCAGTTTCAATACCTCGAATGTGACAAACATGGTCCATATGTTCTCGGGTTGTAATTCATTGAAATCCATTGACCTGAGTAGTTTTAATACCTCTAATGTACAGGGCCTGGACGGCATGTTCATGGACTGCAACACATTGACATCCATTGATTTGAGCGGATTTAATACCACGCATATGACGAGCATGGGATACATGTTCAGTGGCTGCAGCAATCTGGTTACAATCTATGCCGGCAAAGGCTGGTCTACTGATTCGGTGACCTTTTCCTTTGAAATGTTTTATGGTTGCACCAGCCTGGTCGGTGAACAAGGTACAGTTTATGACGCGAGCCATGTGGATGTCGGTTATGCCCATATAGACGAAGGACCTACCAATCCGGGCTATCTCTCCAGAAAAAGAATCGCCTATACAGT
Source organism: Sodaliphilus sp. (assembly GCA_045541835.1). Classification (GTDB taxonomy): domain Bacteria; phylum Bacteroidota; class Bacteroidia; order Bacteroidales; family Muribaculaceae; genus Sodaliphilus. The sequence goes on along the minus strand of JAZQJW010000024.1, from coordinate 23,451 downwards.
GCTCTCCTCTGATCAAACGGCTTTGACGTTCTACTACGATGACGAGCGTTCCCTCCGCCCAAGCACTTCCTATCTGCTGAATACGGGAATAACCAGTCCTGGTTGGTCTGTATATGCTGATAGCGTCACCCAAGTAGTGTTTGACTCCACATTTGTCGCTGCCCGTCCCACTTCCACATACGGTTGGTTTAGTGGAATGAATAAACTCGACTCCATTATTGGAATCACTAGTTTAAACACCAGTTCAGTGACCGACATGAGAAGAATGTTCGCTGGCTGTAAATCGTTGAAATCCCTTGACTTGAGTGGTTTCAATACCTCGAATGTGACAAACATGTGGGCGATGTTCGCCGACTGTGATTCTTTGATTTCGCTCGACCTGAGTGGTTTCAACACCGCGAATGTGACAAACATGGCACGCATGTTCTCGGACTGCGATACGCTGACTTCTATCAACCTGAGTGGCTTCAAGACAGACAATGTGAAAGACATGGCTGGCATGTTTGCCGGTTGCAAATCTTTGACTGCTATTGACCTGAGTGGTTTCAACACCTCAAATGTGAGATACATGGGTTATGTGTTCTCGGGCTGCAAATCCTTGACATCCCTTGACCTGAGCGGCCTCAACACCTCGAGCGTGACAGAAATGGAATACATGTTCCAGGGCTGTGATACCTTGGCATCCCTTGATTTGAGTCGCTTCAACACCTTGAATGTGAGAGATATGGGAGCCATGTTCAAGGGTTGCAAAACAATGGAGACGATTTATGCCGGTAATGGCTGGCACACCGATGCCGTGACCGAGTCCGGTGATATGTTTAGCGGTTGCACCAGGCTTGTCGGTGGACAGGGTACTGCCTACAATGAGAACCATGTGGATGTCACCCGTGCCCGTATCGACGGCGGCCCAAGTGATCCCGGCTATCTCACGGGAAAAGCTGCTTCACTGATGCAGGGTGATGTGAATGCCGATGGCGAGGTAAATATCGCCGACGTGAATTGTATTATCGATGTCATCCTGGGAGGTGCCGACACCTATGAAGGCCGCACCGACGTGAACGGTGATGGCGAGGTGAATATCGCCGATGTTAACGTCACCATCGCCCTCATCCTTTAGGGCTTAAATATGTTCAATATATAGTGCCCCTCGTGGAGGATTGTTCTGGCATGTTTCCCTGCGCCTTCGGCTTGGGCACAATTGGCGTCGTCTCGGTATAAAAAGAATTTCTTTTTTGCTCTCCTCTCGGCTTGCACTATTGTTTCCTGGTCGGGGCAATAACCATCGTGGCTTCACGTTATATAAATATAAAAAAGAGATATAAAGTGCGCGCTATGAACAAGAGATTGGTTACGCTCATGGTGGCCGCGCTGGCATTGTTGTCGGCGAGCGGTCAGGTGAACTTTACTAATGTAGGACAATATCACGTCATCGAGGTGACGCCCGAGAGATCTACCGGTCTGGACAGGATTTATGTGGTCTATAACACCGATGGAGTGGGGATGGAATTCAACTCCACCACAGGAGAACCGGCAAATTGGGAAAGATTTTACTATCAAGACGGCAGCCTTGTTATGGAGTCGATTCCCGGTATCCGCTGGAACGGAATGGCAACAGTTCTGGATAAGATCATACCCAATACAGGTTACAAGATTGATGATGGCGGCAATCCCTTTTATTGCTGGGTGGTCAATTATGCCGACTACTACATGTCGTTGAACGATATGTTCATCATTAACGATTCGCCGTGTAGCCTGTTGACCTTCAGGGTCGACGGCACTGCGCCCAAGATTCCCTATACCACGCTCAACGGCAGGATTCGCATTCTGGACCGTGAAATCAAGTTGACCTACAACTCGCTGGAATGGGATGACAGCACCTACTGGCAAGAGAAGACCGTGGTCGAGCCGTTTGAGAGTCTGGACGACGGAATCCAGGTCGACCAACCGCTGTGTAACACCATCTTCAAGCTTACGGGCGACCGTTTCCTGGAGGAGTGGGGCATTGGTGAAGGCATCGAGAGCGAGTATTTCCAGACCCAGGCCGTGGACTGTGGCACCACTGCGGTGCAGGAAAACCGCGGCAACAACAATGAGAAGGGCATCGAGAGCGGCTATGGCGGATCGGCGCCGGTGCACATTGTTTTCACAGGTTATCCCACCGACGCTGTCGTTTATCGCGTGTGGGAATTTGCTACAGACCCCGAGTTTGAGAATATTATCCTGCAATATAATCAGGACGAGGTGGATTACACCTTCAACGATGCGGGCACCTATTATGTGCGCTACAGGGTCGCTAATGCCGACGGCTCATGTGAGGGCGAAGGCGGAGAGGTCTATATGGTTACCGTCAGCGAGAGTGAGTTGGTTTGTCCCAACATTTTCTCGCCGGGATCAACCGAGGGCGTGAACGATATTTGGAAGGTGTCCTACAAGTCACTTGTCGAGTTCCACTGCTGGATCTACAACCGATGGGGAACACTCATGTATGAATACACCGATCCGGGTGGCGGATGGGATGGAACATATCACGGCAAACTCGTCGATACCGGCGTTTACTACTATGTGGTGACGGCCAAGGGCAGCGACGGCGTGAATTACAAGAAACGCGGTGACATCACCATCCTGCGCTACAAGAAGGGTGCCAGCGGCACCTCGGGCGGTGGCAGCGTGGATACCGGAGGGTTTTAAACAAATTGCGGCAGAAGCCGCAATTTGTTGATTAGTGAATAGCGATTAGCGAGAGGAAGGACAATGAATATGAAACGGACAATGATATTGATGGCCGTGTTGCTGTTGACTTCGTCGATGGGGACACAGGCACAACTCAAGCGAGAGTATAGCAAGATGTCAACCAGCGGCTCGTCGCCCGTCTTCGGCACGACGGCAAGCCCCGATATACCGATGAGTGTCAACTTTGCTGGCGAGGAGGTGAGTTTTGACCGTCTGGACATGGCCGAACGCCTCGACCGTGAGTTGACAAGCGTCATCTATGGCCAGACGACGACCGAGTTGTGCTTCAAGCGCGCCAACCGCTATTTTCCGTTATTGGCTAAGATTCTCAAGGAACAGGGCATTCCGTTGGATTTCCTGTATATGGCCGTGACCGAGAGTTCAATGGATTATAACGCCTATTCCAGCGCCAAGGCTGCCGGGCTGTGGCAACTGTTGGCGGCAACGGGACGCGAGTACGGCCTGGAAGTGGGAGATGAGGTGGACGAACGCTATGATCCCGAGAAATCCACCGTGGCCGCCTGCAAGTTGCTCAAGGCTGCCTATAAGAAGTATGGCCACTGGCCCACTGTGGCAGCCAGCTACAATGCCGGTATGGGACGCATTTCCAGCGAGTTGTCCAAGCAGGGCGCGGATAATTCATTTGACCTCTTCCTGGTGCAGGAGACCTCGCGCTATGTGTTCCGCATCATTGCCTACAAGCTGGTGATGGAATCTCTCAAGCGTTATGGTTACCGTTTCACTCGTGCCAACCTCTATCAGCCGGTGGCCTACACCACCGTTGACGTCACGGGATCGGTTGCAAGTTGGGCCGACTGGGCTAAGGGCAAGGGCATCACCTACGCTCAACTGCGTGAGGCCAATCCCTGGATTCGCTCCACTAAACTGACCAATGCCTCAGGCAAGATTTACAAGGTGCGCATCCCCAACCAGAGCGACCTTTACCGCAGCAAGCGCACCTACACCGTCTATAACAAGGATTGGGTCGTGGATTAGGCTTTAGCAGAGAGACCTTAACGACTTTATCGACTTTAACAAGAAGAAAATGAAACTCAACGGGCAGGAAATAGAAAGCGTTGAGGTGCTGGGCGCCCGAGTTCATAACCTCAAGAACATTGATGTGGAGATCCCGCATTACCGCCTATCGGTCATCACGGGACTGAGCGGCAGCGGCAAGTCGTCGCTGGCGTTCGACACCGTCTTTGCCGAGGGGCAGCGGCGCTATCTCGAGACCTTCTCTTCCTATGCCCGCAACATGATGGGGATGCTTGAGCGCCCCAATGTGGACAAGATATCTGGTCTGTGTCCTGTCATCTCGATAGGGCAGAAGACCGTCAACCGCAATCCGCGTAGCACCGTGGGAACGACGACCGAGGTCTATGATTACCTGCGACTGTTGTATGCCCGTGCTGCCGACGCCTATTCCTACCTCTCGGGCGAGCGAATGGTCAAGTACACCAGCGACAAGATTCTGAGTCTGATTCTCGAGCGTTACAACGACCGCAGGATTTATATCCTCGCTCCGCTGGTCAAGAACCGTAAGGGACACTATAAGGACCTGTTCGAGAACCTGCGCAAGAAAGGGTATATCAATGTGCGTGTGGATGGCGTGTTAAAGGAAATCACCTTCGGCATGAAGTTGGACCGCTATGTCAATCACAGCGTGGAACTGGTGGTGGACCGCCTCAAGGTCGCCGACAAGGACCGCAAGCGCCTCAGCGACACCGTTGACCTGGCTTTCAAGCAGGGTAACGGCCAGTTGATGATACTGGATGCCGAGTCCGACGAGGTGGGCTATTACAGCCGTTCGCTCATGGACCCGGCTACGGGCTTGTCCTATCTGGAACCGGCGCCGCACAATTTCTCGTTCAACTCGCCCCTGGGCGCCTGTCCGCGTTGCAAGGGCCTGGGCTATGTCAATATCATTGACCGCGACAAGATTATGCCCGACATGAGCCTGAACATCCGCAACGGGGGAATCCTCCCGTTGGGCAAGTATAAGAATGTGCAGATTTTCTGGCAGATACAGGCCATCTGTGAAAAATATGGCTGCACCCTTGACACACCGCTCAGAGAGTTGCCCGAAGAGGCATTAAACGACATCCTCAACGGCACCAACGAGCGCCTCAACTTGCGCACCGAAACGCTGTCAACGAGCAACTATTTCTTGACTTTTGACGGTCTTGTGAAATATATCGAGATGCAGCAGGACGACACGGCAACGAGCGCCGCCCAGAAGTGGGCGGGACAGTTCTTCTCGCGGGCTGTGTGCCCCGATTGTGGCGGTGCGAGACTCAACCGTGAGACGTTGCACTTCAGGCTCAACGACAAGAATATCGCCCAACTGGCGGCGATGGACATCAGTGAGTTGCGCGACTGGATTCAAGACCTCCACAATCACGTCACACCCACCCAGTGGGAAATCGCCCGCGAAATTGTCAAGGAAATCGACTCAAGGCTGAGCTTCTTGATTGAGGTGGGGCTGGACTACATGTCGCTCAATCGCAATTCGGCGTCCTTGTCGGGCGGCGAGAGCCAGCGCATCAGACTGGCCACGCAGATTGGCTCGCGGCTGGTCAACGTGCTCTATATCCTTGACGAGCCTTCCATCGGACTGCATCAGCGCGATAACCAGCGCCTGATAGACTCGTTGAAGACCCTGCGCGATGACGGCAACACCATCCTGGTGGTCGAGCATGACAAGGAAATGATGCTACAGGCCGACTATGTCATCGATATCGGCCCCCTGGCGGGTCGCAAGGGCGGACATGTAGTGTTTGCCGGAACACCGCAACAGCTCCTGAAGCAGCACACGCTCACGGCCGACTACCTGAACGGTACGCGTGTCATCGAAGTGCCCAAGAAACGCCGTGAGGGCAATGGCAAGCACCTGAGCCTGAAGGGCTGCCGAGGCAATAACCTGAAAGGGGTGGACGTGGAGTTGCCCCTGGGATGCTTCATCTGTGTCACGGGGGTGAGCGGCAGCGGCAAGTCAACGCTCATCAATGCCACCTTGCAGCCCATCCTGAGCCAGCGAATCTACCGGTCACACACCGCGCCGTTACCCTACGACACCATCCAGGGACTGGAATATATAGATAAGGTGGTCACTGTCGACCAGGCGCCGCTGGGACGCACGCCGCGCTCCAATGCGGCGACCTATACCGGCGTGTTTACCGACATCCGCAACCTCTTCGTCGGGTTGCCCGAGTCCAAGATACGCGCCTACAAGCCGGGACGCTTCTCGTTCAACACCGGCGGCGGGCGCTGCGAGAAGTGTAACGGCAACGGTTACAAGGCGGTGGAGATGAACTTCCTGCCCGATGTGCTCGTGCCCTGTGAGGAATGTGGCGGCAAGCGCTACAACCGTGAGACGCTCGAGGTCAAGTTCAAGGGTAAATCCATTGCCGATGTTCTCGACATGACCATCAACCAGGCTGTGGAATTCTTTGACGCCGTGCCGTCGATATTGAGAAAAATCAAGGTGTTGCAGGATGTGGGTCTCGGCTACATCAAACTGGGGCAGCCGTCAAGCACGCTGTCGGGCGGTGAATGCCAGCGCGTGAAGTTGGCATGTGAACTGGCCAAGAAGGATACCGGCAAGACGGTCTACATCCTCGACGAACCCACGACGGGTTTGCACTTCGAGGACATCAAGGTCCTGCTGGGCGTGCTCAACCGACTCGTGGATAAGGGTAACACGGTCATCGTCATCGAGCACAACCTTGACGTGATCAAGTGCGCCGATTACATCATCGACATGGGACCCGAGGGTGGGCGAGGAGGCGGACAGGTAATCGCTGCCGGGACACCCGAAAAAGTCGCTTTGTCCAAGCGGTCGATAACAGCGCGTTTTCTCAAGCAAGAACTCAACGCCTGAATTTCCAGGCCAAGGATTTCGAGTTAAGCAAATCACGATTTCGGATTTTTATGTAAAAAACTAACACGAGGGGGTACTCCATCATGAGCTCCCCCTCGGTCATTTTTATGCAGCAAGTGAAGGCTGCCATCCGGTGCGTTCGGTCAATGCATCGGGTAGGGTATGGAGATGCCATCGGCAAGATACAGTCACATCAGGATCGGGATGAGGTGACCTGGTCCTGGATTCCTCACGGGGGAGAAGAGAAACCTTCCACATGAATCATTGAAATGATGAAGGAGAGACATCATCCATAAATTCTCAATAGACTCCGGGATAGAACCTCGAGGTGGCACCGATTGCTTTTTGGGGTCACCCGGGATGCGTTTTTTTGAGATAGATGTCAGGTTCGGGACAGGGAGCAGGATCGGTTTTTCTGGTGCAAATCGTTGCCTTGTGTCAGGATTTTTAGAGCCGTAGAGTGGGGGTGAAGCCCCCATTTTTTAAAACTGCACAGATTTTGAGTCAGAAAATTTCGATTTCCCGACGATTCAGCAGTCAACAGTGCCTCGATTTCCACATCAAAATATTGCTGATTTCCGCTTTCGAAAAACGACGTTTTTGGCACTTAATTGCTTGTAGGGTGGGAGAGAAAGTGGTTTTTAGTCACATCGTCGAAACCCTCAAAAATTGGTCTAAAAGTCGCTTTTTCCCCGATTTTGGTCAAAATATGGCCTAAAAGGGCAAATCGTACCGAAAATGGTTAGATTTGCAGTTTTTTTGCCCTCTTGAAATAAGCGTTTTTAAGCCCTTAATTATCGCACTAAATGCCCATAAATAAAGGGAGGTTGTCAAATCACGGAAATAACATGAATCTATTAGAATCGCTCAAAATATGATATTCCGCACAGATTTAGGGTAGGCTGGAAAATATCGCAAGGAAATCGAGTTGAGCATCCAGAAAATCAAAATTGGTATTTTACCAACGACTTGTTCGACTTTGAAAACACCTCTTCGTTTGCGAATTCAAATGAGAGGGTGGGGATCAAAACAGGCTGTTTTCGGCCCTGGTTTCGGGTTTGCAATTGCGCCTCGGACTTAAAAAATGAGAATTTACGCCCGTAAAGTTTGCAAAATCATCAAAATATCGCATTAACATTTGTTATACTATGCTACAAGTAACTGAAAAACAATAAATTAAGAGAAAAACCTCTAGTATTGCTATATAAAACTGAAATATCCGGCAGATAGCCTGAAGTTGATGAGTTAAAGCCACTATAAAACACTATATATTATGTAGATACAATATAGACTATAAAGTAGTTATTTAAATAATTTAATTTGCTTTTGCACAGTCCCAAAAGTTGTCGGTTTTTGGAAAATATAATTGTAAATTTTAAAATTTTCGTTTTTAAATTTGGTCAATTCAAATATTCGTTTTAAATTTGCAATCCCAAAATTAAAAAACGCAAACAGGCATTTTTGAGGTTTTGGAGCGATTTTAGGGGGTATTCCCGGTCGCAGATTTGAGTCAGATAATTTTTTGCTCAAGAATTTGGTAATCTCACCGACTTGAGTTGAGTTTGAAAATTGTTCTTAAATGGATATTGTATCGAGACTAAAGATGTTCCTTCAGCAGGCTGGAATTTCCAATTCACAGTTTGCCGATACTTGCGATATCCCTCGCCCCACTCTCTCGCAGCTGCTCAACGGCCGCAACAAGAAAGTGAGTGATGAGGTGATAGGCAAGATACATCGAGCATATCCATCCCTGAATGTCATGTGGCTCATGTTTGGTGACGGAGAAATGTTGATGAATGGCAACGATGCTCCGTCCCTGGATGCTGACAAGATGTCATCCGCTCAGGATCCCCATGAGACTCTGGCCGAAGATATGGGCCAACGTGCGATCTCGTTTGAAGACGATGGTCCTGTGGCCTACAGGCCCGCGCCTAAATCTTCTCAACGGATGGCAACGCCCACATCGGTCAACGAGGCGATCCAGAGCATCATGCGCAGCAATATTGCCAGTCGCAGTTCGCGTGGGGGTACATCTCCCGAAGCTCGCCGTGTGGTTAACATCATGGTTTTCTACAGCGACGGCAGGTTTGAGGCCTTTGAACCCGCACAATAAATTTTGAATATCTATGTAATAATGTTGATATTTTACTCACTTGGTTTTGCCGGTTACCGCATCACTGTTATAATTAAAACAACGACTTTTGCCGCACATTAATAATAAAACATTCCAATACCATATAAAAACCAAACCATTGCTATCGAAAGGGAGGTAACCGGCAAACCTGTGAGTAAACAAGAGAAGATAAAGACGACCATTAAAATAAGCACTTGAAAAACATACCATACTGCTAAGCACAAAAAGGATATCGGCCCTGGAGTCATTGCTCCGGGGCCGATGCCCTTTTTCTTGCCCTGTCCGGGGGGCTCCTGATGAGGGTGCGCGGTGTCGCTGGAAGGAGAGTTTTGTCTCCTGTGCTTCGTTACTTGACGATGTTGCCAAGGATGTCGCGCAGGATCTGTCGACCGGCAGCGCTGGTGGCATTCTTAGCGGCGCGTCCGGCAACGTCCTTGACGCCGGTGTTCTTGCTCTTCTTGCCGGTGATGGCATCAGAGACCTTCTTGCCCATGATGGTGGCCAGGGTTGCTGTGGCCGCGGTTACCACCGACTTCCATATCTTGGACCAAAGGGTCTTCTCTTTCTTCTTGGATTTCTCTTCCTTCTCTGCCTCTTTGGCTGCGGCGGCCTCCTCGGCGGCCTTGGCCTCGGCTTCGGCCTCGCGGGCGAACACCTCAAAGACGCTTTCCCTCTCGTCCGTCTGTTTGTATTTGGCGTTGATGTCCTTGTTGGCATTCATGATGTCGAGGCGTTGCCCCTCGGTGATGGCGCCAATCTGGCTCAAGGGGAAGAGTACCTTGGCGCGCTCGACAACGCTGGGGGCGCCTTTCTCGTCAAGGAATGATACCAGCGCCTCGCCGGTCTCGAGTTGGGTGATGGCCTCCTCGGTCTTGAACTCGGGGTTGGTGCGGAAGGTCTCGGCAGCGGCTCTGATGGCCTTCTGGTCTCGCGGTGTGTAGGCGCGCAGGGCATGCTGGACACGGTTGCCCAGCTGTCCCAGGATGATGTCGGGGATATCGGTGGGAAGCTGCGAGATGAAGAAGATGCCCACGCCCTTACTGCGGATGAGGCGGATGACCTGTTCGATTTTCTCGGTGAGGGCCTTGCTCGTGTCTTCAAACAGCATGTGGGCCTCGTCGAAGAAGAAGACCAGTTTGGGCTTCTCCAGGTCGCCGACCTCGGGAAGGGTGCTGTAGAGTTCGCTCAGCAGCCACAGCAGGAAGGTGGAGTACAGTTTGGGCTGGAGCATCAACTTGTCGGCTGCCAGGACGCTCAAGATGCCCTTGCCGTCCCGTGTCTCCAGCAGGTCCTCGATCTCGAACGACGGGATGCCGAAAAACTTGTCGGCGCCCTGGTTCTCGAGGTGAAGCAAGGCTCGCTGGATGGCGCCGATGCTGGCGGTGGAGACGTTGCCGTATTGGGTGGTATATTCCTTGGCGTGGCGTGAGAGCCAGTCGAGGGCGCTGCGCAGGTCCTTGATATCGTCGAGCAGAATGCCCTTCTCGTCGAGGATGCGGTACAGGATGTTGAGCACACCGGTCTGGGTCTCGTTCAGGCCCATGATGCGTGCCATCAGGTCGGGTCCCATCTCGCCGATGGTGGAGCGCATCGATATGCCCTGCTCGCCATAGACGTCGTAGAACCTGACGGGACAGCCCTCAAAGGTGAGGTCTTCCTGGTTCATGCCGAACTCGGGCAGCCTCTTCTCGATGAATCCCGACAGCTTGCCAGGCTGGCTGACGCCCGAGAGGTCCCCCTTCATGTCGGCCATGAAACAGGGCACACCGGCCTTGCAGAAACTCTCGGCTATGACTTGCAGGGTCACCGTCTTACCTGTTCCCGTGGCACCGGCGATCAGGCCGTGGCGGTTGGCCATATTGCCCAGGATGCTGATGGGGCCGTTGGGCCCGTGGGCGATGTAGAATCCGTTTTCTTGAGTGTACATGATTGTCGTCGTATTTATTGGTTATTGTGCTTCAGCCTATTAATTGGTCACAAAATTAAACTTTTTCCTGTATAAATCCAAATGAAATCTGCAATTGCATTATTCTATTTTAGTTTCTGTCGTCAATCAGGAGGCAAGGTCTGACTGGTTTTTGTAGTTCTTGACAGTTGAGCGTGACTTTTTCCGGATTTTTCTTGGTGATGGAAAATATTGGTTATATATTTGCCGAAACAAAATAAATATGTGATATGATGACTATGATTTCCGTATTTTGGTGGTGGCGTTGCTCAAGATTGAAACAATCGTGAGTCGCATGACCATTGGGAATCATTAAGATTACAATATAGCATCAAAGGTCTGTCGTACTTGCGGCAGGCCTTTAACATTATTAATATAAATACATAACCAAAATGAAACAGAAAAGATTTATTCTGCAAGAGAACGAGTTGCCCACAGCATGGTATAACATCCAGGCCGATATGCCCAATAAACCCATGCCTCCTCTCCATCCTGCCACCAAGCAGCCGCTGGGTGTGGACGATCTGGCCTACATCTTCCCGCGTGAGTGCTGCGTCCAGGAACTTGACACAGAACATGATTTCATCCCCATCCCCGATGAGGTGATGGACAAGTATAAAGCCTACCGGAGCACGCCCCTGGTGAGGGCCTATGCCCTGGAAGAGGCGTTGCAGACGCCAGCCCACATCTATTTCAAGAACGAGTCGGTGAATCCGCTGGGCTCCCACAAGATCAACTCCGCCCTGGCCCAGTGCTACTATGCCAAGCAGGAGGGAACGACCAATGTCACCACCGAGACCGGTGCCGGGCAGTGGGGGGCCGCCTTGGCCTATGCCGCTTCGGTGTTCGGCCTGGAGGCTGCGGTTTATCAGGTGAAGATTTCGATGCAGCAGAAACCCTACCGCTTGTCCATCATGCGCACCTTCGGGGCCGCTGTGACGGGTTCGCCCTCAATGTCGACCCGAGCCGGCAAGGATATCATCACGCGCGACCCCCATCATCCCGGCTCGCTGGGTACCGCGATCTCCGAGGCTGTGGAACTGGCAACGATGACGCAGGGATGCAAGTACACCCTGGGTTCGGTGCTCAACCACGTGGGCCTGCATCAGACGATTATCGGCCTTGAAGCCGAGAAACAGATGGCGATGGCCGGGGAATACCCCGATGTGGTGATTGCCTGCTTTGGAGGAGGGTCCAACTTCGGCGGCATCGCCTTCCCCTTCATGCGCCACAACCTGAAGGATGGCAAGCAGACCGAGTTTATCGCTGCCGAGCCTGAGAGTTGTCCGAAACTCACGCGTGGAGAGTTCCGTTATGACTTCGGCGATGAGGCAGGTTACACTCCCCTGCTTCCGATGTTCACCCTGGGCCACAGTTTCAAGCCGGCGAACATCCATGCCGGTGGCTTGCGTTATCATGGGGCGGGCATGATTATCTCTCAGTTGCTGAAGGACGGCATGATGCGCGGTGTGGATATCCCGCAACTCGAGTCCTTTGATGCAGGGATGCTCTTTGCGCGCACCGAGGGCATCATTCCGGCCCCCGAGTCGGGCCACGCCATTGCTGCGGCCATCCGTGAGGCCGAGAAGTGTAAACTCACGGGTGAGTCCAAGGTGATCCTGTTCAACCTCTCGGGCCACGGCCTGATTGACATGAGTGCCTATGACCAATACCTGAATGGCGACCTGATGAACTATAAGGTCTCGGACGACGACATCTCACAGACGCTGAAGAGCGTGCCCGATTAAGTGCCATGTAATAGCGTTAAACAATAAAGTTCGGTAATGAAGCGTGAGGGGCGGAAGTTGATTTTCCGCCCTTCATGGTGCTATTATACGCTGGAAATTGTAACTTTGTGGCTCAAACCGAATTTTAATTGAGACGACAGTGAGCAACAAGAGAGTTTTTGTGTCGGGCTGCTATGACCTGCTGCACTCGGGTCACGTGGAGTTCTTCAGGCAGGCGTCACAGTATGGCGACCTGTATGTGGGAATCGGCAGCGACAGGACCATCGAGCGCCTCAAGGGCCACAAGACGATGTACAACGAGCGTGAGCGCCTGTTCATGGTGAGGGCCATCCGCTATGTCAAGGAGGCTTATATCAACGAGGGCGACGGCATGCTGGATTTCCTGCCGACGCTCGACCTGGTCCACCCCGACTGCCTGGTGGTGAACGAGGATGGGGACCGTGAGGAGAAGCGCCAACTATGCCGCGAGCGCGGCATGGAGTACATTGTGCTCAGGCGTGTGCCTGCCGAAGGCCTTGACGCGCGTTCCAGCACCGACCTCAAGCAGAACCTCTGCCAGCTGCCCACGCGTCTGGACCTTGCCGGCACCTGGATTGACCAGCCTTATGTGTCATGCCATGCCCCGGGCTGGGCGTTGACCATCTCGCTGGAGCCGACGTTCGAGGTGCGTGAGCGCTGCGGTCTGTCCACGAGCACGCGCAACACCATCAAGCGTGTGTGGCCCTACCGTCTGCCCGACATGGACCCCGAGATGCTGGCCCGTTTGGTCTTCTGCCTCGAGAACGACCCCGAACGCAGCGACGGCATTGTCAGCGGAGCCCAGGACGCCATCGGCATCTGTGTGCCGGGCTTGGCGAGACATTATTATAATGGCAGTTACTGGCCCGAACGGCTAGAGTACACCCGTGACCCAGTCCTGCTCGGCTGGCTGGAGGACCACCTGTGCATGGTGCCCATGTTCCCCCGCCGCCCGGGCTGCAGCGTGGTCGAGGGCAAGGACATCACCCCGCCCAAGGTGCGTGCCCTTGCCGCTGCTGCCGACCGCTGCTGGGACGCCATCCAGCGCAGGGACCTTGATGCATTCGCGGCAGCTTACAAGGCCTCGTTCGAGGCCCAGGTGGCGATGTTCCCGGCGATGATACAGCCTGGCGTGCAGGACTACATCGACCGCTACAGTGCGCTCGACGGTGTGCTGGCGTGGAAAATGCCCGGCGCTGGCGGCGGAGGCTATTTGGCCCTCGTCTGCCGCGACCGCTCCAGTTTCCCCGACGGCGCCATCTCTTTGAAAATTAGGAATTAGAAATTAGGAATTAGGAATTAGGAATGGGTATCAGCCACTAAGGTTCTTAAAGACCTTAACCTTTAACCTTTTATCAAACAATGAAACGCTATTGTCAAACCCTTGAGTTGCGGGACGACCGCGAGATGATTGAGAAATACGTCGAGGCCCATGCCCATGTGTGGCCCGAGATTCAGGAAGGTATCCGCAGTGTGGGCATCCTCGACATGCAGATTTATATCCTCGGCAACCGCCTGTTCATGATATGCGACACGGTGGACGACTTCGACTGGGAGCGTGACAACGCCCGACTGGCGACCCTGCCCCGACAGGCCGAGTGGGAGGCCTATGTGGCACAGTTCCAGGGCTGCGACCCTGCGGCCCCCTCGACGGCCAAGTGGCAACTGATGGAACGAATCTTCAAACTTCAATAAGGCTTGAAGTTTGAAGTTTAGGGTTTAGAATTTAGTGAGTGATGAGAGAGAGACTGATAATCACAACAAATCCGGGCTGCTGGTGAAAACATCAGGGCAGATAATCCTGGATTTATTTTAGATTGGCATCATTCTCATCATCGAGTGGAAGATGGGTCATATAAATTATTAGTTTATGAAAAAGTTTTTGTTTTTGATTAGTATTCTGATTATTAGTGTAAGCGTCTTTAACAGTTCTTGTTCTTCGGTTGTAAAAGAGCCTTCTACCGTAAGATTCACAGAACTTGACAAGGAAATACAAGACACCCTGTTTGCTATCTGGCAGTGTTTTCAAGGAGGGAATTATCTGGATGCAGATTCAGATCAGATTGTAGATCATATTGATTTTATTGATTTAACCAACAATTATGTCTTAGAGCACAGGCAAGATATAATATTCCCTTGGGTTAACCATCCTGTAGTTGTCAATAAATCGAATGGATGGAAACACAGATTCCCTACGTCAGAACCTAATCCTATCATTATCAAGGGTGATAAAATCTATACTCCAACAGAATACAATTTCTTTTTGATGACATCAAAGTTGGATACATGCCATTTTAATGTTTATACCATAAAAGAATGATTGAAAAATGATCAAACAACCGGAACATCTAACAACAACCCTTTTTTATGTTGTTCAACGTTGTTTGAAAACAGCCAAGTTGTTTGAAAAACTTGAAACAAAATGACAACCGATAAAAAAAAGAAATCCCGATTGCTGGTGACGCGCGAGGGCGTGAGTTACGTGCTGCCGTTCATCGTGGTGACGTGCTGCTTTGCCTTGTGGGGCTTTGCCAACGACATCACCAACCCGATGGTCAAGGCGTTCTCCAAGATCTTCCGCATGAGCGTGACCGACGGCACGCTGGTCCAGGTGGCCTTCTACGGGGGCTACTTCTGCATGGCCTTGCCGGCCGCGCTGTTCATCCGCCGCCACTCGTTCAAGAGCGGCATCGTGATGGGCCTGGCGCTGTATGCCCTAGGTGTGCTCCTGTTCATCCCTGCCCGGGCGACGGGCAGCTTTGCCCCCTTCTTGATCGCTTATTTCATCCTCACGTGCGGCCTGTCGTTCCTCGAGACCACGGCCAACCCCTATATCCTGCTCATGGGCGACCCCGAGACGGCCACCCGCCGCCTGAACATGGCGCAGTCGTTCAATCCCATCGGCTCGCTAGCGGGCATGTTTGTGGCGATGAACTTCATCCAGGCGCGGCTCTCGCCCCTCGACACGGCGCAGCGTGCCTTGCTCGACGATGCCCGGTTCGAGGCCCTGAAGCAGAGCGACCTGAGTGTGCTGGTGCGCCCTTATGCCCTGCTGGGTGTTGTGCTGGTGCTGTTGCTGGTGGTGATGTTGTTCATGCGCATTGCCGTCGTGCGCCAACCGTCGCGCGAGCGACGTGAACCCCTGTTGCCGGCCTTCAAGCGCCTGTGGCACAACGGGGCCTACCGCAACGGCGTGCTGGCCCAGTTCTTCTATGTGGGGGCACAGATCACCTGTTGGACGTTTATTATCCAGTACGGCACGCGTGTCTTTATGGCCGAGGGGATGGGTGAGCAGGCCGCCGAGGTCCTCTCCCAGCGTTATAACATCGCGGCGATGGCCCTGTTCTGCGTGATGCGCTTTGTGAACATCTGGCTGATGAAGTACGTCAAGCCCGGGCGACTGATGGCGATGTTCGCCTTGTTGGCCCTGTTGCTGATGTGTGGCGTGATCTTTGTTGGCGGACGCGTGGGCATCTGTTGCCTGGTGGCCGTTTCGGGCTGCATGTCGCTGATGTTCCCCACGATCTACGGCATCGCGTTGGGCGAGGTGCGCGAGCACACCGAGTTGGGGTCTGCCGGGCTGATCATGGCGATTTTGGGTGGCAGTCTCTTGCCGGCGGTCCAGGCGATGATCATCGACAGCGATGTGCAGGTGTTGCCTGCCGTCAACCTGTCGTTCATTGTTCCTGCCCTGTGCTTTGTCGTGGTGCTGCTCTACGGCCTGCGCCACAGCCGCTGACGTCAAGAAGCACGGTTCTTTAAGTCAACCCCGTTTTATCCGTTACGTCCGTTCTTTCCGTTACATGCGTTCTATCCGTTTCACTCCCCGTTGAGGATAATGTTGATGAGCGCGATGGCGTCGCTGATGTTGACGGTGCCATTGCCGTCCACGTCGGCTGCTGTGAGGTCAAGGCCGCTGGAATCGCCGTTGAGGATGGTGTTGATGAGTGCGATGGCATCGCTGATGTTGACTGTGCCGTTACCGTCGGCGTCTCCGGGAGTCGGGCCCTCGTGGGGTGTGGCAGCCACAGCGGTGATGATAGCACGTTTGATGGCGCCGCTGCTCACCACGTCGGCCTCCCATGCGACAAAGCGCAGGCGCACGTCATTGGCCCCCGTCGGCACGGGCAGTGATAATTCCAGCGTGTGGTTCCGGCCTGTTTCAGTGGGCTGCACGGTGACCGAGTCGAGCGGGTTGCCCGACGCATCGTCCAGGGCCATGGTCAATGCGGCCCGTGACAACACGAAGTCGGGGTCAGAGGACCCCTTGGTGTACCACAACACGCTGGCGGCGATGCTGTCCGTTCCCTGGCAGGAGAACAAGGGGGAGGTGAGCGTGAGCACCAGGCCTTCCTGGTTGACATACAGGGTCACCTTGCCGTTGCCGATGTTGGTTGCGGTCAACTCGATGTTAGGGTTGTTATAGGTCCACCCGGCATAGTCGTTGCTGTTGAACTGTGGCAACTGCTGTGAGGCTGCCGTCAGTGTCATCAATCCAGCCAATATCAGAGAGAAGATTATTCTTGTCATCATGAATCAAATGAGCGTTATGATGCCCAAAATTACTCATTTCAGTCTTAGAATACAAGAACTGGACTCTTTTTTTTACAACAATCACCAGGTGTGAGCGCAAAAACAGGTATTTGAACAATAAGATTGTGCTTAAGGGATTCTGTTTACAAGTTTTGCACTACTGTTGCCTTTGGCGAAGGTAGGCTGCGTCTCGACAATGCAAGAAAAAGTGTGTTTTTTCTTGGCATTGTGCTCAACTTGCACTACCTTTGCCGCAAAACTAAAAACCATTAATTAACCTGCTTTTCGGCGTATCGCTGAAAACCTAACATCTTTAAATAAATTGGAAAACGAAATTCTGGCACTTAACGCCAATCAGGTGGTGGCCTACCTGCAGAAAGAGCCTCACGAGTTCACTAAGGCCGACATTATCCGCTACATCGAGGAGAATGGCATCCGCATGGTCAACTTCATGTATCCCGGCGGTGACGGCAAGTTGAAAACCCTGAACTTTGTCATCAGCAGCAAGGATTATCTGCGCACGATCCTGTCGTGTGGTGAGCGCGTTGACGGGTCGAGCCTGTTCAGCTTCATCGAGGCCAGCTCGAGCGACCTGTACGTGCTGCCCAGGTTCAGCACCGCCTTCCTCGACCCCTTTGCCGAGATTCCCACGCTGTGCCTGCTGTGCTCGTTCTTTGACAAGGACGGCAACCCGCTGGAGAGCTCTCCCGAGCAGACCCTGCGCAAGGCTGCCCAGGCCTTCCGTGAGACCACGGGCATGGAATACCATGCCATGGGCGAGCTGGAGTACTACGTCATCCGCCCGTCGGTGGACTTCTATCCCGCCCGTGACCAGCACGGCTATCACGAGTCGATGCCCTATGCCAAGACCAATGGTTTCCGCCAGCGCTGCATGGACTACATCGCACAGGCTGGTGGCCAGATCAAGTACGGCCACAGCGAGGTGGGTAACTTTGAGCAGGACGGTGTGGTCTATGAGCAGAACGAGATCGAGTTCTTGCCCGTTCCCGTCCTCGATGCTGCCGACCAGCTGATGGTCGCCAAGTGGGTGATCCGCAACCTGGCCTTCCGCGAGAACCTGAACGTCACCTTCGCTCCCAAGATCACCACCGGCAAGGCTGGCTCGGGTCTGCACATCCACATGCGCATGATGAAGGATGGCCGCAACATGATGATCAACGACAAGGGCGTCCTCAGCGACGAGGCTCGCAAGGCTATCGCCGGCATGATGGACCTGGCTCCCGCCATCACCGCCTTTGGTAACAAGAACCCGATGTCCTACTTCCGCCTGGTTCCCCACCAGGAGGCTCCCACCAACGTGTGCTGGGGCGACCGCAACCGCTCGGTGCTCGTGCGCGTGCCGCTGGGCTGGACTGCAGGTGCCGACATGTGCCGTGTTGCCAATCCGCTGGAGCCCGCTATGGACTTTGACACGACCCAGAAGCAGACCGTCGAGATGCGTTCGCCGGACGGCTCGGCCGACATCTATCAGCTGCTCGCTGGCCTGTGCGTAGCATGCCGCCACGGCTTCGAGATGGATAATGCCCTCGAACTCGCTGCCAAGACCTATGTTGACGTCAACATCCACGATGCCGCCAACGCTGCCCGCCTGAACGAGCTTGACTGCCTGCCCGACAGCTGTGTCGCCAGTGCCGACTGCCTGGAGAAGCTGCGTGCCGCCTTCGAGGAGAAGGGCGTCTTCAGCGCTCACATGATCGATGGCATCATCGCCCAGCTGCGCTCGTTCAATGACCGCACCCTGCGCCACGACATCGAGCACGATCCCAAGCGCACCGCCCAGCTCGTCAACGAGTACTTCCAGTGCGGTTAATAGGCTCGCGTTGCTCGCAGATTAGTGATTAGTGAGGCGTCCGCCTTGTAGGGCCTCGCCTTGGCGTGGCCGCCCCTCCGACGGCAGCCTCTCACGCTAAAACATCTGGATTGCTCGCAAGAAATCAAAAAAGGTTTTAATTAACATCCGCGTTCCGTCAGGAGTGCGGATGTCTTTGTACTTATTGTTCCCTTTTTTCTGTTGTGTACGCCAGCGAGATGACAACACACCACTACTCTGCCTTGTTGGGGAGGCAGGATAGTGGTGTAGTAATCGGATTGAAGTAAGGGTTTACTCCTCTTTCTTCTCGTTATCCATCAGTCCGGCACGGACGCCGCCCTGCTGGGTCACCTGCACGCCATACTGGTAGCCGAGTTTATAAGCCTCCTGCACGAGTTGCTGGATCTGCTGCATGATAGCCTGGTACTGCTGCTGATACTGCTGCTGCGTGGGATACTGCTGTTGTTGCTGTGGCTGCTGGTAGCCGGGAGGATAGTTGGGCACCTGTTGCTGTTGTGGTTGCTGCGGGGCTTGGTCCCAGGGATTGGGAATGTCCTCACCACCGCCTGAACTCATGCCACCACCGCCACCTTGTGCCTGACGTGCGGCTTCTTCTAACTTTCTTTGAAGTTCCTCAAGTAGTCCCATAAATGTGATTTGATTAAGTTGATACGTTTTGGCTTTTAAACACCACAAAAATAGTCAGTTTCTGCGATAAATCCAAACTTTTTCAGCCACTTTAATCTTTTTTTTCAATCAGTCAGTGGGTTATTGGCTGACGCATTTCAACTCAAAGGGCAGCAAGCCGTCCTCCTCGCCCTTGATGATGACGGGCATGCCCACGCGGGCATATTTCTCCTTGAGCGTGATGATGTCGTTGTCGAGCAAGCGGATGCAGCCCTCGCTGCCGCGGCCGGGGACAGAGTTCTCGTTGTTGGTGCTGCCGTGGATGCCGATGCCGCTGAAGGGCGTCTTCAGGCGCAGGAACCAGTTGCCGTAGGCCAGGATGCTGCCACGCCCGTCGCCGAAGTCGTGGGTCCATGTCGAGGCGTCCTGGATGTTGGTGATGCTGAACGGCTCACCGGCCGGAGACTCGGGCGTGCGCATGTCGCCGCTCCCCTCCTTGTTGCCCTTGTTCTTGCCCACGCACACGGGATACTGAGCCAGGGCCACAGTGTCGCCACCCTCGCTGCGGGCATAGAC
Organism: Sodaliphilus sp.; assembly: GCA_045541835.1. GTDB lineage: Bacteria > Bacteroidota > Bacteroidia > Bacteroidales > Muribaculaceae > Sodaliphilus. The sequence goes on along the minus strand of JAZQJW010000024.1, from coordinate 3,429 downwards.
CGTCAGACGCAGGTCCTTCTTGGAGATGACGATAAACGCGCTGCTCTCGTCATATTTCGCTCCTTCGCTGATTTTCACTTGAGGCGAAGCGGCCTCGGCGGTGGTGGCTTCGGCTTCGGGTGCTGCCTTGCCTTCTTTCTTGTCGTCCTTGCTGCCGCCACAAGAGAGCGTGAGCAACATGAGCGCCAGCAACAGTAATTTTGAACATTTCATATCAGTTGGTTTTATTGATGATGGATGAATAAACGTTGTTGAAAGTCTTGCTTGCGGTTCAGTCTATGAAACTGGTGAACTGCGACGAGATGTAGCAGGATATTCCATGGAAGTCTACATAGTAGAAATCCTCGGCTATATCAATGCAGGGCAGCACCTCACCTTTGCGTGGGTGCAGATTCATGCCGTGGCGGTCCTTCAAGATGTTGTAGTTGTTGATTTGGGGCGTGCTGCGCAGCCTCACGTTGGTGCCGGTTACCACCACCCTGCCGATGTAACAACCACTGGGGTCTTCAGAATAGCCGGACGCTTTATCGGCAATCATATCGGTGATTTGACTCTGGGATTCCTGTTGCGTTGCCTTTTGTGTTTTGGCGGTCGGTGTTTCGGCAGGAGCCTCGGTCGGCGCCTCATGATTGTCAGCGACCTGTTCTGTAGCGGGCGTCTCGGTTGTGGCTACTTCGGGCTGATTGCGTACTGACAGGAACCAGACGGTGACAATACCAATCAACAGCGATGTGAACATCGCGATTAACCCATACACTATCAGGCTTTTGTTAGATCCTTGGGATTGTTTGGGCTGGGAGGAAACAACTGGATTGCTCGTGGGCTGCTGGGTATGCTGTGGCGCCCCCTTGTACAGTACTGGGCCAGAGGATTTATATAGATGGGTGGTCTCGGTGCTGGTCGGGAGAGTGTCAAACTTCTCGCCGCAGAAGATGCATTGCCTGGCGTCGTCGGGCAACGAGCGTTCACATTGTGGACATTTCTTCATACCGCTGGATGTGTTTTGGGGGGTTAATACCTGTTGGCGATGCGGGAAACATTGGTGGCCATCGACACCATCAGCCCCATCAGTTCTGATAGGAAACGGTGGAAGAGCAACGTCAAGTAGCTCACGACAATGGAAATGATGATGCCTCCAAAGAATACAATCATCGCATGCTTGAAAATCTCGGCAAAGTAGTCGGATTCGGCGAAAGACAAGAAAGCCAGTCCAAGGCCTATGGCCACCGAGAACCCCACGCCCATGATCAAACCGACAAGAGCCGAGCCCTCACCAATGTTGCGAACGAAGGTCACAATGATGGGTAGCACACAGAATTCGCTCTCAGACCTGATGAGTACATCGGTCCGGTCGGCACGGTCTGTCCATAGCTTGATGGCGAGATAGGCGGCAATGCATGCGGCGAGAAAGAGGATAAGCAACGCGAACACGATGATGAACGCGTGATTGTAAAAAGTCATCTTCAACTTGTTATAGTCGCTGGCAAAGGCATCATAGCCGATAATGATGATAGACAAGGGTAGCAGCAGATGCAGCCAGCCGATAACCAGATAGATAGGCTTGATGAGACCGGTGAAGATCTTGCCGCTGTCACATGATTTGAGGTATTTTTTCAATAATTGGTCCAATTGGTTCATAATAAGAGGATGATTCAGGTTAATAGTGTAGTGACAGATATTTCTGCAAATATAGCACAATCAGCCCAAATATTCAACAAAATCATTCAAAAAAATAATGTGGGGCCGGAAACACGTCCCGGCCTCACGGTAAGGGGGCCCGGCCAAATGGCCGTCGTCTATTCGCTATCCATGACGAGGCGCAAGCCGATGTCGGAGTTATCGGTTGCCGGGTCGATACCAGTACGGTAGGATACACGGGAGAAGGTGGGATCAGGCAAAAAGTAGCCACCACCACGAATAACGCGGTCAGTGCCTGACTCGGGTCCAACCGGATTGACGAGAGGCTCGCTGCCATAGGGACCGAACCAGTCTTGACACCATTCCCACATGCTGCTGCTCATTTCATATAATCCCAACTCGTTGGGGGATGACATCCTGACAAAAAGAGTGGTGATGGCGATATCGTCAAGATTGTCGCTGCCGGCGTATTTGTAGCCGTGGCTGTAGTTGCCCGCTGGGGCCGCTACATGATTATCTGTGATACACTAATGTAAAGAAAAACGCAGGGCTGGAAACGTGTTCCAGTCCTGCGTTTAGTTTTTGGTTAGCATCAGCTAAAGTCTAATGCCTGTGAAGCGATTAGTCCTCAGCAACACCCCACTGCTGGCGGGCCAGACGGCGGTAGTTGTTGTAACGCCACTGGGCATTCTCCTTAGCAGCGGCAAACAGCTCGGCTGCCTCATCGGGATACTGCTTCAGTACCGATGCGTAGCGAACCTCGCCCTTGAGGAAGTTCTCGAACTCGTCCCAGTTGGGCTCGGGGCTGTCGAGGGTGAAGGGATTCTTGCCCTCGGCTTCGAGCTGCGGGTTGTAGCGCCACAGGTGCCAGTAACCGCAAGCAACGGCGGCCTTCTCCTCGGCCTGGGCCTTGCCCATACCGGCCTTGATGCCGTGGTTGATACAGGGAGCGTAGGCGATGATGATCGACGGACCGTCATAGGCCTCGGCCTCGCGGATGGCCTTCAGGCACTGGGCATCGCTGGCGCCCATAGCGATCTGGGCGGCATAGACGTAGCCGTAGGTGCTGGCAATCAGACCAAGGTCTTTCTTGCGGACGCGCTTGCCGGCAGCGGCAAACTTGGCGATAGCACCAATCGGGGTGGCCTTGGAGGCCTGACCACCGGTGTTGGAGTAAACCTCGGTGTCGAGCACGAGGATGTTGACGTTCTTGCCGCTGGCAATCACGTGGCCCAGGCCGCCAAAGCCGATATCGTAGCTGGCGCCGTCACCACCGATGATCCACTGCGAACGCTTAACCAGGTACTGACCCAGCTCGCGAACCTTGATGTCAATGGGATTGTCGCTGTGCTCGATAGCCTCGAGACTCTTGTCGCTCAACTCGCGGGTCTTGTCACCGTCGTTGAAGTTCTCAACCCATTCCTTGTAGAGGGCCTTCACGTCGGCAGCAACGGTAGCATCCTCAATAGCTTCTTTGACAAAGCCCAGGACGCGGCTGCGCATCTTCTCGTCGGCGATGGTCATACCCAGACCGAACTCGCAGAAGTCCTCGAACAGGGAGTTAGCCCAAGCGGGACCGTGACCCTTCTCGTTAACGGTGTAAGGAGTCGAGGGAACCGAAGCACTGTAGATTGACGAGCAACCGGTAGCGTTGGCAACAATCTGACGGTCACCGAACAACTGGCTGATCAGCTTCACATAGGGGGTCTCACCGCAACCCGAGCAAGCGCCCGAGAACTCAAACAGCGGCTGAGCGAACTGCGAATTCTTCACGTTGGACTTGGTGTCCAC
>JAZQJW010000023.1:0-17270 GCA_045541835.1 Sodaliphilus sp. | reverse complement strand
CATGGCTACGATCCGACTTGAGAACATAAAGGGTGGTTCGCTCCACGGGGCGGCAGGCGTGAGGTTCGATGATATGATCTCCGGCCAGCTGGTTTACGGGAATATATTCAATAATGTGGGCGCGATTAATTTCGGATGTGTCCAGATCCATGGCGGAAAGGATAATGTGGTGGATAACAATGTGTTCTACAATTGCAACATAGGTGTCAGTTTCTCTCCTTGGGAACAATGGTTATGGGACGAGGCATTAACTCGCCCGGAGGTGGTGAAGAAACTGTTCGAGGACGTCGACATCAATGGGGATCTCTATCAGAGCCGTTATCCGGACCTTGCCAAGGACATTCACGCTAACGTGAACCGGAATGTCGTCGTCAACAACCTTATGATTGGCTGTGGCAGGATGTTCTTAAACGATATGGGTCAGAACTATATGAAAAACAATCACGGGATCTCGATTGGAGAGAATCCCGTGATGGAAAGTCTTGAATATTACCTGGATCCGAAGGTCCTGGAGAGTTTCGGACTCAGTCCTATCCCGTTCCGTGAGATCGGAATGGAAGGTAGGAAACCTTTAGATCTCTGAGGCTAGGGTACCTTGTTTGAGTTTCTCGACATAAGCGTCGATCCTCCGGAGCTCCCTGGGGATCGGAATGCTCTGCGGGCACTTGGGGATGCACTGCTTGCAGCCGACGCAGTGGTCAGCCTGACGGAGTGTCGGGATGGCCCGGTCGTAACTAATGAGGTAAGCCTTGCGTAGTTTCTGGTAATCCTCCTGCTCCTTGCTACGGGGCTGGAGACCCTGGTTGACCGAGTTGTTGTAGTGCATGAATATTCCCGGAATATCGATTCCGTAGGGGCAAGGCATGCAGTATTTGCAGTCATTGCACTCGATGGTCGGGTAGTTGGCGATCAAGTCGGCGATGTCGGTGTCCAGGAAAGTCAACTGCTCCTCTGTCAATGGTTTGAAGTCCATGTAAGTCCTGAGGTTATCCTGCAGGTGCTCCATGTAGACCATTCCACTGAGGACACTCAAGACCCTTGGGTACGATCCGACGAACCTGAATGCCCATGAAGCGATGGACGCTTGAGGGTCAGCCTCTTTGAGCCTGTTAGCCACGTTCCCGGCCGGTTTGGCCAGACGGCCACCCTGAAGAGGTTCCATGATCACGATCGGAATACCTCTCTTGTCAAGTTCGGCGTAAAGATACTCAGCATTGACATTCCTGACGCCGTCGGCATGCTTCCAGTCGTAGTAGTTCATCTGGATCTGGACGAAGTCCCAGTGGTACTTGTCGTGGAGCATCATCATGTCGTCGAAAGACTGCTTGTCGCCGTGGAATGACAGACCGAGCTGGCGTATTTTACCTTTCTCACGTTCCCCGAGCAGGAAGTCCAGCACTCCGTTGTCCTCGAAACGGGCCTTGAAACCTTCGGCTCCGCCGCGTCCGAGGGAGTGGAGGAGATAGTAGTCGATGTAGTCGACCTGGAGGTTCTTGAAGGCGTCGTTGTAGAGTTGCATGGCGACCTTGCGGTCGTTGCTCTGGAAGTTGGACATCTTGGTGGCGATGTAGTAGCTGTCTCTGGGATGCCTGCTGAGGGCTATTCCAACGGCTTTCTCGCTTTGTCCCTGGAGATAGACAGGGGCTGTGTCGAAGTAGTTGACTCCGTGGGCGAGAGCGTAGTCAATCAGGTTGTTGACGTTTTCCTGGTCGACTATGTCTTTTCCGTTGGCGTCCTTTTTCATCGTGAAACGCATGCAGCCGTAGCCCAGAAGGGAGACTTTGTCCCCGTTGCCGGGATTCTCCCGCAGCTCCATCTTGCCAGTCTCAAGGGGATCTTTGCCGTCTGGGGTAGTGACAGCGGCGGCGACAGTCTCAGCCGTCTTCTTCGGAGCACATGCGCCAGCCATCGCCACAGGTCCGGCTATCGCGGCTCCTTCGCCGGTCTTTTTGAGAAACTCTCTTCTATTTATCTTTTTCATGATGTTGTCAAGCTTTGTGGTGAATCTGATAACCGTCGACAGTGATAGCGCTGACCGGGCGAGCCGGGCAAAGGTTCTCGCAGGCTCCGCAGCCGATGCACTTGCTCTCGTCTACAGACGGGATGCGTACGGAACGAGGATTGTCAGGGTCTTTCCGGACCATCTGGATGGCTCCGGTGGGGCAGTGACGGGCGCAGTTGCCGCAGTTCACGCCATCGGTAGTGATCACGCAGTTGGCCTTGACCCACACGGCATGTCCCACGATGGTAGAGGACTTCTCGGCCACGGTGATGGGTTTGATGGCGCCGGTGGGACAAACACTGGAGCACTCGACACACTCAGGACGGCAGGCGCCGCGCTCGAAACTCAACTCGGGCTGCATCAGCCGCATCGGGTCGGTGGAGGGGCGCAGCACGCCGTTGGGACACTTCGCCACACACAACTGGCAGGCGGTGCAGTGCTGGGCGAAATGCTTGGCACTCACCGAGCCGGGAGGTGTTAACGGTGTGGAACGCTTAGCGGGCACCTTGTCCTCGATGACGGCAAGACCGCCATCTACCTTCTTGGCTGCCTGAGCCAGGGCAATGTCGGCACCCACGATGGCCGTCCCCACCAGGAAGGCGCGGCGAGTACCGTCGGTAGAAGTCGCATTCTCGCCCTCGGCCTTGACGGGCTGCGGTGCAGCCTTGGGGTGGCCATAGCGCAGTGCCCCGAAGTTGCACTTCTCGATGCAGTTGCCACAGGTCACACAGCGCGTGTAATCCACCTTGTGGGTCGTGAAGTCGATGCACGAGGCTTTGCAGTTCTTGGTGCACAGGCTGCACGACTTGCACTTGTCGGCATCAAAGTGGACCTTGAACCACGAGAAGCGTGCCAGCTGGGCCAGAATGGTGCCTACGGGGCAGATGGTGTTGCAGTAGGTGCGGCCACCACGCCATGCCAGCACGACGATGATGATGAATGTCGCCAGGGCAATCAGGAAATTAGGCAGGCTTTTCATCCACACGTCCACGCCGTAGAAAGTGTAGCTGTCCATCCGTTCAGCCACCGACGCCAGCAGGTTGTTCCCCCACTGATAGACGGGCAACAACAGGTTGGTCACCATGCGGCCATAACTGCTGTACGGAGCCAGCAAGGCTACCAGCGAGTGAATGCCGGCGACGAATGCTGCCACGAACAGCACCAGCACGCCATAGCGCAGCCAGCGCTTTTCGGGACTGCTGGTAAAGCGGTTTTTCTTGCGCTTGCCATGAATCCATGACACGATATCCTGGAAGATGCCCAAGGGGCAGATGACCGAGCAATAGATGCGCCCGAAAATGAGCGTCAACAGCACTAGTGCCACGATAACCACCACATTAAGGGCGAGCAGGGCAGGCAGGAACTGGATGCGTGCCGTCCATGCCAGGTAGTGGTGCAGCACGCCGCTCACGTCAAGAAACAGCAGTGTCACCATGATCATCATGATGGCTGCCAGCGTTATGCGGATTTTCCTTAACATTGTGTTGAGATTTGGGTGAATGATTTAGAGTTAATGTGCAAAGGTAATGAAAAAAAGAAAATTATAAGTCTTGACTTTCATCTTTTTGCGTTTTTCCTCACATTATTTTCTTCTCGTTTCCAGTAATGACCATGAAATAAGGGTAAAAAATAAACACCCCGTTTCACAACGCGATGTTCATTTAGGATGAATAGTATTAATATTTCCAACTTTGACGCAAAGGTAGGTCCACTTTTTGAGTTGGACAAATTTATTGTGTAAAAAATTGTTATTTTTAGTTAACTGTTTTTGGTAGTGGATTTCAAAGGTTCATTTTGGCCCGTTATCATCGCTATCAGTAGGGTATTATTCTACCTGACAGCGTCTTACCCGTGTTATCGCTTCATAATTACAGACCGCCTTGAAAAAATGTATATTTTACAAAGTGCTGTTATTCAATACATTGAATTAGTCCTAACAATAATCATATTTGAATTATTATAAGTTTTATCTTAAAAAGTTTTGAAGTTTCGGCAAAACAACTTATTTTTGCAGCGTGAAGAAGATTGTGAGGTGAAATCAGTACGTGGATGAATGAATATGTGCCACGGGATTGCCTCATATTTTTTTGAAACTATAAACTTTACCAGATTTAATCTACAAATAACCTAATAATTTTACCGCTAAACTATAAGCGTTGTGTAAAATGACTGAGTGTTAATTTTAATCCAATAGTTTTTTTATGAAGAAGTTTTTATTTTTACTCGCAGCAGTTGCCTTGTGCTCACAGGGCATTAATGCTAAGGTGATTACCCCTGCTCAGGCCGAGGCAATCGCTAAGCAGCAGTTTGCTAAACCCGCCAAGCTCAATGCTTCTAACGCCAAGGTGACCTTGAGCTATGAAGGCATGAACTCGGTGGGTCAGGCCGATTACTATGTGTTCAACCGTGACGGTGGTCAGGGTTACGTGATTGTTGCCGGTGACGACATGACCGATGCCGTTTTGGCTTACAGCGACCGTGGCTCGTTCAACTTCAACCAGGCTCCCGAGCCCATGCAGCAAATGCTTAAACTCTATCAGTTGAGTTTGGAGTCCATGCGCCATTATCCCAATTTGGCGATCAAGAAGAACCCGATGATCAAGATGAACCCCGAGGGTGTGAAGCCCATGTTCCTGAATGACTATGGTGAGGGTCCCCACTGGCACCAGTTTGGTCCCTACAACAACTACTTCCCCACCTATAACGGGGAGCACTGCTATGCTGGTTGCGTGCCCATCGCTGTCGCTCACATCATGAAGGGCTTGCAGTTCCCCGCTTACGGTAACGGCTCGAACACCTTCCACTACATGCTGGGTAACGAAGAGAAAACCGCTACGGCCAACTTCAACCACAGTTACAAGTACCGCAACATGAAGAACGCTTACACCGAGACCTCTACCAACTGGCAGGATTGTGCTCAGATGATTTATGATGTCGCTGTTGCCCTCCAAGCCAGATTCTCGACCAGCAGCACCAATGTAAGTTATGATCAGATCATCAAGGCTATGGTTGCTTACTTCGACTACAACCCCAACATGCAGTTCTTGCAGAAGGCCAATTACACTGATGCTAACTGGCGTGAGATGGTTTACACCGAACTCGATGAGGGTCGCCCCGTTCTCTACTTTGGCTACAGGACGATTGCCAACAGTGGAGCTGAGACCCACACTGGTCACGCCTTCGTGGTGGACGGCTATGATTCTGAGGGTAGACTTCGCATCATCTGGGGCTTCCAGCCCGAGGAATATAACAGCTGGTTCAGCTTCGACCTGCTCTCACCGCGTATCTACGGTGACACCCCCTATGAGCACGACGAGTACAAGGAAGGTTTCAACGCCGACCAGTATGCCATCATGGGCATCCGTCCCTCTGAAGAGGGTGAGAACGGTGGTGTTGTAGTAACCGGTACCACCTATGAGGCCGAAATGATGCCTGCCAACAACGTGCGCGGCTCGTTCGAGGTGAAGGCTCTGAGCGGTCCCTGGCAGGGCACCATCCGCTGGGCTCTCGCAACCAGAGACGACGCTGGCAAGTATACTGTAGCCACTACAGCCCAGACCACTCAGGTTGACCTGGAGGAGAATGGTACTGCCACTATCGACATCAGCGGTTCCTATTACCTGACCGAAGGCACGAAGTATTATGTTGTTGTCTGGTCGCCCTACTTCCCCAACAACTATGACTGGAACTGGTTCTTTAACGATCCCGTTCCCTTCACCGTTGGCAATCCTGGTCCTGCGTTCATCCTGGGTGACGTGAACCGTGACGGCGAGGTGAACATCACCGATGCCATTGACCTGATCAATTACATCATCAACGATGAAGGCGACATCGATCTCGATGCTGCTAACTACAACCAGGATAGCGAGGTGAACATCACCGATGCCATTGAACTGATCAATTTCGTCTTGAACGACTTTTAATTCCATGGTTCAGTATTGAATCTGGGATAGGATAGTTCCCTGATAAACGACTGTGCCGAGAGTTTCAGACCCTCGGCACAGTTGTTTTATTTCATGAATGTCCGGGGGAAAAACACCGAAGATGTCAGCGGTTCAAAGAAGCGATTTCAATGAGAAAGACCATGCAAGAACCTCTTAGAGGTTCGCAACTTGGTCCCTAAACGGGATGGGAACGATATAGCAGTTGGCCCATTGTTTTTTTCAATGCTAATTTCTCTAATTAGACGAATTACAAAATAAAGAATCACATCATTAAAATTAGATGAATTCGTGAAATTAGCATTAGCCCCGCAGGGTTTGGTTTCGCAAAAGGTTGGGCCAACATCTATATCATTGCCAAATAATTTTGTTTGATTTGGCTACGCCGAGCTAAAGGTTCTCGCGCGCAGCGCCATCATTTAGTAGGGACATGATAATTGCAATCCCTGTACTGGTGATGGTGAACAATCACCATTACCCCATCGGGGCGGCAGTAGGTCCCTGAGAAAAAGGGTGTGCCCCAAGGGCTCATCAACCCTTGGGGCACACGCTAAACGTTTAGAATGACTTCAATTACATCAGAAGTTGTTCAGGATGTAATTGATCAGGTCGATGGCATCGGTGATGTTCACCTCGTTATCCTGGTTGTAGTTGGCAGCATCCAGGTCGATGTCGCCTTCATCGTTGATGATGTAACTGATCAGGTCGATGGCATCGGTGATGTTCACCTCGCCGTCACGGTTTACGTCACACAGGATAAACTCGGGCTCGGGAGTCCAAGTGCTCTCGTAGCAGATCTCGATGTCATCGATGTAGCAGTACTCTGTCGAACTGCCCTGACACTTGAGTCGCAGCATGATGGGTGTGTTGGTAGGCAGTGAGGTAATCGTTGCCGAAGCCTCGGTGCCGGCAGCGAGATAGAAGTCATAGGGATAAGTGTCCAGACCTCTCCAGCGACCGCCGTTGTTGTTCGAATACTGCGGCGTGATATATACACCAGTTGAAGTGGGATTGTAAATCTTGAAGCGAACAACCTTAGGAATCTTGTTCAGGTTCTCGACGGTGTTGAAGTAACTGCCGTTCTTCATGGCTACGACATGTCCGTTACCCACTTGAGCGGTGTCAACAACAGCACAGTTGTAGAAGTCCCAGTTGGCATATACACCAGCCACACCACGCTCGTTGAGGGTAGCGCCCACGGGCATCTTCTCAAAGTCCTCGATGGAACTCTTGGAGTTGTCTTTCACCACAGTAAAGGTGATGATGCTGTCGGCCTCGGTGATGTTGGTGAAGGCATATTGGCTCAACTTGCCGTCCCACGTGCGCAGGTTGGGCTGCGTGGCGTTAGAAATCGAGGTAACGTTGGTCGTGCCGGGGAACGGGTCACGAGGACTGTCGTTCATGCCGTTGAAGTTGGCGCGGAGCAGTTCATAGTAATTGTGGTTGGGATTGGCGTTCACCAGGTTGTTCTCCCAGACATCGACATTGGTCGAGTCAACACGCCAGATCAGCATACCAGGACCGGGAAGGTTATTGTCCCACTTGATGCGCTGGCGATTCTCGATGATGAAGTACTCACCCTCGTTGGCCGTGTTCAGGCGATAGCCAGTGTTATCCTTTTCAAGAGCAGACACCGTGATAGTTCCCTCGCCCTCGATGAGGGTGGGGGTGGCAAAACCGAGAGCATAGCGCTCGAACAGGCTGTAGCCGGTGGGATTGCGACCGGTGTTGTTCTTGAAGCCGCTGGCCATGACAGACCAGGTCAAGGGATAAGCGTGGTTGACACCGCCACTGCCGTCGTTGTCGGTATCATAGAAGTCGGGCAGACCCAAGCAATGGCTGAACTCGTGGCAGATGGTGCCGATGCCAGCAATGCTGCCCAGCGAGATAAAGTCGCCCTGTGCGCCCATCATATTGGTTGAGCAGGCATAGAGGCTGAAGTTCACGCCATCAAGCACGGGAGACTCCGCGAAATCCTTCATGTGAGGCCACAAGTAGTCGCGGTTGTTGTCGCTGTGGTCCGAGCCGTAACCGGCAACAAGGAAGAAGACCATGTCGACAGTGCCGTTCTCATCGGTGTCATACTGACTGAAGTCCACTTCAGGATCAAGTGCATTGAGAGCGGCAAAGAAGATGGAGTCGCAACGGAACTGATGGGCGTCGGTGCTGGCGAAGGGAACGTCAATCGGGCCCAGGATATCGAAATGCGGGTCAAACTGCTGGTACGAGTTGTCGTAGTAGTAGTCACGCACACTGCCCATGCAGTCAACCTTGGTTCCTGCGGGAAGCGTGAAACCCTTGTAGTCATGACTGTTGATCATCTCTTCATAGAAATCATGGGGTGTGTAGTTCGACGGTGTGCAATCCTCAAACGTGATGTCGGTGTAGTTGATCAGAATGATCAGGCCGCGGAACTTGCTGTAATCCATGTGACCACCGTGGCCGATGCCGCGAATCAAGTTGTTGCGGTGGTCCAACATCTTCTTGCCACGCTGAACCATGGCTTGGCTTTTCAGACCCTTAGGTACGACAGCGAGAGCAGCGCGGTCGGCAGCGGTGCGCTTTGCCTCATCGCGTGCAATCAGATTGCCGGCAACCAAGGTATTACCAGACTGGCGGGCATAGGTGTAATAGCCCGCCTCGTTCTTGACCACCGTGTAACCATCGAGGGTAGTCAAGTAGTTAAAGAACTCGTCACCATGTAATACCACGGTGAGCTTCGTGCCGTCGGGCTGTGTAACCTGTCCGGGTGTCGGGTCAGCCGGGACGGCACGTGCTGCTAGGAACATCAGTCCCATTGTAAGAAATAATAAACACTTTTTCATATCCATCAAATTTATAGTTAATAATAGATGATTAAGGGTCAGTTGTGGTATATAGATTAGGTGTGTGTCAGGTAAGAGAAAAACGCTCTCTTACCTGACAATCATGTCGATCAACATATTCACATCGGCAATGTTGATCTCACCGTCGCCGTTTACATCGGCAATGGGTTTTGTTTCGTCATCGATGTCACCGTCCAGGATCAGCATGATCATTACGTTAACATCGGCGATGTTGACCTCGCTGTCTCGGTTCACGTCGCCAGCGATGATTTCCTCGGGCCAGGTGTCCTGATAATACAGCTTGATGTTGTCAAGGTAGATGCTCACCTTGTTGCTGCCCGATACCTGATTGAAACGCAGCATGATGGGTGCGGTCATCGGCAAGCTGACCATAGCCGTGTGAACGGAATGGCCTTCGGCCGAGATGGTGCCCTCGAGGGGTGCAGTCCAAGTCTCACCGCGGTCAAGCGAGTAGGAGAACTTGATGTTGGCTGCGGTGCTCGTCGGGTTGTGAATGGTGTAAGAGAGCATGTAGGGGCAGATGCTGAGCGGCTTTGACGTGGTCACCTGGCTCGGCTTTTTCATTGCCACGGCACGGCTGCCGCTGCACTTGCCCTCTTCAGGACTCTCCACGGCACACTTCACAAAGTCCCACTTGCTGAAGACGCCTTCCACGCCCTTGGCACTCAAGTCGGTGGTGACGGGCATGTTTTCAAAGTCCTCGATGACGTTCAGGATAGTCTTGTCATCTTCCACATCGAACGTGATGGTTGTTTCATCCTCGGTGATGTTGAAGATGGCATAGTCGTTGAAGAATTTTCCCCATGTCTGCAAGCTGGGGGTGGTGACATTGGTGATTGAGGTCACTCCACCCGTTCCGGGGAAGGGGTCACTGCCACTGTCCTCACCATTGTATTTAGCGCGCAGCAGTTCATAGTACATGCGCTTGGGATTACAGTTCACCTGATTGGCCCACCAGATATACTCGTTGGTGCTGTCGACGCGTGCAATCATCATGCCGTGGCCGGGAAGATAGCGGTCCCACTTGCCGGGCTGGCGGTTCTCGATGAGGAAGAATTCTTTATCGACAGGAGTGTCGAGTCGATAACCCTGGTTGCTCTCATCCAGTGGCTGCATACTGTAGTGCCCCGCGTGATTGATGACAAGAGGTTGGGTGAACCCCAAGGCGTAACGCTCATACAGACTGTAGCCCACAGGATTGCGGCCGTAGTTGTTACCGCTACCGCCAGCCATGATGGACCATTCACCGGGGTTGCGGCTCTCACCGCCGCTACCGCTGTAGTCGGTGTCATAGAGGTCAGGAAGACCAAGCACATGACCGAACTCGTGGCAGAAGGTGCCGATGCCGTTCACGTCCGACCAATAGTTCTCCCAGCCGGCAATCTCGGTGGAGCAGGCATACAGGCCGAACTCCACGCCGTCGTGCATGGGGGTGTTGTACAGGTAGTACATGTGGGGCCACAGGTAGTTGCCGTTGTTGCCGCTATAGTTGGCCGACAAGCCGGCTACGAGGAAGAATACCATGTCAACGTATCCGTCGCCGTCGGTGTCATAGTCGCTGAAGTCAATTTCTTCATCCACAAGGTCCAGCGCCTCATTAAAAATCGGCTCGGCATTGGATGAGCCGCCTGGAGAGGTGCAGGTGAAGTTCACATTTACAGGACCCACAATGTCAAAGTGCGGGTCAAACACATGGGATGAGTTATCATAGAAATAGTCGCGCACACTGCCTGTCATTCTCACGGTGCGGCCGTTGAGCGTGTAGCCGGTGAAATCATGGGTGTTGACCATGTCGTCATAGAATGCGTTGGCATCCTGCATCGAGAACTTCTTGTCGGTATAGTTAATCAGGATGATCAAGCCACGGAATCCGTCGTAATTCATCATGCCGTCAGAACCCACGCGACGCATCACGCTGTTGCGCTTTCCCAACATTTTGCGGCCGTTCTGGACCATGGATTCACTTGCCAGGCCCTTGGGTGTGGAGGCCAGTGCCGAACGGTCGGCATTAGAGCGTTGCGACGGGTCGCGGGCGATGCGGTTGCTCGCTACCAGCCTGCCGCTTTCAAGTCGGGCGTAGGTATAGTAGCCTTCTGTGTTTTTCATCACGGTGTAGCCATCGATGGTTGTGGTGAAGTGGAAGAACTCGTCACCGTGCAAAGTGAGGGTTAATGTGGTGCCATCGGGCTGGGTCACTTTCACTGGAGTGGGATCAGCAGGAACGGCGCGTGATATCAAGCACACCAACATCAACACCGATAACGTTAAGATTTTCTTCATAGCTTATGAACTGTATTGATAATAAAATTAATTCTTGAAAATGGTTATGTGGTTATGATTAAAATCAAGGTGGATGCTATCTGTGATTCAAGTTGGGTCATTGTGTTCGCCGGGTCTTGATGGGTGATAGTATCCACCTTGATAGTTAGGTTTTAGCTGAGAATCATGCTGATGAGAGCATTGACATCGGCAATGTTCACCTCGTTGTCCTTATTAACGTCGGCACGCTTTCTCGTGTCGTTATCGACGTTACCTCCAAGGACGATGTCAATCAAGGAATTCACGTCAGCAACATTCACCTCGTTGTCGTTGTTCACATCGCCTTCCTTGTACTCGATGGGACCACCTTCCTCACCGGTGTAATACAGGGTGAAGTTGTCGATATAGGTCGCGGCATTCTTGTTACCGCCTATTTGCGACACGCGGTAGAGCGCGGGCTGGTGGTTGTTGAGTTCAAGGTTCCAGTAGCAGATGGCTGTCGTCTTGGCGGGAACCTCGGCCGACACGCCGCCGGCAGGGGTGAAGACCCTGAGCCAGGTGGCTCCGTCATCGAGGGAGTACTCAAGAGTATACTTGGCCACATAAGCACCGGTGTTGAACACGGTCATGCTGGCAAGGTAGGTGTTGTAATAGAGGGGGGTGGTGCTGAAGAACTGGCTGGGCAGCTTCATCATCACGCTATGATCGCCATCGGCCTTGCCCTCGCCGGGAGCACGCACACCGGCCTTGTTGAATGACCAGTTGGTGAAAGTGCCTTCCACATTTTGGTCGGTGGTGCTGCTGTTGGCTGTCATGTCCTCAAAGTCCTCAATAAGCATCTGCAGGCCGCCTTCCTCCACTACGTTGAAGGAGATGACGCCGTTCTTCTCGCTGATGCCGACGATATTGAAGTCGTTGCCATAGCCACCCCAAGTCTTCAAGTTGGGGTAGGTCTCATTGGTCAGCATGGGATTGCCCAGTGTGCCGGGGAAGGGATCACTGCTGCTGTCGCCCGAGGTGGAATTGCCTGCGCGCAACATCTCAAAATAGTTATGTGCAGGATTGCAGTTCACCTTGTTCTGGCTCCAGATGCTCGCATTGGTGCTGTCCACACGGGTAACAATCATGCCATGGCCGGGAAGATAGGTGTCCCAGCCGGTGCGCTGACGGTTCTCGATAGTGAAGAACTCTTTCTGAACTGGTGAGCGCAGGATGTAGCCGCTGCGTGATGTGTTCACGGCCTCCAAGGTGTAGCTGCCTGCCTGGGTGATGGTTTTGGGATTTGCCCATCCCAGGGCATAGCGCTCATAGAAGGTATAGCCCACGGGGGTGCGGCCGTAGTTATAGTCGCTACCGCCGGCCATCAGGTCCCAGCCGCCCGGGTCGTGGCTCTGTCCGCCTCCATCGTCATAGTCAGTGTCATAGAAGTCGGGCAAGCCCAGCACATGGCTGAACTCATGGCACACGGTGCCGATGCCCTCGGTCACTACTGTCGAGGGGCTGCTTTCCCAACCATACAACTCACCTGAGGACGCATAGCGGTCCATCCACTTGCCGTCGTAGGAGATATAGTCATAATAGAGGTTAGAGGCATGGGGCCACAGGTAGCCTGAGTTGTTGCCACCATAGCTTGAGGTGTATCCTGCCACCAGGAAGTAGACCATGTCCACCTTGCCGTCACCATTGTTGTCGTAGCGGCTGAAGTCAACTTCGGCATTGGCTTCCTGCAATGCCTTGGTGAAGATGGAGTGGGAGTAACGCTGGCATTGGCTCGCGTTGCGGGTGGAGGTATAGGGACCGTACACGTCAAACGGGGGGGTGAAAGCGCCGTTGGACTGGTCATCGAAATAGTCACGCACACTACCGTTGCAGTTCACCTGGGCTCCGGTTTTCGGGTCAGTCCATTGCGACAGGTTCGGGGTGCTGAACATTTCGGTATAGAAAGACTTGGGATCGTTAGACGAGAATTTCTTGTCGGCAAAGTCAATCAGAATCACCAAGCCGCGGAAGTTCTCAAAGTCAAAGTTCGAGAGGTCAACGTTGCGTTTAACTCGCTGCATCTGGGCCATGTTCACACCAGTCTTGTCAACAAGGCGCTTGGGTGTGTTGGCGAGCAGTTGGAGTTCGGCTGCGGTGCGATCCTTGGCGTCATGGGCCAGCACCTGGCTGGGCACCAGGGTCATGCCGTCGCGTTGGGCGTACACATAGGCGCCCTCGTCATTTTGTATCACAGTGTAACCGTCGGTAGTTACATTAAAGTGGTAAAACTCATCGCCCACGAGTCCGATTGTCACATAGGTGCCATCGGGCTGAGGCATCTGCACCAAGCCTTTGTGAGCCGGGATGGCGAGCGCTTGGATGCATACCAGTGCTGAAATCAGCAAAAATGATAACTTTTTCATTCTACAATGTATAAAATCCTTTTGGTTTAGTCAAGCCAATACGGGACATTATCCTCAAGGAAGCGGCTTAGCAACCCCTCGGAATAACACCCTAACAATCTTTTCATGCCATTGCATGATTGGTTTCAATTCGCAAATGTAGTGTATTTTTTGACAATTACTATTATTATTAAGGTAAAAAGTGCTATTAATAAATGTTTTTTAGCATCTGTTCAGATGAATTTCTATAAAAAGCACTACCTTTGTTTCTTCAAAAAAATGAATTCATCTTCACTCCATGATTTTCAACTCTATGGATTGGAAGCGATAAAGGGGCCGAAGGTTAATTAGGTACGGCCCTGTAAAAAAGATGTTTTAAGGTTTACAATTGGTGGCTGCGTCGAGATGACGCGGCCACCATAGTTTCCTGAAAAATCTGAAAGTTCCGTATCCTCCGCTTTGTCCGTATCTTCCGTAATCTCCGTTTTTACAAGATTATTTGCCGTTGATGAATTCCTGGAACGCTTGCTTGTAGCTGTCACCTATGGGAATGTACACGTCACCGAACACGATGCGGTTGCGCTCTATCTCGCGGATTTTGCTCTTCTGGACAATAAAGGAGCGGTGAACCCTGATGAAGCGAGATGCCGGCAGCATCTGTTCGATGGCTTTCATGTTCATCAGCGAGAGGATGGGATGGGGAGATTCCTCAGTATAGATTTTTACATAGTCCTTCAGACCCTCGATATAACGGATGTCATCAAGGTTGATTTGCAACAACTTGTATTCGCTCTTGACAAAGATGCTGCGTGGCTCCTCGACGGCAGCAGGTTGCTGATCGCTCTGCTGCGTGAGCTGGAACCATTGCAGTGCCTTGTTGCACGCTTCCAGGAAATCGGCATAGCTGATGGGCTTCAGCAGGTAGTCAAGCGCGTTGACGCGAAAACCGTCGACGGCATACTGGTTGAAGGCCGTCGTGAACACGATGCGTGTGTTCTCGGGAACCATTTTGCTTAATTCCAGCCCATTGAGCTCAGGCATCTGGATGTCAAGGAAGAGCAGGTCAACCGGCTGTTCTCCGATGCCATGCAAGGCATCGGTAGCGTTGTTATACTTGCCACACAACTCCAGGAAGGGTATCTTTTTCACGTAACTTGCCAGCAGTTCGACTGCCAAAGGCTCGTCATCGACAATTGCACACTTGATGATCATGATTCTTTCTTAATGGTGATTTTGGAATAATATGTTTGGCCGTCTTCGCTCATGCCCTTCTCCCATGTGTAGTGGTCGGGGTACAAGAGTTCCAGACGGCGGCTCACCTGTTCCAGGCCGATGCCTGAGCCGCTCTTGTCGTTCTCACGCTTGGGATAACAGGTGTTGCGGATTTCACAGGTGATGTCGCCATTCTCCTGATTGAGGTCAATACTGATTTCACCCTTGCCTTGAGGGGAGATGCCGTGCTTGAAAGCGTTCTCGATCAGGGAAATAAACAGTAGCGGCGCCACGGGTGTCGAGTCGTTGGGCTTCACGTGGATATTGGTATGGACTTTCACATTGTCGGTCATGCGTATTTTCATCAACTCAATGTAATTATTGATGAAATCGGCCTCCTTGCTCAATGGCACAAAGTCCTGTTGATTCTCGTAAAGCATGTGACGCAGCAACTTGCTCAGCTCGCTCACTGCTGTCTGTGCTTTGTCCTGGTCAAAGGCGATGAGCGCATAGATGTTGTTCAGCGTGTTCAGCAGGAAGTGGGGATTCAATTGGTTGCGCAGGTTGCTCAACTCGGCCTCGGCGCGAGCGGTCTCGGCTTCCTTGCGGGCCTCCTCGATGTGCTGCCAGCGCTGGAGCATGCGAACGGCAACGGCCAGCGCGGTGATCAAGATGAGTGTCAAGATGGCCCAGAAGTAGCGCGGAAATCTCACATATGGCTTTTTGGGTCCATTGCTGGGAATCTCGGGCAGTAGGCGAATAGCGCACCAGTGAAACAAGTCGATGGTGAACAACCCGGCCATGATGACAATCACGTTGATGAGCAGGAACATCTTCCAGTCGCGTTTCTTGAGCAGGAAGCGAGGCACAAGCCACAAGTAGTTGATGTAAAATACCAGCATATAGGCCAGCGGATTGCCCAACCAGCGCATGTAACGGTTCATGACTGTTGGCCAGTCATCGCCAGAACTGTGGAAGAACAGGGGCACGACGATAATCACTGCCCAACATAGCAGGTGCAGCACAAGATAGCGGTTCTTGGTCTGGGTCTCTTGATTGGTTGATGTCATATCCGATATCGTGATTAATTAACTCATTTGAATTTCGCAAAGATATACAACTCTCTACAACTCGGCAAAGTTTTTAGACGAAATCACTTGTAATATAGACAAATTGTTCCGATTTTCAATTAGAAAGTTGGAGTTCTGCATTAACAGTGAGCCAGGGTGAATGAGTTTCGGTGAAATGTTCTCTCATTCAGAAAGAAAACTCTCTGAGTTGCACCGATAAACGGATTTTTGCACTATCTTTGCCAAAAATTAGAAAAAACAGTTTTATGGGTGGCCTCTCCGCTCTTGACCGCATGCGCCAGGTGATGGACAGATGCTGCCTGAATAATGACAATTAAAAAACATCAACTCAAAACAAAATGGAGAAAATTCAAGCAGGTAAATATGTAGAGCTTGTGTATGAAATCTTTGTCGTCAGCGACGACCAGCAAGTCAGTGTCTTCAAGTTCAACGATGAGCATCCCGACGCCTTTGTCTTCGGTGTGGATTTGTCGCTTATCGAGGGCTTCCAGAACCACATCATGGGACTGGAGCAGGGCGAGAAGTTTGACTTTACCTTGCAGCCCCATGAGGCTTTTGGTGTGAAGAACCCCGAGCTGATTTATGAACTTGAAAAGGAAATTTTTCATATCGACGGCAAGTTTGACGCCGAGAATATCCGCCCCGGTGCACGCGTGCCCATGATGACTCAGGAGGGTATGCGCATCGAGGGACAAGTGGTCAAGGTCACCGACGACAAGGTCTTCATGGACTTCAACCACCAGCTGGCCGGCGAGACGGTGCGCTATAGCGGATACGTCAAGACGGTGCGCGACGCAACCCCCGAGGAACTCAATCCCAAGCATCATGGCTGCGGATGCGGCTGTGAGGACTGCGGCAGTGGTGACTGTGGTCATGACCACGGTGACGGCTGTGATTGCGGTTGTGGTGGCTGCTGAACTGCTAAAAATATATAATGAGGCGCCAATTAAGGAAATTTTTCTTTAATTCATGCCGCTCATTATAAATTATTGCGTAATTTTGCACCGTTTTCAAATTAAGGTAATTTCTAAATCATTAATAATTAAAGTTTTATTATGGCTAAATTTGATAAGGCTATCTTAGCAGAGAAGTACGGTATCACTGGTGTTACCGAGGTTCTTTACAACCCCAGCTATGAGGTGATGTTCAATGAGGAGATGAAACCCGGTCTGGAAGGTTATGACAAGGGTCAGGAAACCGAACTGGGTGCCATCAATGTGATGACAGGTGTCTACACCGGCCGTTCTCCTAAAGATAAATTCATCGTTGACGATGCCAACAGCCACGACAAGGTGTGGTGGACCACTCCCGGTTATCCCAACGACAACAAGCCCGTGACCGAGGCCACCTGGGCTGCCCTGAAGCAACTCGCCGTGAAGCAGCTGAGCGGCAAGCGTCTGTTTGTTGTTGACGGTTTCTGCGGTGCCAACAAGGACACCCGCATGAAGGTGCGCTTTATCATGGAGGTGGCATGGCAGGCCCACTTCGTGACCAACATGTTCATCCGTCCCCAGAACGAGGAGGAGTTTGACCAGGAG
>JAZQJW010000022.1:0-11506 GCA_045541835.1 Sodaliphilus sp. | reverse complement strand
GCCAAGGAGTTGCCTTAATTAATTGTCTTCCTAAGACCGCTTGGCCTCCGACTTAATCTGAGCCATGTTCTTCAACTCGTCATTGACTGACTCAATGATGGCGCGCTTGCGCAGCAGCACCTTGTCGGCGACACTCATCAGCGAGTTCTTCATCTTGTTTTTCAGCTTGGTTATCAACTGAATGCCATTGACAAAGAGTTTGCAGAGCAGGTCTTTACTGATGTATCCCCGATCGGCGATGATCTTTCCGTAGAGTTCCTCTGTAAAACGTTCCACCTTGAGCGGATCCCGGTCATCCACGTTGCCAGGCGTGAACATGAAATTGACGATCTCGCCCAATTCGTTGCATATGATGTGCAGCTTGAAGCCGAAGAACCATCCCATCGAGCATTTCCCTCTCTGGGCGATGCCCTTGAAGGTCTTGTGCTGGAGTATCCGCTGGTTCCTGCAAACCCTCAACGGGGTGCTGTCAATGAAACTGATGCCGGTGCACTTGCCCATCAGAATAGTCTTGACAAATACGGCCAACTTGATGACCGCGCGTTTCTGGAGTTCAACGAAACGGTTGTAAGACACGACTTTAGGAAAGAGATGCCGCATGTGCTTGCACACATGATCGAGATAGAAATGCTTCAGACATCTATAGCCAGAGCCGTGGAACAACACAAGAATCGTCATCACCTCGGCATCGGACATGGTGCCATCACGGTGATACTTGCGCTTCTTTGTTGATTCACGGGCATCGATGGAATTTTTCTGGATGATGTCGTCAAAATTCTTGCTGAAATCATCACACATTGAGAATATTTCTATAATTTTGTCATCAGGAAACATAGCGGTTGTTTTTATTGTTTTTTTTGCACTACAAAATTACTAAAAATTCCGCTATGTTCCTAATTTTCAATTAATTAAATTTCGTCGAACTCACGTTAATGTAGGGTAAATGAATATATTATGTCCTGCTTAGATATTCCATATATTTGTTCATTAATCTGTCGGCTATGATAATGCAAATATTTGGGCTGCGCAAGAAATTCTTTCTTTTTGAGGTGTTTCGTTCGGTGCTTTTAAGGTATTTCAATCTGTTTGTTTGACAATTCTCATCCAGTGTTTTTGATAGAAATCCAACACACAACGAGGAGGAAGTTCGTCAAAAACTCCCTCCTCGATAATCTTTGGTTGTGCTACAGCATCAGTTCCAAGTGCCGGTGAGCAGGTATCCGATCAGGGCTGTCACGTCGCTAATGTTGACTTGGCCGTCCAGGTTGACGTCGGCCGAGGCGGGTATAATATCAGTCAGCGATGTGAGGATGGTGTTAATCAGGTCGGTGACGTCGTTGATGTCAACGCTGCCGTCCTGGTTCACATCGCCCTGCATGCCTATGAGCGTTGTGAGCAGTAGGGCGTCATTGCTCTCGGTGGCCTGGAAGTAGGCCCGGAAGGTGGGCACGTAGGCCTCTTCAATGTCGGCGGCCACGCGGTGCCAGTTGCCATCGTCCTGGAGGATGTAGGCGGGTTTGCTGTTATCGGCGCAGAGGTCGGCATTGCTGATGACGGTGGTGGTGCCCTTGAACTCGATGTTCTGGCTCTGCCACGGTGTCATCGTCGGCTGGCGTGGGATGGAAGTTGTGTCGGTGGTGTTCAGGTCATACTCCTCGTCACCGCAGACTGTGATGTAGTAGGGTTTGTAGGGCTCCATCGTCTTGTCGGTCACTTCGGTGAAGATGACGTTCAGGCGCTCGCCAGTGCCCCCCGTGGGAGCAGCTATGGACACGGGCTCATAGACCTTAATGCTATCGCTGGTGAAGGTGAGCTCGTAGGGCAGGCACACTGAATAGCCGGTAGGCGGGTAGGCGTAGCCCGTCACCACGAGTTCGTCGATTTCCTTGGTTTCACCTGTTTCCTCGTCGATCACGGTAATCTTGTTTCCCGTGGGTTGGGTCAACTCGGTGAGAGTGGCCGTGAAGGTACGGTCGTAGGTAACGCCGTTGGTGGCGGTGATATCGACGGGCGGCATGAAGTCCCATCCGTCGGTGAGCAACAGACGGTTGGCCGTGCCGCCAATCACTACGTTGGTCTCGTCGTCCTGAGCATCGTGTCCAGCAGGCAGATAGATGATGGTGCTATTGCTGGTGCCGTAGAAGGGGTCGTCCTCGTTCTGGCGGTCAACGTTGTAATAGACAAGGTCACCGTATCCGTCGCTCTCGCGGATTGGCGCATTGCTCATGTCGATGTAGCGCAAGTTGGTGGCTCCGTTGAAGGCACGTGCGCCCACCCAGTAGGTCTTGTCGGCGGGGAAGGTGATGCCGGTAAGCCCCGTGCAACCCTCGAAGCAGTCGCTCAGCACAATGATGCGGGGGGAAGTGAGGGTCCCGTCGCCTAATTGCGTCGGCAGGGTGTAGCTGCCCGTTTTTCCGGGAGCACAAGCAACGATGTAGGTGGTGGGGCTGGTCAATGGGTTAGCATGGTGAATCAGTACATTGTCCAAGCAGTAGAAGCCGTTTTTGGTTTTTGGTACGCCGCTTCGGAGATAAAAATGGCTCAGTTTGGGGCAGTAGGCCAAGAAATTGCCGTCGTGCGCTTCTAAGTCGTAGCCGATGCCAAACGAAGTCAGGTTGTCGCAGTTCCAGAAGGCGCGGGCTCCGATGGAGCGAATAGCGTTGGGCAGTTCCACTTGCTGCAGGCTATCGCAGTCCTCAAAGGCACTTACGCCGATGAAATAGTTATAAGTGCCGAAATTCAGTGTCTTGATGGCAGAGCCGTAGAAGGCGCTGTCGCCAATCTCCGCTATCCATTTGCCCAAAGTGATGTTCTTGATGGTTTTGTTTCCATTAAACACATCAGCGGCAATTGCTGCCACACCTTGCCCCTTGAAGAGGTCAGGTATGGTGAGCGTCTCGGCTGTGCCCGTGTAGCCAACCACTGTGTAGCCTATGACTCCGGTACTGTCTTCTAAGGGTCTGTAAACAAGCCCGTTCTCATCAGTCTCGTATTTCAAGTCCCTGAGATACATGTCGGCCAGCGTTTCGGGGATGGGATAGTCGTAGAAATGGTCTTCGGCACGGAAATAGTGCCAACCGTCGCCCAGTGTTCCGGAGGTGGCATAGCCTATCATGCTTGCTGCCGACTCGTAAGGCGCGTTTGCAACGGTCTCAGTGTAGTTGGGCTTGCCGCCACTCCTGATACCAACCGGGGCCAGGTTCGAGGGGTTCTTCCAATAGGCACAGGAGGAGATGTCGGTGGTGAGCGTGGTGGAAGATTCCGTGTCGCGCAATTCTCCGATGATGGCACCCCTCAACGTGACGTTAGCAAACTCGTTACGGGCGAAGCAGCGTGTGATGGTGGCCTGTGTGGCGAGGCCCGCAATGCCACCAGCCGCAACCCCACCACTGGCGTTCGCGAGGTAGTTGTCGGCCGAGCAGTCGGTGATGGTCAGCCCCTGGAGGCCGTAACCTATGATGCCTCCGGCAGCGACCTCACCCTTGATGCGGCCGCGGAACAGACAGCGTTCGATGGTGGTGGAGGCATCGCTTACCCCCACAATGCCTCCAGCGACAGAATGGGCATTCACGGTAAAATTGCTGCCACTGGCATTGCTGGTGACAAGCACATCGCTGATGTGAGTGTTGTTGGCCCTGCCGACGACGGTTCCAACATACGCGGATTTAGAAATTACGGGGTTGAGCAGATGGAAGTGATAGATGTTGGCGTCACTGGTCACACCAAACAGACCATCGCTTGAGATTTCGATCTGGGAGGAGGTAAGCCCCGAGATGACATGTCCGTTGCCGTTGAAGGTTCCACTGAAGGAACGGCCCTCGTTACCGGTGGTGTAGCCTATGGGCATCCAGTTGCTGACGGACGAGAGGTCGATGTCGGCCGTCAGGATGACCGAGTATGGTTCGATACTGTTTTTGTATGCTGTTCCGCTGTTCACTGCATCGCGGAACGCCATCAGCTCTTCGGCCGAACCGATGGTCACCGGTTCGGCACTGAATCCATGGATATTCTTGAAGGCGTGCAACCATCCCACAAGTTCGTGGGCATCGGTCGAGGTGCCGTCGAACTTATAGTCCTTGTAACTGACATAGGCGCTTGTTGGAACGTAGAGCGTCCTCTGGGCAGCCAGTTTACTCATGCTGGCTTGGGTGCCAATAGTGGTAAACACGTCGTTCCACTCCCATGTGGGTGGCGTGGAGGCATTGCACGTCATCGTCTTGAGCGAAGCCAGTTCGCAGAAGGCTCCCGAACCGATGGACTGCAGGGTGGAGGGCAGTCGCACCGACGTCACCGATGCACACCCTACAAAGGCGTAGGCACCGATCTTTGTCACACCCTCGCCCACGATGACAGCCGTGATGCGGTTGCAGAAACGGAAGGCCATGGGACCCACTTCCACCGTATAGTTTACGCCCCCCAGCTCGCATGTGCCGGGGATGGTGATGGTGCCTTCCTCATATTGTGTGATGCAGGCATTGTAGCCGTTGCCCAGCGTAGCAGTGTGGGTGGCATCGTCGAAGGTGGCCACTGCACTGAGGGTTGCAGAAGAACCACTGGCGCCAGTCAGCGTTAGGTTCACTGTGCCTTGCGTCTTAGCCGCACTTACCGTCAGCGACAGCAGCACCGTGATCATCAGGATGAAATATTTATTTTTCATATCACTCTAAATTATGAACATTAATTATCACCCGTCACCACCCACTTGAACAGCCAATAGTCGGGCGTGATACCGGCTACTTTCATACTGGCACCCCAGAAGAAGAAGTCCTCGCCGGCAGCCACATGGTCGTTGTCCTTGGGCGTGTCGTAGATAAACACATTGGCGTCCGACTTGCTGTCGGTGCGCGGCGGATTCACGCCGGCATGCGTGCACCGGGTGCTGCCGTCGTAGAAATAATACTTGAGCGTATTCTGGTTCTTCATGAACGAGATCAGGTTGGCATAGGGTACCACAGTGTCATAGGTCGAGTGATAGAATGCCACGCGGTTCTTGGGCACCCAGCCCACAGTGAGGTTGTTGCTCTCAAGGGCGCGGTGCAGGTCCTGCATGATGCCGCGCTCGGTGGGTGTGATGCGGTTGCCCTGGGCATCCTCAAAGTTGCTCGGGTTATTGAAATAATCCCAACATTCCGGTGTCATGATGTACCTCAAATCGCCCCACACGGTTTCATCGAATTCCCAGAAAAAAATATTCGACATGTCACCGGCAGAGTAAGTTCCGCCCACAGTAATGGGGTCGCCATATGGATTGTTGATTTTTCCCGTCCAACTCTTACCGTTATTCTTGCAATCACGATACACGTCGTTCACATCTTTGGTGCTGTACTGGTCGGATTTGTTCTCGTTCTTTTTCGCCTCAATCATCATTGTCGAGGACGTGGCAAGGAAGCAGTTTGTCAGGTAGTCGTTCAGTTTGTGCTGGCGCATCATGGGATTGCTGTCGCACATGCCTTTCAGGATGAGCGGCATCACGATGGGCATGGAGAGGGTGCCGCGAGTGTGCCAGGTCTGCCGCTCTCCGCCGCTTTCTCCCACATCGTAGGTGCGGCCGTTATCCTCCATGTAGTAGCGCAGGTGGGCAATGGGGTCGTAGGGACCGTCGCCACAGACCGAACCGGCAAAGTGCAGTTCGTCGCTCAGACCGTTGGTCTCAATGAACTTGTGGGTGGCCAGCGCCACGCTGCCGCCCTGGGAGTAGCCGATGCTCACACTCTTCCAGCCTGACTCGAAACTGGCCATACCCTTTTCCTTATGGAGAGCAATGCCGTAGCGCACGGCATCTACCACCTGGCGCGCCGTCAGTTCCTGATAGAGATAGGGGTGCGGGCGGCTGGCAGTGCAGCCATAGCCCTCATAGTCGGGCAGGATAACCAGGCAACATGGCTGCCGGATGAAGTCGTAGCGGCAAAACTCGAGGAGCATGCCGTTGCCGCTAAGTGCGCTGCCCTGTTTTTTATAGTTCGTGGGGCACTCCCAATTGCTGGTGATTGTCTCGTGACAGCCGATGACCAGATTGTTGGGCTTGGCCGTGCCAAAGCCGCCAAAGAATGTCATCTTAGTGGGAATACCCATGAGCGCCGACAGCACTACCTTGTTGCCATTGGCATCGACCGAAGGATACTTGTAGGACCAGAGATCGGCGCAGGAACCGAATAGTTGGTCGCCCTGACTCTCCCAATCGCCATATTGGTCGGTATCGACAACCACACCGTTAATGTTGCGTGGTGCGCGTGCCGGATGGGTGGCCACCAGAGCCTGAAACTCCTCCTCGGTCAGAAACCTGTGCCCATCGTCGATGTGCAGCGTATCTGTAAGTCCCGTTGCGGGATTCACCACAAGCGAATCGTGGCTCATGAACTGGATGTAGCCCACATGAGTTGCCTCCACGTCGCTGGCACTCACCGTTGCGGGGATGTCGCCAAACTGCCCTTGTGCCCATGTCCCCTGGGCGACAAGGCTGAAGAGGGTTACAAGCGCTGCGACAGTGCGTTGAAAGATTGTTTTTCTTTTCATAAGAACATATATTCCGCAGCACTTTAGTTTTTTTCTTTATACCTTGCTGAGCGTCAATGCATTGCCCATGATTTAGCCATGTCAGATCTTACACTCACCTCAGTGCTGCGTTTAAAGACAAGCAAAATCATCAATGACGTGGCAAAATTACATAATAACTCCTATATAATTGCTATCTTTGTTCAAAAGACTGAAATATTAGCAACTTTTTTCTATCTCACTTCAAGCTAGCATGGCTTGCATTCTTGTGTAATTTTAAAATGATGAGCCGATAAATCAGAATACCTTTTGTAGCAATAATCAGATGATGATAGGCCTATCTCTCTAACGTCGTTAGCCACTCGGCACATTCATCGGCTAGCAGGGCAATCAGTTTCATATAGTAGGTAGTCAGTTCAGCTGGTTTTTTCTTATTCAACCCTGCCATGTTATGTTGCAGAGAAAGCAGGATGCGGAGCATTCGGCGTGTGAACTGCTCGTCTCCAAAATAATTAATCAGGGCGATAATATGCTTGTAGGGGCACAGGCGATGTCCACATTCCCAGGCATTGTAAGTGGCTTGCGAGATATCCAATGCAAAGGCAATCTGTTCTTGGGTTACACCCTTATTCTGGCTAGCTTGCAAAAGAGCCGACGAGAAATCATTATGGGCATCACCGGCCATGAGACTGAGGAGGTGTTTAGGATTTATATCGAGAAAGATCCCGAGGAACTAAGAAAACACCAAATCGAGTCATTCTTCAAATTCTTTGACAAGGACAACAATAGCATGACATAATACATCGAGAAACAATGGCAAAAGAAGAACCCAAAAAGAGAAAACTCACCGAGGAGGAAATCAATGATCGTTTGGAGACTTACGTTAATTACGCTTATGTGAAAGTTACGCCACATGTCACTACTAGTGAAAGAGGCATAGAATTGAAAATAGAGGAGTTTGGCAGGCCGTTTGGCGGGGATGAGGACGAGCTGAAGCGCCTTAGCTACGCCATTGCAGGGTTTAACCCTGTGATGATGCAAATGTTGATTGACCTATTGCAGCAGATCAACCAGGATGCGATGCAGAACGCATTCGATTATGTGCTCAAATGCATCAAGCTCTCTCCAAACTATAATGGTGATATTCCTCAGATATATTATCTTGAGAAGCCCATTTCCAGTGGCCAGGCGATCGTCAATTCGTCGCCTATTTATCAATTTGCTGTCAAAGAACTGTCACACCGACTGGAACAGCTGGGCATTCCCCACGCTATTGACATAAGTGTGTCGCCGTCTGAAAAGAACGACAGACAACCCGAGATCCAACCCGAGAGCCAGCCCGAGAGCCAGTTTGAGAGCCAGCCCGAGAGTCAGAAAACGTTCACGTTTTCCAAAAAGGAGAGGGTAAAGAACATCCATGCCTACCTGGTCGAGACTGGCGTCATTAAGCCATGTGACTATGAGGATTTCTTCGTTTGGGTCAAGAATGGCCATTTTCCCACGGACATAATTCAGGCAAAAAATAAAGTAAAGTTCTACTATGCCCTAGAACAAATCTCATCACTTATCATTGATGAGGTCAAGAACTGGAAAAAGTCAGTCTTGACAGATGGCCAATGGAACACGCTGAGTTCTTCTAAGTCCTCCAATCAGTCCCATATTGCGAAACAATGGCTGCGTAAATTCCCCTGAAAATGTATGGGAATTATGCATAAGTTATATTTCTTATAAAAATAGTTTTCTTTCCTTATATAGCTAAGTCTTGTAATCCAAGCGATTACGGGGCTTTTCTTGATTGGCTTCATTGTCTGTTTTTCTTATAAAATCATTCGTTTTGATTATACATTTGGGTGTGAACTTTGCAATGCCGATGACAACGGAGTCAAGGCATTAAAATTCACAACTATATGAAAGCGACAAATCTAATCTTGCTTACGGAGAACGATTACAATCAGTTGGCAGAAACGATTGCTAATCGCGTCACCCAACAATTGCAAGGAAAAACACACAATGTTGAACAACTCAAGTCTGATGACGGCTTTGTCTTTCAGGAAGAAGCTGCAAAATTACTCAAGGTCAGCCTGCGCACGCTCATCCGATGGGACAAGAGTGGCTATCTGCCCAAGCGCCATGTTGGGCGTCGTGTGGCCTATCGTCGTGAAGACATCAATCGCCTGGCAGGAGCAGGCCAGCGCCATGATTAGCGAATTGATGATACCTCTCTGCTTTTTAACATGGCGGAGAGGTGTCCTCATATGCGTACTTTGCAGAATAATCTTAATATTCTTGTACCATGAATGATTTTTCTGAAAACTCAACCACGGGCAATGTCATTGACCCGATGAGTGCGGCGATGTTAGCCGCCAAAAACGGAAAAGAACGTCCAACGGCTGACCAGTATGCCGCTGATGGCCAGTTCGTGCCGGAATCGCTGCGCCTGCTGCACGACATCATCACTGCAGCAATAACCTATGACAGTGCGGCAGACCAGATTGATCCTGGCGCCGTAAAGGAGATTCTTGATGTCGGACGCATCACCCCCGAGGAAGTGGACAACGATGACTGCGACGAGGTGCCCATCCTGTATGCCGGCAGTAAAGAATCGCCGATGATGACTCTGCAAAACTTCTCGGTCATCATCGGTGTGCCAGGTACACGCAAGACATTCGGCTGCCTACTGCTGGTGGCCGAATATCTGAGTGCGTGTACCCGCCCACGCTCCAACTATTTCATTCGAGCCGATGGCGAGCCGGGCCGTGTGCTGTGGATTGACACGGAGCAGGGTAGAGGCAGGGCACGACGCATCAAGCGTCGCATGAGGCGTATTCTTGACTCTGATGCCGCCTTGCTTGAAGTCTTTGACCTGCGCGAGATAGACCCGCCCAAGCGCCTGATGGCATGTGCATTGGCAATTGAGCAATATCGTCCGTCGCTTGTGGTCATCGATGGCATTGCCGACTTGTGCAATGATACCAACAATACTGTTGAGGGTGCCATCATTCAGCAGTTTGTGATGAAGTTCTCATCACACTACAATTGCCACATCCTCACTGTCATCCACGCCAATCTGAACGACGTGATGTGTGGAGGTAAGCTGCTGCGTCCGCGTGGCCATGCGGGCTCAAACCTGTTCCGCAAAACCGAAACGGCCATGGTATTCAATGCTGATGGCGAGATAACGAAAGTCTCCTTCGAGAAAGCCCGCGGAAAGCGCCCTGAGGACTTTTGTTTCAAAGTGAATGACCATGGCTTGCCTGAGGTGGTGGGCGCGCCACAGCAGGACGATGGCCCCTCGATGCGCCAGCAAATACGTTATGATGCAATCGCTAACTACTGCCGCAAGTTTCCCAATGGTTGCCGCTATGCCGACTTGATAAAGGAGGTTAAACGAGCGTTCGACAAGAGCGATCGCACTGCCAAGGAAGACATCAAGCACACCATGGAGGCTGGCTTGATTGTCAAGCGCGACAATGGTCTGTATTATGCAACCGATGGTGAAGCTACGTAGGTGAGGTGCAATTTATATCACCCCCTATAAAGGGGGTGTAATATATAAACTGCACCACCCCACGACACCGGAGCGATTGCACAAATAGTGAAATTATTAATACCGATGCACAAACAACTCAAAAATCAGAAACCTATGCGACATACTTTTTCTTCTCACACTGCCAGCGATTATGACTGGAAAGACATCCTGCGTCAGGTGGACGTGATGCAGGTTGGTGGCCTGGATGACCACGAGACATGGTACAGGGCCTGCTTGTCGCTGCGTGCAGCGGCTATCGAGTCACCAGCCGATGAGGAAACCTTGCGGGAGCTGTGGCTCTCGTTGAGCCGTAATAGTGGCGGCTATAAGGGCGACCGTGACGTGATGTCGCAATGGCGCAGCTGCCGCGCTCCGTCACGAATCTCTCCAGGCACCATCATTGCCCATCTGCTGGCAAATGGTGTGACGATGACACGAGGCCGTAACTCGCATCCCTATATTCCACGTCGTGTTGCACCAGTAGTGCAATCACGACCGGAGCCGATCTACTACGAAGAGAGATGGGAGGATTACCAACGCACGACACGGCCTAATGTGGTTGAAATGTCCAATCTGTACAGATTTCTCAAGAGCCTTTATCCTGGCACTCATGAAGCGTTCAAGCGCTACGAAGTGGGGTATGACGGTCGCCGCACGATGTTCCGCTACCTGGACGTCAACCATCGTCTGCGTCAGATCAAGGCAATGGCTTATTGCAGCGACGGACACCGAGACAAATCGATATATCCGCTCATTTATCGCAAACAGCCTCAAGAGGGCCAGCGTGCCGAACTGGTTTACTTTGGCGAGCACTTGCTTGCGCGGCACCCTGACTTTCCAGTAGCCGTCGTAGAAAGCGAGAAAACCGCCATCATCGCCTCGATGGTGATTCACGGCGTGATTTGGCTGGCTACAGGCTCAAAAAGCAACCTCAATGCACTGAGTGAGCGCAGCGTGCTGAATGGCCGTGATGTAACACTCTATCCTGATGCCGACGCCATTGCCGACTGGCGCAAAATCGCCCAGCAGCACCACTGGCACGATGCCTCACTGCTCATCCACGATTACGAGTCTCTGCTTACTGCCATCGCCCCGACTGCCGACATTGCCGACTACTTCGTCAGCAAGTCTGAGTCAACCCGCAATTCCTCCCATTAAGGCTTAATGAGGTGCGCTCTTCTCCTGCTGTCATTCGCATTTCAACGATGAAGTTCTTGCATAAATCCAAAAACACCCATTTAGGTATTGGCGTTTAGTGTAATATTCAAGTATTTTTGCAACGTCAAAACTGATAGCGAAAAAAAATGAGAAAAAAACTCCGTCTGGGGTTTAAAAAATCGGTTTCTGTGTGTATATAGAGTGTATGACAGACAGAGAAAGACATATCGAGGGGCTGTTCAGGCAGCATTACAGTGCGATGCATCGGCTGGCTTACCTGCTGTTGCACGACGATGACGACAGCAAGGACGTTGTGCACGACGTCTT
>JAZQJW010000021.1:0-37461 GCA_045541835.1 Sodaliphilus sp. | reverse complement strand
AGGACGAGACACGGAAAACTACTCATGGTTCCTGTCATAGTGGAGTAATTCCAAGATTGTATCCGAAGAGGAGGACATCACAAACAACAAGTGGTGCCCTCCTTTTTTATATCAACTAACAATATATCAACAATTTAAAGAACAAGAAAAATGAACAAGATTCAATCATTTGCAAATGCCAAAGAGTATCAAGAGCTTTTTGGCTATGTTGAACACGGAAACGGCGTTAAGAACCGTAGAAACAAAATCCTGCTTGCCCTTTTGAAGAGTAAATCAGTATGGGCGTATTGCAGGGAACATGATGATTGGTCATTGCTCGCTATCAAGAGTATGGCCGAGTTAAAAACCAAACTGACGAAGATGATTGCAGATGCCGGGGTTCATCAGGGCCTCGACTATACTGTGGTTTTGAACGGGACCACTTTTCACAGCGATGTATATGAAACAGACTCATATCGCGGAATCCCAGAAGATGGCTCAATAGCATTCGTTCGCTATATCAACCACGACAACAACGATGGAATTTTCAAGATGAGAGCTGGACGATTCTATTCCAAACTCATCGATGAAACTAACATTGGCCAAGCATTACCACAGCAGGTTAAGACTTGGCTTTGTGAGGAGTTTTCTCAGGACTGGCAAGTTTACATTGCTGGAACCTTACCCAACTATACCTTGCTGGTTGACCATGACTTCGCTGAGATTTATTCCGGTGAGGCTTGTTCTCCAGGCATGAACTCGTGTATGATTGACCGGGGTTTTCACAATTTCTATCGGGACAGCGTGAAGGCTAAGGCTGCTCGACTTGTAGGAGATGACGGGATGATTCTTGCCCGTTGTATCATCTTTACTGAGGTACATGATGAAGAGGAGAAGGTATGGCGACTTGCAGAACGACAGTATGCAAAGGACCAGAGCGATATCCTTAAGAGAGCACTTGTTGATGCCCTGATTAAAGCCGGGGAAATCGATGGTTATAAGATCGTAGGAGCCGATTGTGGTAATTCTCGTGGCTTTGTCGATGTAGAAGGAAACTCACTTTCACACAAGAAGTTCCGTATTGAATGTAACCTTGATTGGGAAGATTCGCTCAGTTATCAAGATTCTTTCAAGTACTACAGCCTGGACAGGAATGTTGCTTATAATTATTGCGATGTGGATTACTCATATAATTTGGATACCACAAATGGGCAACTTGAAGACGAGTCAGATGAAGAGATGTATTACGACGAGTACCACGACAGGGACGCGTTTGCAATCTGCGATGTATACTTTCATGGATCTGAGATAACCTGTGACTCCGACTGTATGGAGGACTTTGAATATTTCCAGGACAACTACTATCACAGCGAGGACGACCTTACCAACTGTCCTGAATGTGACTCCCGTATGCTTGAGCCTGAATATTACCGAGATGAACTTTTCTATAGCGAACTGACAGAGGAATACTACTGCTGTCAAGGTTGCAAGGAGAAGGCTGAATTCCAATACAAGAAGGACAACTGGCACTATTGCGATTTCGACCAGAAGTACTACGAGGAAGATGATATCCTTACAACCTACAATGCCTGGAATGAGGATCTCGGTAAGTATGAGACAAAGACCGTGAATATTGATATGATAGAGGTCTATGTGAACTGTGAAATCCTGTTCCGTATAGGCGATCAACTGTATGACGAGATTAATGAACAAACTGAGCTGCCCCTTGTAGAAGTCGAGGAGGAGGCTCTTATTGACGCTTAGACATTATGAAACTGCTGAAAAAGCTTTATTCCATTCACAGCAAGAGTGGAAAAGAACAGAAGATGATCAAATTTCTGCTTTGGTGGATAAAGACCAATATCCCAGGAGCAAGAGTTGAATTGGACCATAACATCGGAAACATCTATGTGACTAAAGGTGTTTCTGATACCTACCCCTGCATCGTGAGCCATATCGACCAGGTGCAGACGATTCATTCACGAGATTTTCAGGCTATCGAGACCAAGGACATTATCTTCGGCTATAGTCCCAAGAATAAAAGACTTGAAGGACTTGGTGCCGATGATAAAAATGGTGTATGGGTCTGCCTGAAGTGTCTGATGAAATACGACAACCTTAAAGTAGCATTTTTCGTTGGAGAAGAAGTCGGATGTGTTGGTAGTAGCAAAGCCAATATGGATTTCTCCAAAGACGTGAGATTTGTGATTCAGTGTGATAGACGAGGAAGCAATGACCTTATCGCCAGCATTTGTAGCACTGAAATAGCCTCTAAGGAATTCATCGAGGCTACAGGACATGAGCAATTCGGTTATCATCTAGAGGAAGGTATGATGACTGATGTGCTTACCCTTAAGGAGAATGGTCTTGCTGTAAGCTGTGTTAACCTTTCTTGTGGCTATTATGATCCACATTCAGACCACGAGTTCACTATCAAGAAAGACCTTCTTAATTGTTTGTCGTTTGTAGAAAATATCATCGAGAACTGTACGAAAGTCTATCCCCATGAGTATGATTACAAGATGGGAGGATTCTATGGGTTCGACGATTACTTTTACGAATACTACGATGAACTGTATGAGTTGCTTCAGACATATCCAGATTTAACATTTGGGGAAGTAGAGGCGGCATATCAACAACACAATCCCAAACTCGACAGGACAGAACTGAAATCCACTTATGATATGGTAAAAGCAGATCTGGATTTTTGGGGTAGAGAAGAAGCCGAGTATTACAAACATTATTAACCAGAATGAAGGCTCTCACAAAACTCGACATGTGGGGGCCTTCTTCATAAATCAAAATCAACAATGGCACAAAAAACAAAGAAAATGACATTGAAGTATTGGAACAGCCTTAGCGACGGAAGCAAGAAAAGGGCTCTCCAGTACTGTTTTCCCATTCATCCGGCTATCGTAGAGATGCTGATGAACGAGAAACCCGACCTAAAGAGCGACTGGTGGAAGATGGTATTCAAGAAAGTGAGAATACCTGGCCCCGGAAGCTATTACAAGACCGTAGTAAACAACACTTATTTAAACTGAACGCATTATGAGACTAACCGATCAACAACAACTGCAAGAACTACGTTGGGCACAGAAAGACGTGTTCGATGCAGCCAACCATTTTGTGAGTGCCGGACTGAGGTTACAGGGCACCAAGTACGAAAAGAGTTATGAGCGGATATACAAGTCCCTCAACGCTCTTAACCGTAAACTGATCGCAGACATCAACAAAAGGAGGAAGTGATATGGACGAAGATTATAGCAAGGAGATCGCTAATTATATCTTTAGCATCTTCAGAACCAATCCTTTTGTGGTAATGAGTTGGGGAATAAACCCGGCAAGCATTACAATCGTTGAAGTCGGTGTGAAATTCCATGTACAAGGATTCATTCACACCGGCTTTGTCCAAGTGGTGTTGAACGAAGGAGAAGATCTTTTTGAAGTAACGCTCATTTCTGAAGAAGGCGAGACTTTGAATAAGATAGAACACATCTTCGTTGACAATCTAATTTGTGTAATAGATGAAGCCGTAGAGAAATGTGAAAATTATCAGGAACGCATTTCTCAAGAATATCAACTTAGCACAAAGACCGAATTATGTGAGAACGACACCAGCCAACCTACCCAATGAGGCCGAAAGTGTATTCAAATAATGGGTGTATTCAAAAAAGTCTGCAAGGGCCAATGAATACACCCCTTTTCGTGTAACCATTTTTATCAAAGATTTATATGACGACACAACCAACCAAGAGGGCTGTGATCTATGCCCGTGTTAGTTCTGAAAATGACAGGCAGGACACATCACGACAAATCACAGACCTTCAAAAATTCAGCGGAGCCCAGGATATGGAAATCGTAAAAATCTACGAAGAGCATATCTCAGGGGCGAAGAAAAATGAAGAAAGACAAGTGTTGACCGAGTGTTTGGACTATTGCACCGGGAACAACATCGATTACCTGCTATTATCTGAACTGAGCCGCCTGGGAAGATCGACGCTGCAAGTATTGAAATCCCTGGAACGGCTGCATGAGGCTAAGGTATCAGTCTATATACAGAACCTTGGCATCTACTCGCTTCAACCCAATGGCGAAGTGAATCCCATCGCGTCCATTCTCATCACCGTACTTGCAGAAATGGGCAATATCGAGCGAGCCAACATCCAATACCGGCTCAACTCAGGCCGTGCCCAATATGTGAGGAACGGTGGGAAACTCGGACGCAAAACCGGGACCATCAAGAGCGAGGACAAAAAGCGAGAGGAGTACAAGGAGGTCATATCGCTGCTGAGACGAGGCTACTCCATCAGGAACACAGCGAAAATAACCGGCTACTCCTTTTCAACAGTACAACGCATTAAAAACCAATTTGTAAGATGATTAAGACCATTAAAGAATTATTGATTGAGTGGTGGGCTGGAAACTCTACCACAAAAATGCCCATCCCCACAATCTACACTTATGAGGTAGACGTGGATGGCAAGACAATCACCATCGAGAGCATGAGTAGAAGCAGGATGTATGTTCACTACAAGGCAAGGAAGAAATTTCCCAACGCCAAGTACATCCGAGTTATTAACCAAACTAAAACCTATTGATTATGCCAAACTGGGCTTCTGTAACCTATGAATGCGTCGGTGATCCCAAGGACATCCGACGGCTGCATGGCGCGCTTATGTATATCGACAAGCGCAAGACCACCATCGTCCCTAACGGCTTTGGAAAATGGTGGCTTGGAAATCTGGTAACTAAACTCGGCGGCAACTGGGAGGAC
This sequence comes from Sodaliphilus sp., assembly GCA_045541835.1. Taxonomy (GTDB): domain Bacteria; phylum Bacteroidota; class Bacteroidia; order Bacteroidales; family Muribaculaceae; genus Sodaliphilus. The sequence continues at coordinate 32,705 of JAZQJW010000021.1, read as the reverse complement.
TACCCATGCCGAGGTGAAATCACGAGCTATTCATTAGAAGACGCATCCACGCTGATGATCTGGCAGAATACCGCGTGGGGCGAGCAAGAAGGTGTGCGCAGGATCATCGAGGAGAAGCTCCCAAGCCTTAAAGTGTACTTCCAGGAGGAGGAACCGGGGTGCAGCTTATTCGCGACCAACAGCTTTGAGCACTTCCCCGAGCGATACCTACTTGACAGTTATGACGAGCCGCTGTACTTTGAGACCATCGATGAAGCGGCCAAATGTGTAGCTGATATTGTAGGTCATCCCGTAGCCCCAACCGTCGAAGCCATTGACCAGGCCCTCGACGACTACCTTGAGGTGCATGAGGACAGCGACACCTGGTATAGCTTCCACGAGTTCATCGAGGACCGAGAAGGCTAATACTCCACGAGACTATGCAGAGTGAACATGAGGAAAGACGGCAATTTTGCCGTCTTTCTTTTTCATTCGTCCATGCGTCACCGATGAACGTGGTGCGAGTTATGCCGGTAGAGGGCGCTAAATCCTACGGGACACGCACAGCCCGCACAGGTTGGCCGTAGCCGCGGTAGAAGTAGTACTTGTACACGCCCCCCGAGATGGAGTAGAAGTCGAGGCCGTAAGCGTAGATCGGGAGGATGGAGAAGAGCGTGCGCGACCAATAGTAGCCCCAAGAGCCCGCGTCGTAGAGCGACGCGCACCAGCGATAGCCCGCAGCGGGCAAGAACATAGTGTTCCCATTGGGACTTTCGGACAGTACTTTAAGAGTCGTTATGATACGTTAAAATATTGTGTTTTTGTGATTTATGAGAGATTTCCATCCCGTAATAATCCTTGAAAACCCCTGTTATACCACAAAAGGGGGGTACATTGTATCCCCCAAAAAATCGCTGTCTATCGATTGGAATTAACCGCTCCAACACTATTGGTTTTCGGCGTTTTTTTGTAAATTTGCAAGTTCTATGGGACATGGATTTTTGATAGCTGCGCCTAATAGTGGCTCGGGCAAGACGACGATTGCTCGGGGGCTGATGGCATTGTTTGCCCGCAAGGGGTATAAGGTTCAGCCGTTTAAGTGCGGGCCTGACTATATCGACACGAAGTTTCATGCTGCGGTATGTGGGCGGCCGAGTATCAACCTGGATACGTTTATGGCCACGCCTGAGCATGTGCGGGAATTGTATAATCGCTATGGTAAGGATGCTGATGTGTGTGTTGTCGAGGGTATGATGGGCCTGTTTGACGGCTATGACCGCGACAAAGGGTCATCGGCTGAAATCGCATGCGTGCTGGACCTGCCAGTGGTGCTGGTGGTTGATGCTAAGTCTGCGGCTTACTCAATGGCGGCACTCTTGTCTGGATTTATCAATTTCCGCAAGGATGTGCGCATCGTCGGCGTGATTTTTAACCGTGTGGGGTCGGCAAGGCATTTCAAAATGCTGCAGCAGGTGTGTGACGACCTGGGCGTGGAATGCTATGGCTACCTTCCCAAGAAAGCAGAACTCGAGCAAGGCTCCCGTTACCTGGGGCTGGATTTCAGCGAGAAGACCGAAAGCAATCTCTTGATTGAACTGCTAGAACAGCATGTTGAATGGCAAAAGCTCTTGAAATTGGTAGCAACCAACGCAGAAATTGCTCCTGTATGCGCAGTTCCATGCCAAGATAGAAATCATTTAAGGAAAACTCTGATAGCGCGCAACGACGAGTCATTCTCTTTCATCTATCAAGAGAATATCGACAGGTTGGGGAATGTGTCCTTCTTTGACCCTGAGACTGACGTCCCTTGCCTTGACGATGTGGAATTGCTTTATTTGCCTGGCGGTTATCCCGAGAAACATCTTGATGTTTTAGTAAAAGCCGAGGCTACACGACGTGCCATCAAAGAATATGCCGAGCGTGGCGGACACATCATTGCCGAGTGCGGTGGCATGATGTATCTGTGCGAGAAAATTGTCACTGATGAGGGCGAATTTCCCATGTGCGGCGTGCTGCCCTACAGCATCACAGCCCGCAAGCAAGACCGCAAACTCTCGCTGGGTTATCGCCGCTTCACCCTTGATAGCAGGGAATACCGTGGGCATGAGTTCCACTACACGCAATTCCTGGGCGAGATTCCGAGATCGGTGGCTCAGGTCTATAATGCCAAAGGCGAGCCCGTGCCAACGCCTGTCATCCGTTACAAGAATATTCTGGCCAGCTATACTCATTTATATCAGTTGCCAAAAAGAAACTAGGGACTAAAAACTAAGGACTAGAAACTAAAATGAAACAGATATATACCAAGACCGGTGATGAGGGCATGACCAGCTTGCGCGATGGCGTGAGGGTCCCAAAGGATGACCCTCGCATCGAGACCAACGGGCAGATAGACCAATTGAATGCCCATTTGGGTGTCGTGCGGTCGATGCTCGATGAGACGCAAGATGTTGCGTCTCTACAACTCATCCATGCTGTGCAGCGCGAGCTGATGGTGGTCATGAGTCACATCGCCACACCAAACGGCAGCGTCAATCCCCGCGAACTCCATGCCCAAGAGATTATCGCGCAATTGGAGCAAGCCATTGACCGTGCCGATTATCAAGGCGGTTTTGTCGTGCCTGGAGGAGGGTCACAGTTGGCCGCTTTCATTCACTTGGCTCGCACTCAAGCCCGCACGGTGGAGCGCCGCCTGTGGTCACTGCATCGGGAACATCCAGTCAATAATGATATCCTGGTGATGATGAACCGCCTGTCTGATTATCTGTTTGTATTAGCCAACAAGAAAGAATGAAGCGATTACATCCCATTATGTTTGCGGGAACTGGCAGTGATGTGGGCAAGAGCATCGTTGCCGCTGCCTTTTGCCGCATTTTCAAGCAAGATGGCTACAGTCCAGCCCCGTTCAAGGCCCAAAATATGGCGTTGAACTCCTACGCTACGCCCGAAGGCTTTGAAATCGGTCGCGCCCAAGCTGTTCAGGCCGAGGCTGCTGGCATCCCTTGCCATACCGACATGAATCCGCTGCTATTGAAGCCACAGTCTGACCATACCTCGCAAGTTATCCTGCACGGCAAGCCCATCGGCAACAAGAATGCCTATGACTATTGGCGCCGAGGCACGTCTGACATCGACTATCGCCGTGAAGTGTGCGATGCTTTCGATCGTTTGGCTTCCCGCTATAATCCCATCGTCATGGAGGGTGCTGGCAGCATTTCGGAAATCAACCTGCGCGACACCGACTTGGTAAACCTGCCCATGGCTCGTCATGCCCATGCCGATGTGATCCTGGTTGGCGACATCGATCGGGGTGGGGTGTTTGCCTCGGTCTACGGCAGCATCGCCTTGCAATCACCCGAAGACCGCAAGCTCATAAAGGGCATCATCATCAACAAGTTCCGTGGCGATATGCGCCTATTTGATGAGGGGCGCAAGATGTTGGAAGACATCTGCGGTGTTCCTGTGTTGGGCGTTATCCCTTACTATAAAGACATTTACATCGATGAGGAGGATAGCGTGGCTTTGGCGCAAAAGTCAATGCAAGCCGAGCGCGGCAAGGTCAATGTGGCCGTGGTTATGCTGCGGCATTTATCTAATTACACTGACTTTGACGCGCTGGAGCGTGACCCGCGTGTCCACCTGTTCTATACCAACAATACTGAGGATATCAAGAAAGCTGATATCATCATCCTGCCAGGCACCAAATCAACCCTTCATGACCTGTATGAACTGCGTCGCAACGGATGCGCCCAGGCCATCGTGAGGGCCCATCGCGAGGGTGCGGCCGTACTGGGTATCTGTGGAGGCTACCAGATGATGGGTATGGAAGTACTGGACCCCAGCCATGTGGAAGGTGATATCGAGCGCCTGCCAGGTTTGGGCCTTCTGCCCACGACCACGACGATGAACGGCATCAAGCAGACCCGCCAAGTCACCTGCCAGTATGGGCAAGGCTACGAAATCCATCAGGGGAAGACCCGTCCTGTCGGCGATGCCAAGGCATCTCCCTTGCTTCGCCTTGATGATGGACGCGAAGACGGCTATATCGTTGATGGCAAGTGCATGGGCACCTACGTCCACGGCATCCTCGATAATACACCCTTTGTGGATTTCCTGCTAGAACCTTTCATGGACAAAATTGCCGAGAGTAGCAAGCCGTTTGACTATGCGGCATTTAAGGAGGAACAATACGACAAGTTGGCTGCCCATGTGCGCCAGTATGTCGATATGGAACAAATCTACAAAATTTTGACCGACCATGATTGAAGGACACGGCGATGACCTGTACAGATATGACAATATCAAGATGAACTTCAGTTCCAACATTTACAATGGGACTGACTTGAGCGCATTGGATGCCTTCTTGTGTACCCAAATGCAGACCATCCGCTCCTATCCCGAGCCGTCGGCAGCATCGTTGGAGCAGATGATAGCCCTGGATTGCGGCATCAGTCCCGACGAGGTGCTGGTGACCAGTGGCGCGGTCGATGCCATCTACCTGATTGCCCAAGCCTATCGCCATGAGGGCACTTGCCACGTGATGCAACCCACGTTTAGGGAATATGAGGACGCTTGCCGTGTATTTGGCTACGAGGAGTGCGAGGACGGTGCCTTGTGCTGGTTGTGCAATCCCAATAACCCCACTGGCGACGTGATGGCAGTCGAGGATGTGTTGACCCTTGCCGAGCGCCACCACCTGCTCATCGTTGACCAGTCCTACGAGGATTATACGATGGCACCCTTGCTGCAACCTGCCGATGTGGTGAAGCGTGACAACATCATTCTGCTGCACTCAATGACCAAGCGTTATGCGGTGCCTGGATTGCGACTAGGATATATCACGGCATCAGCGCCGATTATCAAGCGCCTGCGGGAGCAGTATCGGCCATGGGCCATCAACGCCCTGTCGCTCGAGGCGGGCAAGTGGCTTGTGCAACGAGGCGAGACCGCCATCTCAGACTTGGAGTCCTATTTGGCCGAGACTCAGCGCCTGCGTGCCCTGTTGAATGAGATAGATGGCATCGAGACAGTTGACACTCAGACCAATTTCTTCCTGTGCACTATCCAGCAAGCAACGGCTGCCGAGTTGAAGGAATGTTTGGTACGTGAGCATGGCATCCTCATTCGTGATGCTTCCAACTTCACTGGCTTGTCGCCACACCACTTCCGCATCGCCACCCAGTCGCCCGCCGAGAACGACGCTTTAGTCGCCGCCATAAAGAACTACGAATTTCACGAATTAAACTAATGACATCCGCATTGATATTAATATTGCCGTTGCTGTTGGGTTGGTTGCTGGATTTTATCTTTGGTGACCCGTCACGCTTGCCGCATCCCATTGTGTGGTTTGGCAAAATGATTTCGTGGGGCGAGCATCGCCTCAATAAGGGCAGCTGCCGCCTGGCCAAGGGAGCTGTGATGGCTATTTGCTTTATCTTGATGATATTTTTTGCTGTTTGGGGGTTAAAGCGGCTGATACCTAACATGGTATTATGGCTAGTTCTGGACACTATCATCATTTTCTATTGCCTTGCGGGAACCACGCTCATCCGCGAGGTGCGTGAGGTCTTTTTGGCGTTGGACCGCTCGCTGGACGAGGGCCGTCAGCAGGTCGCTCGCATCGTGGGCCGCGAGACATCTGAACTGTCGGCTCAGGAGGTGCGCACCGCTGCTCTCGAGACCCTTGCCGAGAACTTGAGTGACGGTGTGATTGCTCCGCTGTTCTGGCTGGCTTTGCTGGGTACACCAGGCATGCTGGCTTACAAGATGGTCAATACCCTCGACTCAATGATTGGCTATCGCACTGAGCGTTATAAGGATTTCGGCTGCTGGGCTGCCCGCATCGATGATATTGCCAATTTTATCCCTGCCCGACTGACCGCCCTGTTGATGGTCATTGCCTCAGGCAAGTTGTCGTTGTTGAAATTCATATGGAGAAACGGCCGCCGCCACGCCAGCCCCAACAGCGGTTATCCCGAGGCCGCCCTTGCCGGCGCGCTTAACTGCCGCTTTGGCGGACCTCACTACTACTTCGGCGAACTGTTTGACAAACCCTTCATCGGCGAGAACGACCGAGAACTCACCACCAAGGACATGCACACCGCCGTCCGCATCAATAGAACGGCTGAACTCCTTATGCTCGTTTTGACGTCCCTCGTGGTGATATATCTTTAGAAGTATTTAGTGATGTGGGCAGTGTCGAAATTGTTCATCTCGTTGATCATGCGCACGGCTGAGTCGATAATGGGATAGGCGCACAGGGCACCGGTGCCCTCACCGAGGCGCAGCCCTAGGCTGAGGATGGACTTGGCGTGGACGATGTCAAGCATGCGGCGGTGGCCACTCTCGTCACCACAATGAGTGAAAATCATGTAATCTTGTGCCGAGGGATAGAGCTTAATAGCCGCGATGGCGCAGGCCGTCATGATGAAGCCGTCAACCAATACCACAAGATGCTTTTCGGCTCCTCGCAGCATGGCTCCAATGGCCGTTACCATCTCAAAACCACCGAAGTAGCGGATGGCGTTCTCGGTCGTGTTCTCCATCGTTTCATGGTAATGTTGCAACGCTTGGGCAAGTACTTTGCGCTTGTGCTGGATGCCCGGGCTGTCAAGGCCGGCACCGGCACCGATGCACTCGTCGAGTGGAATATTACCGAACAGGCTCATCCAGATGCTTGAAGGCGAGGTGTTGGCAATGCCCATTTCGCCGACACACAGCACTTGGCACCCTTCGGCGATGCAGTCATCCACCAGGTCGCAACCCGTCTGGATCGCACAGTTAAATTCCTCCTCGTTCATGGCGGGTTCGTGCAGGAAATTGCGGGTACCACGGGCGATTTTGCGGTCTATGATGCCCTCAACATTGCTGAGGTCATAATCCACACCTGTGTCCACGATGCGTAACTTGAAACCGTGCTGGCGGCAAAACATGTTCACGCCGCCACCGCCACGGGTGAAGTTGATCATCTGTTGCCAGGTGACCTCACGGGGCGACACACTCACGCCCTCGCGCTCGATGCCATGGTCACCTCCCAAAAGCAGGTGGCAGGGATGATTGAGAGTGGGCGACAGGGTCTGCTGGATAAGGCAAATTTGTAATGCCAGTTCCTCCAGGCGGCCCAGCGAGCCTTTGGGTTTGTTCAGGTGGTCGATTTTCTGCTGGATGCTCTGTTCCAGCGACTTGTCGGTGTGTTGTATCTTGAAAGATCTCATGTTTGCTTTTAGTTTTCTAGATATTCTAGATATTCTAGATAAGAATTCCTAACTCCTAACTCCTAACTCCTAACTCCTAATTCCTAACTCCTAATTTTTACCGGGATTCCCGATACCATAAGGATGACTTCGTCGGCACGGCTTGCGATGTGCTGGTTCATCCAGCCTTGCAGGTCAGTGAAACGCCGTTGCACGGCATCCACACTCACGCCGCCGCTGCCGATTTCGTTAGTCACGAAGATGAAAGTAGCGTCTTGGGCTGTAAAGCGGTCAAATTCCGCTTTGACCATATCTAAAACTTGCTGTGTATCATGATTCTGATTCTCGAAAAAGAAATTGGTCAGCCACAGCGTCACGCAGTCGATGACCGCTACGCGTCCCGTCAAGTCATGGCGGCTCAGGTATTTCTCTTCCTCGATGTTGGTCCACTGCGGGCCACGGCGTTCTTGATGACGGCGCACCCGTTCGCGGAACTCCTCGTCCCACACGTGGGCAGTGGCCACATAGACGGGATTGTCGGCAAGACTCAATGCCAACTGCTCGGCATGTCTGCTCTTGCCTGAGCGTTGTCCGCCAGTGATTAGTATGATTTTGCTCATTTTTTCAGTTGTAAATTGTCAGAATGCGGATGCCAATTTCTAATTCCTCACTCCTAATTTCTAATTACAATAAAATCCCCATAATCGGACAGGTTGCTCCACGCGTTGTCCCAGGAATAAAGCCCACCGTAAAGTCCCGCGCTGATGAGTACCCCGGCATGGGCAAAAATGGCTACACGCTGGTAGGGCTGGCCCTTGAGCTCGTCAAGGAAAGCCGCCACGCGTTGGTATTGCTGACGAAAACTTTCACCACCTGTTGTGGGTTGGTTGATGTAATCGTCGTACCATTCCTGCAGGTGCGGGTCCTGGATTTCGTCATACATCTGCATTTCCCACTCACCCATATCCATCTCCAGCAGGCGGTCGTCGGTCTCGGCATCGGGATAGCCGCAATAGGCCGCCAACTTGCGGGCACGCGTCAAGGGCGAGGAAAACACCTTGTCAAACGGCAGAAACGGCTCCAATGACTGGCGGGTCAGCTCGGCCTCCTGCTCAAAGGTGTCACGTACGGGCACATCGGTCTGTCCGTAGCACGTCCCCTTGGGAACATCGACGCTGGTATGTCTAATCAATACAATTTCCATCATTAAAAAGAAAACAATAAGTACAATAAATACAAAAATTGAATATCGATATTTATCATTGTACTTGTTGTATTTATTGTTGTTGATTTATCTTACATCATTTGTTGTTGTGAGCAGGCAACCAGATATATTGCCAGTTCCACCAACAGGCACACGGCACCGCAGCAATCGCCCGTGTAGCCGTGAATCTTGCGCAGAATGAGCAGATACAGGAAATACATCACCAGTGGAGGCACGAAAATGAAGAGATACCAATTGCTGATGCCTGTTAACCATATCATCAGTGCCATCGGCAACAGTCCCTGAACCGTCAGACCTAGCCCAGCAGCAAGGGACGGCTTGCGATAGATGGTCTTGTTCTTGGCCTCTTCCTCACGGCGGGCGTAAGGAAGCATATTAACCAGCTGGCTCGCAACCATCTTAGAGAAAGGATCGGCAGCAAAAATGGTGAGTGCAGCCACGGGCACGGGCATGCTATAGAGGGTAGTGCCCAACAGCAGCATGTAGATGATAAGCCCCAGCACGCCATAAGTACCGATGTGTGAATCCTTCATGATGGCAAGGATGCGCTCACGGTCACCACTGCCGCCAAAGCCGTCCAGGAAGTCGGCCAGGCCGTCCTCGTGCAGTGCCCCTGTAATGAGTAAGCGCACAGCAATCGCGGCAATGACGGCTACGGCATGAGGCAGTACCATGCTGCCGAAATAGAGTGTAGCGGCCATTGCGCCTCCCGTGAGCCAGCCAGCCAACGGCCAGAATTCAACGACCGTTTTGTAACTCGTTTGTGGGGGCTGATAGACACGCCAAAATGGCAGACGTGTGAAGAAAATCAACGCCGCCCAAATGCTGTCATACCACCTCGATTTTACTGCTGCTTCTTCCATAGTGCAAAGGTACAAAGAAGTTTCTAGTTTATAGTCCCTAGTCCCTAGTTTTTTTGGTGGTTTTCATGCGGCTTGGTCATTAAAAAGTAGTACCTTTGTAGCATAAATCAGATAAACAGAAAAATGAAGAAATTTTTAGGATTAATTGCAGTATTGGTGCTGCTTTGCGCCTGCTCTTCACAGGGCGACAAACAGACAAAGTCAGGTGCAGATTCGATGGAAGAAGTGACCGTGAAGTATGCCACAGGTTTCAGTGTTCGCGACTCAGCTGACATCAGGTTGGTTGATGTGGGCAAAAAAGATCATTTCGCCCTCGTTCATGATGCCGATGCCGTTGTTCCCGAGGGCTATGTCAAGGTCAAGGTGCCCATCGAGCGAACCATCTGCATGACCTCGCTGCAACTGTCCAATTTCACCATCCTCGATGCCCACGACATCGTCAAGGGCATCACCAGCACCAAGAACCTCTTTAACGAGGACATCAAGGCCCGCGTGAAGGACGGGCACATCGTCAAAATTGGTATGGAGGGTGAATTTGATCCTGAGGTGGTCATGGCTGCTAATCCTGACGTGATTTTCATCTCTCCGTCCAAGCGTGGCGGCTATGATGCCATCAAGGAAATCGGCATCACACTGGTGCCCCACCTGGGTTACAAGGAACTTGACCCGCTGGGACAGGCCGAGTGGATTAAGTTCATCGGCATGTTTATCGGCAAGGAAAAAGAAGCCGCCGAGATTTTCGCTGGCATCGAGAGCCGCTACAATGAGCTGAAGGAGAAAGCCGCAAAGGCTGAGCAACGTCCCACTGTCACAAGCGGCGAGATGCACTACGGCAACTGGCATGCCGTGGGCGGCAAGAACTATCTGGCCCAGATCTTCCGTGATGCAGGAGCCGACTATGTCATCAACGATGACGAGACTTCGGGCGAGGATCTGGAATTTGAAAAGATGTATGCGCTGTCGGCCAACGCCGACTATTGGCGCATCCTCAATAGCTATCAGGGCGATTTCTCTTACGAGGCGCTGAAGGCCAGTGAGCCCCGCAACGAGATGTTCAAGGCCTATAAAGAGAAAAAGGTCATCTACTGCAACATGAAGCAGACGCCCTATTACGAAATTGCTCCCGTCAAGCCGGACGTGCTGCTGAAGGACTTTGTCGCCATCTTCCATCCCGAACTAGTCGAGAAAGACTACCAGCCCACCTTCTATCACCTGCTTAAATAGAATCTAGAAGCTCTAGACTATCTAGATTATCTAGAAACTAGGACTAGAAACTAAAGAAAAATGAGACGCACGTTGCCCTTGATGTTGGCCCTTGTGCTGGTCATTGCCGTGATGGTGATTGTCAACCTGTTCATCGGTTCTATAGAGATACCGGTGGGCGACATCTGCCGTATTCTCGTCGGCCAGGGCAGTGAAAACGAAATCTGGACCAATATCATCCTCAGTTCCCGACTGCCGCAGGTGCTTACCGCCATCATGGCCGGTGCGGGCCTTGCCGTGAGTGGCCTGATGATGCAGACCATCTTCCACAACCCGCTGGCGGGACCGTCCATTTTGGGTATCTCCAACGGTGCCAGCTTGGGTGTGGCCTTTGTCGTGCTGCTATCAGGGCAGCTGGGCGGAGTGGCACTGAGTTCGTTGGGCTATTTGGGTGACGCAGCTGTTTCGGTTGCTGCCATCATCGGTGCTATCGCTGTGATGATGCTCATTGTATGGATTTCGGGCAAAGTCAAAGGAAATGTCACACTACTCATCATCGGCGTGATGATCGGCTACTTGGCTACTGCCATCATTGGCGTGCTCAAGTTCCTCAGTCCCGAGGAAGATGTCAAGGCCTTTGTGGTGTGGGGACTCGGCTCGTTCTCTCGCGTGTCAGGAGACCAAATGATACTTTTTGTGGTGCTCATGTGTATTTTGTTGCCCTTGAGTTTCCTGTTAGTAAAGCCGTTGAATGCCATGTTGCTCGGTGACCGTTATGCCGCCAACCTGGGTGTCAACGTCAAGCGGGCCCGCACTTGGATCATCATCTGCTCGGGTACCTTGGTCGCTATCGTCACCGCCTATTGCGGCCCCATCATGTTCATCGGTATGGCCGTACCTCATCTAGCCCGTGGCCTTTTCCGTACGAGCGACCACTGGAAACTCATGCCCGCCACCGCCCTGTGTGGCGCAGCCTTAGCGCTAATCTGTAACTTGATTGCCCGTGCTCCGGGATTTGAAGGCGCCATGCCCGTCAACAGTGTGACAGCCCTCATTGGCGCGCCCATTATCATCTATGTCCTCTACCGCCGCCGCAAAACCTCTTACGAGTGATAAATCTTCCCGTTATCATCGATTAGGAGAATAGTAAGCATCCCTTTGGGCAATAACGGGGCGCAGTAGTGGGCACAGTGGTTGATGACAACTGTGGCAAAATCTTGTAGTCTTTCTTGGGGGATTCTCTCCCACAGTTCGCGGGCGAGGGTGAGGTCGCTGATGTCGATGTTGATGCCCGCCTCGTGGAGCATTCCCATGACGAAATCTTTGTCCATGGTGGTGTGGCGACTGTGCGTGTCGAGGTTTCCTGCAGCTAGTTTCACTGCCTTTCCTAGCATCACGCCCATGGTGACGTTTTTGATGTCGAGTTTATTGGCGATGGCCAAGGTATCACCGATGTAATTTCCATATTCCACAAAAGCCTGCTGCGGCAGGTCAGTGTATTGCGCTTTTACAAAGCGCTCACTCTTGCCGCCGCTGTTGATGACCACACGGTCGCTGCCCGACGCCTTGGCGACCTGCATACACTTGCGGATACTGGCCACAAACGCCTCCTCACTGAAAGGCTTGACGATGCCCGACACGCCGATGATGCTGATGCCTCCTTCGATGCCTAAGCGGGGATTGAACGTGCGACGGGCTATCTCGGCCCCCTCGGGAACGCTGATGGTAATGCGTACGTTCTCACGGATGTTGTCACGCATCATCTGGCGCGGAGCCTTGTTGATGGCGGCCTCGCCTGGCGGAAAATCAAACCCTGGCACCGTAAACCTGCCGACACCCTCACCACCCAATATCTCGAAATGGTCGCTAGATTCGACATGAGCGCGTATCTCGATACCGTTAGTTACATCAGGGTCATCGCCGGCTTGCTTGAACACGGCAGCATAGCCGTCGCTGTATGTCACATCGACATCAATCGTCTCTCCATCGGGCAGCACGACTGGGACAGAAGATGGCGTTTCACCTGTAGTCATCTGTACAGTAGCGGCAATCGCCGCAGCTGTGGCACAGGTGCCCGTAGTTAGACCACTATGTAACGGGTAAAACTCAGGCAACAGCTTCTCCACAGCACGACGTAGGCCATGGGGGCCATTGACATGCTCAACGGTTACACCATCAGTCATGGGATAATCAGGTCGCTCCACAACAAAGATCTTGATGCCCGCTTGTCGTGCTGCCTCCACTTTCTCGGCAAAACCGCCGCTCGTGCCACTCTCCTTGGTGATGATGGCCTGGGGCTGCAGTCGCTCAATCAACGACGTGGTGTCGTCTTTCTCGTAGTAAACGAGGCGATCGGTAGGGAATCCGGCCTTTTGTGCCCCGGCCAGCGATTCATCGCGGTTCAGAATGCGGAACCAGCAGTCATGGTCATGCCAGTAACCACGCAGTTTAGCAATGGTATTGACGCCAGTGAGTGCCAACAGACGGTTAATTTCATGAACCTTCAGTTGATTGATGGCATCGTCATAGTCCTGGCACCAGACGATATCCTTGTCGTGGGGCGGATAGATGCGGTCGTAGCGGATAATAGACACTTCGATTTGCCCTGCAAGGTCAACGATGTTGCGGTGCAGATTCACGGCAAACGGATGTGCAGCGTCAACAATCAGGCGGATTTCGTGCTCATGGCAGAAAGTGACCATTTCGGGCACCTCCATCGCACCCGTGACGTGGTGGCCGTGGGCAAGTTGGACTTCCTGCAGGTCGCCTCTGGTGGAATACCAATAGGAGGCACCCGATTCATCGAGTACCTTGGCCGCCACGCGGCCCTCTGTCGTTCCACCAAAAACTAGAATCATGCGTCGCCTTTTCTGAACAGGTGCGTAAAATGCTTGTTGTATAATTCAGACAAGCCCTTGCGGTTGTCAATGGCTTCGCCCACGACAAGCATTGTGGTCAACGTGAGGTTATTGTCGTGGACAATCTTGGCCAAATCCTTCAGCACGCCACGATAGATGCGCTGGTCGGGCCAGGTGAGGTGATAGCAGGCGGCAACGGGAGTGTCCTCGGGATACTCCGTGAGCAATTCCCGCTGCACGTCATCCACGATGGCTGCACTCAGGAAAATGCACATCGTGCTCTGGCTCTTGGCGAGCAGATGTAGCTGCTCCTTCTCGGGCATTGGCGTGCGGCCCTCTCCACGGGTGAGGATGATGGTCTGGGTGCGCTCGGGGATGGTGAACTGGCTCCTCAACTCGGCTGCTGCTGCGAGGAATGACGAGATGCCCGGCGTGATGTGGTAACGCATTTTGTGCTGGTCAAAGAAAGCCATCTGCTCCTGAATCGCCCCAAAGATGCACGGGTCGCCCGTATGAAGCCGCACGATGAATTTTCCCTTGTCATAGAATTCCTTCATCAGCTCGCACTGTTCCTCCAGGTTCATGCCTGCCGAACTGCGGACAACAGCACCAGGCTTGGCGCACATGGTCAATTCGCGTGGCACGAGCGAACCAGCGTACAGTATGAGGTCGGCACGTTCCAGCATCTTGCGGCCTCGCACCGAAACCAAATCGGGGTCACCGGGGCCTGCACCCACAATCTCGATGTGACCCTGTTGGTCACGCAAGTATTGGTGGTCGATGGCCAGCGCAACGGTGAAATTCTGGCCTTTGATTTTTGGGACAATGAGTTTGCCGTGGTTGGAGCCCAAGATGGCTGCAGCCTCACACACGCTGGGTGTGCCCACGTGCTTGGCGACGGTGTCGCTTGGATTAGGTACCTCAACGGCAGCCAGCTGTTCGGCCGTAAAGAATTCAACATCCTCGTCATATCCGTCTTTTAATAGTTGCACAAACGGCTCATCAGCCTTGACGTCTATCGTGCAGTAACGGCAGGCACAAGGCAGGATGCCCCATTTGGCTAACGCCTCGTCCATCTGGTCATAGATGTACTTGTAATCGTCAGGGTGATGTGCCAAGCCAAAACCGATGGTCCCCACCATGGGCACAAAGTGCAAGGACAACATGCCTTCAGGTGCATAGCGGCGATAGGGTGTCACCATGATGAGCAAACGGTATTTCTTGGGGTCGGCCTCGTTTAGGTCGTTGATGATGGTGACGTGGTCGGGTAGGGTCTTTTCCAGATAATCGGTACCCTCGTCCCGCACCTCCATGAACAAAGCCGTCGGCTTGCGGTTGACGAAAGCAAAGATGCAGGCATTCATGTCGTCCTCGCTGGCGATAGGCCAGTTGAAGCGTTCTTCCAGCGTATCCAGCGCCCAGAGTCCGGCATTGTCGCTTTGTGTCGTAATAACTGATTCGGAGCCTAAGGCCGACGCCACACGGCATGTCAGTTCGTTGGCACCACCCAGATGACCTGACAATACCGAAATGACATGGTTTGCCATGCTGTCCACGCAGATGACTGCCGGGTCGGTATGTTTGTCTTCGATGAGGGATGCTATCGTGCGCACACAGATGCCCATCGCACCAACAAAAATGAAGGCATCAAACTCTCTCCATCGCTTGGCAACCTCGGCACGTTTGATGACTGTGGCTTGGAACTCTTGCTGGAGGACTTCGGCTATATCGCGGCCCTCGTCGCTCACTGGAATTACGGCTATCTTTTGCATTTCAGTATCTCTATCGGGTTATTGTCGTTCAGGATGATGCGCGTGGGGGGCTCTTGCGTCAAACCCAACTCAGCACATGCCTCATTAAACAGTTGGTGGCTGTCGGTATGCACCATGGGAGAAGTGACGCTATTCATCACGATGCAGCCGTCATCGGTCAGGACAGTCAGCACGCGCGCCATGATTTCCTTGAGTTGGCCACCATGACCGCCGATGAACACGGCGTCGGGACGAGGCAAATCAGTCAAGTCGGCCTCCAGGAAGTTCCCGATGTGGACGTTGATACCAGGTGCGCCAAATCGCCGACTATTATCACGCATCAGCTGCTCGCATTCGGGCCTCACCTCAAAGGCCTCGACGTGCACATGCGGGAATTGCAGCCGCGCCTCGATAGAAACGCTGCCAGTGCAGAAGCCGATGTCCCAAAGGACGCTTTTCTGCGGCAGTTCTAGAGCCTGCATGGTCAACAAGCGGATAGGTGCTTTGGTAATCATTTTCTCCCTGCCATCGAGCAGAGCAAATTCATTTTCGGGTATGCCGAAATACCGTGGTCTTGGGTCATTGCCGACCAAGATGAGGCAGTTGGGATAGTCAAATTCATGATTGGCGGCATCTTCAAGCGACAATGTCGTAATGCGCTCTTCTTTGGGATTGCCCAAGTGCTCGCCCACAAGCATTTGATAGCCGTTATAGCCATAGTCCAGCATGCGCTGGGCGATGGCGGCTGGTGTGTGCTCGTGGTCGGTCAATACACCGATTTTGCCTGCCCGCTCAATCAATGCTTTGTCAAATTCGGGCCAGGGACGCCCCGTTAATGAGACGATACGCATATCGTTATAGGGCATCACCAGGCGATGAGCCAGCAGCTGCAGGGAGTTGAACGACGGGAACAGCACAATCTCGGCATCGGGCATCTTGCGCTTGATGGTATTGGCAAAGCCGAAGAACAACGGGTCACCGCTGGCAAACACAATCACCTCGTCGTGATATTGCGCGAAGACCGCGTCCAGCGGTGTGGTAATTTCAATCCACTGTGCCCCTTCGGGCAAATAGGGCGCAACAAGGCCATAATGGCGCTTGCCGCCCGAGAAAACACGCCCTTTACAGATGATACTGATGACTTCCGGCGGTAAATACGGCCGGGGCGCATCACTGATACCTATCACATAAAACTTCATATCTTTTTCTTGTTTTGGAACTACGAATTTCGCTAATTACTCTAATCAATTATTTGTTAAATTCGTGTAATTCGTAGTTTTTAAAGGTCGCGACCGGGCTTTAGTTGTTCAGCGTCGTCAAATGTCAAAATGGCGTTGCACAAGGTCGCTGCCAGGTTGCTGCCGCCCTTGCGCCCTTCGACGATGATTTTGGGGATGTCTTTGAAAGGCTTGACCATGTGTTTGGATTCGCGCACGTGAACAAACCCCACGGGAGCAGCAATAATGCCAGCAGGATGGGCCTTGCCCTTACGTATGAGGTCACACAGTTCCATCAATGCCGTCGGCGCATTACCGAAAGCATACAGCGCTTCGGGATGCTCCTCAACAGCCAGACGGATGCCCGCTTGAGTGCGGGTGATGCCTTGGGCGGTGGCCATCTCGGCAACACGCGGGTCGCTCAGGTAGCATTTGGCCTCCATGCCCAGTCTTGCCAGTGCGCCTTTGCGGATACCGCTGGTCACCATCGTCACGTCGGTCACGATAGTTTTCAACTCACCGCTAGAGACCTTGTTATAGAGCGTTTCCACCGCATGGTCGTCGGTATAGAGAATGCGTTCCATCTCAAAGTCGGCCGTCGTGTGGATGGCATGCAAGAGTGCCCACTTGTGGTCAAGCGGAATCTCTTTATTGCGGAGTTCGCTCTCAATGGTGCGGAATGACTCAATCATGATTTGCTGGCCAGGCTTGACGCCTTCAACTCCACGCTCCCTGTAGTAGCCGCGCGGGGTGATAATGAGGCTCAACTCCTCCCCCGCCTGGGGGGAGGTGGCCGCAAGGGCGGAGGAGGGGGAGTAGATATAGGATTGGGAGTTGCCGATGAGAATCACGGTGAACATGTCCACATCTTCGGGGTCAAACTCGGCAAGAGTTGTGACCTTGATTTCCTGCTCATCTCGGCCCGCCTGACGGACATAGCCAACGGGCGTGTCGTCAGAGCGTTGCTGAAGGAACAGTTCCACCAAGCGGTACAGTTGCCAGTAGCGGCCATTGGACTTGGGGTTATAGACGGCAGTGACGAAATCGCCCACTGCAGCAGCCTTGATGCGGCGTTCGATGACCTCCCACGGCGTCATCAGGTCGCTCAGCGAAATGATGCACAGGTCATGGCCGATGGGAGCACCCAACAGTGATGCGGCTTTCTGGAAAGCCGAAATGCCGGGCAGTGACTCAATCTCCACATCAGATTGGCGCTCACGCTTCATCTCATAGACCAGCGGCGTCATGCCGTAGATGCCTGCGTCGCCCGATGAGATGACGACAACCGTCTTGCCCTGCTCGGCAAGTTCAAAGGCTTGCTCGGCACGCTCGCGTTCCCGCTTCATGCCTGTGTCGATGCACTCGCAGCCATCGTGGACATAGTCCTGGATGAACTGGAAATAATATTTATACCCCACAATGGCGTCTGCCGCGCGCACTGCGTCAAGTACGGCGGGAGTGATGTCTTCTTTGCTGCCAGGCCCGATGCCTGCTACTATAATCTTACCCATATCAGTCGCAAATTTAGCAAAAATATTAAAAAATGGAGGCACTGTCTCACGACAATCCTCCATTATGCAATATAAGGTTACTTGATTTTCAATTTCAGGCCAATTACAAGCATGCGCCCCGGTGAATACAGGGCATACTTGCGGTTGGACGAGTCGATGCGACGATCCACCTTGTCAAAGATGTTGTCGATGCCGATGCTCGGCTCCAGATACAGATGTTTCAACCCGTCAAACGAATGGGTCGTGTTTAGGTTCCAGATGCCATAGCCCGGGGCGTCCTCATAGTCGGGATAGTAGGTCTTGGACTGCAACCTGCCGTTGATGTTCACGCTCAGGCCATAATTACCCCAGCTGTGGAAATAGTTGGCGGCAACGGTGGCGGCGTTGCGGATGCTACGCTCCAGCGGTGTCCATTGGTCTCCGCTGCAGGTGCGGGCATAGGTGTAAACGTAGTTAGCCGACAGGTTAAAGCCCCTGAACAGGTTGGCCGAGACGTTGACCTGCACTCCCTTGACGTCACCCTTGTCACTGTTCTTGTACAGGGAGTAACGCTCGAGTTTCTGCGCCTGGTCGTCGGTCATCTCGGGGAATTCGGCCTGCAGCATGGCCAGCGAGGCAGCGTCCACGTCGATGTTCTGCCTGATGACCATGTCGTTGATGCGGTTCATGAATCCCGTCACACTCACGGCAAGGATATTGCTGCGGTACTCGGCATTGAGCGAGAAATAGTTGCTTTTTTCAGGCTTGAGGTCCTTGTTGCCGAAGATAATCTGTGCCTTGCCGCGGTTGACCGAGAAATAGTGGTAATACAACTCGTCAAGACCCGGGGCGCGGAAGCCCGCCGAATAGGTGGCACGCAGGCGGAAGTTGCCGGGGGCATACATCAGCGTGACCTTGGGAGTAAGGTGCCAGTTGAAGGTTTCGTGATAGGTCAGACGCAGACCTACGGTGGCGGTCAAGCGGTCAAAGAACAGCATCTCGTGGTGGGCAAAAGCGGCTGCCGTGTAGGCATTCTGGTCGATGTTGCCCGAGGTGGCAGTCAGGTAGTCCTTGCGCCAGTCAGCACCAAAGATGGTGGTTGAGTTCTTCATCAAGCCTAGGATGGCTTTCAGCTGGCCTTCCATCGAGCGCTGCTTCTTGGACTGCACATAATCGTCAATGGCGTAGGTCTTGGTGGCCACGTCATATTGCTTGCCATAGCGGAAACGATCGACCGTGAAATCGGCCTGCAACGAGTTCCGGCTCGAGAACTTGTAGATACCGCCCACGTTCCAGCGCAGGCCCTTGTAGCGCATCTCATAGTCGGTGCCTCCAGTGATGTCCTTGCGGGTATTGGGACGGTCGGTAATCTTGTAGGAGTAGTCAATGCCAGCATTCAATGCCAGGTGCTCGTTGGGAGCGTAGGTGAACTTCTGCCCGACAAGGTTAGCACGATAGCCCGTGAAGAACGGGGCGATAGTCGGCTGGGTCTCGGTCTCGGAGTCTTTGACATACTCCACATCGTTGATGCGGTAACTGTCGGCTTGGTCACGCGAGAACGAGGTGTAGGAACCGAAGCCGTTCTTGTAGATATCCAGGGCGATGTTTTCGGTCAATTGGCCATGACCCGACACACGCGTGTCGCTGGTCACACTCACCAAATCGCGAGTAGGCTGGTCGGTGATGATGTTGATGACACCGGCGATGGCATCTGAGCCGTAGAGCGACGATGCGGCACCGTCGAGTACCTCAATGCGCTTTACACGCGCCATGTTGATGCGGTTCAGGTCCACATTGTTGGAGATGTCACCCGTGAGTTTCTGACCGTTGATAAGTATCAGAATATACTTGTTACCCAGTCCATTGAGTCTCAAGAAGGTGCCCATCGAGTTAGGCGCCATCGACACCTGTGGCATCATGCGGGTCAAGGCCCCGTCAAACGTGGTGATGCCCTGCTCCTTGATTTCTTGGCGGCTGAGCACATGGACGGGAGTGGCGGTGGATTTCAGGCGCTGGTGGTGACCCGAACCGGTCACTACCACGGGATTTAAGGTGTAAATGCGGCTCGTCATCGACGAGTCGCTGCGTTCCATCTTGTGGATTTGTGAAACAGCAGCACTCCATGTGAGGAGTGCCACTGTAACTAGTATGATTTTCTTAATCATGTGTTTACATTGAGACTGCGAATTACGCAAATTTAACGATACGAACTATTTTGTTTAATTCGTGTAATTCGTAGTTTTGAATTGGATTACTCAGGATTCTTGCTGTGGTAAAAGTCCAAAGGATCGCCGTTGATAGCATCGGTGGTGTGGTTCATCCACACTTGACGGATGGTGGGGAGTTCGAGCAGACCCTTCTCGATCATGGTCGAGTTGTTGCACTCATAACCCAGGTGGTGGAAGTACATCTTCCAAGAGGTGTCCTCAACCTCGCCCTCATCGTTGGGGGTGAACTTGGTGCCGTCCCAATTGTCATCATCATCGCCAGCCATATCGTTGTGGCCGTGGTCACCGTCGATTGACATCAGAGGGTGGCAATATACCTTACCGCTGGTGATGCCGGCAGCCAACATACGGGCATACACGTTGGTCTTGAAGTTGTCCATCATGTCAACAGTACCCACAAAGTAGTGGCTGTTGTACTGCTGCAGGGCCTCTTCGAGCTGGGTATAGCGCACGTTGGCCTTGTAGGTGTCATAGCTGTCAGGGTTACCATGACCCATGAAGGCAACTACGCCCTGGTTGGCCAGATTGCCGTAGAGCTTGTGCAATTCGTTGGCAACGAGGTTAACGTCAGCCTCAGCGTCCTGCAACAGGGGTACACCCAGTTTCAGAACCACGTTAGCCAGGTAGTTATCGTCGATGTCACCATTGGCGTTGTTGGCAAAGTCCTTGATGTAGTTGATCACGCGGGTGTACTCCTCACCAGGGATTACCTGCAGCGATTGAACAACGATTTCGCTATACTGAACACCCTTTTGAGCAAAGGCATTGAGCCAGAAGGGAGGAGCATAGAAATTGCGGGGATCAACATTCTCACCAGCAGCTGCGCGGTTGATGCAGATGGCCGAAGAGAATGACAGGTATACATCATAACCAGGGAATTTGCTCTTGTAAGCAGCTACGGTAGCATCAAATGCATCGTAGGCCTGCTCCCAGGTCGAACCGAAGGCCACCAGCAGGATTGCCTTGTTGTTCTTCTTTTGAGCCTTGACGGTCTCGTTAACGGCTTTCTGGTAAACGGTGTAGTTGTTCTCGATGGGATCGTCCTTGTCATCACTGCAAGAGGTGAAGCCCATGGTCAGGCAGATTGCCATCATGGCAATCAATAAAGATTTAATCTTCATCATTGTTTTGTTGTTTGGAATTAAAGTTAGACTTATACTTATACTTATTTGAAAGTTTCTTTCCCTGATTAAAGCGGATGGTCAACGACACATAGCCTGTGCGGCCCGGGGTTGTCGTGCCCAGGTGCAGCCCGTGAGGCGTGCGGTCGCAGTAGTTGAAGATGTTGTCTACACCAGCCTCAACACGCCATGTGGTCGCCTTGAAGAGGCCCAGGTCATGGGTGGTGGACAGGCGCCAGGTCTGGTAGCCCTTGCCGTTGCCGTCGTCCTGATAGTAGCGAGTGCTCGACATGCGGCCATAGATGCCCACGCTCAAGCGATAGTCATTGGAGAAACGGTGACCCCAGGTGGCAAACCAGTTGCCCTTGTGGTGGGCCATGCCGTCGATGGTAACTTCCTTCATCTTGTCGTGGTTGGTGTCATATTGGTTGGCGTCGGTATCCAGGTAACTGTAGCCCAAGCCGAAAGAGAACTCGCGCCACTGGTAATTGACATTCACGTCAACACCACAAGTCTTGGCATCCTCGATATTCTGATACTGACGGGTCTTGACGGGGTCATACTGGATGATGTACTCGTCAGGTGCCTGATAGTTGGGGATGGTCACTAGTGCAATCATGTCCTTAACCTTATTATAATAACCTGTGACAGTCACATTCAAGCCTCTCCAGCCATACTCGCCGCTCAGCGAGAAATAATTGCTCGACTGTGGCTTGAGGTCAGTGTTGCCAAGGTACAGGTAGGTGCCGCTCATCTGGCGCACGTAGCGGTAGAACAGCTCACGGATGGCGGGCGTCTTAAAACCCTGACTCCAAGTGGCGCGCAAGCGCCAGGCGTTAGCGGGTTTCCACATGGCCGACACCTTGGGTGTGAGTTTTGTGCCGAATTGTTCGTTCTGGTTCAGGCGCAGGCCAGCGGTGATGTTCACGTTGTGAATGAGGTTGAACTCGTCTTGCACATATATGGCTGCCGTCCAGTCGCTGGCTTTGCCGCCCTTGACGCGCGTCGGGGCATGGAGCCAGTCATAGCGGAATTCCATGCCGGCACTCAGGATGTTCTCGTAGGGTAGGGTGAACACGCCCTTCAACGCAGCCATCGTGCGTTGCTGGTCGCTCTGTAATTCTTTTTGATCCGGGAGATAGGGGAAATAGGGGTAATAGGGCGTTCCCGCACTCTTCTCGTAGTCCTCGACGAGCGTTGTGGCCGTGTAGTAGTAATAATAGGCATGGCGGTGCCAGTCCACATCTAGAGAAATGTAGTCGGTTTTTGATCGGCTCCACTTGCCACCGATGGATGCCGAACCGTTGTGGTACTCCATGTCCCAGGTCTTCACGTCATAGTGTGGATGACGACCGCTCACGCGGTAGATGCGTTTCCAATATGTACTTCCATCGGCATAGATCTCCAGATTCTTGGTCGGCTGATAGGTCAAGCGCTCAGCAATCTGCCAGTTGGTGTGGCGGTTCACGGTCTTGTTGCGGGAGTCGGTGATGGGCGGCTCAGAGCCCTCGGTATGCTCGACTGAGGTATTCTGCCAGCCATCGCTGTGCTGCAACTGGAAGTTGGTGTAGCTGCTGAACTTGCCGTAATTCAATGCCAGGCCGTTGTGCTGGCGCACATCACCATAGCTGCCAATGCGGGTCGTGTTCTCGACAAGCAGGCCCTCCTCACGGTGCTTCTTGGTGATGATGTTGACCACACCGGCAATGGCATCCGAACCATAGAGGGCACTTGATGCACCTTTTACAATCTCGATTTTCTCTATGTTCTGAGGGTCGATGAGCGACAGGTCATTTTGTCCGCCCACGTCACCATGGATGCGCTTGCCGTCTATCAATATCAGAATATAGCTGTTACCCAGGCCGTTCAGCTGCATCTGAGAGCCCATATCGTCCTGATTGAAGGCAAACGATGCTGTGAGGCCCCCCAGGATGTCCTCGATGCTCTTGCCCGCGTAGTTGCGCAGCATTTTGCTGGTAATCACCTCGGTCTGTACGGGCGCATCCTTCAGCAGGTGCTGAGTGCCAGTACCCGTTACAACCACCTCTGGCAGACTATCCTGCCGCCAGATGTCATTCTGTGCATTGACAGCCGCAAACGTGCATAAAGCCAGCACTGCTGCCGTCAGTCTTTTTCTTTTCTTCATTTGCTTTCCGTCACACCTGTTCCTGAGTGAACGTACTAAATAGTTTTTAGTCTCAAGCCTCTAGTCTTCAGTCTCAATAGTTAGCAAAACCAACTATTAACTGTCAACTATTAACTATAAACTGATATGGCAGGTCTTCTGACTTTTCCCCGGTCTGCTTTGCCTTCCCAGCCTTTTTCTCGGCCAGTGACATTCAGTAAGCAAACCCTGTGTTTTGAGGGGATTACAGCTGCAGGTACAGTTCCGGACTTTCACCGGATTCCCTTGCATCGCGATGGCCCCAAGCCACCCGATTACCATCTTTGCGCCGCAAAAGTACTACTTTTTTCCCCAACCACCAACAAAACCGCAATATTATTCTAAATAAAAAAAGAGAAAGGCACCGAAATTTATCAATAAATCTTTGATTTTCAGCGCATAACTTGGAAGCGTAATCCTGTTGGGACCAGTGAACAAGCGACCGTTCACGCCGTTCTGTGTTGTCCAGTCTGAGGAACAGTTCTCGTAAAGTTCACACTGCTGCTCGGTCGTGGGCATGCGCCACGAGGGACCCCAGTTGACGTAGGCCGCATCGTCCTCGGGATCCAACTCAGTCTTGTTATCGACAAAGCCGTCATTGCCGTAGTCGCTGTTGGTACAGTACTTCGTCATCGTCGTTTCGCTGCCGTTGCACCATTTGTAGGTGCTCCACTCGTAGAAATCCTTGGTTGCGGTCTCGCCCCAGGCGAAATATGAACCTAACTCTTCGGGGTTACTGGCACCGACATTACACGTGGCCCATAGCGTACCGCTGGGCAAGCCCAAGTCAACCCACTCGTGGGGGTCGGGAGGCGTCACGGGATCATCAGGCCATGAGCCACTCAACAGGTAATCTATCAGGCTTGTCACGTCCGAGATGTTGGCAACTCCATCTTGGTTTACGTCACCTTCTGGAACACCTGACAACAGGTTGTCGATCAAGCAAGTCACATCTGAAATGTTGACCGCTCAATCCTGGTTCACATCACCGCGTGGATACTCTTGTGCACCGGTCGTGAATGAGACAGACATCAACAATAATACAACTAATCCAGAGTTAAACTTCTTCATAATGTTATCGATTTAGTTGGTTTATCATGTTTTCCATCCGCAAAGTTAGTGATTTATTGTTATCTACAAAATAATTACGATGTGATTGGAGCCCCAAAATGCCGCTCTGGATCAATCTGTCACTGACAACATGTCGCGCTACGATGTAAAAATAGCGTCTTGGTTGTCAGCTATAAGCAAAAATGGCAGACTGGTTTTCTCTGGCACAGTAATTGATGGCTGATTAAACGAATTCGCTTTTTGACATGATGTTTGAATGTGTTAATTAACTTTTTTGTATAATTAATTTTTGTTTTTTATATGATTACAAACAACATTTTTTTAATCATTTTTTAAAAAACAAACATTATGACAAAATTTAGTGAATTTTTAGCTGCCAACACCGGCAGCGCAGGCAATGGTGAGGTAGAATTCTACACTGAGAATCAGGTACTACGAGCCTACGACTGGGACGAGGACAGAATCCGTGCGATTAGGTGGCATTTTGATAACCTAAGACTATGGAAGGATGATGTCTACATCGAATCTGAAAGTAATGAGGACCTCTTGGAGCAGGTGGATGAAATGTACATCAGGTATCTGGTAGAGACTAGATTAATTGATGAAATGGTCCGCGTTAACAAAGCAACAGGAGTTGATCCGGAGATTCTAGTCAATGGACTCATTGCGGAAGTAGGTGCATGCGAGCGTTTCATTGCCGAAAACGGCATCGATGCTTTGGGCTAAATACCTCATCTAACAATTAGAGCGAGATCGGAATTATCCGGCCTCGTTCTTTTTTTTGATTAGTTATACTGCACAAATCAATGACGAAGCAAAAAAAGAAGGCGAGACCGGCACCTCTTCGGTGTCAGCCTCGTTGCTTCTTTTCCAGACTCGCTGTCGGTTTGATTATGCCGTCTTGAGGGCACGGTCTCCCCGACAGGTGATAACGCCTGGTGATAGCGGTGCTGGGTGGCTCTTCGCGCACCCAGTCCATACCATCGGGTTTTATATTGTCTTTGCCCCTCATGCCGCCAGCGTGTTCATTGTAGCCAGCAGTCCTCTCGGGGCATGTGTTTCTCTTACATATAAGGGTTCTTCCGGCCCAAAATTACCAGGTCTCCACGCGCAATGACGGCGTGTTCGCGGGTAGGGTGGGGCGTGTTCATCTTGTTCAAATGTTCAAGTTGTTCACGTGCGTTAAGGCTAACGCTAATTAATCAGGTCAACCGCCTTCTTCTTCGCCTCACGTTCGATTTTGCGGTATCTGGCGAACTCCCTGCTACCTTCGACATGGCCAGACATCGAGCTGATCAGGTTGGGGTCCTGAATCTGATTGTATAACAGACCGACGAACGTACGGCGCGCAAGGTGGCTGCTGGCAATCTCGTAAAAGGGCTTCTGGGTTTGCTCACCTGATACGGGGTCAAGAACTGTGACCATACGATCTATACCACATATCTTGAACACCTCCTTGATGGCTTCATTGTATTTCTGCGAGCTGATGAACGGCAGTAAAGGGTTGCTGTTGACTTTATTCTTGTATGGCGATAAGTCAACATTAAGGTACTTCTCGAGGATAGCGGTGGCTCGGTCATTTAAGGGAACCTCTGCCGTTACCGGCTTGTTATCTTTGGTCTTTCTTGGGATATACTCGATCTGACCGTTCACAACATTGTCGGGTGTCATCTTCAGCAGGTCTCCTACACGGCAACCTATTAAGCATTGGAATATGAACACGTCTCGCTGGCGCTCCAGGTGAGGCTTGCTCGATAAGTCAAAGTCGGCAATCTTGTTGCGTTCCTCTAGAGTGAGGATGATGGGAGTGCCGTATTTCTCTGCCTTAATCTCAACGCCGTCGAATGGGCGGTTGGTGCTGTACCCCTCTTTGTTGAGCCACAGGAAAAAGCGCTTCAGCTTCTTCTGCAAGTTTACAATATGGTTGTCGCCTCGCTCTGTGATCTTAGGCGACTTGTGTTTTTGTGTGATCTCGGCTGGATAATCCCGCAGCAGCTTCTCAAATAACTTTGGGTTCTTCTGAGCAAGCTCGTGCTCCCGTCTGAAGTAATCGAAGAAGTCAATGATAGTCTCCTTGGATATGGTGTCGATATCGAGTGTGAAGTCTTTGTTGCGTTTGCGCTTGTAGCCCTGGTAGCGTCCCAATGCCCGTTCCACCACCCTGAATGACTTGGTGCTGCCGTGCGGATAGTTTTTGGTCTTGAGGAACAACTCAAACCAGTCGAAGAACGATTTCTTCTGCTTGGGCTTTGGCTTGGCTGTAGTGGTGACGGCAGGAAAGTTGAAGTCATGGATCAGTTTCTTCAGCCAATCGTTAGGCACGTTGCCCTTGTCTATCTCCTGGAAGGATGATTGAACTAAAGACGTGATGGAGGCAAGGCGTTCGCTTTTCTGTTGCAGCTCGTCCTTCAGTTGCTTGCGTTCCTTGCTAAGCGTGCGCCATTTCGGGATAACAATGCTCTGGGTGGCATCACTCCAATGATCTGGGTGAACAAAGACATTGGTCTTCGTTCGCTGGTTAACATGCTTTCCGTGAAAGAAACGGATCAATACCTCGTGCTGCGAGGTGACTTTATCAGATTTCGTTGATAATGATAGAATAATCGTTGCCATATATACTGCTTTTTGTGAGATATGCAAAGGTAGTAATTTCTAGCGATATGACCATAATTTTTGGCGACTTTTTGGCGACTTATTATTAAACAAGTGTAACAAGGTGAACTCAACTGTAATGTGGTTATTTATTATAAATGCAATATAATCAGCAAGTTAGAAACGTAAAACGCAGATTGACGGAAAGAATGAGAAAACACGTTATTTCATATAAAGTAAACCCCACGGGTTCACGATATTTTTGTTATAAGTTTCTGATTATCAATATATAGGAAAAATTTCAATCATTTTTTGGCGACTTTTTGGTGAGTTTTTCCCTTCCAAGCGGTGTTTCACTGCGGGAGGCATGCTGACGGCATGTGAGGTTGTTGTGGCGGTGATGTTGTGAGTATCGGGCTGATTGGTGGGATGAAGGGGGTGTTCATCGTCGGTTGGTGTTCATTTTTTATATAAAAGGCTGTGAAATAGGAAAGAACGTAGTATATTTGCCGCCACGCTAACTCATTGGATTGTCGCTTGGGGATGCGCCATCCGCTGGCTGACAATGAAAAAAAGGGCCTTGTGGCGTGTGTGAAAACAGCGATTAATAAACAAACGAATGAATGATGACGGTTAGATTCAAGCACTTGATCATCGCGCTAACGGTGTTGTTGTCGCTCGCTTCATGTGACCATGATGAGCCTGTCGACCCGATTAAGCCGGTGAGCGAACGCACGCTGCTGATTATGGACGTGAAAGGCAATATCCACGACATTAATGGCAACCTGATCAAGACGTTGCCTGATTGCCAGGTCGCTACGCACATTATTGTTGTGGATGGTGACTACTTTGTGTCGGGAGTGAACTCGAAACAGAAGGTGGGTTATTGGAAAAACGGCAAGTGGAACACGCTGCATGTTGACTTCATCGACGACGTGGATCATCGGACCGTTGGCATCGCCTAGTGGGGCTACAACATCTACTTGCTGGACTATCCTAATGTGCTGCGCAACAGCGGCATTTTCCGCTTGAAGGACAGCGAGAACTTTGCCCCGGCGATGCATGGCATATCGGTCAGCGAGGGCAAATGCTATGTGGTGGGCGCAGACAATGTACACATGAGCGAATTAGACTTCAAGTTCATGCCCGTGCTCTATACCGAGCGCAAGGGAGCCTATGAGAAGTCCTATCTGCCGTTGCCCTCGGGCTGCGAAGAGGGCCAGTGCCAGAGCATCTATGCCTATGACCGCACCCACTATGTGGCGGGCGGTAGCGCGGGATTGCTGGCGGCAATATGGGAAGACGGCGTGGTCCGCACCCTGCCACGGCTGTTCGACTTTGCAATCCCTGCTGATAGCCGCGGCATGATTTCGAGAGTCTACGCGGTGGCCAAACACGATAGCCATATCTATGCCGCCGGAATCGAGTACGGCGAGAACCACTTGCCGGTGACCGTCTACTGGGTTGACGACGTGCCTCAAAAGTTGATTCACAGCACGGCTGAGCGTATCATCTC
Organism: Sodaliphilus sp.; assembly: GCA_045541835.1. Lineage (GTDB taxonomy): Bacteria > Bacteroidota > Bacteroidia > Bacteroidales > Muribaculaceae > Sodaliphilus. The sequence goes on along the minus strand of JAZQJW010000021.1, from coordinate 4,234 downwards.
GAACGTGGCCGACATGGAGGTCTATGGCGATGATGTGTATATCCTCACCCAAGAAAGCCAGATGTCAACTTCTTCGAGTGAGTATGAGGTGACTTCGGTGATTTGGATGAACGGCGAGTACCTTGCCTCGTTCCCGGGCGAAGTCTCCAGTATTGCCGTATATTGATGACTGGAAAAGCCGGCAAAAAAAGACATGAAAAGACAATCAATTGGATTTCAATTGGTTGTCTTTTTTTAGGTAACGATATGGAAGTTGGTCCAAAACCCTGTGGGGCTAATGCTAATTACACGAATATGACCAATTTAATGCGAATTTTTAATATTTTTCGTGGAATTGGCTTCGCTAAAGGTTCGTTTATTTAGCGAAATTGGCTTCGCCGAACTAAAGGTTGCCATTAAAAAAACTTTCAGGGTCAACTGCTATATCGTTATTTAGATTAAACCATAATAAAAATCAATTATTTGAGAAGAAATACTTACTTTTGCAAAAAATATTGTGAATACTGCTTATGAAAAAATATCTGTTTCTGCTATTAAGCGTGTTGGCTGTGGTTGGTTGCAGCGATAACAAGAAGGTTGAGCAGAAGGCTCCCATAAGGGTGGAAACGCTGGTTGTGTCGCCTGGAGCGATAGACAATGCGCAGACGTTTGTGGGCATTGTGGAGGAGCGTGAGGCCACTGCGGTGAGTTTCACCAGCATGGGCGTTGTGAAGCGGATTCTGGTCAAGGAGGGTCAGTTGGTGCGTCGTGGCCAGTTGTTGGCCGAAATCGACCCGACCACTTCGAGCAACAGTGTCGAGGTGGCGCATGCATCGCTCAACCAGGCCAAAGACATGGTGAAGCAGGCCGAGGCCACCTACAACCAGGCCAAGGATGCTTACGACCGCATGAAACTGCTGCATGACAACGGCTCGCTGCCTGAGGTGAAATGGATTGAGGCAGAGACCCGTCTCGCACAGGCCACATCGGCCCTCAACACGGCGCGTTCGGGCGTGGCTTCGGCCACCGCGACCGAGAAGATAGCGCGAAAGGGCCTTGCTGACACCCGCCTCTATGCCCCTGTCAGTGGCGTCATCGGCAAGAAACAGTTGATGGCAGGAGAGACAGCATTGCCTTCACAGGCTGTGGTGAACATCCTCGACATCTCAACCGTGAAAGTGAAGGTGGCGGTGCCCGAATCAGAGATTGGCAGCATCAATCCGAGCACGTCAACCAGCATCAAGGTGGACGCCATCGGGCGCAGTTATTGGGGTGGCAAGATAGAGAAAGGCGTGCAGGCCGATGCCCTCACGCACACTTATGATATCCGCATCAATGTCGTGAATGGCGACTTGAAACTGTTGCCTGGCATGGTGGCAAACGTCCGTTTCGTTCCCAAGGGGGCACAGGGTCTTGGCAACAAGTTGATTCCCGTGACGTCGGTGCAGAAGAAAGCCGACGGCACGCTGTTCGTCTGGACCGTGGACAATAACAATGCCGCCCACCGCACCCAGGTGACGATAGGTGAGACGCACGGCAACTATGTGACGGTGTTGACAGGAGTGAACACAGGCCAGCGCATCGTGACCGATGGATACCAGAAACTGAGTGAAGGAACAAAAGTAGTGTTTTAGAGTATGGGACGCAAGATGAAATGGCTGAAGTGGCCATTGGAACATTACCCGATATCGCTGCTCATCATCGGCATCTTCTTTGTGCTGGGCATTTTCGGCATGTATGACATGCCCAAGGATGAGTTTCCCCATGCTATCATCCGCCAGGGCGTGGTGGTGGCGGTCTATCCGGGAGCGACGACCGAGGAGGTGGAGCAGCAGGTGGCCCGTCCGCTAGAGCGCTACCTTTTCACCTATGGAGAGGTCAATCGCGTGAAGACCAGCACGACTTCACAGAATGGCATGTGCATCGTGATGGTGAGACTCAACGATGACGTGAACAACAAGGATGAGGTGTGGAGCAAAATCAAGCATGGCCTGAATGGCTTCAAGTCGCAGTTGCCCGCCGGCGTACTGGCCATTGTGGTTAACGATGACTTTGGCAACACCTCGGCGCTGCTCATCGCCATCGAGAGCGATCAGCGCAGTTACCGTGAGTTGAAAGAATACAGTGACGAACTGAGCGACCGTCTGCGCCGGATACCCTCGGTGGCCAACGTGAAATTGTTTGGCGAACAGAAGGAACAGATATCACTCTATGTCGACCGTCAGCGGCTGCAGGCTTATGGAATAGGGCAGCAGATGCTCTTTTCACGCCTGCAAGCCCAGGGCATCACCACGATGAGCGGCGGCATTGATGACGACGACCAGCAGATACCTATCCACGTTGAGGCTCAGGAGAATAGCGAAGAAGAGATTGCCAATCAGATTATCTTCTCGGACCCTGTCACGGGCAAGGTGGCCCGTGTAAGGGATGTGGCCCGTGTGGTCAGGGAATATGAGCCGATGTCGAGTCATATCGAGCAGGACGGTCACCCCTGTGTGCTGCTGTCGATGGAGATGAATCCCGGCAACAACGTGGTGCAGTATGGCCGTGAGGTGGACAAGGTGCTCGACGATTTCCGTGCCAACGAACTGCCTGATGACGTGACGGTCACACGCATTGCCGACAAGCCCAAGGTGGTGAATATCAGTGTCTCTGACTTCCTGCGCGACCTGCTGATAGCGATGCTCGTCATCATCCTGGTGATGATGGTGCTCTTCCCACTGCGCTCGGCCATCGTGGCCTCCATCACCATTCCGCTGAGCACCTTCGTCTCGGTGGCTATCATGTACATGTTGGGCATCGAACTGAACATCGTGACGCTGGCCGCGCTGATTGTCGTGCTGGGTATGGTGGTCGATAACTCCATTGTGGTGATTGACGGCTATCTGGAATACATCGGAAAGGGGCAAGAACCAAAGCGAGCGGCCATAGAGTCTGCCAGGCAATATTTCATGCCCATGATGTTGGCCACCATTTGCATCTGTGCCATCTTCTATCCCTTCCTGATTACCATGAAGGGCATATTCCACGATTGCCTGAAGGATTTCCCCATCACTGTCACCATCAATCTGATGGTATCGCTCCTCCTGGCTGTGACAGTGATACCTTTCCTGGAAGTCAGGCTGATTAAGCCCGAAAACGTGAAAACCGACGGGAATGCCATCACCAAATGGGTGCAGAAGACCTATGACCAGGTGCTCGATTTCACTTTCAGGAAGCCCTGGGTGACCATCATGGGCGGCATCGCTGTCATCCTGTTGTCCACGATTATCGTCCCGACGCTGAAGATACGCCTTTTCCCCTATGCCGACCGCGACCAGTTTGCCGTGGAAATCTTCCTGCCCGATGGCAAGGGCCTGTCACAGACCGGCGAATTGGCCGATTCTGTCCGTCGTGTGCTGGCCAGGGACGAGCGCGTCACGGGTATCACCAGTTTCATCGGCTGTTCCTCGCCGCGTTTCATGGATGCCTATGCGCCGCAGATGGCAGGGAAAAACTATGCCCAACTGATTGTGAACACACAGTCAGACAAGGCTACGCTCGACCTGTTGGCGCAGTATCAGCCACAGTTGGGAGAAGCCTTCCCCAATGCCTACGTGAAGTTCAAGCGACTCGACTATCTCGAAGTCACCGAATTGGAGTATCGTTTCTATGGCAACAACCTTGACTCCCTTCATGTGGTGGCAGAGCGGCTGATGGAGCGCATGCGCCAGATGCCAGAGGTGGAGTGGGTGCATACCGACCACTTCCAGCCCCAGCCCATCATCAATGTTGAACTTGATCCTGTCGCCTCGGCGCAGTTGGGCGTGACACGCTCCACGGCGCAGTTGGCATTGAGTGCTACCTCGAGCGACCTCCGTGTGGGACAGGTTTGGGAGGGCGATTATGAGTTGCCCATTGTCGTGAAAGACGATGCAGACATGACATTCTCGGATGTCGCTAACCTGGGAATCGCCTCACCGATGTCCATTGTGTCGTCGGGCGTCAACGAGACCAGCAGCACCGTTCCCCTTCGGCAGATAGCGAAAGTGTCACCCCAGTGGAGCGAGAGCCGCATCATTCACCGTGGCGGAGAGCGTTGCATAACCGTGACAGGACATTTCGTGCAGGGCGCTTGAAAAAAACGGGGGAGACTGTTACAGTAAAACGGAGCAGACTGTTACAGTTTTGATGGCGCAAAATTAAACATTTTTCCTGAGACTGTCGCCACGAAGTTCAAATCTTGTCGCCGAGTGTATGATTCTGTCGAGTATCG
>JAZQJW010000020.1:0-6297 GCA_045541835.1 Sodaliphilus sp. | reverse complement strand
TGCTGGCAGTGTTCTTGACGTAGATGTTGTTGCCCGGTCGGAACAGGATGTAGTCATCGCTGGTGATGCCGCCCTTGCAGTTGGCCAGCACCTTGAGATGGCCACTGCCGCTGAAGAGCGTCGCCTTCATGTCCTCGTCGGCTGGCGTGTCATAGCTGCTGCCGTCCTGCAGCGTGTTCCATGTGCCGTCGGCCAGTTCGATATAGCCACGCTTCTTGCATTGGCTGTTGATGGCTGCACCAGTGGGGTTGGTGATATTCACTCCGTTGAGCCGCAAGGCATACTTGCTCTCGCCATAGAGTTTGAATGAGCCATCGCCTGTCGTGCCGCTCAGGGTATAGCGCACGCCCTTGGCCGTTGACACCACTGTGACGTGGCCGCCGCTGACGGCGACACTCACGCCCGTGATCTCACCGTTGACCGTGGCATCCTGGATGCCGTTGAAGGTGATCTTGATCTCATTGTCAAACGTGTTGTTCTCAATGTAGTCCTCGTCGCTGGAGTCTATGGTCTCGCTCTCGTTGAGCGCGGTGCTGTCAACTGCAATCGTGAATGAGGTCAGTTCCCCTATAGAAGCCGTGGAGCCTCCACTTGGAGTGGAAGGTACTTCATTGTTCTGATTGAAATCGGGTTCATAGGGGGATTCCTCTGCACACGACAGGAGACCTGCAACCAGCAATGCCGTGATTAAATACTTTGTTGTCTTCATCGTCTTGCCCTTTCTTAATGTAAATGTGTTAAACCTGAAACTATATGCGCCTATCGGCGGATGTCTATCTATTTAACGTAATAAAATACGATATCTGTGTGCAGCCCATGTGTCTTTTCAATGTATGGTGCCTTTCCTTCAACGAAACCCGAATCTGGATACGTTGACTTATTGTTCCGTTGCGGCCGAGGCAAAGAAAAAGCCACCTTGCGGTGGCTCCTTCTCGCTGGGTGCGCTAAGGCTCAGCAGGTGCGGAACACGTGACCGCCATCGCCCATGTCATAGTCAGACATGAACAGCTCACGGGCAAAAGCCTTGAAGTCAAAAAAGCGGGTGATGGTCTCGGGCACATTGTCGAACATGCAAAGCTCATCGGCGAGGTGCTGGGCGAACTCCTCCTCGCTGTCCCATCGGCCGCAGTAACGCTCGCGGAAATCCGAGAAATCCGCATCGCTGTCGCTCGTGACATCCAGAAACGCCCTGAAGGCCTCCTGCTCGTCATCATCGAAGTCAGCGTACTCGAGAATGCGCTCGAATGTGGCCTCATCGAGGCCGCTCTCACTGTACCATTCATCGGGGTAATTCTCATAATCGAGGTAGGCAAACTCGGGATCTTGCTCATCACGGTGCAGCCATCGGCAGGCGGCCACAAAATCCTCGTAGCAGCTGAAGGTGTACAGGTCAAGCCACATGCCCGCCAGCGGCCTGCCTTCATTGTATTTGTGATAGGTGCAAACGAACACGGCAGGATGGCCGCTGCGGTAATCGTACTTGTGGAAATCGAGGTCAACCTCCTCAAGCTCATCAACGATATTGGCTGAGCCGAAAATGCTCACGCTCGGCAATTCAAGCGAGCTTGATTGCTCTCGCTTACTCGCATTATTGAAATTGGATGAGCTGAGCGAGCCTTTTACCAACTGCTCTTGAACACTGGCGCTGTCAGCACCGCTTACAGGATTGAAAGAATTGAAATTGTTGTCCATAACTGAAAAATATTAAAAGTTAAACATACGATTTTGAACTTGTTGTCGCTTTCGCTTCGCCTTTACGATGCCTGCAAAGTGCGGCTGGAGCACACTAAAGCAAGGCTTGCCCGGGAATTACTACCCCGCAGGGGCTGGAGAATTTCCGAAGGCAACTCGTCTCGGCCTTGCGTGTGGGTAAGCCGCAATAACTTTGCAGCGGAAAGGCAAGGGAGGCGACGGTGAACAAGTGAAAGTATGTTTGGCTTGTTTTTCAGGGGCAACATGGCAGATTCTTCCTGCAAGCGGTTGCGCCCAAGACGGCGCAGGTGTCAAGAGCAGAAAAAATTTAACTCCATAATCTCGCGGTTTAAGTTTCCGCAAAATTATGGAGCCTGTTTGGTTATCTAAAAGACAAAGAAAACTGGTTAATCAAACCCAAATTTATCCCCATCGCCATGAATAAGTGCAGCCATTATCGCAGTTTCTTCATCTACTGAGTCATTTATCAATAGTCTTTGATTACGGCCATTTATTTGGTCTTCTAAATCTTCAATTACTATGCTTTCCTTATAATCTTTCTCTGTTTCTGTCAATGATATCCATTCTTTATACCATTGAATTAATTTCTGGGAATCATTACTATTTGGCTTTGATAATCGACCGGCCTCAGCATGATTGATAAAACTGGTAATAGCATTAATTTGGATATCCGTCATTTCTTCAATATGCTCAAGGCCAGCAATAAAGGCATCAAAGACTTTGCGTTTTTCAAAGAAATTCTTTTTGTTCCACTCAACATTCCAATTATATATAATCCAAAAATTTTCTTCTGTATAGTCCTCTACTTGGGGCATTAAGAGACCTTCTAAAGGTTGATTACGAAGTAGGAGGAATAATTGTCTTTTCTCAAGTTCACCCATTTTATTAGGATCTTGATTATCTCTTATACATAGTGTTTTGATTCCATTACGAATCTCACTAAGCTCCTTAAGAAGCATCTCCTCCTTTTTTAACTCAACAAACAACTTTTTCAAAAATTCATAGTCCTCGACTGAAATTTTTGAATTAGTTCCAAACTTTAATGACAAACCTAGTTTATTGATTTCTTCATTAAACGTTTGAACACCCCAATTAAGTTCCCTAAGAATTGTTATTAATTTCATGCCACAAAGATACAACAAATTCCTCAAAGATGTACTTGGAGTCCGTTGATCTCGAATATACACACATCCCTGACTTGCCTTATCTGGCGAGATTCAAGCAGTTTCATCTGGCGTGTGTCTTGATAGAAGTTATACCGCAGGGAGATGCAGTTGCGACAGCACCGGGCGCAACCCAGAAGATCGGGTTATGCCCGGCGTCCGGCGCCGGTTCCGATCGGTGGGCGAGAAGATCGCCCACCGATCGGAACGGGAGGCCTTAAACCTCATGCTCGATGTACTCGCTCAACTCCTTGAGGATGCCTTCGATGTCCTCGGCCGTGCTGTCATCGGCAAACGTCCATGACCTGCAGGCCTTGGCGGGCGGCTCGCCTTGGTGGGCAAACACCGTCCACCATGTCATCACCTCTCCATCGCATCTCACAAATGACGGTGAACAAGTGAAAGTATGTTTGGCTTGTTTTTCAGGAGCAACATGGCAGATTCTTCCTGCAAGCGGTTGCGATCAAGACTGCACAGGTGTCAAGAGCTGAAAAAAGACTCCATAATCTTGCGGTTTCAGTTTCCGCAAAATTATGGAGCCAAGTCCGATGTCTAAAAATGGTTATTCCTCTGTTTCTTGGTTTTTCAGGATCTCCACCAGCTGGGGGCGGAATCCGTTGCCCCAATCGCGCATTTGCTCTATGATGGGAATGAGCGTGCGGCCAAGTTCCGTCAACTTATATTCCGTGTGGCGGCACACGGCGTTGATGACACACTTCTCGACCACGCCATATTGAACCAGTTCTTTGAGCTGCTGGGTAATCACCCGTTCGCTGGCCTCGGACAGGATGTGTTGCAATTCACTCGGGCGGCGGGGACCGTTGAGCAGTTCATAGATGATATAGGGTTTCCACTTGCCGCCCATCACTTCGAGGGCGATACGGAAACCGCAGTTGATATCGACAGGAATTTTCTTGTTATACATGGTGCAAAGATACAACATAATGGCTGAATACGGCGAAAATTATCGGTATTCATTGATTTTGCCGCCCTACTGATTTCCTCTACTTTTGCAGTCCGAAACAAGAGAATCCTGTCATGAAAGAGATAAAAGTAAAGACAAATAGAGGTGTGCTTCTTGATGGCGTCCTCTTTGGCACTGCCGGAGGCTCCGACACGTTGCTGATTGCTATCACCGGCATTTATGGCAACTTCTACAGCAATCCGTTCTATTACAATATTGGCGATACGCTGAACAGCGGTGGCGTGGATTTCATCTATGCCCAGACGTGCGACGCATTCGGCACCATCGAGACGCAGAATGTCGTGACCGGCAAGGATGAGGTCATCGGTTCGTGGAACGAGCGGTTTGCCGATACCGATGACGATGTGGAAGCCTATATCAACTATGCGCAGCAGCAGGGCTACAAGCACATCATCCTGGCAGGCCATTCGCTGGGTGCGAACAAGGTGATTTATTACCTCTCGCGTCACCATGACACGCGGGTTGAGCACTTCCTGTTGCTTAGTCCCGCCAACCTTGACTATATGACAAGCGGTGTTACATCCATGGAGCGCGAGATTGTCAAGCGGCTCATGGCGTGCGGCGCAGGCGACAAGATGTTGCCGTTCGCGCTCATGGGTTGGGTGCAGTGCACGGTGGCTACCGCCCACGACTGGCTGTTCAGCGGCTTACTGAACAACGTCCACACTTCGCCCGATGGTGATTTCTCGCAGGTGGCGCAGATCACTCACACCGGGGCGCTGCTGATAGGAACATATGACAACTTCACTGACGGTGATCCGAGCGGTTTCTTGCGCAATATCAATGGACACATGCCCACAGCCGAACAAAACAGGCTGCTTTTCATCGAGCGCACGGGGCACACTTATCAACAGAAGCACCAAGAGGTCGCCGACAAAATTCTAGAACTTATAGAAGATTGGAGAAAGGAATAATTATCAATTAGCAAAATGCCATTCATTATTTCAAGAACAAACCGCAGCATCAGCCACGAACAGGAACAGCAGTTGAAAACCCGCCTTGGCAAAGCGATCGAGCTGGTGCCGGGCAAAAGCGAACAATATCTGATGCTTGGCTTTGAGGACAACTGCCACCTTTGGCTGAGAGGCGATGACAGCCAGCCGATGGTCTATATCGAGGCTTCCGTCTGGGGCAACGAAAGTCACCTGGGATATGACAAGTTTACCGCCGAGGTGACTCGCATCTTTCACGACGTGCTGGACATCGCGACCGAATGCATCTACATCCGCTTTAGCGACATTCCCGACTGGGGAGTAGCTGGAATAAATTTCGACCGCAACAAATATCTATAGGACATGAACAAAGTAACGCTAACCATATTTACCGACCCGATGATGGGCTTGTCGTATGAAAGCGAGCCCGTGATACGCCGACTGGAGACTCACTTCGGAGAGGCTTTGGACATTCGATATACTACGTGCGTACTTGTGGGCGATGTACGCCATTTCATGATACCTGCAGATATGGCAGAAACCCCTGAACTGACTCTCGCCAACTACAATCGCCGTCTGGCTGGCATCTACCGGGAAGAAGAGAAAATCAATGGAATGCCTATAGCAATGGAGGATTGCCGTCTGTTCGACATGCAGCACCTCACGTCTGAGCCTCTTTGCCTTGCAGTGAAGGCTGTGCAGCACGTTGCACCCGAAAAGGCTGAGCAGTTCCTCTATCGCCTACGCTATGCCACCATCGTAGAGGTGCGCCCCACGACGCATCATGACGAACTGCTGCGAGTCGTCAGACTTACTGGCGGTATCGCCGAGACGAGATTCCAAGAGGCTTACAATAACGGTATGGCAGAGAAAACCCTACAACATGACCTCTGCATAGCGCGAACCTTGAATCTTCGTTCGCTGCCTGCTTATATGCTGCATTATGGAAATCGCCACACCCTCATACACGACATGGCAAACTACGATGCCTTCGCATCAGCCATACGACAACTGACAGGAGGTTCCATATTACCAACATTGCCCGTAGCTACCACAGAATCATTGCGCCGACTCATCTCGCGCCATCCGCTCATCTCGCCCATAGAGATAAGCCAAGCCTTTAACCTACAAACAGCCGACGAGGTGAAGCATTTCATCCAGCCGCTCATTGACAATGGTGAGATATGTGTACAAGAAGTGCCTCATGGACTATTTATAAAGAAAGAAAACAAGCAAGAAAATGAAAACGATATTTGACAAAACGACATTAAGGGGTATAGAGCTGAAGAACCGCATCTGGCGGTCGGCGACATGGATGGCTCTCGCCAATGCCGACGGCACGGTGAGTGACGAACTTATCTCATGCTATGAGGAGTTGGCCCGTGGTGGCGTGGGGATGATTGTCACCGGCCTCACGTCTATTGCCGAGCATGATGCCGCCATCGGTGGCGAGTGCAAGTTCTATGACGACACGTTTATTGAGGGACACCGTCGGCTCACCGAT
>JAZQJW010000019.1:0-8559 GCA_045541835.1 Sodaliphilus sp. | reverse complement strand
AGGACAATTAATTAAGGCAACTCCTTGGCCCACAGAACGACATGGCTACGATCCGACTTCGCAGCATGTACTTGTCAATCAGTTCGCTGTACATCTCGGTCTGTGCCACCATGTGGGGCCTGGGCCCGACGATGCTCATCTCGCCACGCCACACATTATAGAATTGCGGCAACTCGTCAATGCTCGTGCGGCGCAGGAAATTGCCCAGCCGTGTCACGCGGGGGTCGCCCTTGGTGGCCTGCAGCGTGTCGCTGTCGGCATTGATGCGCATGGTGCGGAACTTGTAGCAGTTGAAGGCCTGGCCGCGGTAGCCCGTGCGCTTCTGGACAAAGAAGATGGGACCGGGCGACGACAACTTGATGCCGATGGCCACCGGGATGATGACCAGCGGCGAGAGGATGAGCACCACCGTCGACACCAGCAGGTCGAAGGCACGCTTGACCAGACGGTTGATGGGGTTCTTCAAGGGGTAGGGGTGAACGGCAAGGATGGGCACGTCGCCCACCGAACTCAGCTCAAACTGGCGAGTCACCGTCCTGCCGAACTGCGGCACGTAGTAGAAGTCGACGGCGTTGTTGTCGGCAATGCGAATCATGCGCGACACGTTGTTGTTGTCCTCGATGTCGGGGACGGCACAGAACATCTCGTCGACCTGATGGGTCTTGACAAACTGTTCCACATCATCGAGCGTGCCCTGATAGGCTGCCGACACCGAACGTGCCTTGCGGTTGTTGTCGAAGAAGCCCACGATGTGGTAGCCATAGCCCTGGTCACCCAGCATCTCGTCGATAAGGCGCACGCCCACCGTGCCACCGCCGATGACGATGACGCGCTTGAAGTTGAAGCCCCTGTTACGGTAGAGCTTCACCAGCTGGCGGGAGATGACCCACCAGGTGGACAGGACGATGAAGAAGATGGCGTAGAAGAGCAACGCGTGTTTCCACGGCACGTCGTTGGCGCCCAGGAAGGACGTCAGCGTGACAAAGATACCGGCATGGGTGAGCACCAGTTTAAATGCCTGGCCCACAACCTTGTCGGCATAGAAGACGCGCCGCTCGTGCACGTCGCTGTAGAAGTAGATGCACACCACCATGGCCACGTTGAGGACGAGCCACACCGGCCTGGAATTCAAGGAACTGTCGATGGGTGTCTCTCCGCCGCCGTTCCATTGCATGCAGGCGAAGTAGACGAGATTGACAATCAGCAAGTCGACGATGCTGAATATCCATCTCACGAATTGTCCGTATCGGCCTTTGCTCTTCATTGCGGTACAGCGCTGAGGTGTTCTGGTGGTGTCAATGGTAAAGCAGGGGGAGCGTGATCGCTCCCTCTGCGCTTGGGTTTATGCCATTGTAACGGTGGTCGCTGTCACGACTCAATCGTTGTCAAGTTCTTTAATCTTCTGCTCGAGTTGGGCAATCTCTTCTTTCAGGCGGGCGATGCGGCGCTCCATCTCCTGAACCAGCGAGTTGCCGCTCTTGGTGTTGGCGGTCAGAAAGCCCATGTTGTTCTCGAAGGTCTTCAGCTCGCTCATGCGTTGCTCGTAGGTGCGCACCAGACGGTCACGCTCGCTCAGGCCGCGGTCGCTGCCCGATGACTGGCGCGGGCCGCGTGAGCCGCCGTCGATGGAACGTGAGCCTCGCATGTTGAGGGTGTCGAACGCCTTGTCGATCAACTCGCGGTACTGGGCGTAGATCTTGTCCTTCTCCTTGAAGGGAACGTGGCCGATTTCCTGCCAGCGGTCCATGAGTTCACGCACCTTCTGGGCTGCATCGTCGGCAGCCTCCTCGATGGTGGACTTGAGCGTGGCGATGACTTCCTTTTTGGCCTTGAGGTTCTCGTGCTCGACGGCATGAACGTTGACGTTCTGTTTCTTCTTTTGCTCGAAGAAGTGGTCACAGGCGGCGATGAAGCGTTTCCACACGGCATCGCTGTGCTTCTTGACAACGGGACCGATGGTCTTCCACTCCTTCTGCATCTCGACGAACTTCTCGGTGGCTTCTTTCCACTCGGTGGAGTCCATCAGCGCCTCGGCACGTTCACACAGGTCGACCTTCTTGGCCAGGTTGGAACTCAGTTCCTCCTTCATCGTCTTGTAGAACTCGGCCTTCTTGGCGAAGAACTCGTCACACGACTTGCGGAAGCGGGCGAAGAGTGCCGAGTTGGCCTTGCGGGAGGCGTAACCCAGTTTCTTCCAGTCTTCCTGCAGGGCGATGATCTGCTTGGTCACCTCGTCCCACTGGGCGTAGGTCTTGAGACCGTCGGTCGAGATTTCCTCGATTTTCTCACACAGGGCGGTCTTGGCGTCGGCATTCTCTTTCTCCTTGCTCTTGCGGTCCTCAAAGAATGACTGGTATTTCTTGTTGATGGCGCTGGAGGCGGCTTTGAAGCGTGCCCACAGTTCCTCGCGCAACTCCTTGGCCACGGGGCCTATCTCGCGCCAGTTGTTGTGCAGTTCCTGCAACTTCCTGAAGGCAGCAACGATGTCCGATTCCTCGTCAAGGGCTTCGGCCTCTTCACACAACTGCTGCTTCAACTCCAGGTTCTTCTTGAAGTCGTAGTCGCGCAACTCGCGGTTCACCTTGAGCACGTCATAGAAGCGCTCTGTAGCACGCTGGAATTCCTTCCACACCTCGGTGTCGGCAGTGGCGGGCACCTCACCGGCGTCCTTGAACTCCTGCTGCAACTGCCTGACGCGGTTGAACTGGCGGTTGATGTTGTCGGGGTCGTTGGCAATCTCGTTGATGAGGGCGATGATCTGGCGCTTCTTCTCGAGGTTGGCTTCGCGGTTGGCCTCCTGGGCGGCGTTATACTCGGTGCGGCGCTCCTTGAGCACGTTGAGCAGTTCCTTCAAGTTGTTCTCGTCGGCATCCTCCTTGGGAGTGAAATCACTCTCGTTGTTGCCGTTGGCAAGGAACTCTTCCTTCTCCCTGGCGGTCTCCTCGCGGCGCAAGGCGAAGAAAGCGGCCTTGATGGCCTGCACCTCGTCTTTCACCTCCTCGATGGGACGGGCGGCCATCTCTCGCATCATGTCCACCAGTTCGCTCTTGCCCTTGCCGGCGAGGTCAAGACGCGGCTCCTCCTTCTGGGGAGCGGGCTCCTCGGCCTTGGGCTCCTCGGCGGGTGCCTCCTCGGCCTTGGGTTCCTCGACGGGGGCGGCCTCCTCGGCGGGTGCGGGAGTTTCCTCGGTTACGGGTTCCTCAACTTTTACTTCTTCACTCACAACTTCCTGAGCCTCGTTAACGACGGGCTCAGTGCTCAAGTTCTGGTCGTTCTCGAGATTGTTCATCGAGTCGGACAGTTCACGCGGTTCCATCATAATTCTTTAGTTTTATCGGGTGCTTATTGCCCCCGCAGTTAAATTCTAAACCCCAAATTTACTCACTTTTTCGCAATCGCAAAGCCATTTTGCCGTTTTTTTTGCATTTTTACCTGTTTTTTCAAAAAAAAGGGGCTCATAAGACCCAAATGCCTTACAAGCCCTATCACTGATTGCGGTTAAGTGCTATTTCAATACTCTTGCCTTGACAATCTTGATGTCGACGGTGGGACGGTCCATGCGGCCCGTCGTGGTGTTCTGGATCTTGTCAACGACATCCATGCCCTCGATGACCTCGCCAAACACGGTGTACTGGCCATCGAGATGGGGGGTGCCACCAATGCTGGTGTAGGCGTCGATCTGCTCGTCGGTCATCTTGAACGGATGCTGTGCGGCTTCGGCCTCGGTCTGATTGACGAGGGATTCATGCAGATGTGCCATGCCTTCGTCGTCATGTTTATCTCTTAATCGGGTGTACTCTTCGGCATGTTCAAGAGACAGGCGGCGGAAGATGTCCTGCTTATACACGTTGGACAGGTAATTGGTCATCTGCTTCAGGTCATCGCTGCTGTAGATCTTGCCGGTGACAATGTAGAACTGGCTGCCGCTGCTGCGACGCTCGGGGTTGTACTGGTCTCCCGTGCGCGCTGCGGCCAGAGCGCCGCGCTTGTGGAAATACTTGGGATAGACAAACTCGGCCTCGATGGTGTAACCGGGGTCTCCTTCTCCCAGTGGGGTGTCGGGGCCGGCGGTCTTGGAGGTGCCGTCACCGGTCTGGATCATGAAGTCCTTGATGACGCGGTGGAACAGCACGCCGTCATAGTAGCCGCTCTCGACGAGCTTGATGAAGTTGTCGCGGTGTTGCGGCGTCTCGTTGTAGAGCACGACGACAATCTTGCCGTAGGTGGTCTCCAGTTCAACTTTTGTCATTTTTTCTGTCTTGGCTTTTTTGGCTGCGCTGGCTTGACTCTCGCTGCCGGCATTGTTGGCCGAGCAAGACATCATGGTGAACGCCACCATCAGGATGGATACAATAAAATTCATTCTCATTTTCTTGTTATTCTGATTTAATTAAGGTCCTTAGGGGTTTAAAAGGTCTTTAAGGTCCTTAAAGTCGTTAAGTTCCTTGTTGATGGTCAGATGCCGACGGGATACAGTCGCTTGAAGATGCGGCGGAAGTTGTCGTCCTTGGCGCTCAACTCGGCGGCGTGCTCCTTGTAGTCGGTGCCCCACAGCGACGAGGCGAGGTAGGCCAGATAGACGTGGTCGCGGTCCTTGGCAATGGCGGCCTTGACCAGCAGGTCGATGCTCGAGGCATATTTCTCACGGTCGATGGCGTTGAGATAACGCGCCGTGCTCACCACGAACTGACCGGTTCGGTCCTTCATGATCATGTTGTCCACCAGCCTGGGCAGCTCGTCATCGATGGCGCCCATGTTGTTGGCGATATACTCATAGGTCAACAACCCGTTGGTGTCGTTGTCCAGCATTTTTTCAGTAGCGTTGTCCATATTAAATAGAAAAGTGGTTTGTTTGCAATCGGCAAAGGTAATGCTTTTTTTATTCCTCCCACTCATTATCGCAAGAAAAATCGCTCTCGGCGCCCTCTAGTAATAATGTGTAATGGGGTGGAGTGCCCTTTGTGCTTTGGGATGTGGCCGAACTGAGTGGCCGCAAAGGGGCGCTGTCGCTTGCTTTTGTAATGAAAACAGGGCCTTTTTATTGCAAAATGCAACAAAAAAGCAAGTTCTTGGCCTTATAGAATAAATTAATGTGTTTTTTGCTGTTATTTGTGGGATTTTTGGCGCAAAATGATTACCTTTGCACCGCAAATATTGAAATTTATAAATATTAGCTATATATTCAACAAGAAAAAGTTAAGTAAATGAAATCGATTTACACTTTTGGTAACGGTCAGGCAGAAGGCCGTGCCGACATGAAGGATCTGCTGGGTGGCAAAGGTGCAAACCTTGCCGAAATGAACTTGATTGGCGTGCCCGTTCCCCCGGGTTTCACTATCACCACCGAAGTTTGTACTCTTTACAACGAGAAAGGACGCGATGCTGTTGTGGCCTTGATCAAGGACGATGTGATGAAATCTGTTGAGCACATCGAGAAATTGACAGGCAACAAGTTCAACGATCCCAGCAATCCCCAGCTGGTATCTGTACGTTCTGGTGCTCCCGTGTCGATGCCGGGTATGATGGACACCGTCCTCAACCTTGGTATCAACGACGAGGTGGCCGAGACCCTGGCCAAGAAGTCGGGCAATCCCCGCTTCGCTTGGGACAGCTACCGTCGCTTCGTGCAGATGTACGGTGACGTTGTGCTGGGCATGAAGCCCACCAACAAGACCGACATTGACCCGTTCGAGGCCATTATCGAGGAAGTGAAAGAGAAGAAGGGCGTGAAGTTTGACACCGAGCTTGATGTCGATGACCTCAAGGAACTGGTGGTTCGCTTCAAGGCCACTGTAAAAGAGAATACCGGCAAGGACTTCCCCACCGACGCTTACGACCAGCTCTGGGGCGCCATCTACGCTGTGTTTGACAGCTGGAACAACGAGCGCGCTATCCTGTACCGTCGCATGAACCAGATTCCCGAGGAGTATGGTACGGCAGTCAACGTGCAGGCCATGGTCTATGGTAACATGGGTAACAACAGTGCCACTGGCGTTTGCTTCTCTCGCGACGCCGGTACCGGTGAGAACCTGTTCAACGGTGAGTACCTGATCAATGCTCAGGGCGAGGACGTTGTGGCTGGTGTTCGCACCCCGCAACAGATCATGACCGAGGGCAGCCGCCGTTGGGCCAAGCTGCAGGGCATCAGCGAGGAAGAGCGTGCCGCCAAGTATCCCTCCCTCGAGGAGTCGATGCCCGAGTGCGCCAAGCAGCTCGTTGACATCCAGCACAAGCTCGAGGAGCACTACCACGACATGCAGGATATGGAGTTCACCATCCAGGATGGTAAGCTGTGGCTGCTCCAGACCCGCAACGGCAAGCGCACCGGCGCCGCTATGGTGAAGATCGCCATGGACCTGCTGCGTGAGGGCGCTATCGACGAGAAGACCGTCATCAAGCGCATGGAGCCGGGTAAGCTCGATGAGCTGTTGCACCCCGTGTTTGACAAGGCTGCCGTTAAGAGCGCTAAGGTGATGGCCAAGGGTCTGCCCGCCAGCCCCGGTGCCGCAACCGGTCAGATCGTGTTCTTTGCCGATGATGCCGAGGAATGGGCTTCTCGCAAGAAGAAAGTCATCATGGTGCGCATCGAGACCTCTCCCGAGGACCTGCGCGGCATGAGCGTGGCTCAGGGTATCCTCACCGCCCGTGGCGGTATGACCTCACACGCTGCCGTTGTTGCCCGTGGTATGGGCAAGTGCTGCGTTTCGGGTGCCGGCACCATCAAGGTGGACTATAAGGCTCGCACCGTCGAGATGGATGGCAAGACCTATAACGAGGGTGACTGGATTTCGATCAACGGTAGCACCGGCGAGGTTTATGACGGCGCCGTTGCAACTGTAGATCCCGACCTCGGTGGTGACTATGCTGCTGTTATGGCACTTGCCGAGAAATTCAGCACCATGGACGTTTACACCAATGCCGATTCGCCCCGCGACGCCAAGAAGGCTCGTGAGCTGGGCGCTCACGGTATCGGCCTGTGCCGCACCGAGCACATGTTCTTCGAGGGCGACCGCATCAAGGCCATGCGCGAGATGATTATCGCTCCCGACGAGGCTACCCGCCGTGTCGCTTTGGCCAAGCTGCTCCCCTTGCAGCGTGGTGACTTCGAGGGCATCTTCGAGGCTATGGACGGTTACGAGGTGACCATCCGCTTGCTCGATCCCCCCTTGCACGAGTTCGTACCCCACCAGCTCGAGACCATGCGTGAGCTCGCCGAGCAGACTGGCCGCACCCTCGAGGAGGTGAAGCTGATTTGCGACGGTCTGGAAGAGTTCAACCCCATGCTGGGTCACCGTGGCTGCCGTCTGGGCAACACCTATCCCGAGATCACCGAGATGCAGGCACGTGCCATCATCGAGGCTGCCCTCAACGTCAAGGCTAAGGGCGTTGATGTGCATCCCAAGATCATGGTGCCCCTCATCGGTGTCAAGAACGAGATCAAAATGCAGGCCGACATCATCAATGAGACCGCTAAGAAGGTATTCGCCGAGCGTGGCGAGACCGTAGCCTACAAGGTGGGTACCATGATTGAGATTCCGCGTGCAGCTCTCGTTGCCGACCAGATTGCCGAGGTTGTTGACTTCTTCTCCTTCGGTACCAACGACTTGACCCAAATGACCTTCGGTTACTCGCGTGATGACGCTGGCAAGTTCCTCGCCATCTACAAGAACTTGGGCATCCTCAAGGAGGATCCGTTCCAGGTGCTCGACCAGGAAGGTGTCGGTCAGCTCGTTGAGATGGCTACCGTCAAGGGCCGCGCCGCCAACCCCGACTTGAACGTCGGCATCTGCGGTGAGCACGGTGGTGAGCCCAAGAGCGTGAAGTTCTGCAACAAGCTCAAACTGAACTACGTTTCCTGCTCGCCCTACCGCGTGCCCATCGCACGTCTGGCAGCAGCTCAGGCAGCCGTCGAGGAAGCATAAGCTAACTCTGGCTTAATCACACTAAAGGGACTTGTCCGTTCGGGCAGGTCCTTTTTTGCACTCTAGAGATAAAGATGTCTAACCTATCTCCCCTTCCTATACATACTTGGATTAATACCCTTCATCCTTGTGAAGAAACGAGTAAAGGATGCGGACTCAGAGAAATGCAGGCGGTAAGCTATCTGGACGATGGGGAGTGAGGTCTGCAGAAGCAGGTAGGAAGCTTCCATCAAGAGCATCTGATTGATATAGTCAACGACGGTACGGCCTGAAACCTCGCGGACAATCTGTGAGAGATAGCGCGGCGTGATACAGAGCTGTGAGGCATAGAAGGCGACATCATGGTGCTCGGCGAAGTGGATGGGTACAAGATGAAGGAAATCGAAGAACAGTTCCTCGATGCGTTTGGGGAATCTGCGATCGCGGATGGTACGTTCCTGGATGGCGTTCAGTTCAAGCAGAAAGAGACCGTATGTGATGCGAAGGCACTCGCTACGGAAGGGATGGTCAGCCGAGAGGAGATAGCGGCTGATGATGCACATTAGCTCCTTGAGATTTTGAAGGTCGTCTTCCGCGAGAGTCAAGCGTGATTCACTCAGCTCCACTGCTGGAAGATAGGCAGCACGGATGGCGTTGC
>JAZQJW010000018.1:0-12361 GCA_045541835.1 Sodaliphilus sp. | reverse complement strand
GTCTTCCTAAGACCGCTTTGGCCTCCGACTTGGGCGACACCTGGACCTGGACCAATACCGCCAACTACTTGCTGGACATCAATGGTGTACATCACTTCACCTTCCTGGCAGGTACCGAGGCCATCAAGTATGTGTTTGAGGATGTGGCAGCCACCCGCAAGGACTATGCCTTTGAGGACGCCGACTATATGCAGATCGGTGCCGGATCGGGCACGATGACCAACGGCGGCGGCAAGCAGGAGTGGGCATTGTTCTCGCTCTTCGGCAAGATTGACTACAACTTCGCTGACCGTTACCTGTTCTCGGCCACCCTGCGTCGCGACCAGACCTCGCGTCTGTCCAAAAAGCACAACTCGGGCATCTTCCCCGCCTTCTCGGCCGCCTGGCGTATCTCGGAAGAAGGCTTCTGGCCCAAGAACCACATCATCGACAACGTGAAACTGCGTGCCGCATGGGGACAGAACGGTAACTCCGCTATTTCCAACAACTATGCCGCCTATTCGACCTACGTCTATGACATGGGTAACGGCGCCTACGACCTGAACGGAACGAACACGGGTGTAGTGAGCGGTATCAAGGTCCTCACCACCGGTAACCCCGATCTCAAGTGGGAGACCACCACCCAGACCAATATCGGTATCGATGCCTACCTGTTCAACAACACGGTAAGCCTGTCGGCCGACTACTACTGGAAGGACACCAAGGACATGATCACCATTCCTCCCGTGCTGTCGGTAGCCGGTGAGAATGCCGCCAAGTTTGTCAACACCGGTGAGATGAAGAACCATGGTTTCGAGTTGAACCTAGGTTACCACTCGCCCATGTATGGTGACTTCTCTTGGGAGGGCAACTACAACTTCTCGATGTATCGCAACAAGCTGGTGAAGTATAACGACAAGGTGAGTGTCATCGGTGGCGACTTCCGCCTTATCGAGGGCCAGCCCATGGGCGTTTACTACGGCTACGTGAGCGACGGTATCTTCCAGAATGCCGACCAGGTGAGCAACCATGCCATCCAGGAAGGTAAGGGCATCGGCCGTCTCATCTACCGTGACATCAACGGTGACGGTTATGTGAATGACCAGGACCGCTGCATCATCGGCGACCCCAATCCCGACTTCGCAATGGGTCTGACTTTCACAGCCTATTACAAGAACTGGTCGCTCTCGACCTTCTTCTCGGGTGAGTTTGGATTTGATATATATAATGGTACGCGCAAGCAGATCGAGTTCATGACCTACGGCAACCTGTACACCAACCGTGGCACTGGTGTCCTGAACGCATGGACCCCCGAGAATACTGGCGCAACGATCCCCGCTCTGACGACCATCGACGACAACAATGAGATGCGCATGTCCACCTACTTTGTGGAGGACGGTTCCTACTTCAAGTGCAAGTACATTAAGTTGGGTTATCGCTTCGACCAGTCCTGGCTGCCGACCCTCGGCTTGAATGCCATCAACATCTATGGCCAGGTTGAGAACGTCTTTACCGCGACCAAGTATTCCGGCCTCGACCCCGAGGTGCCCCTGGGTGAGTATGGTGCCCGCATCGATAACGGCCCCTATCCCCGTGCAAGAACATTCTCGTTGGGATTGAACCTGTCATTCTAAACAGTTAATAGTTAATAGAGAATAGTTAATAGATAACTAACAACTAAGGACTAGAAACTAAAAAACTTCAAAGACAATGAAAACGACAATATATCAACTGATTTTTGCAGTCTGCATCTTGGGTGTTTTCACCTCCTGTAATGATATGCTTGACACCGTTCCTCAGGGACAGTTCACCAGCGAGCAGATTGATGACAACTCGGTAGAAGGTCTTGTGGCTTCGGCCTATGCCGGTCTGGAGGCACACTTCTACGGCAACAACGAGGCTTTTGCCGGACCGTCGACCAACTGGATTTTTGACGTGCGCAGCGACGATGCCTATAAGGGCGGTGGCGGCACCGGTATGGAGGAAAACATCCACCTGCTGGAAGTTTCCGAAATCAACTCTGACAACGTTTCATGCCTGAACAAGTGGCAGAACAACTACTACGCCATCTCACGTGTACACAATGCGATGAATGCCCTGGCAGCCGCCACCTCGGTGAGCAATGCCGACCAGCTAATGGGCGAGCTCAAGACCTTGCGCGCATGGTACTACTTTGACCTGATCCGCATCTTCAACCGCATTCCTTACTTCAACGAGACCGATGACGTGAACACCAAGACCAACGATGAGTTCACCCGTGATGAGATTTTCTCATTCATCAAGCGTGACTTGACCGAGGCCATCGAGGTGTTGCCCGCAGCCAAGAGCCCGGTAGGCCGCATCACCCGCACCACCGCCCAGGCCATCATGGCCAAGGTGTGTGCCTTCACCAGTGACTGGGAGGGTGTCAAGACCTATGCCGACGCTGTTATCTCCAGCGGTCAATACCGCTTGTATGACAACTTTGGCGACTTGTCCAAGATTGCTTTCAACAACGGCAGCGAGAGCGTGTTCGCACTGCAGTGCTCGACCGCTAACGACAATGCCCACATCAACTGGTCCAACCTGTTGAACTGCACTTACAGCGATGGTAATCTCTATGGCACGGGCGATGACTTCTTCTATGGTTCACAGAACCTGGTTAACGCTTACCGCACCGACCCCATTAACGGTCTGCCTTACCTGGACGGCAGTTTCAACGACGTGAACGTGACCGAGAACTACGACGGATGTCTTGACCCGCGTCTTGACTTCACCGTGGGCCGCATCGGTTTCCCCTGGCGTGGTCACCTCTACACCGCTGGCTGGTGCCGTGCCTATGATGTCTATGGAGAGTTCTCCAACAAGAAGGCTTGGCCTGATCCCAAGGATGCTTTGGCTGCATGGCCTTGGGGTTGCAACTCGTTGAATTTCATGTTCATCCGCTATGCCGACATTCTGCTGCTGAAGGCCGAGGCCCTTATCGAACTGGCATCGGGTACCAATGCCGCCACCGACGAGACCCTCGTCGAGGCCCGTGCTCTGGTCAACCAGGTGCGTCAGCGTGCCGCCAACAGCATCGACGGCAACTACACGCCTCAAGACCTTGACCCGTCCAAGGCTGACTACTACATCGGCCTGTATCCCACCGACTGGGACGGCAATCTGTACTGGACCAAGGAGCGTGCCCGCCTGGCAGTGCGCTTCGAGCGCCGCCTGGAACTTGCGCTGGAAGGCAACCGCTGGTTCGACCTCATGCGCTGGGGCAATGATTATCTCATCAACACGATGAACACCTACATGAATCAGGAAAGCGCCCTGCGCAACTACTACAGCGGCCGCTCGGTAAGCGCCAACGAGATTTTCCTGCCTGTTCCTCTGGACGAGATTGATAATTCCAATGGACTTTACAAACAATATTAATGCAAACGCTTCGCACTATGAAAAAGATATATTTTGGTCTTATCGCCATTCTGACGCTTTTCACCGCTTGCTCGGATGTTGATCTTGAACCGATGAACTCCAGCGAGGCAGTGACCAACCTGCGTGCCGAGTACACTCCTGGCAGCCGTCAGGTGACCCTCAAGTGGACTAACCCCACGATGCCCGGCCAGACCGGTGTCCAGATCATCAAGGACGATGTCGATGTTCTCAATCTGGATGGCGTGGTGGACAGCTACTTCATCAAGAAGGCTCCAGCCAATGTTGACGTTTCTTATACTGTCAAGGCACGTTATGCCGATGGCCGTGTCTCGGAGGGCCAGACCGTGCGCCTGCACATTGACTATGAGGCGCAGAAGGGTGCCAACGTCGTTGCCCTGCTCGTTCCCGAGGATTATGAGAACTCGGCCGATGAGAAAGACGCTGTGGCATGGTTCCAGAACAATTATGTGAAGACCGGCAAGGGTGTCCTGCTCACCCCCTCGACCATCGATGACCTCGACATCGAGAGCCAGTCGGCTTGCTGGGTAATGTGTGACCGCATTGGCATCGACCGCGGCTGGCAGAACCTACCCGGCAACTTGGCTTCGACGGCAACCATCGAGGCATTGAAGGCCTTTACCGCCGACGGTGGTAACCTGTTCCTTACCAACCACGCCACCCAGCTCACCGTGGCTGTTGGTCGTATCGCCGAGGCTTACGCTCCCGGTATCTACGGCAGCGGCGAGGGTGGCCAGAATGGCGACATCTGGGGTTCGCAGCCCGTCATCGGCAACGCCGAGGGTCAGATTTATGACCACAGCGGTCATGACATCTATCGCGGCATGAAGTTCGTCAGTGGCCTATATGAGCGCGCAATCTACACCTTTGAGGGTGCTGGTGTGAAGGGTGACCACAACTGCATGTGGGACCTCAATGCTTATGGACTCGCTCCCAACCCCAATGTCGTGAAGGCTTGGGAAGACTTGACCAACTCACACGTGCTGGGTACCTGGAACCACGTGGTGGACTACTGCTGCGCCGGTATCATCGACTTTGATCCCACCTCGACCTTCCCCGGCCGCATCTTGGCCGTGGGTCTGGCAGCCTATGAGTGGAACATCGGTGGCAGCAATTCTTGCCAAGACCAGTTGGAGAGATTTACCGCTAACTGTCTGACCTACGTGGGTACGCCTGCCGAGACCAAGGTGGCCATGCTCGTTCCCAATGACTATACCAACAGCGACGACGAGAAGAGCGCTGTCGAGTGGTTCAAGGCCAACTATGTGAATGCTGGCAAGGGTGTCCTGCTCACGCCTGCGACCATCGACGAACTTGATATCGAGAATAATCCCATGTGCTGGGTAATGTGCGACCGCATCGGTATCGACCGCGGCTGGCAGAACCTGCCTGGTGACTTGGCATCGGCCGCTACGATTGAGGCCCTGAAGGCTTATGCCGCCGACGGTGGCAACCTCTTCCTTACCAACCACGCCACCCAGCTCACCGTGGCTGTTGGCCGTATCGCCGAGGCTTACGCTCCCGGTATCTATGGCAGTGGCGAGGGAGGCCCAAACAATGACATCTGGGGTTCACAGCCCGTCATCGGCAACGCCGAGGGGCAGATTTATGACCACAGCGGTCATGATATCTACTGGGGCATGGACTTCGTGAGCGGCCTGTATGAGCGTAGCATCTACACCTTCATCGGTGCTGGTGTGAAGGGCGACCATAACTGCATGTGGGACCTCAACGCTTATGGCCTCGCTCCCAACCCCAATGTCGTTAAGGCTTGGGAAGACCTCACCAACTCAACCGTGCTGGGCACCTGGAACCACGTGGTGGACTACTGTTGCGCCGGTATCATTGACTTTGCTCCCACCACCACCTATCCCGGCCGCATCCTCGCTGTGGGCTTGGCAGCCTATGAGTGGAACATTGGTGGCAGCAATTCCTGCCAGTCACAACTCGAGAAATTCACCGGTAACTGCATCAGTTACCTGAAGTAACGTTGAGTTATGAAACTGAGACAACTCCTGTTGACCGCATTGGTGTCTGCCCTGCCGGCAGGCATCAATGCCCAGCAGGTTGCAGCACACTATGACATGTCGTTGACCGCTGGCGACAGAATCGAGGAATCGGTGTCCCACAACCAGTACGCCGTGACCTCTCATCTGCCAGCCTGCACGGTCAAGGGACTCAATGGTGAAGCACTGCGGTTCGACGGCTACTCCAACTATGTGAAGGCCGGTCTGCCCGTTGCTGGCTTTAACACCCAGGCATTGACCATCAATGTCGTGCTGGCAGCTGAAGCCTATCCGATGATGCAGGTTGACGTAGCCGAGACGACCCCCACGTTTGCCACCGTGTATGGCAATTTGGATGGCAAGAAGGGCTTTGCACTGGAATTGTCTTCACAGGGCGACCTGCGCTTCCGGTTCGGCTCTGCCTATGCTGGCGGTTTTCTGTTTACCGTCAATGGCGACAAGAAGCTGCCGCGTGGCAAGTGGAGCGTGGTGACTGTTGTGCTCGACAAGACGGGTAATGCTGCTACAATCTACTTGAACGGCAGTGCCATTGGTTCCGGCAAAATGAGCCGTGCCGAGGTCGTTCACAGCACCACCGATTTCTATATCGGCAAGGATGCCACCGACGTGAAGGCAGGCCCGTTCCTTATCAACACCTTTGTCGGTCTGATTGACGATATTACCGTCTATAATGGAGCAATGACCGCCGAGCAGGTTGCAGCATTGGTTCCTGCCAATCCCGCTCTGCCCGATTTCAACTATCCGGCGTCTCGTTATGCATCAAGCCTGTGGCGTCCTGTGTTCCATGGTATGCCCTCGGGTGGTTGGACCAACGAGAGCCATGGCATGACCTACAGCGACGGTAAGTTCCATGTCTTCTTCCAGAAGAATGCCAATGGCCCCTACATGTCGCGTCTGCACTGGGGACACATCACGAGCGAGAACCTGTACAGCTGGCATGAGGAACCAGTAGCAATCGCCCCGGGCGAGAACTATGACATCAAGGGCTGCTGGAGTGGCTGTGTCTATGACAACAATGGCACTCCAGGCATCCTCTATACTGCCGTGGACAATGCCCGTGCGGTAATCGCGCAGGCCAATCCCGTGGATGCTTCGCTCATTGATTGGAACAAGCAGGGCATCGTCATCAACGGCCGTCCTGCAGGCTTGTCCGATGACTTCCGCGACCCGTATCACTTCACCGTGGGCGGACAGCAGTACATCATCGTGGGCACCAGCAAGAACGGTGTCGGAGCCTGCACGCTGCACAAACTGGAAGGCGGCACTTGGACCAACGACGGCGCCATCTTTTTCCAGGGCGGCAATGCCAATCAGCATGGAACCTTCTGGGAGATGCCCAACGTGACCGATATGGGTGGCGGCAAGTGGCTGTTCACCTGCACCCCATTGGGGATGGGAAGCGGTGTGCGCACCCTATGCTGGACAGGCACCATCGGTGCCGACGGCAAGTTCATCCCCGACGGCAATGGTGTGCAATACCTGGAGATGGGCGGTATCAGCCGTGATGGTTACGGCTTGCTCTCGCCGACCATCTTCAAGAAGGACGGCAAGATCATCATGCTGGGTATAGTGCCCGACAAACTGCCGACCAACGTGAACTACAACATGGGTTGGGCTCACAACTACTCCCTGCCACGCGAAATCAGTCTTGACGGCAATGGTTCGCTTGTTCAGAAGCCTTACAGTGGTCTGACAGGCATGCGCACCAAGACTTCCATTACCCGCAACCTGACACTCAACGGCCCAGAATCGCTGGCTCCCGTGAGCGGCCGCCAGATTGAGTTGCTGGGCGAGTTCACGGTAACCGATGGCAAGATGGGCTTCAACTTCCTGAAATCGGGCACAGGCAAGGTCTCCTTGACCTATGATGCCGCAAGTGGCAACCTCACCCTCGACATGACCGCTCTGACCAGGACGGCCAACGACGGTGGCGTCTACAACGGCGTCTATACGGCTGCCCTGCCTAAGCGTGTTGCTGCCGGAGAGACGTTGAAACTCCACGTCTTTCTTGACGGCTCCATCGCCGACATCTTTGTGAACGACACCTGGGCCTACTCGGTGCGCTTGTTCCCCAACGATGCTGCCCAAGTCGAGGCCGAGGCATTTGCCACTGTCGCGACACCGGCACGCATCAACGCATGGATGCTGGACCCTTCTTTAGTTCCCACCACCATTGTGGTGGGGGATGTGAATGGTGATGGAGAGGTCAACCTCGCCGATGTGAATACGATTATCAGCATCATCCTCTTTGGCGGTTCTACTGCTGCTGCCGACGTGAATGGTGATGGAGAGATTAACATCGCCGATGTGAATGTTGTGATCGACATGATTCTGAGTTAAAAAAACTAAGGGCTAAGGACTAAAAACTATGGACTAACGTCTAAAGTCTAAAAACTAAAAACTAATAACAACGATGTTAATTGCAGACACCTTGGTGGTCATTGGACTAGCTACCGCTCCCCTGGGAACAATCCAAGAGACGGGCGGCGTGCAGGAGCACAGTTTCTGGCTACGCAACGACGGGACCGAAGCTGTGACCCTGCAGCAGGGATACACTTCCTGTGAGTGCACAACTATCGAGTTTGACCGGTTTGCCCAAGTACAGCCTGGGGATTCGTCTCAAGTGATCCTTCGGTTTAATCCGCAAGGCAGGGGAGGGGACTTCAACGTGACAGGTACTCTGGTTTATGGTGCTGAACGCAAACGTGTGAAACTGGCGATGACGGGAAACAGCATCTTGAGCGAAGAAACGCTCATGAAGCGCTATCCTATTGCTGTGAGTGAAAACTTGCGGCTCTCGACCGATCGCTTTGACCTGGGTGTGATGCATCCCGGCGAGACCAAGGAGAGAAGTGTGGCTGTCCTCCATCGTGATGAGAATGACCGCACCGAATCCTTGGCCATCACCTACACACCCGACGCCAAGACACCTAAAGGCCTGCAACACATCGCCTATCCTGTTATTACCAAGGAGAATGGTAAGGAAACCAAACTGACCATTACCCTTGATGTGCTGATAAAATAAACCGGTTTCATGCTTTTGTTTTCAAAAAACGACTACTTTTACAATCATGAACAGACTATTGATACTTATGGCTACAGTGTTTGTGGTGATAAATGCCATGGCACTCACGCCTCAGATATTGAGCGATAACCATGCCATGCTGCAGGTGGATGCGACAGGGAAGTACCTGTTGCTGCCCGTGCAGGAGAAAGAGGAGAACGCCAATGTGCGAATCATCGTTGACAACCAACAGGTGCAAGCACTCAACGTTAGACTCGCTGTGGACAAGGTGGACTACTTCGTGCCCCTTGATATCCAACGCTTCGATGCCAAGACGGTGCTGCTCGACATCACCTTTCATGGCGACCGTCGCACCACAGGCGCAGTAAAGGATTTCGTCTGCTGGCGCGATATGAATACCTCGGACACGTTCGACACTGCCAACCGTGAGCGTTTCCGTCCCGCCTATCATCATACCCCTGCCTATGGCTGGATGAACGACCCCAACGGTATGTTCTACAAGGACGGCGTGTGGCACTTGTACTACCAGTACAATCCCTACGGATCACAATGGGAGAACATGACGTGGGGCCACTCCACCTCGACCGACCTTATCCACTGGGAGGCTCAGCCTATTGCTATTGAGCCTGATGCGGTGGGAGCCATCTTCTCGGGTTCCTGTGTGACCCGCGGCGATGATGTGGTGGCTTTTTATACCACAGCTGGTCAACATCAGACTCAGTCGATGGCGATATCTCACGATAATGGTATCACGTTCGACAAGTATGACGGTAATCCTGTGCTGACGAGCGATGTGCCTGACTTCCGTGACCCCAATGTTTTCTGGAACACTGATGCCAACTGCTGGAACCTGATTTTGGCCGCTGGGCAGGAAATGAACATCTACAGTTCCAGGGACTTGAAGATCTGGAAGTATGAGAGCTCCTTCGGCAAGGAATATGGTAACCACGGTGGCGTGTGGGAGTGCCCCGACCTGATGAAGATCGACGGCAAGTGGGTGCTGCTGTGCAACATCAATCCCGGTGGTCCCTTCGGCGGTTCGGCGACGCAGTACTTTGTGGGCGACTTCGACGGCCACAAGTTCACCTGTGAGTCGATGCCCAAGGTCACCAAGTGGATGGACTATGGTAAGGACCACTATGCAACGGTATCGTTCTATAATGCGCCCCAGGACCGCCATGTGGTCATTGCGTGGATGTCCAACTGGCAGTATGCCAACCAGGTGCCCACCCGTCAGTTCCGCAGCGCCAACTCGATTCCCCGCGACCTGGGCATGTTCACCGACGGTGAGGAGTCCTACGTCAGCGTGAAGCCTTCGCCCGAGATGCTCGCAGCACGCAGTACCAAGGTGAAAAAGCCGACCGAAACCTGTGAAATCGTCGTGGATGTGAAGAACTCGATGGAACTGACCCTGTCCAACGCCAATGGCGAGCAGGTGGTGATGAAATATGATGCGGCCAAGCAGACCTTTGCCATGGACCGCACTGCCAGCGGTGACACCAGCTTCAGCGAGGCCTTCTCAGCCGTGACCGTCGCCCCCACCCACGGCGCCATCAAGCAGCTGCGCATCTTCATCGACCGTTGCAGCATTGAAGCCTTTGATGCCGACGGCAAGATGGCGATGACCAACCTCGTGTTCCCCACTACGCCCTACACCAACCTCAAGGTCAAGGGCGGCAAGGCCACGATTTACCAAATCAACTATTAGTCTTTAACCTTTAGCCTTTATCTATTGGCGGATGCCAACTAGAAACTAAGGACTAGGGACTAAGGACTAGAAACTTACAACTTAAAACTAAAACTTAATAATGGCAAAGACTAATAAAATCGCGATCATCTCGGTCATGCTGTGCTTCTTCTGCATGGGCTTCGTTGACCTGGTGGGTATCGCCTCCAACTATGTGAAAGCAGACCTCGGTCTTACGGACAAGGTGGCCAACATCTTCCCCTCGCTGGTATTCTTCTGGTTCCTCATCTTCAGCGTACCCACGGGCATGCTGATGAACAAGATAGGTCGCAAGAAGACGGTGCTCCTGTCGCTTGTAGTGACCATTCTCTCACTGCTGATTCCTTTGTTCGGCAACAGCTTCGCTGTGATGCTCATCGCATTCTCGCTGCTGGGTATCGGTAATGCGTTGATGCAGACCTCGCTCAACCCGCTGGTATCGACCGTGATGGGTGGCGGCAACCTGGCATCGACGCTCACCTTCGGCCAGTTCATCAAGGCCATTGCATCGTTCCTGGCTCCTTATCTGGCTATGTGGGGTGCAACGCAGGCGATTCCCAGTCTGGGACTTGACTGGCGCGTGCTGTTCGCCATCTACTTTGTAGTAGGAACCTTCTCGGCTGTCTTGTTAGGAGTAACCCCCATCCACGAAGAGAAAATCGAGGGCAAGCCTTCGACATTTGTGGAGTGCTTCAAGCTCTTGGGCACGCCCATCGTGCTGCTCTCGTTCCTGGGCATCATGTGCCACGTGGGCATTGACGTGGGTACCAACACCACTGCCCCCAAGATTCTCATGGAGCGTCTGGGCATGACACTGAACGAGGCAGCATTTGCCACCTCGCTCTACTTCATTTTCCGTACCATCGGTTGCTTGACCGGCTCGTTCTTCTTGCGCGTGCTCAAGATGAGAACGTTCTTCATCATCAGTGTCATTATGATGGCTCTGTCGATGTGCGGCCTGTTCTTCGGCCACGAAAAGTGGATTCTGTACACCGCTATTGCTCTCGTGGGTTACGGTAACTCTAACGTATTCTCGATGTGCTTTGCCACGGCTCTTGAGTCGATGCCCAAGAAGCAGAACGAGGTGTCGGGCCTGATGATCATGGGTCTGTTCGGCGGCACGATCTTCCCGCTGTTGATGGGCTTCGCCAGCGATGCTGTTGGCCAGGCAGGTGCTGTGGCAGTGATGGCCATCGGTGTGATTTATCTCTTTACTTATATCAAACAACTCAAAACCGCATAAACCATTATGGCAACCAATCGTTATGTAGTGGGCCTGGGCGAGGCCCTGTGGGATGTTCTCCCCGAAGGTAAGAAACTGGGTGGTGCACCGGCTAACTTCGCTTATCATGCCGGACAGTTCCTGGGAACAAACAACGCCATCGCTATCAGTGCCCTGGGCGAGGACAAACTCGCAAAGGAGACCATCGAAGCCCTCGAGGAGCATGGTCTCAAGTACCTCATGCCGCGAGTGCCTTATCCCACCGGAACCGTGCAGGTAACGCTCGATGAGCAAGGCATTCCCACCTATGACATTAAGGAGAATGTGGCCTGGGACAATATCCCCTTCACGCCCGAAATTGAGGAGATTGCACGCAATTGCCGTGCCGTGTGCTACGGTTCACTGGCTCAGCGCAACGTCGTGTCACGCGAGAACATCCAGCGTTTCCTCGATGCAACGCCCGACGACTGCATGAAGATATTCGATATCAACCTGCGCCAGCAATTCTACAACAAGGAAATCATTCAAGAGTCGCTGCGCCGTTGTAACGTGCTTAAAATTAACGATGAGGAGTTGGTTATTATAGGCCGAATGTTCGGTTATCCCGGCCTTGACATGGAGAACAAGTGCTG
Source organism: Sodaliphilus sp. (assembly GCA_045541835.1). Classification (GTDB taxonomy): domain Bacteria; phylum Bacteroidota; class Bacteroidia; order Bacteroidales; family Muribaculaceae; genus Sodaliphilus. Next base: position 330 of record JAZQJW010000018.1, on the reverse strand, counting down.
GCTCATCCTGGGTAAGTATGACCTTGACATGCTCGTGCTCACCTGCGGCACTAACGGCTCCTACGTCTTTACCCGTGGCCAGATGTCGTTCCAGGAGACGCCCAAGGTTGAAGTAGCCGACACCGTCGGCGCCGGTGACTCGTTCACAGGCTCCTTCTGCGCCGCCATCCTCAACGGCAAGCCCATCCCCGAGGCCCACGAGTTGGCCGTCAAGGTCAGCGCCTACGTCTGCACCCAGAACGGCGCCATGCCCACATTGCCTGACTGCTTCATGAAATAGCTACTATAGCCTCACCACAGGCACTTGAATCGGGGGGTATATGCCTCCCG
>JAZQJW010000017.1:0-3969 GCA_045541835.1 Sodaliphilus sp. | reverse complement strand
TCCCGGTAAGGCTGTCAACGCTGGTGGCGTAGCTACCTCTGGTCTCGAGATGACCCAGAACGCTGCTCACCTCAGCTGGTCGGCTAAGGAAGTTGACGAGAAGCTCCACTGGATCATGGAGAACATCCACGAGCAGTGCGTGAAGTTCGGTACTCAGGCCGACGGCACCATCGACTACGTGAAGGGCGCTAACATCGCCGGCTTCATGAAGGTCGCTCAGGCTATGCTCGAGCAGGGTGTCATCTAATCCCGCTTGAAGAGATTGCTTAACTAAACCAAGTTATCCTAAGGGCAGGTTGTCATCATTGGCAACCTGCCTTTTTTATGCTCCCAGCGCGCGCTGGTTAGTGGTGAGGGAATCGCCTTGCAGCGCGCGCTGATTAGTGGTGAGGGGATGTCCGCCCTCCGGTTACCTGATTGCGGATGCCTCTTTAACCATTAACCTGTAACCATTAATCTCTAACCTGTAACCATTAACCTCTAACCTTCAACTTGCAACCAGCGAGTGCAGCGGGCTTTTAATATAAATTACCACTTTTACCGCTTGAATCTATGAAACTTTGACTATCTTTGCAACTTGGAATAATTGCATTATCTATGAACGAAAACGAAAAACTGATTCAATCTATCATTGAAGCAATTCAAGAAAAGAAAGGACACGACATTGTCCATGTTGATCTCACCAGTATAGAGACCGCCGCAGCCCAAGGCTTTGTCATCGCTACTGGAAACACCCCCATGCAGGTGGCCACTGTGGCCGACAGCGTGCGCGAATATGTCGAGAAAAATGCAGGTCAGCGACCCTTCAACTATGACGGTTATCAGAATGCCCAGTGGGTCATCATCGACTACGGTAACATCTTTGTGCATGTGTTTGTGCCCGACTTCCGTGAGCGTTACAATCTGGAGCAACTTTGGGCCGACGCGCGCATCAACAAGATACCCGATCTCGATTAATAAAACTATCACTATAGGAAAAGATAATGGCAAACAACAATAATCAACGCAAGGGACCCAAGTTCAACATCTTCTGGATGTATGGACTCATTTTGCTCTTCCTGCTGTCCATGTTCTGGATGAACCAGGACGGGACGGTGGCGCAGAAGGTGACGTGGTCCCAATTTGAGGCGATTGCCAAGAAGAACTGCATCAAGTCGGTCACCGTTTACACCAACAAGGATTATGTCGAAGCCGTGCTGGTAGACACCTTGCCTCAGGATATCAAGGACCTCTTGAAGCAGAAGGCGGTTACCGAGCCGTCGATGTTCGGCCAGCCAGCCAGTCAAAGCAACAAGATATCGGTGGAGATTTCCAGTCCCGACAAGTTCACCGAGAACGTCGAGAAATGGAAGACCGAAGGCGTCTTCAGTGCCGACGTCAACTATGAGAAGTCCAGCGACTACTCGATGATATTCTGGTACTTCGGGCCGGTTGTGCTCCTCGTGCTGCTCTACTTCCTGATGTTCCGTCGTATGGGCGGCGGTGGCGCCGGCGGAGGCATCTTCAGTGTCGGTAAGTCCAAGGCAAGGCTATTTGACAAGGACAACGACACCAAGGTCACATTCAAGGATGTGGCGGGACTCGCCGAGGCCAAGGTGGAGATCGCCGAGATTGTCGACTTCCTCAAGAATCCCAAACACTACACCGCCCTCGGCGGCAAGATACCCAAGGGCGCACTGCTTGTTGGACCTCCGGGAACCGGTAAGACCCTGCTGGCCAAGGCTGTGGCAGGTGAGGCCGACGTGCCTTTCTTCTCGATGTCGGGTTCCGACTTCGTCGAGATGTTCGTCGGCGTCGGTGCCTCGCGTGTGCGTGATCTCTTCCGTCAAGCCAAGGAAAAGGCGCCTTGCATCGTTTTTATCGACGAGATTGATGCCGTGGGACGCGCCCGTGGCAGCAAGGCAAACCTGGGCTCCAACGACGAGCGTGAGAGCACCCTTAACCAGTTGCTCACCGAGATGGACGGCTTCGGCAGCAATAGCGGCGTCATCATCCTGGCCGCCACCAACCGTGCCGACATCCTGGACAAGGCCCTGCTGCGTGCTGGACGCTTCGACCGTCAGATCTACGTCGAGTTGCCCGAACTCAGCGACCGCAAGGAGATTTTCCAGGTCCATCTGCGCGATGTGAAGACCGACGGCTCGGTTGACCTCGACTTGCTCTCGCGACAGACGCCTGGCTTCTCGGGTGCCGATATCGCTAACGTCTGCAACGAGGCCGCGTTGATAGCCGCCCGTCACAAGAAACAGGCCGTGCAGCGTCAGGACTTCATGGATGCCATCGACCGCATCGTCGGCGGTTTGGAGAAGCGTTCCAAGGTCATCACCGACGAGGAGCGCCACTCTATCGCCGTCCACGAGGCCGGACATGCAACCGTGAGCTGGCACCTGCGCTACGGTGATCCCCTCATCAAGGTTACCATCGTGCCGCGCGGCAAGGCGCTGGGTGCCGCATGGTATTTGCCCGAGGAGCGCCAGATTGAACCCAAACAGGCCCTCTTGGACAAGATTTGCTCCCTCATGGCAGGACGTGTCGCCGAGGATATGTTCCTGGGCTTCATCGATACGGGTGCCCTCAATGACCTGGAGCGCGCTACCAAGATTGCCTATGCCATGGTCACCTACTACGGCATGAGCGACAAGATTCCCAACATCTCCTATTATGACACTTCGGGCGAAGCCTATGGTTTCACCAAGCCTTATAGCGAAGACCGTGCACGCACTATCGACTCCGAGGTGCAGCACATCATTGACGAGCAGTATGAGCGTGCGCGCGAAATCCTCACACGCTACCAGCAGGGGCACCACGAGTTGGCCGACCTCTTGCAGCAGCGTGAGGTGATTTATACCGAGGACGCCGAGCGTATCTTCGGCCCGCGTCAGTGGCAGTCAAGGACAGAGTCCATCCTCAACGACGCCTCGGCCGACGGCGCCAAAGCCAGCGAGGCCCCTGCAGACGCAGCCGCGGCAGGCGACAGCGAGGGAAACATCACGGTGACTCCGCCGCCATTTGAACAAAGTGACAAATGAATCCGATAATCAGTTTTTGTTATGCCAGTCATTCAATTCAATGAGACTCAGAAGGCGGCTATCGTCAGTTTGCTTGTCGAGATGATCAATGCCGATAGGGTGGTGGACCCGAGCGAATGCGCCGTGTTCAACACCATCTGTGTCGAGTACTCCATCAGTGAGGACACTTTCAAAATCGGACGTTCACTGGACAGCATGGTGGCGGTGCATATCATGAAGAACATGAGCGACGCCCAGAAGATCACTACCGCACGTTTGTTGATTCGGGTCATCGACGCCGATGCCAAGGACGATGACAACGAGATCAGACTCTTTAATATTATCTGTAAGGCAACAGGCGTTGATGTCCTCGTCAATGCCAAGTGTGGAGACGACTAAACCTGTATACATTATATATAATAAAACAGGACAGAAACTATCGTTTGGCGGCTCGTTGAGGTTTTCAACGGGTTGCCAAATTTTTTTAATTTTTTTTCGCGGAAAATTTTTAAAAATAAGCACTTGAAAATCAGTAGATTAGTGTGGTTATTAACAACCGAAATCGGTAATTGTTAATAACTTCGATGAAAAAAAGTTCCCAAAAAATTTGGCCAGTATCAAAATCGGTTATAATTTTGCACCGCTTTTCGCCCTAAAAGGGGTGTGAAAGTGACTCAAAAACGAGTTCTTTGACATGTTTGCAACAATGACGTAGTACAAGAGAACAGGGACAATAAAATGTCCCCGTTGATTCTGAAACATCATAGTACAATAGAGCAGGAATCATCAAGGGTCAGACAATCAGCTCAGTCGAGTGTTACGTTTTCATTTTAATTCTTGCAAAAGAGAAAAACGATAATACAACAACGAAGAGTTTGATCCTGGCTCAGGATGAACGCTAGCGACAGGCTTAACACATGCAAGTCGAGGGGCATCGCGGGAGTGGCAACACTCCTGGCGG
>JAZQJW010000016.1:0-43336 GCA_045541835.1 Sodaliphilus sp. | reverse complement strand
TAGATTTATTGAGAGGATTGGTTCTTATAACCCCAACACTAATCCTGCTACCATCAGTTTGAATTTCGAGCGTGCACTCTATTGGATCAACGTAGGTGCAATTCCCACCGACACTGTACGTAACATTCTCTCTCGCGAGGGTGTGATGCTGATGAAGCACCTCCAGGGTGGCGTCAAGAAGGGCGCCTTCACCGAGGAAGAGGCTCAGAAGCGTTTCGAGGCCTGGAAGGCCGAGAAGCAGGCTAAGCTCGACGCTATCCGCAACAAGGAGCGCGACGACAAGAAGGCCGATTACAAGAAGACCATCGCTGAGGAGGCCAAGAAGAACGAGGCCAAGGCCGAGGCCGTAGCCAAGAAGAAAGCCGAGATCGCTGCCGCTAAGGCCGCTGCCGAGGCTGAGGCTGCCAAGGCTGCTCAAGAGGCTGCTGCCGCTGAAGCTCCCGCCGAGGAAGCACCTGCCGCTGAAGAGGCTCCCGCCGCTGAGGCATAAGAAGAACCCCGTTCTTTTTAAAACCACACAAGCTCTCAACCGCAATGGTTGGGAGCTTGTTCTTTATTCCTGAGAGTTGAAGACTTTATTGTTTAAAGGTCTTCAACTTTTCATACCATTCACACACCCTGTCAATTGCCGGAGTTTCGATACCGTTCAATCTGGCAGTGTCACGAATGTAAAACGTTCCACATTCAAAGTCCTCGGTAAAATATCTACTATCCAAATCAGGGACAAAGCCTTCCTCGGTTTGTTTCATCGGTGACATGATTGACTTGAATGCCGGAATAGAACGAATCTTGCGAGACAATGATGAAGCACCGGTCGACTCATAGTAATCCAGAATCGATGGCACACTCATCGGGTCTACCGGCAAGTGCTTCAACAATTCCTGCAACTCATTATCCATGTCGATGAGTAATTGAGAGGCATTGTCATCCCACTCGGCATAAAAAGGCGGAATCCGATCATATTGCACCGAAGGGTTCCAGTCTTTCCACATGGTATAGAGCCTTGCAGGATGCAACAGCGGGTTGCTGTTAGAGAGACTCACCTCGTAGAAGTTGCCTAACAACTTCACAGGCGTGTGCAGCAAGTGTTCTATCGTCATGCGTATCGCATTTCCGTTGCCGTTCTCCACACACAGGCTGAGTGACTTCTTCGAGCCCAAGAGATCGGCTTCTTTTCCGTATTCAACAATCCTTGAAATGAACGGAACACGCTGGAAACCAAAAACGGTTTGAGTCGGGATCACTTCGTGGGCATGAAAGAAGAAGCCAGTATTAGAGACAATGGTGCCCACAATCGTATTCTTGTTCAGATACGGCTTAATCCGCTCAAGCATGAGCTTGATGTGTGGACCGGGCAGACAGATGAAGACCATATCGGCATATGGTATGACCTGTTCGGCACTATCCGTCACAAGATTCAACTTGCCGTTCAGTGTTTCGGAACCGCTCGGATTCTTCACATTAATCTTTAAGGCATCGGACCAATTATCGGGATGACCTGTCAGGACGCTCACACGATGACGTCCTTGCGAGGCCAGATAACCGGCCATCACATGACCCAAATTGCCACCGCCACAGATGCATATATTCAATCCGCTCAGGCTCTTGAGCGCATCAACAAGCCGGTTGTTGTCCTTCTCATCGCGAATGGCAATCCTGACGAAATTCTTTCCTTCAAGACCAGTTTTAGTGTCACAGTCTTTGATCAGTATGTTATGGTCATTCAACAACCTTTCGGTCAACTGCCTGGATGTGTAGTGCTTCGTCACCTGACACAGGAAGTAATTGGCCTGTGAGGGGATGACACGAAGATAAGGAATAGAGGATAATTGTTCGGCAAAACGATTGCGCTCACTCACAAAACTGGCACAGGCATTCTTATAGAAAGACTCATACTTGTTGAAGATCTGCATGTAGAACTCAGCAAACGAGTTGATGTTCCAGATGGCCACATCCTTTTTCATCCTGTCCAGCAAAGCGGTATCAGCGCCAGCCAAGACTCCAAGCCGCAATCCGGGAACGCCATAGGACTTGCTGATGCTCTTCATGACCAACAGCCCGCGGTACTGCTCAAGAATATCATCATTGAGCAAGGAATTAGCCGGTCCCTCGTCCGAGAAATCCACAAACGACTCGTCAACTATCAGCCTGATGCCGCGTTGAGCGCACCATACCGCCAGAGAGAGCACCTCATCCTTGGGAATGAAATTTCCTGAAGGATTGTCAGGATTGATGAGCAGCAACGCCTTGATATCCCGTGACTCGAAGAAAGCCTTCAAATCATCGGCTGAATAATGAAGGTCAGGGTCTTCTGGATAAAACGGCACAATGGCATCCTTTGTCAGGCGATGGGGATACTCTTCAAATGTAGGATACACGACACCCACCTTACTGCCCTCTTCCATGAACTGTTCCATCAGGCTCTTGATCAGTTCGGCAGCACCATTTCCCACGATGATATACTGATTGCTAACCCCAAAATACTTTCCTGCCAGCAGCGAATTCACCGCCATGCCACTGGGATACTGTGTCAAGAGTTCGTCAAAGTTGGCACGCATCTCGTCTCGCATTCGATTGGGCGGGAAGAACGGATTGACAAGATAACAGAAATCCAACATTTTGGGGAAACGCCAATACCCACCGTACCTCACATGATACTTCTGCAACCGGTCTTTCTCGGGCGAGAAAATGGCCTCGGCAATGTCCTTGTCCTGAACATCATCGATTTCATACCACGGCTTATCCCCGATGGGCAAAGCCTTGAGATTGGCCTGATCCAGCAAGGTGATCACGCGCAACACCTGCTCGTAATACTCATTGTTGCCCATCACCTTGCAATAGGCATCAAGGAACGGCACGTAGACCTGCGTAGAAAACTCCCTGCTGAACTTGTAGACATTCACGGTTTTATAATAGGAGTCCACCTCGGAATACTTGAAAGCCTTCTTGGGCACAAAGTTGACGATGTTGTTATCCTTGTCGATGCGAACCATCGTGCCGTCCATCCAGGTCTCATACTTAGCCACAAGGGCAAGATTAGGATACGGATTGTCCAGAATCATCTGGAATAGGCTGTCGTCAAGAATCAAATCACTCTCGATGAGCAATGTATCGTCCTCGACCATCTTGTCCTTGACGAGAGCCAAGGAATAAATGTTGTTGGTCTTGTCATAGACGGGATTCTCGGCATACTCGATATGCAACCTGTCCTCATAGCGATTACCGATGTAGTCCATCAATTCTTTGCCTTTGTATCCAACCACCAAGACAAGACGAGACAGATTGAGTTGACACAGCTGCTCTAACATCCTGTCAATCAACCTGACAGCATTGACTGGTAACATACACTTGGTATTGTCTCGGGTGTATTTGCCTAATCTGCGGCCCATTCCTGCCGCCAAAATTATCGCTTGCATTATATCAGTTTATCTCATTATTAGTCGTAAAATTCAAGGCGCTCGACGTGGTGATAGACGTTGTCGAGGTCGCCAGGGAGCTGCATGTAGTCACCATACATGGTTTGCAGCATGTGGTGACTATTGTCGGGAACGGGGAGCTGGACACCTTCAAAATCATGGGTTGTCAACGGGAAGACATCCTTCGGGTCGTAGATGTTGTGAAACGGGATTCCGTAATCGCACATCAACGCCTTGGTGCCGCTCAGCCGGCTGAGACATCGCAGCAACGGGAAAGAGACATGACGGTTAAACCAAGTCAGAGCCCTGATCTTTTTCATCGCCGAATCGCTACCGTTCTCCTTTAGGAAAAAGTTATAGGCCACACTCTGCAAACGCAAGCGTTGGGTCCATGGCAAGAGCCTGTCGAGCGGAAAGATGTCAATAAAAATGCCACGCTCCTTAAACACCTTGTCAAAACTGTTTTCATCCAGGAAAGAACGTTTATCTCTCAGTTTACCGACAAAGAAGAAGTAATTCTTATCCGTATCGTTTGTCTGGAGGGCAATATGCTCAGGCAACTCATCGGGCAAGATTTTCAACAACCGCTTGTAGTCGTCTCGCATCATGGCCACATCCAAGTCGTCGTCCCAAGGGATGAATCCATTGTGGCGGAAAGCCCCCAACAGCGTACCGCCATACAGGAAATATGGTATACTGTGCTTTTTGCAGATCGCATCAAGTACTTGAACCATCTCCAGCATGACCATCTGTTGGCGGCGCAGAGTGGAGCCCTCGGGGTTGAAACGCGCTTTCAGCTCTTCGGCATTAAAAGTGGGTTCGCTTGTCATGTTAACAATTGCCATTGCGTTAGAAGACGCAAGATTTTGCGTCTCTACATAATTAGATGAGGGTTACATGATGCCGCGTTCGCGGAGCTTCTTTTGCCAGTTCCAGGCGCTGAGCATGGTGTCGTCGAGAGAAATCTCGGCATGCCAGCCGAGGACCTCATTGGCACGTTTGGGGTCAGCCCAGATTTGGACGATGTCACCAGGACGGCGAGGAGCAATCTTGTGAGGCACCTTGACACCCGTGGCACGCTCAAAGGAATTCAGCAACTCGAGTACCGAAGCGCCGTTGCCCGTACCGATATTGAAGATTTCCAGGGCCTCATCGCTCTTGTCCTCAAGCATACGTTCCAAGGCCTTGACGTGAGCCTTGGCCAGGTCAACGACGTTGATAAAGTCACGAATGCAGGAGCCGTCACGCGTGGGATAGTCGTCACCAAAGATGCTCAACTCCTTGCGCACGCCGATGGCGGTCTGCGTCAGATAGGGCACCAGGTTCTGGGGCACGCCGTTAGGCAACTCGCCGATTTCGGCACTGGGATGAGCGCCGATGGGATTGAAGTAGCGCAACAGGATAGCCTTGATGGGGCTGCCGCTGCGGATGACGTCGGTGATGATGTCCTCACAAATCTGCTTGGTGGCGCCGTAGGGCGAAGTGGCTTTCTTGGTGGGCGCATCCTCGGTAATAGGATTCTTGTCGGGCTCGCCATAGACGGTGCAGGACGACGAGAAGACGAAACCCTTTACGCCGAACTCAGGCATCAACTCCAGCAGGTTGAGCAGGATGTTGAGGTTGTTGCGGTAATACATAATGGGCTTCTCGATGCTCTCGCCAACGGCCTTGCTGGCAGCAAAATTGATGATGCCGTTGATGCCGGGGTTGTCTTCGAAAAGTTTGCGAACCACTGCACGGTCGGTGCAATCACCCTCCACAAACACGGGGCGCACTCCTGTGATGCGCTCTATACCATCCAGCACCTCTATATTGCTGTTGCTCAGGTTGTCGATGATGACTACCTCATAGCCTGCCTGTTGCAGTTCCACTGTCGTGTGGGAACCGATGAAACCGGTACCTCCAGTCACTAAAATTTTACCTTTCATTGTCTTATTCTTTATGATTATTATTGGATTTCCTTGAACGAATAAACTCGATGCACTCCTCAAAGATCTTCGCCTTGGTCAGTTTCATCGTCAAGCCATAGAGCACGACTGCGATGACCAAACGGCTGACCAGCAACAGTGCCATGTTGCTGATGGGAAGTGTAATCAGATAAGTGAGACCCATCACCGCCAACGCGATGAGCATGAACGGCAACAGGTCACGCAGCATGGTTGTGAAGCCGTAACCGATGAGCCTCTTGGCAAACACCTGCCAGGCCATGAGCCACAAGACCGTGATACATGCAAAGGCGATGACCATCGCCGTGACTCCAAGCGAATGGCAAGCCAGCACGGCAATCAGCATGATAACGATCTGGGCTATGTTCAGCCACATGTAGATGTCGGACTTGCCTAAACTCAGAAACAGATTCTGATAGACAGTGTAGAGTGGCAGGAATGCACCGCTGATGCTGAGAATCTGCAGCAACGGAATGCTGTTAATCCACTTGTCACCAATAGCCAGCAGAATGACCTGAGGAGCCACCAACGAGAGGCCGAACATTGCAGGGAAAGCCAGGAAGGCCGTGAAACGCATCATCTTGCCAAAGACCCTGCGCTGGCGCTCATTGTCATCGTTAACTCTGGTGAATACCGGCTGTGCAACCTGCGCAACCGTATTGGTAACCAGTTGATTAGCCATCGTATTCCACTTGTTGGCCTGACTGAAGTTACCCACCGATGCCGCCGGGAACAAGCGTCCCAGAACGACCGTCAGCATGTTATTGTTGATGGTTGTCAGCACTGCAGTTATCAGCACCTTGTAACTGAAAGCGAACATCCGCTTCACCGGCGCAAAATCCATCTTGAAAGTGGGGTGCCAGCGAGAGAAGAAATACCGGCCGATGCAAATAACCACATTATATAATACCTGCTGCGTTGCCAGACTCCAATAAGAAAAGCCCTTGAAAGCCATCACCACTGCCACCGATCCCGAAATTACCAATGCCGACAGCGAGGTAATCGCCTTTTCCTTCACACGAAGGGCACGCGTCAGCAAGGCGTTGGGAGCGATACCGACCGCAGCAAAGATAAAACCGACGAAGACAAACCTTGACAACGACGTCAGGCAAGGCTGATGATAGAACGCTGCGATGAGCGGAGCCGAGAAAAACAGCACGACATACAGCAGCAGACTAACGCCAGTGTTAAACCAGAACACCGAGTTATAGTCGTTATGGGTGATGTCCTTGACATTCACCAGTGCGACGCCAAAACCACTCTCCTGCAAGTTGGTGGCAATGAGCATGAATATGGTGAGCATGGCAACAATGCCATATTCACCCGGAGAGAGCAAACGCGCCAGGAAGATGCCGATAACCAGATTGAGCACCTGCATAGCACTGCTGCTGAGAAACCCCCAAAACAAACCTTGGGCGGTCTTCTGCTTCAATGCCTGGTTATCGTTTCCCATATCGATTATCTGGATAATATCATGTCAATCCATTCACGCACACAGGCATCGCCCCCACGGCGTTTCAGGATAAGGATTCCTGGGATGGCTTTCACCTTGTCACAGGCATCGGCAGGACAGGCAGCCCACCCCACTGCTGCCAGCAGGTCATAGCAGTTGACATCGTCGCCGATGTAAGCCACCTGCCGCATGGTGATTCCCATCGCCTCACAGATTTCACCGACAGCAGCCAGTTTGCCGCCGTCACGAGCACCCTGTTTGAGATAGTCAAGCCCCAGTTTACGCGCGCGATTCACGTTGATGGCTATATCCTCGCTGGTGACAATGCCAACTTTCACACCTGCTCGCTGAAGCATCTGCAGGCCCATACCGTCGCGGGTGTTGAATTTCTTGAACTCAGTACCGTCGCTGCCATAGTACATGCCACCGTCGGTGAGCGTACCGTCAACGTCGGTCATGAACAGTCTGATGTCTTCATGTCCAGGCACCCGGCCTGTTGAATCCTTCTGATTATCTACCATTTCCGATATCTATCATTTTATATATTTCTCGATGTTATAGCGTGGACGATGCTTCCCCTCGGTGTAGATGCGGCCAATGTAAGCGGCAATGACACTGAGGCAGATGAGCAAGCACCCACCCACAAACCAAATGGACAGCATCAACGAAGCCCAGCCCTGAACTCCACGCCCCTGACACAAGGCCACAATTACATAGACCAAGATGCCCATGCTGATAAGCAAGAACAAGGCGCCCAAGTAGAAGATAAGACGCAATGGCTTGACGCTGAAGGATGTAACGCCATCAATGGCAAAGGACAGCATTTTGCTCAACGGATACTTGCTCTCTCCAGCCTGGCGCTCCAAGCGGTCATAATAGACCGAATCGGTCTGGTAACCCAGCAACGGCACAAGGCCACGCAAGAACAGATTGCGTTCCTCATACTGGCACAAAGCCTCAACGGCGCGACGGCTCATCAGCCTGAAATCGGCGTGATTGTAAACCGATTTAACGCCCATGCCCGACATGAACTTGTAGAACATCTGGGCCGTGGTGCGCTTGAAAAATGTATCGGTTGTGCGTTTGCGCCGCACGCCATAGACTATGTCACAACCGTTGGCAAACTTCTTCACCATCTCTGGAATGGCATTGATGTCATCCTGCAGGTCGGCGTCGATTGAGACCGTCACGTCCACGTCCTTGCTTGCCGTTTCCAAGCCTGCCATCAGGGCATTCTGATGACCCACGTTGGCTGCCAGTTTGAGGCCACGCACATGGGTGTCGGCCTGACTGAAACCCGCAATCAAGGGCCACGTCTGGTCCCGGGAACCGTCGTCAACATAGAGGATGTAACTCCCCGGACCCACAAGCCCGTCACGCATCATGGCATCAAGCAATCCACGCAACTGCCCGTTGGTCTGCTGGAGCACAGCCTCCTCGTTGAAGCAAGGCACCACTATCGCTAAAATCGAGTTTTCCATATTCATTTCATCACATTATAGATGAACAACCTGCAAAGATACATTTTTCCTGCGGAATATGCAAGCCGTGAATCGAATTATGTTGATTTGCGCACAAGATAAGGGCAGAGAACAAATTCATTTAAAAAAACTAACAATGCTTTATCAAAAAAGTGAGCCCGATGCGCATGGCACCTCACAAAATATTATTAATTTTGCGAGTTGTAGCAAAAAAAATCTGATTGACTATGATACTATCGATGACTGGATTTGGCAAGGCAACCAAGGTGTATAACAACAAAAAAATCACCGCCGAAGTCAAGTCACTGAACAGCAAACAACTGGATTTTGGGGTTCGCACGCCTCAGAATCACCGTGAGATTGAAATGGAACTGCGCAACTACGTTTCTCAAGCGTTGAAACGTGGAAAGATTGACCTCTTTGTCTATTGCGAGCCCATAGAGGGTGCTACATCAGGCACCATCAATGTGCCGATGTTGCAGCAATACAAACTTCAAATCGAAGAGATGGCCAAACAACTTCAGTTGCCCGAACCCATCGACTGGTATGCCACCCTGCTGCGCATGCCTGATGCCCTCAAGACCGAGGCCAAGTCGACCGAGGCCGACGAACAGGAACTGGCTATTGTCAAAGAAGTGGTTGCCCAAGCCACCGAACAACTGATTGCCTTCCGTCGCCAGGAAGGCGCACGGCTCGCGACGTTCTTTGAAGAGAAAATCGCCGCCATCCAGGCCCTGCTCAATGAAGTGCCGCGCTATGAGGAGCCACGCATCCAGAAAATCAAGTCACGCATCCTCGATGCGCTCGCCAAAATCAAAGAGGTGGACTACGACAAGAACCGCTTTGAACAGGAGCTCATCTACTATATAGAGAAACTCGACATCACCGAGGAAAAAATCCGCCTGCAGAACCATCTGAACTATTTCCTGGAAACGATGCACAGCGAGGAGCCCGGCCAGGGCAAGAAGTTGGGTTTCATCAGTCAGGAAATCGGGCGTGAGGTGAACACAATGGGCTCCAAGGCCAACCAAGCTGAATTACAGAACCTGGTGGTTCGCATGAAGGATCATCTGGAACAAATCAAGGAGCAGGTGCTCAATGTGTTGTGATTTAGACGTTAGACGTTAGGCTTTTAAGATAATCCAGATTGTTTAACATCATAAACAGACAAAAATATGAAAAAGTACATCCTTATGGCCATTGTCGCCATCGCAGCTAGTATCTGTGCACATGCCGAGCAGGGTGAAATCTCTCCTGCCGCTGAATTTGTCTATGCTTCCAAGCATTCCATGGCCGGCCTTGGCGCACAAGTGCAGATTGAACCGATCACCAACTGGCGTCTTGCGCCCGAGTTCATTTATTTCTTCAAGAATGACGGCATGAGTGGACTTAATGTCAATCTCAACCTTCATTATGTCATTCCCACGAGTCAGTCGTTTGCCATCTATCCGCTCGTCGGCTTCTCCTATGGTCATTACAAGTGGGATGCCTTGTTTGGCGATGCCAGCGATGACCGTTGCGGTGCAAATGTCGGCGTGGGAGCACAATACCGAATCAAGAATCAATTGTACTTCTTTACCGAGGAGCGTTTCCAGATCATGAAGGACTTCAACCAGTCGGTGACGGCGCTTGGATTTAAGTACGCTTTTTAATTCAGACAGCAGATTTCCAACATTTTCTGATTGACAAAAAATGAGGCGCAAGATTTTGCGTCCCCACAAAAACTGAAACCTCAAATATGGAACAGGGCAAATTGATTATCATTTCGGCTCCATCAGGGTCCGGCAAATCAACCATCATCGGGCGCATCATGGAGGACGAGTCGCTGCGGCTGGCCTTCTCGGTCTCGGCCACTACCCGCCCCCGCCGCGGCCAGGAAGTGCATGGCGTGGACTATTATTACCTCACACTCGAGGAATTCCAGCAGATGATCGATAACGATGAGTTGGTAGAGTATCAAGAGGTTTATGAGGGCCGCTACTACGGCACACCCAAGAGCGAGGTGGAGCGCATCACCGGCATGGGTAAAAACGTGGTACTTGACCTCGACGTGTTGGGAGGGGTGAACGTCAAGCAGATGTATGGCGACCGCGCCCTCAGCATCTTCATCCAGCCGCCAAGCGTGGAGGTTCTGCGCCAACGCCTCATCAAGCGCGGTACCGACAGCATGGAGGACATCCAGAACCGTGTCGACAAAGCCGAATTTGAAATCTCGATAGGCCCGAAATTCGACCACACCGTCATCAACGATGACCTTGACACGGCAGTTGCCGAAGTACACGACCTCATTGCCGATTTCATCTCGGAGTAAACCACCTCACAACAATTACCCCTTGTCATGAGAATCGGGATATTCGGCGGGTCATTTGACCCGATACATACAGGTCATGCCATCATCGCCCAGCACATCATCAACAGCGGAGCGGTGGACAGGCTGTGGTTCATGGTTTCGCCAGTCAATCCATTGAAGGCGGGCAAGGAATGGCAGGTGGCCGACACCGACCGTCTGCGCATGGTAGAGATGGTGTCCCGCCCGATTGAAGGCGTTGAGACGTCAGCGTTTGAATTCACTATGCCACGCCCATCCTACACCATCGACACGCTCAACGCCCTGCAGGCAAAGTTTCCCGATGACGAGTTCTTTCTGGTCACCGGAGGAGACAACTGGCAGATATTCGACAAATGGCGTAACAGTGAAGAAATCATCGCTAAATACCACGTGCTCATCTACCCTCGTTTGGGATATGAAGTCATCATCCCCGACGACTTGAAAGATCGCGTGCAACTGGTGGATGCACCAATCATCGAACTCTCCTCTACCGAGATACGCCAACGCCTGGCCGAAGGGAAAAGCGTTCGCTATTACGTACCCGACGAGGTTCTTGGATATATTGAACGTAAGCACTTGTATTGCAAACAAGAACAACAAGATAATGGAGAAACTGACACCAAATGAACTGGCGTTTATCGCCCTTGCCAACGAGTTCTGCCACGCGCTGGAACGTGCCAATGAGTGTGAATCGCGGGACCAGTTTGCGGCCCAGATGCTCAAACTTCTGCCCCGCCTGTATATCACAATCAACGACATTGATGACGACACCTATAGCGAAGCGTTTATCGACCAGGCACTTGAGGAGGACGTGTATGACCTTGTGAGAGCGCGTGTTGAGCAAATCATGGCCGAGGAAGACATTTATCTGGAAGTGTTCCTCGAGGACATGAAATACAGCGACACCCCCATCTCGGCGTCAATTTCGGAGAATCTCGCCGACCTGTATCAGGAATTTTTCAACCTCATCCATTCGATTCAGGAGGCCCTGACCGAGACACAACACGAGATGCTGTGCCAATGCAAAATCAACTTCATTAACTATTGGGGCCAGACATTGTGTAACGTGTTGAGGGCCCTGAATGCCAGCTACTACGGAATATAAACATCAGATAAAATCATATTATGAGCAAAACCAACAATTATGTGGACTCACTGCTTGAGTTCCTGGACAACAGCCCCTGCAACTTCCTGGCAGTGGACACCGTGAAGAAAATCTTGACCGCCAACGGCTTCAAGGAGAAAAAGATTGACGATAAACTGACGGCTAAGGCTGGCGACAAGTTCTTTTTCACCAAGAACGACAGCGCCGTGTTCGCAGTTCAGGTCGGCAAGAAAAAACCGGCTGACACTGGTTTCAAAATCATTGCCGCCCACAGCGACTCGCCCTGCTTCAGAATCAAACCCGCGAGCGAGATTCCTGGCGACGGCGGCATCTTGCGCCTGAACACCGAGGTCTATGGTGGTCCGATTCTTTACACCTGGTTTGACCGTCCCCTGTCGCTGGCAGGACGCGTGTTGCTCAAGGGCAAGGACGCTTTGCACCCTGTGACCAAACTCATCAAGATTGACCGCCCGTTGATGTGTATCTCTCACCTGGCTATCCACTTCAACCGCGCCGTCAACGAGGGTAATCACCTGTCAAAGCAGAAAGACATGCTGCCCATCCTCGCCAAAATCAACAAGGACTTTGAGTGGCAGAACACGCTGCTTAACCTTGTTGCCGATGAGTTGCAGGTCGAGGCTGCAGATATCCTGGACTTTGACCTGATGCTTTATGACGTGAGCAATGCAAGTCTGTTCGGCCTGAACAATGAGTTCATCTCGGCAGGTCGCCTTGATGACCTGAGCATGGTGCACGCGGCGATTACAGCCATCACCGAAGCCAAAGATAAAGATGCCACGCTGGTGGCAGCCATCTTCGACAACGAGGAGACTGGCAGCGGCACCAAGCAAGGCGCCCACTCTCCCGTGCTGGGCAACATGCTGTTGAGACTTGTCATGGCTTTGGGTGGCGACTTTGAGGACTTCGGGCGCGCCGTTCATCGCTCGTTCATGATTTCGGCCGACAACGCGCATGCGTTCCATCCCAACTATCCCGAGAAATATGACCCAACCAACCATCCCTCATTGGGCGGTGGTCCGTGCGTCAAGGTGAACGCTAACTGCAAGTATATGAGTGATGCCCATTCGGCAGCTATCTTCAAGAGCCTCTGCGAGAAGGCCGACGCCCCATTCCAGTACTTTGTGAACCACAGCGACGTGGCAGGCGGTTCCACGCTGGGCAACATCCTGACCGGTCAACTCGACATCGAGGGTGTTGACGTGGGCAATCCCGTGCTGGCCATGCACTCGGTGCGTGAGACAGGGTCATGTGACGATCATGTGAACATGATAAAGGTAATGAAGCAGTTCTTCAGTTGATTGAATTGTCGTGGTGGTGCCACGACATACTGAACACAGGACACAACAAAACAGGAATGCCCATGGTGAGTTATTTGCAGGTTGAGGGGTTGAGCAAGGCGTTTGGCGTTGATGTGCTCTTCGAGGACATCACCTTCGGTGTGGCCGAGGGTGAGAAAATCGGGCTCATTGCCAAAAACGGCACCGGTAAGTCCACCCTACTCGACATCCTCGCCGGCATGGCTTCACCGGATAGCGGCACCGTCATCTACCGCAACAACCTGCGTGTGGGCTACCTACCTCAGCTGCCAGACCTGGGCGGAGCCCACACGGTGCTTGACGCATGCCTGCATGGCGACGACCCTCGCTCGGCAGCCATCCACGATTATGAAGAAGCGTTGCGCACGGGCGACAGCGATGCCATGACAGTTGCCATCCAGGCGATGGATGCCAACGTTGCTTGGGACTATGAGGAACGTTTCAAGCAGATTCTCACCCAACTCAAAATCACCGACTACAACCAGCCTGTCAAGGAATTGAGCGGTGGTCAAGTAAAGCGTGTGGCACTGGCGCGTCTGTTGATCGACGATCCCCAGATGCTCATCCTCGACGAGCCGACCAACCACCTCGACATCGACATGATCGAGTGGCTGGAGAATTACCTGCAACGCAGCCGCGTGACCCTACTGATGGTGACCCACGACCGCTATTTCCTGGACAACATCTGCAACCGCATCATGGAGATGGATCAGCACAGCATCTTCTCCTATAACGGCAACTACAACTACTACCTGGAGAAACGGGCCGAGCGCATCGAGGCCCAGAATGCCCAGGTGGAACGGGCCCGCAACCTGCTGCGCACCGAACTCGACTGGATGCGCCGCCAACCTCAAGCCCGAGCCCACAAGGCGCAATACCGCATCGACGCTTTCTACGACTTGCAGGAGCGCGCCCAGCAACGTCGTGACGACGGCGAGGTGGAGTTGAACGTCAAGAGCGCCTATATCGGTAAGAAGATTTTCACAGCTCACCATGTAAGCAAGCGCTTCGGCGACAAGGTGATTCTGGATGATTTCAATTATACCTTTGCCCGATACGAAAAACTGGGTATTGTGGGCGATAATGGCGTGGGTAAGACCACCTTTATCAAGTTGCTGCTGGACATCGTCAAGCCCGACAGCGGCTACTTTGAAATCGGCGAAACGGTGAAATTTGCCCACTACAGCCAGGAGGGCATGCACTTCGACGAAGGCAAACGCGTGATTGATGCGGTGCGTGACGTAGCCGAATACATCTACTTTGACGAGAAACATCATTACACCGCCATGGCCTGGCTAAACCACTTCCTGTTCACGCCCCAAGACCAACAGAAGTTCATCGCCAAGCTGAGCGGCGGTGAGCGGCGGCGCCTCTATCTGGCCATGGTGCTGATGACCAAGCCCAATTTCCTTATCCTCGACGAGCCGACCAACGACTTGGACATCTCCACATTGGAGATTCTGGAAGAATACCTGTCGCAGTTCAACGGCTGTGTCATCATCGTGAGCCATGACCGTTTCTTCATGGACCGAACGGTGGACCACACATTTGTGTTCACTGGCAATGGACATGTCAAGGACTTTCCCGGCAATTACAGCGAGTATCGTGCCTGGAAACAACGCCATGAACAAGAAGCGGCCCAATTGGCCAAGGAACAGGAAGCCGCCAAACCCAAGGAGAACACTTGGGCCAACCGCAGCGAGCAGAAACGCCTCAGTTACAAGGAGCAGCGTGAACTGGAACAACTCAATGTCGACATTGAAGCACTCAATAAGGAAAAAGCCGAACTCGATGCCCTGTTTGCCAGTGGCGAGACTCTTGACGACGTAGCCACCAAGGCTGCCCGCTACCAAGAAGTCAAAGACTTGCTTGACGAGAAAGAAATGCGCTGGTTGGAACTCTCTGAAAATTAGAAATTAGGAGTGATGGACATGAAATCTGTGGCCCATTCTAACTGTTAACCATTAACTGTTAACTAAAAAATGTACGGGCTGGTTGATTGCAATAACTTCTTCGTATCCTGTGAGCGCGTGTTTGACCCTCGCCTTAACGGGAAGACGGTTGTTGTGCTCTCCAACAACGACGGCTGCGTCATCGCCCGCAGCAATGAGGCCAAGGCTGCTGGTATCCCCATGGGATGTCCTGCCTTTAAAATCAAGGAATACACCGATCCGCGGAAGGTCATTCAACTATCGGCACGTCATATCCTCTACAGGGATTTGTCTGTCCGCGTGATGAACCTGGTGGGCAAAGAGGTCGATAATCTGCAAATTTATTCAGTTGATGAAGCCTTCTTCAAGTTGCCTGACAAAGATGTGGAAGCAATTCACAGCAAGATGGCGGAATTGGTCAAAAAGATACGGCAATATGTGGGAGTCCCTGTCAGTATCGGCTTTGCCCCCTCACGCACACTCGCCAAGGTAGCCAATCACATCGCCAAGCGCGACCGTCGCATCACCGACGGCGTTTATTGGCTGGTTCGCCCAGAGGCTATCGACATCATCCTGAGTAGAACAGCCATCGAAGACGTGTGGGGCATCGGGCGCAGGCTGGCCGCATCACTGCAGGCCAAAGGCATCAAAACAGCTGCTGACTTCGTGAAAATGCCCCCCTCGCTGGTGCGGTCACAGTACTCGGTGACGTTAGAGCGCACCCAGCGCGAACTCATGGGCCAAGACTGCCAAATCGCCAATCCCGTCACCATAGCCCACAAGACCATCATGACATCTCGCACCTTTGGCAAAGTCATCACTAACCGCGACGAAATTGCCGACGCCGTTGTCAGCTTCGCCGAGCGCACAGCACGCCAGTTGCGCGACGAGGACAGCGTGGCCGGCAGCATCATGACCTACGTGCGCGGAGACCGTTTCCGTGAGGACCTGCCTTTCTACTCCAACTCCTGCCAACTGCAACTCTACACACCGACCAATGACACCATGACAATAGTGAGGCAGGCACTGAATGCCTTGAACAACATCTGGCGTGACGGCTTCTCTTATCGCAAAGCCGGGGTAATGGCACTTGACATCGTGCATGGCGGCGGTATACAATTAAATGTGTTTGACCTTGAAGATCATGGTAAACTACGACGCCTGATGACCAGCATTGACGGCATCAACAACATGTACGGCAGCCGCTCAGTAAAACTCGCTCCGGGTCTGCAACGCGGTGAATGGTCCCCTAATCAGAACCACTTCAATACCAAGAGCAGAACCCTTCATTTCTACACCGGTATGATTGATCCCTTCGATCATGCCGACGAGTCCAATGGTCATATAACAGAAACAGAAACTGAATTATCTGATTAGCCTGAAATCCTTGCCGGAATCAAAGCCATCAGATAATTCAGTTAATATCAATCGTCGTGACAGAAGTCAGTCTTTAAGGGAGTAAGTGACGGTGGTCACAACGCGTACTTTCTTAATCCACGGGGTGTTAGCATCGCGGTCATCAATGGAAAACTGGCCCTGATCGGCACTGATGATCTTGTTGAGTTTGGAATGCGAATTCTTGGCAAACTGCTGGGCCGTCTTCTCGGCATTCTCGATGGCCTCCTGCATCATCTTGGGTTTCATGTCGCTGAAAGCCTCAAACTCATAGTTTATCTGGTTTTCGTAACTGTCACCCACTGCAGCCACACCCTCACGCAAGAGGTCACCCTGCTGTGCGATGAGTTTGCGCACTTGCTCCACATTCTTGGACGAAACCGTGATGACCGAAGTGACAATGTAACGGTAAGGCTTGTTGCCCGTGTCATACTCTCGGGCGGTGAGGTCCACCACCTGGGGAGCGTTCACACTGATTTCATTCTCTTTGACACCACCTTTCATCAAGAAGGCCTTGATTTTACCCTGCGTGGCTCCGATGCGGTCATAGAGGCCCGGAAGGTCGTTGCCCACTTCCTTGGAGACGATGGGCCACGTCACCTTGTCGGCCATCACTTCTCGCTCGGCGAGTCCCTTAACATTAACCTTGCGGTCCTTGCTGGCAAAGTCATCAATGCCAGCCTTGATAAACCAGCCCAAACAAATAACGCTGAATGCGATGAGGGCAGCCGAAATGATCTCTTTCTGTTTCATAATCGTGACATCTTGAGTTTAAAAAACCATAATCGCATCAATAACTGCAAAATGTGCGCCATATTGTGCACAAAAAGCAAAAAAATGTTGATTTTGTTGTTAAAAATTCTATTATGGCTATTTCATCGTTCCTGCAAGGGCTTCGGCGCAGCGTTCGCCATCGATAGCGCTGGAAACGATACCTCCGGCATAACCCGCTCCCTCGCCACAGGGATAGAGGCCCTGGATGGTGACATGGTGTAGCAATTCCAGATTGCGCGGGATGCGCAGGGGGGATGAAGTGCGGGTCTCGACACCAATGACTGTAGCATCGTTGGTCAGGAAACCGCGGGCGTTCTTGCCAAACACTTTAAACCCCTTGCGCAAGCGATTGGCAACAAACGGGGGCATCCACAGGTCAAGTCTTGACGGCTGCACACCAGGCAGATAGGATGATGGCGGGATATTGCGTGAGGGTTTACCGTCAACAAAGTCCTTCATGCGTTGCGCGCCGGCAATGAGGGTCTTGCCAGCCTCGGTGAAGGCGCGTTGTTCCATATCGTGTTGGAACATCATCATTGCCAACACACCATATTTCTTGTATTCATCGGGCAAATCTTCGGGATGCAACTCCACCACCATGCCCGAGTTGGCCCAATGCGAACCGCGGTTGCTGGGCGACATGCCATTGACTACAAGGCCATCGGGCTCGCTCACAGCCGGGACGACAAAGCCACCTGGACACATACAGAAGGAATAGACGCCGCGGTGGTCCACCTGAGTGACAAAATTGTATTCGGCTGCAGGCAAATACTCACCACGTCCCAGGACACTGTGATATTGAATCTGGTCGATGATGCGCTGGGGATGTTCCAGACGCACACCCACGGCTATGCCCTTGGCTTCGACGGTGATGTCGCTGTCATACAACATCTGATACACGTCGCGTGCCGAGTGACCAGTAGCCAAAATGACCGGGCCATCAAAATGCTCACCCGTAGCAGTCTCCACACCCGTGACTTTTCCATCCTCGACAACAAGGCGTGTCACTTTGGTCTCGAAATGCACCTCACCACCACAACGCAGGATGGTCTCGCGCATCGCCTTAATCACAGCCGGCAACTTGTCGCTGCCGATGTGGGGATGGGCATCAATGAGGATATCCTCGCGTGCACCATGCTGGACAAAGATACCCAAGACACGATCCACCGAGCCGCGTTTCTTGCTGCGGGTGTAGAGTTTGCCGTCGCTATAGGCACCTGCCCCACCCTCGCCGAAACAATAATTGCTCTCTGGGTCCACTATGCCCTCGCGCTGGATGCGTGAAGCATCGACACGGCGTTTCATCACATCCTTGCCACGTTCTATCACGACGGGCTTGACACCCAACTCAATGAGACGCAGTGCGGCAAACAACCCGCCAGGTCCCATCCCCACGACCACCGCTTGCCGCTTACCGTCAACCGGTTTGTAGTCGATGGGAGGTACCAGATAGTTCTGAGTCATGGGTTCATCAATATAGACGCGCACCTTGAGGTTGACCACCACATTGCGTTGGCGGGCATCGATTGAGCGCTTCAGGATTCTGACCCCTTGAATGCGCTGGGCAGGTATGTCGTTATATTTGTCAAGATGGCGGATAATTTCACTCATGCTGACCGCCGTGCGTGGATTCACGCGCAGTTGAATCTCTTGTATCATATCATTATTGGCTGTTAGTTTTCGGCTCTTGGCATTTATGTGCCACAAAATTAGTGAAATTTGGGGTATATTCAGTACTTTTGCGGCTTAAAACAACACAAACCGAACAAATCATGAGTGAAATGACAAAGAAAACGTGCGGTGTGCTTTTTGACCTTGACGGAGTGCTGCTCGACAGCGAGGGACAATACAGCATCTTCTGGGAAAGAATGGAGAAGGAATACCCGACCGGCATCGACAATTTTGCCAATTACATCAAAGGGTTTCACCTGACACGCATCCTCGGCTACTTTGATAGCGAGGAAATACGCAAGACGGTACTGGACCAATTGCTGGAGTTCGAGCGCGACATGCGTTTTGAGTTCTTCCCTGGAGCCCTTGACTTTGTCAAGCTGTTGCGTGACGCCCAAATCCCCATGGCCATCGTCACCTCCAGCGACCGCAAGAAGATGCAAGCCCTCTACAGCCAGCATCCCGAGTTCCCGTCATTATTTAATCACATCATCACCGGCGATATGGTCAAAAAGGCCAAGCCCGACCCCGACTGTTTCCTGCTGGGAGCCCGGCTACTGGGTTTTGACATCAAGGACTGCATCGTTTTTGAAGACTCGCGCAACGGTTTGATTGCAGGTCGCGCGTCAGGTGCAAGGGTCATCGGGATTGCCTCTACATTGAGTGCCACTGAAGTGAGCCCATTATGTGACATGACCATCGATGCGGTGAGCCAGTTGAGCGTGGAACAGATGTTGAACACGCCGCGAACTGTGAAATAATTTCAAAAGCGCAAAAAACTTTGCTTGATTGCAAAATTGGTTGTACCTTTGTCACACCAATGAGAACCGATCCAAATATCGAAGATTTTGCCAACAGCAGCAATCCTGTGGTCCGCAAGTTCAGTGACTACCTGGACGCTCATGGCCTGCGCAAAACCACCGAACGATATGCCATCCTGAACCGTATCATGAACATCACGGGGCATTTCACCATCGAGGAGTTGCAGCAGATGATTGACGGAGACGGTTTCAGGGTCAGCCGTTCAACGGTCTATAACACCGTTGAGTTGCTGATGGACGCCAAGATGTTGCGGCGACATGTGTTTGAAGGCATGCAAGCGCAATATGAACGCATCACACTGCCACACACCCACCTGGTCTGTACCACATGCGGCAAGGTGAAAGAAGTGCGCGACACCAACTTTGCTGCATTCATGAATGCCCGCCGCTTCAATGCCTTCAACGCCGACCACTACAACCTGTACGTGTACGGCACATGCAGCACTTGTGCCCGTAAATCCAAGCGTTCAAAAGAAGAGAAGAGCAAGAAACGAAAATGACTTTTAATACAACTATAACCTATTAACACTTTTAACACTAATCATTTATCATGGCTAAAGTAAAACCGTTCCGTGGCGTGAGACCGCCGAAAGAGTATGTAGAAAAAGTAGCTTCTAAGCCCTACGATGTCCTCTCCAGCGAGGAGGCACGTGCCGAGGCTGGTGATAACGAGATGTGTCTCTATCACATCATCAAGCCCGAAATCGACTTTGAACCCGGCACAGGCGAGCATGAGCCCAAGGTCTATGACAAGGCCGTTGAGAACTTCAAGAAGTTCCAGGACAAGGGTTGGCTGGTACAGGACGACCAGGAGTGCTACTACATCTATGCTCAGACCATGGATGGCCGCACACAATACGGATTTGTGGTAGGTGCCAACGTTGAGGATTACCTCACCGGCCGCATCAAGAAGCACGAGCTCACCCGCCGCGAGAAAGAGGCTGACCGCATGCACCACATCGAAATCAACAACGCCAACATCGAGCCGGTATTCCTGGCATTCCCCGACGACAAAGTTCTGGAGGATATCATCAACCGTACCGCTCAGACCACTCCCGAGTATGACTTCGTGAGCGAGGACGGTATCGGCCACACCCTGTGGGTTATCAAGGACAAGGAAACCATCGACACCATCACCCGTGAATTCGGTGAGATTCCTTACCTCTATATCGCTGATGGTCACCACCGCACCGCGGCTGCTGCCCATGTCGGTGAGGAGAAGGCCAAGGCCGATCCCAACCACAACGGCACCGAGGAATATAACTACCTGCTGGCTGTCTGCTTCCCCCAGTCTCACCTCAAGGTCATGGACTACAACCGTGTGGTTGTCGACCTGAACGGCAACACCGAGGAGCAGTTCCTGGAGAAATTGGGTGAGAAATTCATCGTTGAGGAGAAGGGCACCGAGATCTACAAGCCCGCCAAGTTGCACAACTTCTCCCTGTATCTGGGTGGCAAGTGGTACTCACTGACCGCCAAGGAAGGCACCTATGACGACAACGATCCCATCGGCGTGCTCGACGTGACCATTTCCAGTGACTACATCCTGCGCGACATCCTGGGCATCACCGACCTGCGTACCGATAAGCGCATCGACTTCGTCGGCGGTATCCGCGGCCTGGGCGAGTTGAAGCAGCGTGTTGACAGTGGTGAGATGAAGATGGCTTTGGCCCTCTATCCCGTGACCATGAAGCAGATCATCGACATCGCCGATAGCGGCAAGATCATGCCTCCCAAGGCCACTTGGTTTGAGCCCAAGCTGCGCTCAGGTCTCATCATCCATAAGCTGGATTAGGCTTTAGGTATTAAGGCCTATATACTCTTAAAAAGCGTTATCGAGGCAATCGATGACGCTTTTTTTCGTTTTTTTATTAACATAGGCAAATGAAAAGAAAAAAATCATTATCTTTGTAGGTTAAAATACTAGACGACAAATTAATCACTTTATAAAGAGACATAACTATATGAAATTCAACGTCCAAAGTAAATTATTGCTCACCCGCCTGAATGCCGTGAGCAAAGTGGTAAGCAGCAAGAATGCGTATGCTATCCTTGACAACTTCCTGTTTGAACTGCAGAGTGACCGCCTCGTGGTTACCGGAAGCGACATGGAAACCCGCCTGACCACCAACATCGAGGTTCAGAACGTGGAGGGTACCGGTAAGTTTGCCCTTGACGTGAAACGCACCATCAATTCCTTGAAGGAGCTTCCCGACACGGCATTGACCTTCGAAATCAATGACGAGACCCTGGCAGTGAAAGTGACCTATCTCAACGGTTTCTATGATGCAATGGCACTCAATGGTGACGAATTCCCCGAGAAAGCAGCAAATGCCAACGACATCAAGCAGTTCTCTCTTGCTTCAAAGAGCATCGCCGCAGGCATTGACCACACCCTGTTCGCCGTCGGTAACGACGACATGCATCCCCAGTTCATGGGTATTTATTGGGACATCAAGCCCGACATGATTGTGTATGTCGCCAGCGATTCCCACAAACTGGTGCGCTATCGCCAGAGCAACGTCACGCCAAACTTTGAGCGTTCTTTCATCCTGCCCGCCAAGCCAGCAGCCATCCTCGGCAGCATCATCGACCACAACAGCGATGAGATGGTCAATATCACGGTTGACGAGAGTAGCGCCACCTTTGAGAACGCCGATTACCAGCTGTCATGCCGCTTCATCAATGGCCGCTACCCCAACTACAACTCAGTAATTCCTGAGGACAATCCCTACACTATGGCTGTTGACCGCGTCACCCTGCTCAACGCCGTGCGCCGCGTGGCTGTGTTCGCCAACGTGGGCGGTCTGGTGCGTTTGGACCTGAAACCCACCGAGGTCGTGCTCACCGCTCAAGATGTTGACCACTCGACTGCAGCCGAGGAGACCATCAAGTGTGAGTATAACGGTGAACCCATGAACATCGGTTTCAAGAGTGCCGACATCATCGACGTGGTGAGCAACATCGATTGCGACGGCGTCTTCCTCAAACTGCTCGACCCTGCCCGTGCCGGTGTATTTGTCCCCAGCGAGCAGAAAGCCGGTGAGGAACTCATCGTCCTGCAGATGCCCATGATGATCTGATATTAAGGAATTAGCAGTTACTGCATCAGCCTTCTTCTGGCTTCAGCTATCCGCTAAAAGCAATAGATTATAATGAAACTGAATCTGAAACGCCCACTGGTGGTTTTTGATATCGAATCCACGGGACTGAACATCACCGAGGACCGCATCATTGAGCTGTCCTACGTCAAGGTTTTCCCTGACGGACATGAGGAAGGCCCCATTACCTTCCGTTTCAACCCCGAGAAGGTCATTCCGCAGCAGGCCATCGACGTGCATCACATCACCAACGAGGATCTGGCAAATGAGCCCACATTCAAGGAGCGGGCTCATGACATCGCACGCATCTTTGAGGGTTGTGACATTGCCGGTTTTAACAGTAACCACTTCGACATTCCGTTGTTGGCCCAAGAGATGGGAAAAGCCGGAATTAACTTTGACCCCAGCCAGCACCGCTTCATCGACGTGCAGACCATCTACCACAAGCGCGAGAAACGCGACCTGGAAGCCGCCTGCCTGTTCTACTGCGGACACTCGATGGAGAATCATCACTCGGCAGCCGACGATGCCAAGACCACGCTCGAGGTGCTCAAGGCCCAGCTCGACCACTATGCCAACGACCAGGAGCCATTGGTCAATGACGTTGAATACCTGTCTCAATATTCAACCCACAACCGTAACGTGGATTTGGCCGGGCGCATCATCTATAACGAGAACAAGGAGCCTGTTTTCAACTTCGGAAAACATAAGGGCAAGCTGGTAAAGGACGTGTTCACCAAGCTTGACCTCGGCTACTATGACTGGATGATGAAAAGCGACTTTGCCGAGAACACCAAGCAGGTCATCACCAAGCTGTACATCCAGTTCAAGAGATAATTCACTTCAAACCCGATAAACGCATCATGTTGAAAGGCAAACACATCATCCTGGGCATCACTGGCGGCATCGCCGCTTACAAGTGTGCTACGCTCACGCGCCTGCTCGTCAAGGCAGGTGCCGAGGTGCAAGTCATCATGACTCCCAATGCCAAGCAGTTCATCCAGCCGTTGACGCTGTCAACGCTGAGCGGAAAGCCAGTCATCAGCGAGTTCTTCACCGCCAACACCGGTCAATGGAACAGCCATGTGGACCTGGGATTGTGGGCCGACGCCCTGATTATCGCGCCCGCCACAGCATCGACCATCGGCAAGATGGCCAATGGCGTTGCCGACAACATGCTGGTGACAACCTACCTGTCGGCCAAGGCTCCCGTGTTTGTCGCTCCGGCAATGGACCTGGACATGATGCGCCACCCGAGCACCCTGCGCAACCTGGAGCTGTTGCGCAGTTACGGCAATCACATCATTGAGCCCGCCGCCGGAGAACTGGCAAGTCATCTCATCGGCAAGGGACGTATGGAAGAGCCCGGGAACATCGTCAAAGTGCTCGACGCATTCTTCACGTCAAGCCAGAATCTCGAAGGCAAGCATGTTCTCATCACCGCAGGCCCAACTGTCGAGAAGATTGACCCGGTGCGCTACATCAGCAACTTCTCGTCTGGCAAGATGGGATTTGCCCTGGCCGAAGAATGTGCCAGTCGTGGCGCGCAAGTCACCCTTGTCGCCGGTCCCGTCACGCTGAAGACCGAGAACAGCAACATCAACCGCATCGATGTGACGACAGCCGTCGAGATGCACGATGCCGTGATGCAGGCCTTACCTCAAAGCGATGCAGTCATCTTGTGTGCCGCTGTCGCCGACTACCGCGTGGAGAATGTCGCCGACAAGAAAATCAAGCGTGAGAAGGATGCGGCCCCCGTACTGCATCTCACACCCAACCCCGATATTGCACGCGCCGTGGGACAGGCTAAACGAGCCGACCAAGTGAGCGTGGGCTTTGCACTGGAAACCGACAACGAACTTGTCAACGCACAAGGAAAATTGGAACGTAAAAACTTGAATTTCATAGTTATGAACTCGTTGCGTGACAAGAATGCCGGTTTCCAGGTCGACACCAACAAGGTGACCATTTTCACCGACAAGGGAGAAACAATTGAGGGCGAATGCAAGTCAAAACGCGACGTTGCCCGTGACATTGTTGATGTTTTACACAAGTACCTTACAAGACAATGAAAAAGAGCTTATTGATGTTGCTGTTGGCGCTGGTTTGTGCCTTCAGTGCCGTTGCTGACGATGAAGCGACCGAGCTGAACTGCGAAGTCGATGTCAATAGCGATAAAATCACCAGCGGCAGCAAGGACGTGTTCAATGACCTCAAGAAAGACGTCACCGACTACATGAACACGACAAAGTGGACCAATGCCACCTTCGGCACCAACGAGAAGATTTACTGCAAACTGCTCTTCACCATCAGTTCATGGGACGATGCCACCGGAGCCATGCAGGGCGACCTGCAGATTCAGTCCCAACGTCCAGTTTTCAACAGTTCCTACACGACGGCACTCATCAACTTCAGGGACATGAAAGTGAGTTTCAACTATGAGAGCGGGCAATCATTGGTTTACTCGGAGATGGAGATGGAAGATAACCTTACTGCCATCCTCAACTTCTGGGCCTATATGATTATTGCCCTTGACTTCGACTCCTTTGAGCTCAATGGCGGTGACCCCTACTATGAGCGTGCCGCTCAAATCGTGCGCCTGGCCCAAGGTTCAGGAGAAACAGGCTGGAAAGCCTTTGAAGACAACAATAACCGCAGTGCGGTACTCAGCGCATTCACCGACAAGCAGACGTCGCCTATCAGGCAAATGCTCTATGATTATCACCGCATGGGATTAGACCAGATGGTTGTCACCGTCGACAAGGGACGCTCAACCATCACCCACACGCTTGAGAACCTGGGCAAGATTTATGAAGTCGCTCCGTTATCGGTGTGTCTCACGATGTTCAAGGATGCCAAACTCGATGAGCTCATCAACATCTACAGCAAGGCCAACACCACCGAGAAGGAATCGGTCTATGAAATGCTGTATCAGGTTTACCCCAGCGAAAACACCCGACTCGAGAAAATTAAACAAACGACCAATTAATCCGTCCAGGTGTGTAAATGATCAAGCAGCTGCACATCTCTAATTACGCACTCATCGACAAGCTCGACATTGAGTTTACCGATGGGCTCACCATCATCACCGGTGAGACGGGTGCCGGTAAGTCTATCATCCTGGGTGCCCTGTCACTCATCTTGGGAGAGCGTGCCGACACTAAAGCCATTCGCGACACGTCGGCCAAGACGGTCGTTGAAACCACGTTTGACATCAGCGGTTATCGGCTGGAACGCTTCTTCAAGGAGAATGACATTGACTGGGACGAGCAAGAATGCCTGATGAGGAGGGAGCTGTCGCCATCTGGCCGCTCACGCGCTTTCATCAACGACACGCCGGTTTCACTGGCACTGTTACGCGAGTTGAGCACCTATCTGCTCGACATCCATTCCCAGCACAGCAACATGCTGCTGTCACATCCTTCTTTCCAGCTATCGGTACTGGACAGCATCGCCGATAACGGCAAGCTGCTCGACAGTTACCGCCAGGCCTTTCAGGATTATCAAGAAGCGACGGCCTTGCTCGAAAAGACCCGTCAAGCCATGGAACAGTTGCGGACTCGAGAGGATTACATCCGATTCCAGCTTGACCAGTTGCAAGCCATGCAGTTGCAGCCCAATGAAGACCAGACTCTGGAAGCGCTACAGAACAAATTGAGTAACATCACCACTCTCAAGGAGGCGCTTTGGGAAGTGGAACAAGCACTTGACAGCGAAGAAAACAGCATCCTTGAGCGGCTCACCATTGTCGTTCAACGTCTGGAAGAAGCCGAACGCAATCTTGAAGATGTCTCGGGCATGGCTGCCCGGGTGCGCACAACCCTGATCGAGCTCAAGGATATAGCACACAGTGTCAACGGCATTGTGGACACCCTCAACGATGACCCCGCCGAACTGGCACGTGTGGATGACCGATTGAACAACATCTACACCCTGCAACGCAAGCACAATGTCAACGATGTGAACCAGCTCATTGACATCCAGCATGATTACGAACGGCAATTGGGTGAGATTGAGCATAATGATGACATCATCAAGGAATTAGAAATCCGCCAGGAGACCTGCCGCACCACAGCAATGGAAATCGCGGCACAATTATCGGCCAAGCGCCATGACGCCGCCAAGCGTTTCGGCAAGGAGCTGTTGGCACTTGCGACTCCGTTGGGCATGAAGAATATCGCCTTTGACGTACAGTTCAATACAACAGGCCTTACTGCCAGCGGCACCGACAGCATTGAGTTCATGATGTCTTTCAACAAGAATCAACGCCTGATGCCGGTGAAGGATACGGCCTCGGGCGGAGAAATCTCCCGCGTGATGTTGTGCATCAAAACCATCATCGCTCGCCACATACAATTGCCTAGCATCATCTTTGATGAGGTGGATACTGGTGTGAGCGGTGATGTGGCTAACAAAATCGGCGAAATGATGTCGGACATCGCTGGCACCATCCAGGTTATCGCCATCACCCACCTGCCTCAAGTGGCCGCCTTGGGAGACCATCACCTGCGTGTATTCAAAACCGACACCGATGCCGAGACACTGACTCAAGTCGAGTCGCTTGCCGAACAAGAGCACATCATGGAGGTGGCCCGCATGCTCAGCGGCAAAGACTTGAACCAGGCAGCCATCGACAACGCAAAATCACTAATCAATCACAAACACAATCATGATTGACAAGACCCAATACATCTACGGTATCCATGCCGTTTTAGAAGCATTAGATGCCTGTATAGACATCGATAAAATCTTCTTGAGCAAGACGCTGAACAATGAGACGGCCCAAGAGATTGCAGACCGTGCACGTGCATTGCGCGTCCCGGTGCAACGCGTCCCCGTACAGAAGATTGACCGCATTACCCGCCGCAACCATCAGGGTGTGCTGGCCATGATGTCGGCCGTTACCTACTATCGGATTGAGGACATCGTGCCACAACTGTTTGATGCCGGAGAGAATCCGTTCATCGTTGTGCTCGATGGCGTGACCGATGTTCGCAACTTCGGTGCCGTGGCCCGCACCTGTGAATGCGCCGGAGTGAGTGCCATCGTCATCCCCGACCGCGAGAGCGTGAGTGCAAATGCTGATGCCGTCAAGACATCGGCCGGTGCACTCAACTATCTGCCCGTGTGCCGAGAACACAATCTGGTCAATGCTGTGAAATTGCTGCGCGACAGCGGTTTCAAGATCGTTGGCACCAGCGACAAGAATTCCCAGCCGTTCACCCATGCCGATTATACGGGTCCCGTGGCCATCATTTTGGGTTCAGAGGACAAGGGCATTTCGCCTGAAATCATGAAACTGTGCGACACCAGGGTATTGATTCCTGAATTTGGTCACATCAACTCGCTCAACGTTTCGGTTGCCGGAGGCATCATGATATATGAGGTCGTCAGACAACGACTGAACGATAATCAAGAAGTCAATTAAAGCGTCTTTAGTTGGCGGAACGACCAAAAATCGCTATCTTTGCAAGTTCAAACACTATCATTATGATCAATCGAGCTTTAATACGAACAAAAGTTGTACAGAATCTGTACTCTTATATGTTGACACGTCCTGAGCGCACACTTGGCAATGCCCTCAAGGACCTGGACGCAAGTCTGAACAAGACTTATGAGTTGTATCATTACCTGATGCGTCTGCCCGTGGAATTGACTCACATCCAGGAAATGCGCATCGATGAGGCACGCAACAAGTACCTTCCTACCGAGGAAGAGCGCAACCCCAACATGAAGTTTGTCAATAACCGTCTGGTTGCAGCACTTGCCCAGGACGAGAAGTTGCAGGAGTTTGCCCAAGACCACACAGTGACTTGGAACGATGATCCCATCTTTGAACGGCTGATGCTTGACAAGGTGCTTAAGAGCGACCTCTACAACGACTATATGGTGGACGAAGAAGATTCCATGATGGCCGACAGCCTCTTGTGGCAACAACTCATGAAGCAAGTTATCCTGGTCGATGAAAACATGGCCGATGCCATTGAGCAGCGCTCCCTGTTCTGGACCGAGGACGACGTCGACATCATCGGGCAATTTGTTTGCAAAACCTTCCGCCGCATCGCCGACGGAGAGGAAGATGCCGTCATGCCTATGTTCAAGGACGAGGAGGACGGCAATTTCGGTAAAGACCTGTTCAGTGCCGCTGTTACGATGATGCCCGAGAGCAATCAACTCATCGACGACCTGCTGCTGAACAGCCGTTGGGACAAGGACCGCATTGTGCTGATGGACCGGATCATCATGTGTACTGCCATCGCCGAGATGCGTTCATTTGATAAAATTCCTGTTGCTGTAACCCTTAACGAGTATATTGAACTGGCCAAGAACTTCAGCACCGCCGCCAGCGGCAAGTTTGTGAACGGCATCCTGAACAACGCCGTCAAGCAACTGCGCAAGGAGGGCAAGGTGCTCAAGCCTTGAACCGTATCAAAAAGTAAATTTCATTATTAATCCAATAGTAAAACTGACATTATGCTTTACACTATTTTATTAGATGCAGCTGCTGGTAGCGCTCCTGCCACTGAATCGTTGGGTGGTTCAGGATGGTCCAGCATGATCATGATTATTGCCCTTATTGCCATTTTCTACTTCTTCATGATTGCCCCGCAGCAGAAGAAGCAGAAGAAGATCAACGCCTTCCGCGACAGCCTGAAGAAAGGTGACAAGGTGATGACCGCCGGCGGTATCTATGGCCGCATCCGCGAGATTAAGGACAGCTACGTGCTGCTGGAAATCGACAACAACGTGACCATCAAGATTGACAAGAACTCCATCTATCAATCGATGCAGGACGTTGCCGAGACCGGCGCCGACGTGAAGAAATAATTTTTACTGACAGCAATAATCAAGGCTTGAATCCATGAAACTCTGGGATAAACTGCGCGACAAGATGAAGGAATCACCTCGCACGAGGTCGATACTCCTTTATCTCGTGTTTGTTGTTATCTCGGCTGTTTTTTGGAGTTTCCTGACCTTTAACAGTGATATTCAACTTGACATGGAGGTGCCGGTGGAGATAAACATGCCCCCTAACGTGCACTCACTAACCAAAGTTCCCGACACGCTGACTGTCACTGTCAAGGACCGTGGCTACAGGTTCTTGTCTTACCTGTTCCACCAAACGCCGACGCTCACGCTCCGTTTCAGCGACTACAGTGACGGCAGTTCTTATTTCAAGGTGGACCAGAGCCACCTCAAAAAGGCGCTTGCCCATATCCTGAACAAGCACGCCGTTATTGTCAGCGTGTTGCCTGAGTCCATCAATATCAAGTTCACTGACTTACCCGGCAAGAAAGTGCCGGTGAAGGCCGACATCATTGTCGAACCTCGCGACGATTACACCCAAAACGGTGCTTTGATTCAGAGTCAAGATTCGGTACTGCTGTTCAGCGATGCCAAGACACTGAATGAAATCAACGAGGTGTACACCTATCATGTCAAAGAGACCGACCTGACCGACACTTTGCGTCGCAAGGTGATGATAGCCCCCTTGAACGGCGCTATCACCGAACCGCGTGCGATTGACATCATGGTGCCCATTGAAAAGTTGAAGACCCAGACACGCTCTGTCAAAATCGCGGTGCGCAACGCACCTGCCGGAGTGAAGATGCTACTGTTCCCCAGCGACATCGAGGTGACCTATCGCTCACCGGTAAGCCGCATCAAGGACGATGCAGGCATCACCCTCGTTGTGGACTACAACTCGCTGAACTTCAACTCCCATAGCAACAGAGTAAAGGTCATGATTGGCGAGGCCCCCGCGGTTTATCAGAATGTGGAACTGTCTCAAGACAGTGTGGAGTATATCATTGAGCGTTCCCGATGAGATTAATTGCCATATCAGGAGGTATCGGTAGCGGCAAGAGCGTTGTTGCACACATTTTGCAGGTGATGGGCTATCAGGTCTATGACTGCGACAGTCGCGCCAAGTCTCTCATGATCGAGAGTGAAGAGGTGCGCCGTCAGTTGATTGAAGCATTCGGCAACGAGACCTACCTTGCAGACGGGACTTTGAACCGCCAGCATCTGAGTGCCGTGGTATTTGCCGACGAGCAGACACTGAACCGGCTCAATGCCATCGTCCACCCGGCAACAGCCCGGGATATGCGCCTGTGGGCCGACAAGCTAGCCTCGGAGGGACATCAAGCGGCATTCGTCGAGACGGCATTGTTGCGCACTGCAGGCATTGACCGCATGGTGGATGGTGTCTGGCACGTGACAGCACCTGAGGATGTGCGCATCAGACGCGTGATGGCCCGCAGCGGGCTCACTGCGCGACAGGTGCGCGACCGCATGGCGGCTCAAAATGCCGAAGAACGAATCGCCGAAGGTGAGCAGGTTATCGTTAATGACGACGTCACAGCCATCATGCCTCAAGTCCTGAGATTGCTTGATGAAAACTGCTAAACCATATTAAATAACCATATTAAAATCATCAACATT
This sequence comes from Sodaliphilus sp., assembly GCA_045541835.1. GTDB lineage: Bacteria > Bacteroidota > Bacteroidia > Bacteroidales > Muribaculaceae > Sodaliphilus. The sequence goes on along the minus strand of JAZQJW010000016.1, from coordinate 12,131 downwards.
ACAACAGAAATTATGCTGAAGAAAATTTTATCAATTTCGGGACGTCCCGGACTTTACAAACTGATTTCATACGGTAAAAACATGCTTCTGGTCGAGGCACTTGCCGACGGCAAACGTTTCCCCGTCCACACCCGTGACCGCGTGATGTCCTTGGGCGACATCTCCATTTTCACCACCACCGAAGACCTGCCCCTGCCGCAAGTGTTCGAGAACGTGGGCAAGAAATTTGACAACAAGCCCATCGATGCCAAGGAATACAGCACACCCGAGAAGTTCCATGAGTTCATGGACAGCGTGCTTGAGAATTGGGATCAGGAGCGCGTTCACAACAGCGATATCAAGAAAATCATTTCCTGGTACAATATCCTGGTAGAGAATGGCATGACCGACTTTACCGCCAAGGAAGAGGAAGAAGTCAAAGCCGAAGAAACCTCCGAGGAAGAAAAGAAAGACTAAATGCTCAAGCGCTACGGCAAAACGATATTATATCTGGCAGCGGCGATTCTCATGTCGCTGCCAGTTGTATCGTGCCGCAGCACCAAAAGCAACACACACACCTACCGCCCCTACCATGAACGGCGCAACCGCGGCGGTAATGACAATAGCGGCAGTACCACCGCTAAAACCGACAAAGAAGACAAGAAAAAGCCCACGCCCAAGGGCAATGGCCTCGTCAGTGACGAATGGGCACGACTCGACATCAAGCTGGGCAGAAAAGACAATAAGGAACTGTACAAGGTATTGAAGCGCTGGTTAGGCACACCCTACGTCTATGCAGCCCATGCCTGTGGTGAAGGCACCGACTGCTCGGGAATGGTCATAGAGGTCTATCAGGAAGTGTATGGCATCAAGCTGCAGCGCAACACAGCCAAAATGCTGGAACTGAACTGCAAACCTATCGACCTTGACGACTTGAACGAGGGAGACCTCATCTTTTTCATTACCAGCAGCGACGGGCATGTTTCCCATGTGGGCATCTACCTGAAAGACAACAAATTCGTCCATGCCTCATCATCACGAGGCGTCGTCGTCGACGACCTGCGTCAGAACTACTACGCCAGCCACTACCACACCGCAGCCCGCGTCACCACCAAACCCAAGAACTGACAGCCCCTTTTATCGACAAGGAGAAGACAATTGTGTTCCGAGGCAGAGCCTCGGAGTACGGGACAGGTATTGTGTTAAAGTTTGAGATGGCGCCAGAGGGGTCGGGGAAGACAGCGCCAGAGGGAGGTAAGGATGGCATAACGCCAGTCGATGACTTGAATGTGGCGCTTGTGATGAATGGCTTTAACAATCTGTTGAGCCACGTTCTCGGGCTTCAGCATCATGGGATAACGGAAATCACCCGACAACAAGTCAGTATCCACAAAGCCAGGGCGAATGTCAGTGAAACGGATGTTTAACTTTCGGGCATTGGCTTGCTGTTCCAGGGATTGAAGATAAACGTTCTGCATCGCCTTTGTCGCTGAATAGGACGGAGCGGGGCCGAGTCCTTTGGTGCCAGCAATCGAAGTGATGACGGCAATGTGACCCTCGCCACGTTCTGCGAAATAACGGTAAGCCTCCCCTATCATTCGGGTAAAGCCCAAAGCGTTGGTGTTGACGGTATTGAGCTCAATATCCTCGGTGAGCATTCGGTTCTGCTTGCCTACGCCAGAGGCGTAGAAAAACAGATCCATGCCACCCAGGCGTTCTATCAGTCCCCGAAGGCGCGACGTTGCATCATCGGCAGTGACATCAATCGCTTGCACTTCCACCCTATCTGGCGCCAGCTGTTTCAAGGCCTCGAGGCGGTCTTCACGACGTGCCGCGACACCAAGATGGCAGCCCTTGGCCAGCAGCAGTTTGGCCACTTCCCGTCCAATGCCCGACGAGGCACCGATAATGATAACCCGTTTCATCTGATCTCTAATAATTCTCTTTATAACGATAACTGCTGATTGACACTCTCCTCGTGAATCGCCTCAAGGACACGTTGGATGAAGTCCTTGGAGAGTCCCAAGGATTCGGCCTCATCAAGTCGTGCTTTGATGACTTCCTGATAGCGCTGGGGCTGCAGGATGCGCAGGTTGTGAGCTTTTTTGAATAGGCCTATTTCGCGCGCCACACTCATGCGCCGTGCCAAGACAGCCAGCAATTCATGGTCACAGTCGTCAATCTGTTGCCGCAGCAATGCCAGTTCGTCCTCCACGGGGCGGCCTGAGCGTATGACCAGACGGCCGAGCATGGCACTCAAGTCCTGTGGTGTTATCTGTTGGGCACTGTCACTCAAGGCATGGTCCGGATCACAATGGCTCTCTATCATCAACCCGTCAAAACCCGTGTCAAACGCAATCTGAGACAAGGGCTCCACGTACTGACGTTTGCCTCCGATGTGTGACGGGTCGCACAAGATAGTCATGGTTGGAGCATGACGGCGCAGTTCAAACGGGATGTGCCACTGCGGGTCGTTGCGGTACAAGTGGGCACCGGCCGAACTGAACCCGCGATGCACTGCACCCAAGCGGGTAATGCCTGCACCCAAGATGCGCTGCAGGGCACCGAGCCATAAGTCCAAATCGGGATTGACAGGGTTTTTCACCAGCACAGCCACCTCGTCATGTCCCTGTAAAGCATCGGCAATATCCTGCATGGCAAAAGGATTAGCGCTCGTGCGTGCTCCCACCCATAAAATGTCGATTCCTGCTTCGAGAGCAGCACGCACGTGTTCAACGGTGGCCACCTCGGTCGCCACCGCCATTCCTGTCTCACTCTTGACCGACTGAAGCCATGCCAAACCCTGGTCTCCCACTCCTTCAAAGGAACCAGGCATGGTGCGTGGTTTCCAAAGCCCTGCTCTGAAAACCTTCACACCGATAGCACTCAACGCACGGGCAGCATCCAGTGTCTGCTGCTCGGTTTCGGCACTACACGGTCCTGCAATGATGACCGGAGCCCCAAGTTCCACACCATGCAATACCAAGGGTTGTACGTCGTGTAACGTGTGACTGTTCATCTATTTCTCACGCCCACCTTTATACTATAAATTCGATACTATACTCAGCAAGCCTTGAAACTCATGTCAAGCGACTTGATGGAGTGAGTGAGCGCTCCCACCGAGATGTAGTCCACGCCACACTCTCCATAGGCACGCAGCGTGTCGATAGTGATACCGCCGCTGGACTCCGTCTCTACCCTGCCATTGATGATTTCTACGGCCTTGCGCGTGTTCTCCACCGAGAAGTTGTCAAGCATCACGCGGTCCACACCGCCATGGTCAAGCACCTGCTGGAGCTCTTCGAAGTTGCGCACCTCAATCTCTATTTTGAGGTCTTTTCCGTTCTCCTTGCACCAGCGATGGGCATTCTCTATCGCCGGGACAATACCTCCAGCGAAATCCACATGGTTGTCCTTGAGCAAGATCATATCAAACAGGCCGATGCGGTGGTTACAACCGCCACCAATGTGAACAGCATCCTTCTCGAGAATACGCATTCCCGGCGTGGTCTTGCGCGTATCGAGCACGCGCGTCTTCAGGCCTTCAAGGCACTTGGCATAACGTGCTGTCATAGTGGCCACACCGCTCATGCGTTGCATGATGTTGAGCATGAGGCGCTCTGTCTGGAGCAGTGAGCGCACCTTGCCCGTCACCACAAAGGCGATGTCTCCAGGCTTCACATGCGCACCGTCCTCAATAAAGACCTCCATCTGCAGTTCGGGGTCAAACTTCTCGAACACCCGCCGTGCGATTTCAACACCGGCCAAGATGCCTTCTTCTTTCACTATTAGGCGCTGACGCCCCATCTCGTCGGCAGGAATGCAGCACAATGTCGTAGCGTCACCATCACCGATATCCTCGGCAAAAGCCAGGTCTATCAACTCATCAATCAGTTCTTCACGAGTTTTCATATCATTATCATTATTTAGTGATTTCAAGATGACAAAATTATAAAAATTTCAATGATTTTGCTAATTTTGTGGCAATAATTAGCAAACGAGAGAAGAAAATGAAGATTACACTTGCAGTGATAGGCAAGACAGAGGTCGGTTTTGTTCGACAGGGCATAGAGGACTATGTGAAACGGTTACAGCATTATGTGACCTTTAACATCCAATACATCAGCGACGTGAAAGGCACCCGTAACATGAGCGAGGAGCGACAGAAAGTCGCTGAAGGCAAGGCCTTGCTGGCATCACTCGAGACCAGTGACCATGTCGTGTTGCTCGACGAACACGGCACCGAACGCACGTCGATGGACTTCAGCCAATGGTTGCAACGCCGCATGGCGAGCGGCTGCAAGCGGCTGGTGTTTGTCGTTGGTGGCCCCTATGGTTTCTCTCAGGACGTGTATGCTCGCGCCAACGAGAAAATCTCGCTAAGCAAGATGACGTTCCCTCACGAGCTGGTGCGCCTCATCTTTGTTGAACAGCTCTACCGTGGTTTCACGATTTTGAGGCATGAGCCTTATCATCACGAATAAGATTTATTTGAACTCATGAAACGGATTCTTTTTACAATAGTGATAACACTGCTGGCCTTGACAGGAGCAGAGATTCAAGGCAAGTCGTTCTATAACACGTCGAGCAATCAGTTTGGCGGTCTGTTTCCCCACCCGGCCATGAGGATGGCCGGTCGTTACAAGGCCATCGTTGATGACCGCCTTGTGGAAGAGAACGCCACCATGGCAACGGCCATCACTCTTGACACGATGGAGGTGCGCAGTACCGCCTATCGCTACCAGTTGCGCCTTGCCAACCTCAACAACAAGCAGGGCAAAACGATGAGCATCAAGAATCCCATGACCGGCAAGAAGGAATCGATAAACGCCACAAGTTGGGGCCTGGTGTTCAACGATGACGGACACGGATATTGTGCCGTGGTGATGCGTTGCGACAACAGTGCGCCATTTGATGACATCACCGACCAGCGCACAATGCTTATCACACTCATTCAGCACAACGGTACTGAAGAGAAAGAACTGGCCCGCGTGACCTTAAGCAAGGGCGTCTCGCTTGAAGATGACTACAACACCGTGTGTGTTGATGTCGATGAGCGAAGCGTTCACGTCTCAGTTGGCAAAGATGAACTGCAACAGGTGATTGACGCCAACGTGACTCGCCCTGCTGGCGGTGTTCAGGTGGGTTACTTTGTTGGGCCAGGAGCGCGCGTGGCATTAGAGCGTGCGGTACTTACAATCGAGAACGAGAATCAAGGCGCCACCATGACCCGATGGACGCGCGATGCACTCGACGAGTATCTCGCAGCCAGCAGCGACCCGGTTGAGGGCTACTGGAAATACCTCGACCGCGACATGCAGGACGAATGGCTGAGGCTGGGAGGCCGATACACACTCGCTGTAGTGAGGGCCGATGACGGCTATGACCTCATCTACATCGACGGCGCCCAAGTCAAGAAATCACAATGGCAGCCAGGAATGCTCAAGGGGCATATTGTCAAGACCATCTTCAGCGGCAACTATGACGCCACATGGATTGACGCGACCCAGGAACCTATTGACAAGGACGTCCAGGCAACCATCGAGAATGGCGTCATCATGACACTGAGTTTCCCCGTCTACAAGAGTCAGGTGCGCTTCGCCAAAGTGCTGAACCTTGAGGAATGAGAAATGAGAAATGAGAAATGAGGAATGAGGAATTAGGAGTTAAGGCTAAATACTAATGCCTAATGTCTGAAATCTAATGTCTGAAGTCTAAGGTCCAAAGTACAAAACTTAACATCAAATCCTGAAGTTACCCACCAGGAATAATGATCTGATATCATGAACGACAGTTTCTGCTTGGTCAGGCCGCTGTTGTTCAATGCTGCACCGTATATTTTATTCATTTTTAAGCATACTACTACATTATATAAAAATAATTTTTTGTACTTTTGTGCGTTAATTCAAGAAATCACTTATTTACATTAAATAATTTATTAAAAATCAAACAGTTATGAAGATTTCACACATTGAACACGTGGGAATCGCCGTTACCTCGCTCGAGGAGGCCATTCCTTTCTACGAGAACATGTTGGGCATCAAGTGCTTCGCAGTTGAAGAAGTTGCTGATCAGAAGGTAAAGACCGCCTTCTTCCAGGTAGGTCAGACCAAGATTGAGCTGCTCGAGGCTACTGCCCCCGAGAGCGCTATCGCCAAGTTCATCGAGAAGAACGGTGGCCGTGGTGGCATCCAGCACGTTGCTTTTGCTATCGAAGACGGCGTTCAGAACGCTCTGAACGAGGTTCAGGAGAAGGGTGGCCGCGTCATTGATGCACAGCCCCGCAAGGGTGCTGAGGGCCTGAACATCGCCTTCCTGCATCCCAAGACCACTTGTGGCGCTCTGTTAGAGCTTTGTGAGAAACCCAATGAGTAATCAGCTGTTAGCAATTAGCTATTAGCGCTTTGTTAACGCTTTAAACAAATAACGTTCAAAAATGGGAAAACAACTTGATAAGATTCAAGAGCTGATCGAGCGTCGCGAGAAAGCGCGCCTGGGTGGTGGCGAAAAGGCCATTGCCAAGCAGCACGAGAAGGGCAAATTCACTGCCCGTGAGCGCATCAATATGCTCCTTGACGAGGGCAGCTTTGAGGAACTGGACATGTTCGTTCAGCACCGCTGCACCAACTTCGGCATGGAGAAGAAGACCTATGACGGCGACGGCGTTGTTACCGGTTTCGGTACCGTTGGCGGTCGTCTGGTTTACGTCTTTGCCCAGGATGCTACCGTCATCGGCGGCTCGCTGGGTGAGACCATGGCACTGAAGATGTGTAAGGTGATGGACCTCGCCATGAAGCAGGGTGCACCTGTTGTCGGCTTGAATGACTCGGGCGGTGCCCGTATCCAGGAGAGCGTGAATGCACTGGCCGGCTATGCCGAAATCTTCCAGCGCAACATCAACGCCTCGGGTGTGATTCCCCAGATCAGCGCCATTCTCGGTCCCTGTGCCGGTGGTGCCGTTTACTCCCCTGCCCTGACCGACTTCATCATCATGGCCAAGGGTATCTCCTTCATGTTCCTGACCGGTCCCAAGGTCGTTAAGACCGTGACTGGCGAGAATGTGACCCAGGAGCAGCTGGGTGGTGCAGGTGTTCATGCCAGCAAGAGCGGTGTGGCACACTTTGCCGCCGAGACCGAGGAAGAGGCTATCGCCATCATCCGCCAACTGTTGAGCTACATGCCCAGCAACAATATGGAAGAGACTCCCCGTGTGGAGTGCACCGACCCCATCGACCGCGTAGAGGATGCCCTGAACAATATCATCCCCGAGAGCGCCAACGACCCCTACGACATGTATCAGGTCATCAGCGCCATCGTCGACAATGGTGAGTTCCTCGAGGTTCACAAGGACTTTGCCAAGAACATCATCGTCGGTTTTGCCCGCTTCAACGGCCAGGCTGTCGGCGTAGTTGCCAACCAGCCCAACTGCATGGCAGGTGTGCTCGACGTGAACGCATCGAAGAAGGGCGGCCGCTTCGTCCGCTTCTGCGACGCCTTCAACATTCCTCTGGTAACCCTCGTTGACGTGCCCGGCTTCCTGCCCGGTACCGGCCAAGAGTATAATGCCGTGATCATGAACGGTGCCAAGTTGCTCTACGCCTATGGCGAGGCTACCGTGCCCAAGGTGACCGTCACCCTGCGCAAGAGCTATGGTGGCTCGCACATCGTGATGAGCTGCAAGCAGCTGCGCGGTGACTTGAACTACGCATGGCCCAGCGCCGAGATCGCTGTTATGGGCGCTGCCGGTGCAGCCGAGATTCTCTATGCCAAGGACAGCAAGAACTTCAAGACCCAGGCCGAAGAGGCCAAGGCTGCTGGCGACGAAGCCAAGGCCAAGGAGCTGCTCGAGCAGGGCAAGAAGTTCATCCAGGAGAAGGAAGACGAGTACAACAACCTCTTCTGCACGCCTTACAATGCAGCCCGCTATGGCTACATCGATGACGTGATTGAGCCGAGGAACACCCGCTTCCGCGTGATCCGCGCTCTGGAAGTGCTGCGCACCAAGAAGTTGACCAACCCTGCCAAGAAGCACGGTAATATTCCCTTGTAATCAATGCAATCTGTTATGAGTAAAAGAGCATTGACACTCATGCTGCTGTGCGCCATCCTCGCACTGCCCACGTTGGCCCAAGGCCGCAAAAACGTGCGCATCAACGAGGTGATGGTCCAGCAGGACAGCACGGGCGGCAACGGCTGGATTGAGTTCTACAACTCATCCTACAGCACCAATGCCGTCGAGAAGATGTTTATCACCACGATGAGCCGTGAAGAGGTCAAGAACCACATCAAGGCCGTGACAGACACTTCTAAGATTAAGCCCAATAAGGTGTTGATTGAGTGGTGCAAGGAACGTCCCATGGACATCTACGAGATTCCCCGTGGCGACGAGCGCAACACCAAGATTGCACCCCGCACCCACTTTGTCATGGAAGCCGATGGTGATGTGAAGGCCGGAACCTTCCACCTGCCCTTCACCTTGAAGGCTGGCCAAGACAATTATGTGGCCCTCTATGACGTGAATGGTGACCTGGTTGACGATGTGACGATTCCCGCGTCGCTCAAACCTGGTGAGACCTATGCTATCGATAAAGAAGGCCGCCTGCCCAGCGTGCTGGATGACGGCAAGACCAGCTGGATTGTAAAGGACGGCAAGACCATCAACACCGCTATCACCAAGGGTAACTACAATGCCCGCGAGGTGAACGAGAACATCGAGAAGTTCCGTGAAGAAGATCCTCACGGCTACTGGATTGCCCTGGTGGCAATGTCGGTGGTCTTCAGCGCCTTGGCCTTGCTCTACATCTGCTTCAAACTGTTCGGCAAATTTGCCAGCCGGAATCTGCAGACCGAGAAGAAGGAAGAAGATACAGCTCCTGTTGCTGCCTCTGCCGCCTCGGTATCTGCTGCAGGTGACCTCGACGGCGAGAAGATGGCAGCCATCTGCTTCGCCCTGTATCAGCACCTGAACGCCCACGACCAGGAGAGCGGCGTGCTGACGCTGAATCCCCGTGACGGTTCGACATGGGCTGCAAAGGCTGGTCTGATGCGCGAATTACCTGTTTTCAAGAAATAATCAACTCATTCAGTTTTTAGTTCTAAGTTTTCAGATAGAGATCACAGAACAAGGACCGGAAACTGATAAACAAAAAAACCATTCACTCAAAATGAAGGAATATAAATATAAGATCAATGGTAACGAGTATACCGTTGCTGTCGATAACATTGAGGGCAACATTGCCCACATCCTGCTGAACGGTGTGGCCTACGACGTCGAGTTGCCCGAGCAGCCCAAGGCCGCTCCCGCCGTTAAGCGCGTTGCTGTGAGCGATGCACCCGCTGCCGCTCCCAAGCCCGCTGCCCGCAAGGCTGTGCCCGCCGCTGGCGGTCACGTGATTGAGTCACCGCTGCCTGGCGTCATCAAGGACATCTTTGTCAAGGTTGGTCAGCAAGTGAAGGCCGACGACGTGGTATGCATCCTCGAGGCCATGAAAATGGGTAACGAGATTCATGCCGGAGTTGACGGCACCGTCAAGAGCATCGAGGTATCGAAGGAGGATTCGGTACTCGAGGGTAACACTATCATGGTAATCGGATAATTAGTTTATAGTCCCAAGTTTCCAGTCCCTGGCAGGCATCCGCTTCCTGGTGACACAAAAACAAGAAACAAAGGACTAGAAACCAGAAACTAGTTAAAGCTATGGTACTGCTTGACAATTTCCTGTTCACTAAGTTGCTGGACTTCTGGCATTTCACCGGATTCTACAACTTTGACTACACTAACCTGATCATGATCTTGGTGGGTCTGTTCTTCATCTACCTCGCCATCAAGCATGATTTTGAGCCCATGCTGCTTGTCCCCATCGGCTTCGGTATCCTGATCGGTAACATCCCGTTCCAGCCGGGCAACGAGATTGGCATCTATGAGGACGGTTCCGTCCTTAACATCCTGTATCAAGGTGTGCGCAACGGCTGGTATCCGCCACTCATCTTCCTGGGCATCGGCGCGATGACCGACTTCAGCGCGCTGCTTGCCAACCCCAAGTTGATGCTTGTGGGTGCTGCTGCCCAGTTTGGTATCTTCGGCGCCTATATGATTGCCCTCGCCTTGGGCTTCATGCCCGACCAGGCCGGTGCTATCGCCATCATCGGCGGCGCCGACGGCCCCACCGCCATCTTCCTGTCGTCAAAACTGGCACCGAACCTGATGGGTGCGATTGCAGTGAGTGCATACAGTTATATGGCGCTCGTGCCGGTGATTCAGCCGCCCATCATGCGCCTGTTGACGACCGAGAAAGAGCGCAAGATGCGCATGAAACCCGCGCGCAAGGTGAGCCAGTTGGAGAAGATCATTTTCCCCATCTTCGGCCTGCTGTTGACCTGCTTTGTCGTTCCTTCGGCTATCCCCCTGCTGGGTATGTTGTTCTTCGGCAACCTGCTGCGTGAGAGTGGCGTGACCAAGCGTCTGGCCCACACCGCCAGCAATGCCATGACCGACATTGTGACCATCTTGTTGGGTATGACCGTGGGAGCCTCGACCCAGGCTTCGCAGTTCCTGACCAAGGAGACCATCTTTATCTTCTTCCTCGGCTTCTGCGCATTTGTCATCGCCACCTGCTCGGGTGTGCTGTTCGTGAAAATCTTCAACTTGATTTTGCCCAAGAGCAAGAAGTTGAACCCGCTCATCGGCAATGCCGGCGTATCGGCCGTGCCTATGGCAGCACGCATCAGCAACGACCAGGGCCTCAAGAGCGATCCCAGCAACTACCTGTTGATGCACGCCATGGGTCCCAACGTGGCCGGCGTGATCGGTTCGGCAGTTGCCGCTGGTGTCCTTCTGGGCTTCCTGGGATAATCACCAACAGTTAAGAGCAGCCTTACGGCTCTCTTAATCAGTCAACAACTATAACAACTTTGGACAACGCTCACTCTTGTTGTCCGGGTTGTTATAGTTTTTTTATCTTATGGCCTTCCTGCACCCCAAAAGAGCATATCAAATAACCTGACACGAATATCACCCCCTCTTGAATAAAAATTGCCGAAAAAGAAGAGAAAAAGGAAAATATTGCTATATTTGCACTATTAATGTAGAATTTGACCTCTGATAGCAGGTCAGTCCCTTATCTTAATAAACTATCTTTTAAATATATACAGTTATGAAAAATCTTAGACAAATTCTGCTCACCGTTTGCATGCTGGCAGCACTTACTGTGGCTGCCCAGCAATCAGACCCTGTCATCTCATCGATTCAGACCGCCTACCAGCAGGCCAAAGAATCCATGAATAAGAACAAAGGCATGGGCAACGAAATGGTTACCACGATCAACTACACGGTCCGCGGTAACGGTAAGACCACCGAGACACTCCACTTCTACTTCAACACCGTCAGAGGCACCTACTTGCTCTCTGAGGACGAAGATCCTCATTTCTTCTATTATCCTCTCTACTTGGTCACCCGCAGTTACAATATCGGGAAGAAGAAATACAATGAGGAATACCTCTTTGACTCTTCAAGCCAGAGACTCTTATTTGCCACAACCCAAGACTATGATGAAAACGGGAAACGCTTTGATCGCCGCTACTATTTCCATGAGGGTAGCATATATGACGTCAAGGGCCCCACACCCACACCTTTGATGGTGGACGAGGTCACTTATCGGGCTAACGAATTGAGAATCGCCTTTGATTGGCTCATACGGAATCCCAAAGAATGAAATGATAACGTTTCATAATCACCACGCGGTTGATGCTCAGGCAATCAACCGCTTTTTAGTACAAATCAATCGATAGTCAGGCGCTGACATCAAGCAGTGATAATCATGGACTGACTGATCAGTATTCAGCAAAACGAACTGAAGGCTTTGATAGACAGCGGGTATCAGTGCGACAACCAAACAAACTGGAGTTACAATACTACATCAACTGCGGCAATGGTTTATTATTGTCGCAGTTGATTATAGTTATCAGCAACTCCTAATTCAACGCAGCCCCCTGTGTGAAATCAACGCTGGACATCAGCGTTCCACGATGTTGGATAAATTTGGTTGCGCCTCAACCATTGATGCGAGCATCATGGCGTTCGGCTTACGCAGATTTTTTTGCCCTGGTGGATGTAGATGCCGGGAGTGGTGGGCACCTCCTTGCCCACGGGCTGG
>JAZQJW010000015.1:0-16350 GCA_045541835.1 Sodaliphilus sp. | reverse complement strand
AGAGTTGAGGCAGAGCAAGAAACTCTCCCAGGAGAAGCTTGCCAACCTCGCAGAAGTTGACCGCACCTACCTCCCCGAGGTAGAGCGCGGCGAACGCAACATTTCCCTTGTCGTGGCCGAAAAAATCGCCCACGCCCTCGGCACTAAACTCTCAACCCTCATCGACGAATAAACAACCATGGCAACAAAGAAGAAATATAAGGTAGTTGACCTGTTTTGTGGTTGCGGTGGCTTGTCACTTGGATTTGAACAAGCTGGCTTTAATGTGTGTCTTGCCATAGATAACTGGGAAGACGCACTTGTTACATTCCGCCGTAACCACAAAAATACACAAACTTTAAATGCTGATCTTCTTAATTTGGATCCAGTTCAAGTTGAAAAAGAGTTCAGCCTGCATGATATTGATGTCATTGTAGGTGGTCCACCTTGTCAAGGTTTCTCTGTAGCCGGGAAACGTATTATTGATGACGACCGAAACAAACTATATAAATCATTTGTACGGTTTGTGAAATACTTTGAGCCTAAAGCGTTTGTGATGGAAAATGTGCCAAACATTCTATCTATGGGAGGTGGAGCTATAAAAAACTCAGTCATTTCTGATTTTTCATCGTTAGACTATAAGGTAGTATATAAAGTCCTTACGGCTTCAGACTACGGAGTGCCTCAAAATCGTCGCAGAGCAATATTTGTTGGTGTTCGCAAAGGTGTCTATTCGTTTCCTGAGCCTATGGTTGAAGAAAGAGTTACTGCTTGGGACGCCATTTCAGACTTGCCCGAAGGGTCAATTGATGACGGAGAAAAATATCCATCTCAGCCATTGAGTAGTTATCAACTAGTTATGCGTCAATGCAGTAAAGGTATATATAATCACCAAATCACCAATCATAGTCAGCAAACTGTTTCGATTATCAGTTTGGTTCCCGATGGGGGTAACTATAAGGATTTGCCATCCAAATATCAAGAAACGAGAAAAGTTCATATCGCATGGACAAGATTAAATAGTAAGAAGCCAAGTATCACAATTGATACAGGTCATAGACACCACTTTCACTATAAATTCAATCGAATTCCAACGGTGAGAGAATCAGCAAGGATACAATCCTTCCCTGATGATTTTGTGTTTCTCGGCAGTAAAACGAGTCAATATAAACAAGTAGGTAACGCTGTGCCCCCTCTAATGGCAGAAGCTATAGCTACAAAATTACTTAAAATAATATGAGTAAGCCTTTGAAATATTACGAAGTGCCAAACGAGTACTGGCATAGAATTCATTTCGTCCGTCCACGATTCAAGAATAATATTGAAAAAGTTCTTTTGTATATGGCAAAAGAATGTTGCCGTATTCCGAAATTGCCTTGCAATGAGTATAGCGAAAAATATTTTAATGCTATTAGAAGGTTTCCAGGTAATATTGATTTGGCTGAGAAAACACTCCAAAATTGGAGAACGGAGATACCTGCGTTATTCGGTTTCTATACTGAAGATAAAGAATCAGGCTATACTGAAACGTCAAGAATGGCTAGTTTCTTACACGAGCAACAAGATTTGCCACAATTTTTAAGGCTTTTTCTATATTCATTTCAGTTTCCTGGAGGACATATGAAACCACGGGACTTGAAAGATATTATTTATCATAATATCCGTTTTAAACCGGCAAAAACCATTATTCAAGTTTTACTTGAAGGTAACAAAATTCTTGCTGCCAAAGGACAAGAGAAAGAAATGTCTATCTCTGCAGAGGAGGCGACTTATTGCATCTTTAATGATATTCGTGTAACAAGTGGGAAAGTTTCACCTAGTAAAGTTGCTCAGATAGTATTAGAGAATCGAGAAAAACATTATAGATATTACAATAAAAAAGACCCCAAAATCTTTTCTTCTCAAGGAAAACCTCGTACAAAAGGTGATGTGACTCGGTATGTGGGTGATGTCCTTGATTATATGGAGATAGCTAATTTACTAGATAAAAATGCCCATGGCTATTATTACTTGAAAGGTAACGAAAAACAAGCGATAATGCAGTTTGCGCAAGATTCATCATATTTTGATGGCTATGAGGAGTTTTATGGGAAATCTAATATTGAAACTTCTGCTCTCTCAAAAATTGAGCAAATGTGGTTTGATTATGTTAATCAATCATTAAAACCTGGTTTATTCAAAACCGATATACACAGTCTAATAGGTGTTACCACAGAAGTTGATGTCATCTTTGGAGAAAGAATCAAGGAGGTTGTGCAAGGAGAAGGAACAACCAAGGATATTGGAAATTTAGGTGAAGCGATCATTTGTGGTCATGAGAAAATGAGATTAAAACTGGCAGGATATGATGATTTTATCCGTTTAGTTCAGATTGTTGACAGTCCATCATACCACCCTGGATTTGACATTGATAGTTATGAAGCTGACGGAACTGAAGATCATAGATATATCGAAGTTAAGACGACCATAAGCAAGAAAGCTATTCAGATGTTTGGTTTTCATATGTCTCCTAATGAATGGCGTGTTGCAAATACTATTCGTCAACATTATTGTGTTTATCGTCTGATGCTGAGCGAAAAATCACGAGTATTATTAGTGCTTCGTGACCCCGTAAAATTATACAAAACAGATATAATTGAGGCTTTGCCTCGAGATGGTATGGATATCTCATTTGATTCCAATGCATTTGAACCAACTGAAATTTTAAATTGGCAATCATGAAAGTTGTATCTTTGTTTAGCGGCTGTGGTGGCATGGATTTAGGCATGATTGGAGGTTTCTCATTTCTTGGAAAAGAATATGAGAAATTGCCCTTTGAAATTGTCTATTCTATAGACTTTGATGCAAACTGCACTAAAATCTACAACGAGAATTTTGAACATAGCAGTTTTGTTGGTGATGTTCGAGATATAGACATAGATAGTTTACCCGAATTTGACATTCTTATCGGTGGCTTCCCGTGTCAGTCTTTTTCAATATCTGCTCAAAACCCTCCACGCCTAGGTTGTAAAGATGAAGAACGTGGTTTACTTTTTAGAGAAATGGTGAGAGTTCTTGAAGCAAGGAAACCTCGATTCTTTATTGCGGAAAACGTAAAAGGATTGTTATCTGCTAATAAAGGTCAAGCATTTAAGTTAATTTGTCAGGAGTTTTCAGAAGCAGGCTATGATGTCAAATATAAAGTCCTGAATGCTTCTCATTATGGCGTTCCTCAAAAACGAGAGCGAGTAATCATTGTCGGATTTAGAGAATATGCAGATTTCTTAAGGTTCTCTTTTCCCTTACCTGTTCAGCTGAGCGAGATGAAGATACTGAAAGACGTAATTGATTCTGAAGCAGACAATTCTGAAAGATTGTATTTCAGCAACAAGGCGGTTGAAGGAATGATGAGAAACCGCGAAAAGATGAACAAAGGTCGGGCGCAGAAACTTGACGAGCCTTGTAATACCATTAGTTCTCATCTAGCAAAAGTCAGCCTTAATTCAACCGATCCAGTGCTTCTGGTGAATGGCCGTTACCGTCGTTTCTCGACGAGAGAAGCTGCTCGAATCCAATCTTTCCCTGATGATTTTATTTTTGATTGTGTGTCTGAAACTTGTCAATATCGGGCTATCGGAAATGCTGTTCCTCCAGTGATGATGTGGCATGTAGCAAGTGCTTTGCTCAATACAATCAATAAACGTAAGGTTAATCAAGTTAAGACTTATTCCCTTCAACTTGAGATTCCATTTGTGTGTGAAGGGAATGTCATTTATCATAAAAACGCAAATGACTATCTTTCTACTGATTGACGTTGAGAAAAGCTAAAGTTTTGTTGATTTCGTGTTTAAAAAAGGAACACGGATGTCATTGTCAAGTTGTCTTTCTTGTCTTCATAAAAGGGATTAAAAAAAGTAGTTATCAAAGTTGTTTTCATAAAAGAAAAGAAGCGGAGTTGTCATTCGTTCAATTAGTGTAATTCGTAGTTTGCAGGCATGGAGATACAGGCGTTGTGTGGATTGTTTAACGGGAAGGCGCGGGTGGCGGCGGTGAAGAAACTGCTGGCTGGCACGGGTAATGCCGTGATTGACGGGCTGGCAGGATCTGGCGCAGCAATGCTGTTTGCCGCGTTGCCCCAGCGTGGTTGTCCTTACCTGATTGTTGTCAACGACCTGGACGATGCCGGCTACATGTACAACGACCTGTGCCAACTGGTGGGCGACAAGCAGGTGCTGATTTTCCCGTCGGGCTACAAGCGCGACATCAAGTACGGCCAAGTGGACGCGCCGAACGAGATTCTGCGAACCGAGGTGCTGAACCGATGGTATGACGATCCCGAGGTGCGCTGGGTGGTGACCTACCCCGAGGCGCTGGCCGAGCGGGTGCGCCGCCGCGAGGATGTGGAGGCGAGCACCGTGCAGTTGCATGCCGGTGGCAACGCCGACTTGACCGAAGTTGCGGCCCGCCTGCACGAATTGGGCTTCACGGCTACCGACTACGTCTATGAGCCCGGTCAGTTTAGCGTACGCGGCTCCATCCTTGATGTCTTTTCCTACAGCAACGAGTTGCCCTACCGTATTGACTTTTGGGGCGATGAGATTGACTCGATACGCACCTTTAATGTCGAGACGCAATTGAGCGAGGAGCGCCTGGAACAGGTGAGCATCCTCAATAACAATAGCAGTGGCGGCGGCCGTGAGGACAACGTGTCGCTGCTCGACTACATCGGCGATGACACCATTGTGCTGTGCCGCAGCGAGCAATGGCTGGGCATGCGCATCCGCGAAATCGCCAAGGAAGGCATGTCGGCCAGCGCCCTCATCGCCGACGAGGGCGACACCCAGGCCACCAGCAAGGTGGTGGATGCCGATTTGTTCCTCGAACGTCTGCACGCCTTGCGGCGCATCACGTTCACCAATGGCGAGTCGGCCCCCGAGAAGGGAGTGAAACGCCTGACGCTCCACTGCAAACCCCAGGGCATCTACCACAAGAACTTTGACCTCATCGGGCAGTCGTTCACCGACTTCCTCACCAAGGGCTACCGGCTCATCATCCTGAGCGACAGCGCCAAGCAGATTGAGCGCCTGCACAACATCTTTGAGGACCGTGGCGATGAAATCACCTTCGAGCCCGTGTTGCGCACGCTGCACGAGGGCTTCGTCGATGATGACCTGAAACTATGCGTCTTCACCGATCACCAGATTTTTGACCGTTTCCACAAGTATAACCTGAAGAGTGACCGCGCCCGTTCGGGCAAGTTGGCCTTGTCGCTCAAGGAACTGCAGCAGATTGAAAAAGGCGACTATATCGTCCACGAGGACCTGGGAGTGGGCAAGTTCGGCGGCTTGATTCGCACATCGATGAACGGCACGCCGCAGGAGATGATCAAACTCACCTACCTGAATGGCGACGAGGCCTACGTCTCCATCCACTCGCTGCACAAACTCTCGAAGTACCGCAGCAAGGAGGGCGAGGCACCGCGCTTGAATCGACTGGGCAGCAACGCCTGGGCCAAAATCAAGTCGCGCACCAAGAGTCGCCTGAAGGACATCGCCCGTGAACTCATCCGCCTCTATGCCGCCCGTCGCGAGCAGCAGGGCTTTGCCTACACGCCCGACGGCTACCTGCAACAGGAATTGGAGGCCTCGTTCATCTATGAGGACACGCCCGACCAACTGACGGCGACCCAGGCCGTCAAGGCCGACATGGAGAGTGCGAAGCCGATGGACCGCCTCATCTGCGGCGATGTGGGCTTCGGCAAGACCGAGATTGCCGTGCGCGCCGCCTTCAAGGCCGCCACCGACGGCAAGCAGACCGCTGTGCTCGTGCCCACGACGGTGCTGGCATTCCAGCACTGGCGCACCTTCAGCGAGCGTCTGAAGGACTTCCCCGTCAGGGTTGATTACCTGAGTCGCGCGCGCAAGCCCAAGGAGGTGAAACAGATTCTTGCCGACCTCAAGGAGGGCAAGATTGACATCCTCATCGGTACTCACAAACTCATCGGCAAGACCGTGCAGTTCCATGACTTGGGCCTGCTGGTGGTGGATGAGGAGCAGAAGTTCGGTGTCGCCGTCAAGGACAAACTCAAGCAGATGAAACTAAACGTGGACACGCTGACGATGAGCGCCACGCCCATCCCGCGCACCCTGCAGTTCTCATTGATGGGCGCGCGCGACCTGAGCACGCTGACCACGCCGCCCGCCAACCGTTATCCCATCCTCACCACGGTGGGAACACTCAACGACGACATCGTCGCCGAGGCCATCAACTTCGAGTTGTCGCGCAACGGACAGGTCTTCTTCGTCAACCACCGCATCGAGCAGTTGGAGCAGTTGGAGAACATGATACACCGCGTGGTGCCCGACGCCCGTGTCGCTGTGGGCCATGGCCAGATGCCGCCCGAGCGCCTGGAGCAGACCATTATCGACTTCGGTAACCACGACTATGACGTGCTGCTCTCGACGACCATCATCGAGAACGGTATCGACATGCCCAATGTCAACACTATCATCATCAACAATGCCGACCGCTACGGACTGAGCGACCTGCACCAGTTGCGCGGACGTGTGGGCCGCAGCAGCCGCAAGGCGTTCTGCTACCTGCTCGTGCCGCCTGGCAAGCCCCTGGCGACCGACGCGCGCCGCCGCCTGCAGGCCATCGAGAGTTTCAGCGACCTGGGCGCCGGCATCCAGATTGCGATGCAGGACCTCGACATCCGTGGTGCGGGTAACCTGCTGGGCGCCGAACAGAGCGGCTTCATCGCCGACCTGGGCTATGAGACCTACCAGCGCGTGCTCAAGGAGGCCGTGACCGAACTGCGCACCGAGGAGTTCTCATCTGTCTTTGCCGCTACGGGTGACGGATTGAACGGAGAGGACGGATTGGAAGGAAGCACCGAGTTTGTCACCGACTGCGTGGTGGACACCGACCTGGAACTGATGTTCCCGGCCAGTTATGTGCCGCAGGAGAACGAGCGCATCACCCTGTACCGCGAGTTGGACAATATGGAGACCGATGACCAGGTGGAGGCCTTTGAGGAGCGCATGGTGGACCGTTTCGGCAAGATTCCCGAGATGGCGAGCGAACTCATCCGCATCGTGCCCCTCAGGCGCACCGCCCGCCGCCTTGGCATTGAGAAACTCGTCATCCGCCAGACACGCATGCACCTGTTCATGGTGGGCGAGGAGAACGTCGCCTATTACCAGTCGCCGGCCTTCGGCCGCCTGCTTAACTACCTGCAGCAAAATCCCAAGCGTTGCAACCTGAGCCAGAAGAATGGCCGCCGCAGCATTATCATCAGCAACGTGACCAGCGTGAGCACCGCACTGACTATCTTGCGCACCATTACCCATTTGGATAGCATCTAAAAAAACACCTTGAAGATTTACCGATTTTATCGGGGAGTTGGTTGAAAAGTTGGCTCCTCGGCTTGCATTTTTTTATGATGTTGAATAGTTTTGCGACAGATAATCATGTTTTAATCACAAATAACAACACGCTTATGACAAAACGATTTCTTCTAGCAACACTGATTGCTATGGCAGGTGTTTTGGGCTATGCACAACAGACGATGTGGGTACACACGGGTCATGTGCATTGGGCTTACAACACCGAATCGGTGGGCACAATGCCGTATACCTCGGCAAGCCTGCTCACCGTGCTTGAGAAGGGATTTACCCTTGCCGATGTGGACAGCGTAACCGTCGCCAGCGAGACGTTTGCCGACGACAATGTCCTCGTCAAGTACAACAACACAGTGGCCGACGTGTATGTGGCCGGTAACATCGCCAACCACATCACCGCCGAGGTAACCGGTGCCCGCGTGGCCGTCATGCAGGACGCCGACGTGGCCACCGAGTACACCTACACCCTGCAGGGCACCAGCAGCAGCGGTTGCTTCTACCATGCGGGCGCCTACAAGATGACCCTGGTGCTCAACGGCGTTAACCTGGTGAACCCCGACAGCGCGGCCATCAACATCCAGAACAGCAAGCGCATCGCCGTGCAGTTGGCCGACGGCACGACCAACACCCTTGCCGACGGTGCCAGCAATACCAAGAAGGCTGCCTTCCTCGTGAAGGGCCATGCCGAGTTCGCCAAGGGCGGCTCGCTGACCATCACGGGTAACAAGAAGCACGCCCTGGCCTGCAACGAGTACATGGAGGTCAAGAAGACCGTGGGCAACATCACCATCGTGAGCGCTGTGGCCGACGCCATCAACGTGACGCAGTACTTCCAGATGAATGGCGGTACCATTAATATCCAGAGCTGCGGTGATGACGGTATCCAGGTGGACGCCGAGGACACCGCCAATCCCGAAGAGGACGGCCATGTGCTCATCAAGGGCGGCACGCTCACCATCAACGGCAGTGCGGCAGGCTCCAAGTGCATCAAGGCCGAGGGCAATGTCGACATCCAGGGCGGCACCTTGACACTGAAGCACACGGGTATCCCCGTTTGGGACGCAGACAAGAGCAAGATCAAGGAAGCCACCGGTATCGGCAGTGACCGCAACCTCACCATCAACGGCGATGCTGCCATCGTCAACATCACCATGACCGGCGACGGTGCACGCGGCATGAAGTGCGACAGCACGATGACCGCCACCGCCGGCACCATCGACCTCAACTGCTCGGGCGGCGACTGGGCTTACAGCACGGTTGACACCAGCAGCGTGAAGTGCGCCAAGGCCGACTTTGCCTTTATCCTGAACGGCGCCAGCATGAAGTGCACCACTGTCAAGGACGAGGCCGTGGGCGTTCACAGCGAGGGAACCGTCCTCATCAGCGACGGCACATTGACGCTCAACACCTATGACCACGGTATCAAGAGCGACTATGACATGGAGATCACTGGCGGCACCATCACCTACAACATCAACGGTCCTGCCAGCAAGGCACTTAAGAGCGAGGGCAACATGCACATCACGGGCGGCAACATCAGCGGTACCGTGAGCGGTGGCGGTGAGACTGCCAGCGACCAGACGACCAGTGCCAGCGCCGGCATCAAGTGCGATGGCAATGTGACCATCGACGGCGGTACCTTCGATCTGAAGGCCACCGGTAAGGGCGACAAGGGCATGAGCATCGATGGCGAACTCATCATCAACGACGGTAACATCAAGGTGAGCACCACCGGCACCCGCTACGGCCAGACCGGCAGTAGCGGCGGACATGGTCCTGGCGGCGGGGGCTCGTCGAACAGTGACCTGCGCTCCTCGCCCAAGGGTATCAAGGTTGATGGTAACATCACCATCAACGGCGGTACCATAACCGTGAGCGCCACCGGAGGTGAAGGTTCCGAGGGCATCGAATCCAAGATGGTCATGACCATCAATGGCGGCTACATTGAAGTAACCAGCTATGATGACGCCTTGAACAGTGCGTCGCACATGTACTTCAAGGGCGGTTATGTCTATGCCGTTGCCACCGGCAACGATGCCATCGACTCTAACGGTAATATGTACCTGAGCGGCGGTTGCGTCTTCTGCTGCGGTAGCGAGGAAGGCCTTGACGCCAACAGCGAGGGTGGGTATACAGTCTATATCCAGAGCGGTGCCAGCCTGATGGCCATCGGTGGAAACATGGGTGCCATCGAGAGCGGTGCCAGCATCAGCCAGACCTGCTACAGCGGCACAGCGAGTGCCAACACCTGGTATGCCCTTTATAGCGGCAACAACGTTGCCTTTGCAGCCTACACGCCCACCTTCTCCAGTCAAGGCGGTTATGGTCCTGGCGGCGGCTCGTCTTCCAGCAAGACGATTGTCGTGACGGCTCCGTCCACTCCGAAACTCTACAGAGGAGTGACAGCGAGCGGTACCACCTTCTGGAATGGTAAGGGTGCGACCAATGCAAGCGGCGGTTCACAAGTCAGCCTCTCGACCTATTCTGGCGGTGGCGGCTGGGGTCCCGGCTGGTAATCCCTCGAGTAGTTATAAACAATGACATCATTATTAAAAAGACTTAGAAATATGAAAAAGACGATTATAACGATGCTGATCGCACTGGTGGCCATGACCATCAGCGCCGAGACCTATAACTACCTGAAGTTTACCAAGACCAACGGTTCGACCGTGACCTATTCGGTAGAAGGCCTCAAACTCACCTACAACAATACCAATGTGACCGTCACCAACGTTGATGGCACGGCAACCATCGCCCTTGCCGAGGTGCAGGACATGTACTTCAGCAATGAGCCCGGTGGTAGCGCGTTCATCAAGGGCGACGTGAACAACGACGGTGAAGTGAATATCTCGGATGCGATGGTGCTCATCAATTACATATTGAACGAAGATGGCGACATCAACCTCGATGCAGCCAACTGCAACGATGACAACGAGATTAACATCTCGGATGTCATGGTCCTCATCAACTATGTGTTGAATGACACATGGTGATGTAATCGCACCGAGCCACTAAAATAAACTCAAGGGGGCAGACAGGTTCAACACCTGCGCCCCCTTGGGTTTTATCATGAGAGAGATTCGCTATCGCTCACTGGAGCGAGAACCGGACTTGTATAAAACAAAGGCAGCCCTGATTGCTCAGGGCTGTCGCTATGTTCATAGTTGCTCTCTTCAGGTCATTAATACTCGTCAGGGTCGAAGAAGAAGTCGTCGTCGTTAGTCGGGTAGTCGGGCCAGATGTCCTCGATAGACTCGTAGGTATCGCCTTCGTCCTCAATCTCCTGCAGATTTTCGATCACTTCGAGAGGTGCGCCACTGCGCACGGCATAGTCGATGAGTTCTGCCTTGGTAGCGGGCCAGGGAGCGTCCTCGAGTTTGGTTGCCAATTCAAGTGTCCAATACATAGTCTTTTTTTCTTGTTGTGCTTTTTATGAAAATATCCTGTTTTTTAAAATTGCGCAAAAGTAATATAAAATTTCATATATGGTTGATATTTTGGGATTTTTTTTTCGTTCTACGCGTCTTTATCCCAATAAATCTCCTCAACTTGGTTTTGAATGTTGTTATATCTCGCAAAAACGAAGAAGAAATCGCTCATGCGGTTGAGGTATTCAAGCACGAGAGGATTGACGGGGGCGGTCCTGTTCAGGGTCACCACGCGGCGCTCGGCACGGCGGGTGATGGTGCGGCAACGGTCGGCCTGGGCCGACAGGCGTGAGCCGCCAGGCAGAATGAAACCGCGCATGGGCGGCAGTACCTCGCTCATCTGGTCCATCATCTGCTCCAGGGCAGTGATGTCGTCCTGTATCAGTCCGTAGAGGGTGGCGTCGGCCGCATCGTTGGCCAGATAGGCGCCGATGTTGAACAGTTTGTTCTGGGCCTTGCGCAGCAGGGCTATCACATTCTTGTCCTCGAGTTTGGTGCTGTGCAGCAGCACGCCGATGTTGGAGTTCAACTCATCTACGGTGCCGTAGGCCTCGACGCGCACGTCGTCCTTACTCACGCGGTTGCCGCTCACGAGCGACGTGGTACCGGCATCACCGGTGCGTGTATAAACTTTTCCTTTCATTGTGTTGTATTCTTGTGATTTAGTGATGTTGTCATATTTCTAACGGACAAATGCCGTTTATGTTATGTTTCATAGCAAGAAATGTGCCATGACGTCTATGGCGGACATAATGGCACATTAAACTTTGAATTAATGCGGCTTCAGAACTTGAAGAAGTCGCAGTAGATGATGGCTACTGCCCATTCATAGGGGCGGACATCGCAATAGCCGAGCGTTCTCGAGTCTTTTGTCATATCGACGCGTCCTCCTCCCTTCACGTCGGCGACAGGGTTGATGGATCCAGGAGCATAAATGGTGCCACCGGCCGGTGCTATTTCACCGATGATTTCGCGCTTGCTATAGCAATAGCGTCGCGGCCAGGGCAATCAGTGAGATGGCGGTGAGGCCCATGATCAGGGTCATGAGCGTCATAGTGCGGTAGCCGTCGCGGGCCTTGATGCCGCCAAAGCCGGTCACGACCCAGAAGTAGCTGTCGTTGGCGTGAGACACGGTCATCGCGCCGGCGCCGATGGCCATCACCACGAGGGCGGCGGCAAGGGGGCTGGTGAAGCCCAGCGCGTTCATCATCGAGCCCGAGTCGCTGAACATGCCCATCATGCTCGCCGTGGTGGTGATGGCCACGGTCGATGAGCCTTGGGCCGACTTGAGGATGGCAGCGATGAGGAAGGGGAACACGATGCCTAACGCTTTGAGCGTTTCACCTGATTCCTTAATGATATCGACAAAGCCGCTGACCACGACCACGGCACCCAGCACACCGCCAGCGGCGGTGATGAAGATGATGGGGCCTGCAGTCTTGAGTGACGACTGGGTGATGTCGTAAAACTCACTTGTCATCTTGGTCTGCATCAGCAGGGGCAAGCAAGAGAGCAACGCAATCATCAAGGCGATGACGGGCTTGCCCAGGAAGGTGAGGGTGGCGGCAATGCCTTCAGGCATCGTCACCAGTGCTGCCACGCTGCCCAGCGCCATGAGCACGATGGGCAGGACGATGGGCAAGAAAGCCAGCGTGGCGCTGCAATGGTTCCCCTGCTCGTCGGCATGGGTTTCTGTCGTGGGTTCGGCTGGTTCGATGTGCTTGCCGATGCGTCCAGTAAAGAAGTAGGCGGGAATGAGCGACAGGAGCGAAATCACGACACCGAGGCCTATCACCAGCAGCAGGTTATTCTCGAGACCCACCATACCGGCGGCTGCCACGGGGCCGGGCGTGGGCGGTATGAACACATGTGAGGCAAACAGGCCCGCCGCCAGTGCCAGCATCAAGGGCACAGGCGAAATGCTCGACCGCCGTGCCAATGACTTGCCGATTGGACTTACAAGCACAAATCCGCTGTCGCAGAATACCGGTATCGACACAAGCCAGCCAATGAGCATCATCGCCAGGCGCGGGTGGCGCTTGCCCACCACACGCTCCACGGCACGGGCCAGGGCCACCGCGCCGCCTGTGCGCTCAAGCACGCTGCCTATCAGTGTGCCGAAGATAATCACCAGCGCGATGCCGCTTGACACGCCGCCGAACCCCTTGCCGATGACGTCGGGGATATCGGTGAACGAAACGTCCAGCAGGGCTGCCAGCAGTATCGCCGTGCCGAGTATCGCCAGGAACGGGTGTACCTTCCACCGTGCGATGGCTACCACCATGAGGATGATGGCCGCAGCAAATATCAGTAATGTGCCTATCGTAGTCATATCCGCAAAGGTACGACATAAAATCCAGAGAATCAAAATATAATAAACGCAAATGACCATAAATGAATCATCTAATGGTCCGTTCGTGGTCACTCATGAGATATACACCATCTTGGTAACAGGTTTCTTGGTAACAAACTTATTACAAAGGAACCCGTTACTAACTTTGTTGCGCTAATCTTACTTAGGGGATGTAATGCCTGTAGGCGTAGGGATTCTCCACGAACGAATCGCCGTACCCGTCTTCTTCGATGTCATCGATGAGCCACTGGTTATCTTTCAAGACCATTGAGAACGTGGCGATGCCGTAATCCTCGGTGCCATCAGGACTATTGTATAACGTCTTGAAATTCATGTGACAAGAGTTATCGGTG
This sequence comes from Sodaliphilus sp., assembly GCA_045541835.1. Lineage (GTDB taxonomy): Bacteria > Bacteroidota > Bacteroidia > Bacteroidales > Muribaculaceae > Sodaliphilus. The sequence continues at coordinate 2,855 of JAZQJW010000015.1, read as the reverse complement.
ATACCTGTTACAGATTGGCCTCGAATGCTCATGTCTCCATCGCTATAATCCACTTCGAGCAAGTAACATCCTTCATAGCCTGTGTCGTGACCGTATTTGGCATAGGTGTCCTTGAGCCGTTGAGATCCGTAGGTATTAATCATCTCTTCGCGCCCCATGTGATTATAGCATTTCTCAATCTCAGTCATAATGGCCTTCAAAGTGGCCTCGGAGTGCAGCCGATTGTAAACCTTTTCCTGCAAGTCTTTTAGTGTCGCTTCGGCATTGTCGTGATAGGGTCCTTCGGGATATTTGTCCAGGAAAGCCTGTATTTGTTCAATATCTTCGCGGCTGCCGACATCATTCCATTCAGCAATCTCTTGTTTCACAAAGGCTAATCGTTCTTGTGCCTGATTAGAGAACTTGCCGTTGGGGAATTCATTGATAAAGTCTTGAATCTGATTGGGATTGTGTGATTTTTGGACAAAAGTCCACTGATTGATTTCTTGCTGTGCCCGATGATTGGAATACCACAGATAACCGATGACGCCAATCAATATGGCACTGGCCACTGCAACCAGAGTGATAATCAGGTTGCGGTTGCCGTTATTGCTCTCAACCATTTGGTAGTCGTTTGCTACCGGAGCGCTGCAATTCGGGCAGTAGTTGGAATTACCGGGAATCGATTGTCCGCAGTTGTGGCAGATTTTCTTTTTCATATTCTTGGTCGCAGGTGAGATGACAAGTCTTTAAGGGCAGAAGTGTGCATAACTTCGAGGAGCGCTAAGGAAGGTCTCGTTGTGCCCGTCTTCTATAATGTCCTCGATGAGCCATTTGCCGTCCCTGTAAACAACGAAAAAAGTGATGTCGCCATCAACGCTTATATCCTCGGGTCCTTCAGGTCCCTTGTAATAGGCCGTGAAATATAGTTTAGCCGTTTCACTGGAATAACTCAGGATCTTGGTCTTCTTGATCGTCATATAGCCGTCGGTGCCATCGGCCCTGAGTAAGTAGAGTTCCATCTCTTCACTAATGCTCTTGCAAGTTTTATCATAGGTGCTCTTAAGCCGTGGGGTGCCAAAACGAGAAATGAGTTTTTCGCTGGACTCGATGTTGTAGTCATCGCTTCCACAGCTGTTGTAACACCATTCCATTATCTCCATGAGTTCTTCCAACTCTGCTTTGATGTCCCGTTGTGAAGATGATTGCGGAGCGGTGAGGTTGCTGGCCGAGCAGAGTGATGCGATGGCCAAAACGAAGGTAAAAAAGAAAAGTCTCATAGGCATACTGGTTTTTAATCCTCACAAAGTTACATCATTTGCGCAAGTTGAGTGCAGATGTGGTCACTTTTTTGACAAAATGTGCCGGTTTTAACAGTTGTTGTCGCTCGGATGAGGACAGCATGGGATTTCGGTCGTGCGTAGAGAGGCCACGCCAAGGCGAGGCCCTACAATGTTGTTTTTAGAAATTTGGTGCCTTGACGGTTTAACGTGAGGCTATGGAGGTGAGGGTGGCGAGGAGTTCGGCTGCGGTGGTGGCATTGAGGGTGCGGGCGAGGTTCTTGCCGCGGGCAAAGGGGGTCTGGGTCATGTCGGCGAGTTGCCGGATGGTGGCGTCGTACAGGCCGTCGATGTTGGCGACGATGATGGTGCGCGGGTCGTCGTTGCCGATGGTCATGACGGCGAGGGTGGACATCCACTCGTCAATGGTGCCGATGCCGCCTGGCATGACGACGAACGCGTCGCCGTGCTCAATCATGTACTGTTTGCGGTCGCCCAGGTTGGCGGTATAGACCACCTCGTCACACACGGGGTCGATGCGGTGCCTGAACATCTCGGGTATCACGCCGATGACGTGACCGCCGGCCTCGTGGGCTGCGGCTGCGGTGATGTGCATCAGGCCTGCATTGGAGCCGCCGTAGAGCAGGGTGTGGCCGTTCTGGCCAATCCACGTGCCCAACTCGTTTGCTAACTGCTGGTATTTCTTTTCCAGCCCTTCCTGTGAACTGCAGTAAACGACGAAATTCATTTTTGAGTTTTTAGTTTTAAGTTTTTAGACTTTAGACCTTAGACGTTAGACTTTAGTTTTTAGTTGTTGGTGATTTTAAAACTTAGCGTCTAAAGGCTAAAGCCTAAAATGATGTGCTTGACTTGCTTGAAGAGGTAGTCGTGGCGGGTGCCGTCCTGGTGCTGGAGGGTGAGGGTGCCGTCGGGGGCGATTGCTGCGACGCTGGCCATGAAACGGTGGCCGTCGGCGTCCTCATAGGGATGCAACTGACCGTCGTTGCGGTAGAGGGCTGCCATGTAGCGCTGGTGCAGGTCGCGTCGGGCATTATCGTCGGTCAGCGAGTCCACGAGTTGCTCGATGCGTGAGCACACACGCTTCAACAGGGCCATCAGGTCGTGCTCACGGCCGGTGATGTTGATCAGGGAGACGGGATTGGGGGCATCGCTGACGAAGCGCTCCTGGTTGACGTTGATGCCGATACCCACGATGCAGGTGGCGATGTCGCTGCCGTCAAGGGAGTTCTCGAGCAACATGCCGCAAATTTTCTTGTCCTGCCAATAGACATCGTTGGGCCACTTGACGGCGAAGCCGTCGCCAGCCTCGGCGGTCAACGCCTCAACGACCGCCAACGCTGCCGCCTCGCTCAGGTAGAACTGGTCGCGGGCCCTTGCCAGGGGAGGTGCGATGAAGTGAGCGAGAGAAGAGAAGGCAGGCAGACCCTGATCACCCGGCTGATGAATCCGAAGTACGTCATGGTCTACGCCACGGTGGTCATTTTCCTGATCATCTATACCTACGGCGCCATCCGCTACGGCGCCATCGGCTTCACCTCCCTGCGGACCTTAAGTCGGATCGTAGCCATGTCGTTC
>JAZQJW010000014.1:0-75200 GCA_045541835.1 Sodaliphilus sp. | reverse complement strand
GAGTGACACCAGCGGCGCCCACACTTTCCCCGTCATCGAGGTGGGTAACGACACGTCGGTTGTCGAGCACGAGGCCACGACAAGCAAGATTAACAAGTCGGAGGCCAAGCGGTCTTAGGAAGACAATTAATTAAGGCAACTCCTTGGCTCACAGAACGACATGGCTACGATCCGACTTTGTTGAGTGACACCAGCGGCGCCCACACTTTCCCCGTCATCGAGGTGGGTAACGACACGTCGGTTGTCGAGCACGAGGCCACGACAAGCAAGATTAACGAGGACCAGATCTTCTATTGCAACCAGCGAGGCATTTCGACCGAAGACGCTGTGGGCCTTATCGTCAACGGCTATGCCAAGGAGGTGATGGCCAAATTGCCGATGGAGTTTGCCGTCGAGGCCCAGAAACTGCTCAGCGTCTCGCTGGAAGGCAGCGTGGGATAATCATCATCTACAGGATGATAAAGAAACAAAACAGAAAAGAAAAATAAACTAAAATATCATGTTAGTCATTAAGGATTTACAGGCCTCGATAGAGGATAAGCAGATATTGAAGGGCATCAACCTGACGGTCAAGCCCGGTGAGGTGCATGCCATCATGGGCCCCAACGGGTCGGGCAAGAGTACCCTGAGCGCCGTGCTCACGGGTAATCCCGCCTATACCGTGACAGGTGGCAGTGTGGAATTCTACGGCAAGGACCTGCTGGCGCTCTCTCCCGAGGACCGCGCCCATGAGGGCCTGTTCCTGAGTTTCCAGTACCCTGTTGAGATTCCTGGCGTGTCGATGGTCAACTTCATGCGCACCGCCTTGAACGAGAAGCGCAAATACTTCGGTCAAGACCCCTTGAGCGCTGCCGACTTCCTGAAACTCATGCGCGAGAAACGCAGCATTGTCCAACTCGACAACAAACTCGCCTCGCGTGCCGTCAACGAGGGCTTCTCGGGCGGTGAGAAAAAACGCAACGAGATTTTCCAGATGGCGATGCTCGAGCCCAAGTTGAGTATCCTTGACGAGACCGACAGCGGCCTTGACATCGATGCCCTGCGCATCGTCGCCAGTGGCGTGAACACACTCAAGAGCAAGGACAACGCCACCATCGTCATCACCCACTACCAGCGCCTACTGGACTACATCAAGCCCGACTTCGTGCACGTGCTTTACAAGGGCCGCATCGTGATGAGCGCCGGTCCCGAACTTGCGCTGGAACTGGAAGAGAAGGGCTATGACTGGATTAAGGAACAAGTCGATTCACAGCAGTAGAGAGAGATGAATGCGCTGAAGCAATATATCGACCTGTATGACGAGAACCGCGTGCTCATTGAGCAGCAGTCGCCCTCATTGCTGAACACGCTGCGTGAGCAGGCCCGTGAGCAGTTGGAGACGGCCCGTCTGCCGCGCAAGGGCAGCGAGGACTATGAAGCGACCGACCTCGAGGCTGTGTTCGCTCGTGACTATGGCGTGAACATCAACCGGCTGCCGTTTGAGGCCGATCCGGGCGAGACCTTCCACTGCGATGTGCCCAACATGAGCACATGCCTCTACTATTCCAGCAACGATGCCTTCCACAGCAGCCCCACCGCCGAGCGCAACATCGGCAAGGTGGTGGTGGAACCCTTCAGCATGGCAGCCGAGGACTATCCCGAACTGATGTCGGCCTACTATGGCAAGTTGGCTCATCTCGATGACCCCGTTGTGGCGCTCAACAGCCTGCTGGTGCAGGATGGCCTGTTCATCTATGTGCCCGACGGTGTAGTTGCCGAGCGTCCCATCCAGTTGGTCAATATCTTCAATGCGGCGCTTGACATGATGGTGCAGCGTCGTCTGCTCATCATCGTGGGTAAGAACGCAAGCATTAAGTTGCTCATGTGTGACCACTCCCAGAGTCCCGACTATCACTACTTGAACAATCAGGTGGTCGAGATTGTCGCCATGCAGGACAGTGCCATCGACTATTATGACCTGGAGGAGAGTACGCCCAAGACCAGCCGTGTGTCCTCAATCTATGTGGACCAGCAAGAGGGCAGTAACGTGCTCATCGACGGCATCACGCTCATCAACGGTTTTACCCGCAACAACTACCATGTCGAGGTCAACGGCGAGCATGCCGAGACCCAACTGCTGGGAATGACCATCGCCAGCGGCGAGCAGCATGTGGACAGCCACACTTTTATCAGTCACAACGCACCCCGTTGCCACAGCAACGAGATGTTCAAGTATGTGCTCAACGACCATGCTGTGGGTGCCTTTGCCGGTAAGATTCTGGTGAAGCCCGACTGCCCCCGTGTCGAGGCCTATCAGGGCAACCGCAACTTGTGCGGCGCCCCCACGGCCAAGATGTACACCAAGCCTCAGCTTGAGATTTACACCGATGACGTGATGTGCTCGCATGGCTCGGCAGTGGGTCAGCTCGACGAGGAGGCCCTGTTCTACATGCGTACACGCGGTATCGGCCTCGACGAGGCGCGCCGCCTGTTGATGCAGGCCTTTGTCGCCGACGTTATCGATGGCGTGCGCCTTGACGTCCTCAAGGACCGTCTGCATTACCTCGTGGAGAAACGCTTTGCCGGCACCCTGAGCAACTGCGCCAGTTGCATGGCCGTCTGCAAGAAAAGTTAAAAGTTAGGAGTTGGCTTCTCTAGACCTTCTAGATTCTCTAGATGTTCTGGAAAATCTAGGGACTAGAAACTAGAAACTAGGGACTAAGGACTAGAAACTTAAAACTTAAACCAAATAATGGACATCAACAAGATACGTGAGGATTATCCTATCCTGCAACGGCAGATAGAGGGTCGCCCCCTGATTTATCTGGATAATGCCGCCACATCCCAGACACCGCGCCCCGTGGTGGAGGCCATCGACAAGATGTACTACCACTATAAGGCCAACGTGCATCGTGGCGTGCACACCTTGTCACAGGAAGCCACCGACCTGGTGGAACTCACCCGTGAGAAGGCGCGAGCCTTTATCAATGCCGCCAGCACCGAGGAGGTGATTTTCACGCGTGGCACGACCGAGGGTATCAACCTGGTGGCCTCATCGTTCGGGCAGATGCTCGAGAACGGCGACGAGATTATTGTCACCGTGATGGAGCATCACAGCAATATCGTGCCCTGGCAACTCATTGGTCAGCGCAAGCGCATCACCCTGCGTGTCGTGCCCATCGACGACAGCGGCCAGGTGGACATGCAGGCCTATCAGGACCTGTTCAGCGACAGCACACGTTTTGTCGCCCTGGCTCATGTGTCTAACGTCCTGGGAACAGTCAACCCCGTCAAGGAGATGATTGACATCGCCCATCGCAACGGTGTGCCTGTGCTCATCGACGGCGCCCAGGCCGCTCCTCATGTCAAGGTTGACGTGCAGGAACTGGATTGCGACTTTTACGCCTTCTCGAGCCACAAGATGTATGGTCCCGCTGGTGTGGGAATCCTCTATGGCAAGCGCTACTGGCTGGAAAAGATGCCGCCTTACCAGGGTGGGGGAGAGATGATTGGACAGGTGTCGTTCGAGAGGACCACGTTTGCCGATCTCCCGTTCAAGTTCGAAGCCGGCACGCCCGACTTTGTGGATATTGCCGCTTTTGGCACGGCCATCGATTACATCAACAATCTAGGCATTGACGCGATTGCTGCCCACGAGCACACCTTGCTTGCTGCCGCAGTTGAAGGGCTGAAGACCATCGATGGCATACGCTTATTCGGCACAGCTCCCGGCAAAAGTGGTGTGGTGTCGTTCCTCGTGGGGGACATCAGCAGTTACGACATGGGCTTGCTGCTCGACAAGTTGGGCATCGCCGTGCGCACTGGTCATCATTGCGCCCAGCCGCTGATGGCTCGTTATGGCGTGACAGGTATGGTGAGGGCCTCGTTTGCGGTCTATAACACGCTCGACGAGGTGGAACGCTTTGTCGCCGCCACGCGCCGCGTGGCCGATATGCTCCGATAGCAGGTAATTCAGATACTTTTAACCATAAACAAGAAAGACGGGACTCACATCCTGTCTTTCTTTTTAGTCTTTCTTTTTTTTGTGGAAGCTTAAAAGACCTTTAACTAAACCCAAAATGTGTCATGGTATTCTGTAAAGAAATACAGCATTAAAACAATTAATCAAATGAATAAGTAATTATTATCTGTAGTTTGACAATACAAAGAAAAATAATGATTTGCAGCTTTCAAAATAAAATCTGCAAACCACCCAAATCTTTCAATGAAATGCACTATTAAGTAAGTATCTTGTATAGCGCTGGTCCTTTTGTATGTGTTTTCAGGCCAATCCGGTAATTGTCAGGGCTTGGGCTGATAGTTGTGCCCGATGACCGAGCACAGGAACCAACGTCCCGGATAGGATGCCAAGATGCCCAACTTGTTCTTGAGCCGCACGCTGGAGTTGAACAGACACTCACCCCTGAGTCGCTTGATGCCGGCCCAACAGCGCTCTTGCATCTGCTGGTGGTCGCTTTGTTTATCCTGTCGGCTCAGCAGCAGGATGTTGAAATAGGCGCTGAGCAGGCGGCTGCGCACGGCTGCCAAGTATTGTGGGTCGCTCTTCTGCATGGTGCGTTCCAGGTCCTCGCACACGTCAAGCACGGCAGCGCGGCGGGGCGAGAAGACTTTCATGCTATTGGTGTCGTGCTGGCGGTAGCCATACAGGGTGCTGCCGACGACAGCCACCGTATCGCACTTCTTGAGCAGCGGGTAGATGATGGCCAGGTCCTCATAGATGATGCCCAAGGGGAAGCGGATGTCATCAAATAGTGTGGCCTTGAACAGGCGTCCCCAAGGCGAGTGGGTGAACCCCTGCTGATAAAAGACCGTCTGTAAGGCTTCCTCTTGGTTGTACTGCCGTATCGGGCCGCTGCTTGTGACGGTGGGGAAATGGGGACGCTCGCTGCTGAAGGCGACATAACCGCCCACAGCGATGTCGCAGCCGGTCTGGCGCATGACATCGAGCAGTGTGGCGGCAAATTCAGGGTGCAGCACGTCGTCGCTGTCCACCATGGCGACGAGTTCGCCGGTCATGGCGTCGAGAGCGGTGTTACGCGCTGCGGAGTGGCCGCCGTTAGGCTGATGGATGACACGGATGCGTTCATCGCGTTCAGCCCAGCGGTCGCACTTCTCACCGCTGCCATCGGTGCTGCCGTCATCCACGACGAGAATCTCGAGACGAGGATAAGTCTGGGCCACAATGCTCTCCAGGCACTGGTCCAGAAACTTCTCCGCGTTATAGACGGGGACGATGACCGATATGAGCGGCTCCATCTTTTTTAGTTAACAGTTAATAGTAAACAGTTGACAGCCAGCAATGATCAATCATTAACTGTTAACTGTCAACTGTTAACTGATTTATTTCACTTTCCACTCAAAGCCGTCCTTGGTGTCCTTGACTTCAAAGCCAAATTCGGCGAGCTTGTCGCGGATGAGGTCACTGGTAGCCCAGTCCTTGGCGGCCTTGGCATTGCGACGCATCTCCAGCAACAGGTCAACAGCCTGGCGGTAAGGCTCCAGATTCACGCTGTCGCCGCCGGCAGCATCGTCGCGGATGCCCAGCACGTCGAACAGGTAGGTCTGGAAGACACTCTTCAGTTCGTCGATGTCGGCTTGTGACAGACTGGCGTTGCCGTCGTTGGCCTGGTTGATGACTTTGCAGGCATCGAACAGGGTGGCGATGACCGTCGGCGTGTTCAGGTCGTCGTTCATGGCGTCGGCGCAGCGCTGGCGGTAGTTGTCGAGTGTGAGCGACGACTGCGGTGCCGCGGCGAGTGCATTCAACCGGAGCCAGCCGTCGAGTATGCGCTCGAGGGCTTTCTCGGCAGCCTGCAGGGCCTCGTTGCTGAAGTCCACCGTGCCACGATAGTGGGCCTGAAGGATGAAGAATCGGATGGTCATGGGCGTGTAGGCCTGGGTGAGCGCCGGGTGGTCGCCCGTGAAGAACTGCTCCAGGGTGATGAAGTTGCCCAGCGATTTTCCCATCTTCTGCCCGTTGATGGTGATCATGTTGTTGTGCATCCAGTAGTGCACCATTTCGTCACCCTGGCTGGCCACGGCCTGTGCTATCTCGCACTCGTGATGCGGGAACACGAGGTCCATGCCGCCGCCGTGAATGTCGAAATGCTTGCCCAGGTACTTGCGTCCCATGGCGGTGCACTCGCAGTGCCAGCCGGGGAAGCCGTCGCTCCAGGGCGAGGGCCAACGCATGATGTGCTCGGGCTGAGCCTTCTTCCACAAGGCGAAGTCGGCCTGATTGTGCTTCTCGCCCACACCTTCGAGTTCGCGGCTGGCGTTGAGGATGTCGTCGAGGGTGCGTCCCGAGAGAACACCGTAGCGGTGGTCGCGGTTGTAGGCCTCGATGTCGAAGTAGACGCTACCGTTGCTCTCGTAGGCATAGCCATTCTCCATGATTTGCTTCACCAGTTCCTCCTGCTCGATGATGTGTCCCGTGGCGTGAGGCTCGATGCTGGGGGGCAGCACGTTGAGCGACTGCATGGCAGCGTGGTAGCGGTTGGTGTAATACTGTGCCACTTCCATCGGCTCGAGTTGCTCAAGGCGTGCCTTCTTGGCAATCTTGTCCTCACCCTCATCGGCATCGTGCTCCAGATGGCCCACGTCGGTGATGTTGCGCACATAGCGCACCTTGTAGCCCAACTGTTGCAGGTAGCGGAACAGCACGTCGAACGTGATGGCCGGCCTAGTGTGACCCAGATGCGGGTCGCCGTAGACCGTGGGGCCGCAGACGTACATGCCCACCATCGGCTCGTTCAGGGGCACGAAGTGCTCCTTGCGGCGGGTGAGGGTATTGTAAATGAACAAAGGATGTTCCATAATTGTAGGTTTTTAGTTTTTAGTCCCTGGTTTCTAGTCCCTAGTCCTTAGTTTCTAGTCCTTAGTCCTTAGTCCTTAGTTTGTAGATATTCTAGAGGGTCTAGAGAAGCCAACTGCTGACTCCTAAATTGAATTAGGCTTGGCCTTTGGGCAGGGGGAAGTCCATGATGCCGCCATTGGGGGCTCCGGCGGGGCGCATGATCTTGATTTCACCGAAGTTCTGCTCGTAGCGGCGGATGTTGTCCTGCAGGGCGAGCATCAGCTCCTTGGCATGCTGGGGAGCCATGATGATGCGGCTCTGTACGCGGGCCTGCGGCATGTTGGGACCGCGCAGGATCATATCGATAAAGAAGTCGTTGGGACCATGGGCAATCATTGCCATGTTAGCATAGCGGCCCTGCAACTCTTCCTTGGGAAGTTCAATCTTAATCTGGTTCTGGTTTTGTTTTTCGTTTGCCATAATTTCTTTTTAGATGTGTATTATAAAAATATTGATTATTTGTTGAAGTCGTAGAATTCGGTATTGGGGAATGTCACGTCGTTGAGGTGGATGCGCAGGCATCTGAACGTTTCCCTGTGCCACAAGGCCCCCACGTTGAACGAGGCATAGCAGTCGCGCCAGAAGGTCCCGGTCTCGCCCCTGAGGTCATGCGTCAGGTAGCAGTGCACGGTGTCGTTGTCAAGCGTCTTGGCGTCGGCGACGAGCATGAAGGTGCGCGCCGTGGTGGTGTATTCCACTTGGCAGTGCAGGTTGATGAACTCGCCCGTGCGCCACAGGCTGCGCAGCTTCACCTGATGCTGCGGCAAGCTGTCGGGAGTGGCATCCGATTTTCTCAGGGAGTCGCTGATGATGCCGTTGCAGCCATACACATTGATGTTGCGGCTATCACTATGGGCGGCATTGTCGGCGAAGTCGTAGCGCAGCAACACACGGTGATTGACCTTGACATCGCTCAGTGTCACGCGCGATTGCATCTTGACGGCAGCCGAATCACCATGCCCCAGGTACTCAAACAGCGCTCCAGTACCGTTCTGGCCCAAGTAGGTCACGATGTCGTAGCGGTAATCGGTATAGGCGCGGTCGATGTCTTCCTGCTTGTCACAGGAAGCCAGCGCCAAGAGGGCCGCCATCAGCAATATGGGCAGGTGGCGCAGTCGTTTCATCGTCCGGCACGTGTCGTTTGGTCAACAATGATGCCGTCGCGCATGTGAAGCGTGCGGTCGGCTTGGGCGGCAAGGCCCTCGTCATGAGTCACAATGATAAACGTCTGACCCAACTCCTCGCGCAACTCAAAGAACAGCTGGTGCAGTTCCTGCTTGTTCTGGGTGTCAAGGCTTCCCGAGGGTTCATCGGCAAGGATGACCTTGGGGCTGTTGATGAGCGCGCGGGCCACGGCCACACGCTGGCACTCGCCGCCACTCAGTTGCGACGGCTTGTGGCTCAGTCGGTCGCCCAGGTGCATGCGTTCCAGCAGCTTGCGGGCGCGGTTCATCGCATCGGTGCGGTTGTCACCACCCAGCAGCGCCGGGATGGCGACGTTCTCGAGCATCGTGAACTCGGGCAGCAACTGGTGGAACTGAAACACGAAGCCGATGTTGCGGTTGCGGAAGTGAGCCAACTCCTTGTCTTTCAACGTGAGCACGTTTTTGCCTTCGTAGCACACCTCGCCCTGCTGTGGAGCGTCGAGCGTGCCGATGATCTGCAGCAAGGTAGTCTTTCCGGCGCCACTGGGTCCCACAATCGAGACGATCTCGCCCTGGGCGATGTCGAGGTTCACACCTCGCAGCACTTCCAGGTCGCCATATCGTTTCACTATGTTCCGAGCCTCAATCATTGTAGGTGACATTTCGTTTGAGATGCAAAGATAGTGTAAAAAAATGAGAGCACATTCTTTGTGCTGTTGTTTTTTTGCATTACCTTTGCAGCCACATTTTTAAGTAACAGATATTAATAGTGGACAAATTTGGCTGCTTGCAACCACTTGAAAAAATGCTAAAACTGCGATAATCAATTAATTTTATCGGCTTCTTTAGCGTTCATGTCCCACAAAACAAACATTTTGGTACAATGAACAGTAAGAATTATCTATTCACGTCGGAGAGCGTGTCCGAAGGGCATCCCGACAAGGTCGCTGACCAGATCAGCGACGCCATCCTTGACAAGTTCCTCGCCTTTGACCCTCATGCCCATGTGGCATGTGAGACACTGGTGACCACAGGTCAGGTCGTGATTGCCGGTGAGGTGACGACCGATGTTTACATCGACTTGCAGCGCACAGCGCGCGAGATGATCAACAAGATCGGTTATACCAAGAGCGAGTATCAGTTCGACGGCAGTTCGTGCGGCATCCTTAACAGTGTGCACGAGCAGAGCGGCGACATCAAGCAAGGTGTGGACCGTGCCGAGGACAACAACGCTGACCAGGGCGCCGGCGACCAGGGCATGATGTTCGGCTTTGCCTGCAACGAGACGCCCGACTACATGCCGCTGACGCTTGACCTGGCTCACGCCCTGATGCGTGAACTGGCCGACATCCGCCACAACCATTTAGAGCTAATGCCATACCTGCGTCCTGACAGCAAGGCCCAGGTGACCGTCGAGTATGACGGTGAAACACGCCGCCCCGTGCGCATCCACACGATTGTGGTCAGCACCCAGCATGATGATGATGTGGACCAGCCCCGTATTAAGGAGGACGTCTGCAAAATCCTTATCCCGCGGACACTGGCTCACTACAGCGAGGATATCCGTGCCATGTATGAGGAGGGGAAGACCGAAGTCTTTGTCAATCCCACGGGCAAGTTCGTCATTGGCGGCCCCCACGGTGACACGGGCCTCACGGGCCGCAAAATCATCGTGGACACCTACGGTGGCCGTGGAGCCCATGGTGGAGGCGCCTTCTCTGGCAAGGACCCCAGCAAGGTGGACCGCAGTGCCGCCTACGCTTGCCGTCACATCGCCAAGAACGTTGTGGCCGCTGGTATCGCCGACGAGGTGCTGGTGCAGGTGGCCTATGCCATCGGCCGTGCCGAGCCTGTGAGCTTCTATGTCACCACTTATGGCACCAGCCATGTGGACAAGAGCGACACCGAGATTGCTGCCATCCTGAACGGCATGGATGAGTTCAACATGCGTCCCGCTGCCATCATCGAGCGCTTGAACCTGCTCCGTCCCATCTATACCGAGACGGCAGCCTACGGCCACATGGGCCGCAAGTGTGAGGTGGTGCACAAGACCTTTGAATCGCTCTACAACACGACAGCCGAGCTCGACGTGGAGCTCTTCCCCTGGGAAAAACTCGACATGGTCGAGAAACTCCGTGACATCTTCGGCCTCAAGTAAGGGCAACCGATAAGGCTGTAATTATCGAAAAAAACGGCGAGCCGCTCTGGGATGCAGGGCGGCTCGCTGTGTCGTTAAGGCCTGGTAGCTTGTCATTTGGCCTTCATGGCCTCCTTGATTTTGGCTTCGAGCTCCTCGGCCAGCTCGGGATTGTCGGCCACCATCTGCTTGGCGGCGTCGCGGCCCTGTCCCAACTTGGTGCCCTCATAGGAGAACCAGGCGCCACTCTTCTTGATGATGCCGAACTCTACACCCAGGTCAAGGATTTCACCCACCTTGCTGATACCCTCGCCGAAGCGGATTTCAAACTCGGTCTTGCGGAAGGGGGGAGCCACCTTGTTTTTCACCACTTTCACCCTTGTCATGTTGCCGACCACCTGGTCGCCGTCCTTGATTTGTCCCGTGCGACGGATGTCGAGGCGCACGCTGCTATAGAACTTCAGCGCGTTGCCGCCGGTCGTGGTCTCGGGGTTGCCGAACATCACACCCAATTTCTCGCGCAACTGGTTGATGAAGATGCAGCAGGTGTTGGTGCGGCTGATGGTGGCGGTGAGCTTTCTCAAGGCCTGACTCATCAGTCGGGCCTGGAGACCCATCTTGCTCTCACCCATCTCGCCCTCGATTTCGGCCTTGGGGGTTAGCGCGGCGACACTGTCGATGACGATGATGTCGATGGCGCTGCTGCGGATGAGCTGGTCGGCAATCTCCAACGCCTGCTCACCATTGTCGGGCTGACTGATCCACAGGTTGTTCACGTCAACACCCAGCGACTCGGCATAGAAGCGGTCGAAGGCGTGCTCGGCGTCGATGATGGCAGCGATGCCGCCCATCTTCTGTGCCTCGGCAATGGCGTGAATGGCGAGTGTGGTTTTACCTGATGACTCGGGACCGTAGATCTCGATGATGCGGCCACGGGGATAACCGCCCACGCCGAGGGCGTTGTCCAGACCGATGGAGCCTGTGGGGATGACCTCGATATCCTCGACGTGGTCGTCGCCCAGCTTCATGATTGACCCGCTGCCGAAGGTCTTGCCTATCTTGTCCATTGCCACCTGCAGGGCTTTGAGCTTCTCGGGGGAAACTTCCTTGCGCTGTGGCTGGTTACCCATTTCCTCTTGGTTGATGATTTCTTCTGCCATAAAAATAGTCGTGTTTATAATTGATTATAGTTTTAGTTCTGAAAAATTAAGCCCCGTTGAGAATCATGTTAATCAAGTCAATGACATCATGGATGTTGGTCTCCCCGTCATCGTTGACATCGGTGTTGACGATGTCTTCCTGTTGCGACATGTCGCCATTGAGGATGACATTGATGAGCATGATGGCATCGGCGATGTTGACGACCCCGTCCTGATTCACGTCGCCAGGTATCAATTCACGCACGAACACATTCTCATCGAGGTATGCCATGCGGCGTGTGATCCAGTCGGCGATATATTCCATCTCGCTGCTGATGTCAAGCACGACGCCTCCCAAGTCGCTGTCTCCGCTCCATCGGGCCTCTTCACGGCCGGCCGCTCCGCACAGTTCCAATTCATCAACGGCATGCTGGAAACGGGCGATGAGGCTGTCGGTGTTGAGCCAGGTCTTGCGCAGCTGCCAGTATCGGGTCATGATGTTGCTGCGGTGGGACGACCAGAAGAACATGTCGCCGAGGGCCACGTGGGCAATCCAGTTGAGGGGACGTTCGGGGCTGACATCGAGGCCCGGGATGCTTTTCGCACCCACACTGACGTCCAGATCCCAAGGGGTTATGATAAGCCTGGGAGCGCCCACGGTCTTGTCATAGCAGCTGTAATAGATGTTCTTGATTTCATTGTCCAGGGCCTGCAGTGCCACGATGAGGATGAAATAGTCCTCCATCACGGGCGTGTCGAAGTAGTAGCCGAGCGAGTCGGACAGCGTCTGCCAGTCATCGACGGCATCGACGCGCCGGGCAAAATCAAAGGCGTTGTACAGCGTGCTCCAGTCGGTGGGGAAGACATCCTCAATGTCGGGGTAGGTGACCTCGTTGCCGTTCCAGGTCTCGCTGTTGTTGTCGGGCTTGGGCAGGATGTAGGTGGGATACTTGAGTTTTGCAGTCCATTGCTGGCCATGCACCTCGCCTGTCGTCTCATCGGTCTTGACCAGGCCAATCTGCTTGCGGTCGATGGGCTCAATCAGGCCATAGATGCCGTGGTACTCGCCGTTGAGAATGACCTCGGTGAGACGGCCACGAGAGCCGTTGATGACCGTCGGGTCAATCTCTTGGTTCCAAGGCTGCCTTGACATGTCGAGCCACAGGTCGGTGCACACCCTGTTGCGGATGCGCAGGGGGTCTATCTGGCCGCCGTCGAGTTTCCAGTGGTTGTCTTTGCGCAGGTCAAGCATACGCCGGTTGACCTTCTCGTCGTTCTCGTTGATGAACTTGATGTGGTAGTTGCGCTTGTGCTTGTCGCCCGTGTTGGTGATGCCACCGCGCCACTTGAGTTTGGCAAGGAGGTCCTCCTTGGTCTGAGTGGAGTCGGGGGCGTTGAGTGTCACGGTTCCCGTCACATATTCGTTGCCGAAATCGCCATTCAATTCCAGTACAGGTAACCAGGTGAATGTGATGGCTCCGGCAATGGTGTCCACGCCGGCGACGGTCGTGAATGGGTACTGTTTCCCGCCTTCAATTCCGGCAAAGGTGAACTGCTCGCCGTCAAGTATCGTGATGCCGTCAATGACGAGTGAGTTACAGGTGCTGTCGAGGCGAACGGTTGCCGTCCAGTCGTTGCCGAAATGGTCTTGGGGGATGCTGCACAGCCACACGTTGGAACGTTTGTCGTGTACAGCCTTCTGTCCGTCTAAGCGGATGACCTGTGACCATGTGCTGAGCGTGGCAGCCATTGCCAGCAGAATCATTGCCCATCGGCGAGGTAAATGAGTCATACAGTCTTGATTGAGTTAATAGTTCGTTGATTGGTTACCAACCTGCAAAGTTAACACAAAAAATTCGGTTGCTCTCTATCGTTGTCCGATTTTTCGTCGCTCCCGACAAAGTTTTTTCATCATTCAAAAAAAACTGTAGCTTGATGAAACACAATTGGAAAAATAAATGTAACTTTGCCCAATTATATATTGATGTCGAACTTATCATTATTAACCATTTAATATTTTTCGTTGCAATGAGGAAGATTTTTACTTTACTAACCTTGTGTCTGCTGGCCAGCGCCGCTTGGGCAGTTGACATCACCTTCGTGCCTGGCACCGATGGCGAACCCATTACGGGCAAACCCTTCACCATCGAGAAAGATGGCATCAAGATTGAGGTGTCCAATGGTACTATTACCGACAGCCAGTACCGCGTCTTCAAGAATCAGACAATGACCGTCACTTCGTCGATAGGCGCAATGACCGAAATCAAGGTCGAGTGCACCGCTAACGATGATGCTCAGTATGGCCCCGGCTGCTTCACTGTAGAGACTCCGACGTACACCTACTCGGGTAAAATCGGTACTTGGGCCGGTCAGGCAAGTCCGGTGGTGTTCACCGCTGCCACCAATCAGGTGCGCATGACCAAAATCACCGTGACCGTGGGTCAGGCAGGTCTTGCTGCTCCCTCGATCAAGCCTGATGGCGGCACCTATTATGATGCCATCGACGTGACCATCTCGTGCGTGACTCCCAATGCCAAGATTTACTACACCACCAATGGCAGCACGCCCACCACGAGTTCTCCCGAGTACACCGCTCCCTTCCAGTTGAACAGCAACACCACCGTGAAGGCCATCTCGGCCCTTGATGGTGAGGTGAGCGACGTGGTAGAGGCCGTTTATGAGTTTGCCACCGCTACCAAGGTTGCCAATATCGCAGCCTATTCGGCCGTTGCCGATGAGACTGTCGTGCAATTCACCAACCCTGTGAACGTGATTGCCCAGAACGGTAAATACCTTTATGTGAAGGACAACACCGGTTGTGGCTTGTTCTACGGTACGACCGACCAGACCTATAGCTTGGGTAGCGTGATTCCCGCTAATTTCGTCGGCAAGAAGACGACCTACAACGGCGAGCCCGAGTTGACCGACCTGAGCGGCTTCTTGGCTGCCAGCGGCACCGTTGACATGACTCCCGATGTGTTCACCACGGCTATGGTTAACCATAACAATTGGGCACACTATGTGTACTTCGAGAGCGCAACGATTGACCCCGAGGCCAAGACGCTTACCGATGCAGTAGGCACCGCTCCCGTTTACTTCAGCATGGGTGTAACCGCCAGCCAGATTACGGCCGGTAAGGAATATGAGGTTTGGGCTATCGTTGGCGCTTACAAGCCCGCCGATGGCGATGTGGTTTACCAGTTGCTCCCCATCAGGGTTAAGCCCAAAGGCACAGGTCCTGGCATGGGCTTAGGCAATCTGGGTGATGTTGCCGACGGTACCGATGTTACCATCGACCGCGATGCTATCGTCCTCGGTCAGAGTGGCAGATACCTCTATCTGAAGGATGATACCGGTTATGGCCTCGCCTATGGCGACTGTGGCAAGTCTTACACCTGGGGTGACAAGATTCCCGCTGGTTACAGTGGTTCAAAGACCACTTGGGACGGCGAGCCCGAGTTGCAGAACCTCGCAGGTTTTGAGAGTCCTATCGGTAATATCGGTGGCCTCGATGAACTGAACAAGACTGCCGAGACTATCACTCCGGGTCAGGTATCTCACGATACTTGGGGCCACTACGTGAAACTGTCTCAGGTCATCATCGATCCTTCGGCCAAGACCTTCACCGCCAATGGCGTTTCCTGTGCTTACTATGACCGCTTCGGCGTTGCCCTGCCCAGCGATTTGAGCAAGCCCTATGACGTTTATGGTATCGTGGCTTCCTATGGTAAGAACACTGTTTATCAGTTGCTGCCCACCTTCGTCAATGCTCCCATCGACACGACCGACGTTGCCAACATTCCCGAACTTTATCAACTCAATGAAGGCGCTGCAGGTCACTTCACCACTCCGTTGACCACCCTCTACCAGAATGGTCTGAACCTGTATGTGAAGGACGTTGATGGCAACTACAGTTTGGTATATGGCTCTGTAGCATACAACGATTTCAAGAATGGTGACATCGTGAATGATGCTGTTGCAAGTTGGACGACTTACTCTGGCAACAAGCAGATCAAGCCCGCTACCGATACCTTCGTTTACGGCGGCCATGGCACCGAAGTAGAGCCCGAAATCATGCCCGTTGAGGAGATTTCTCAGGACATGCTGCACTGGTTCCTCGGCTTTGAGGATGTGAACGTCATCGTCAGGGAAGAGGACGGCAAGACCAACTATTACCTGGTTGACGAGACCGGTGAGTTGTGGATTTATGACAAGTTCAATCTGGGTGTTGCCGAACTCGACATGACCAAGCCTCACTACATCGAGGGCTTCCTGACCATCTTCAAGGGTCAACTCGAACTTTATCCCACCAAGATTGACGGCGACGATCCTGAGTGTGGCATCAAGGGCGACGTGAACAACGACGCTGAGATCAATGTTGCTGACGTCAACGAGTTGATTGACATCATCCTGAGCAGCAGGGCTGTGGATGCTTGCACCTTCTGGCGCAGCGATGTTGCCGAGGACAGCGAACTTGGCCTTGCCGATGTCAACGCTCTCATCGACTTGATTTTGAAGTAAGAATCGGGGATTTCATCCCGTTCATCTGAATACCTGCAGCGGAGGCACCTCGATGTGGCTCCGCTGCTGTTTTTATTGCCGCAATCGGATAGGGGAGTGGTGGATGCAGAAAAATACTGAATAAAAGTTAAATCATTTGAGTTTATTAAAACGAAATAGTAATTTTGTAGCCACAATCTAAGCAACCCTTAATCAGACAAGTACATCATGTTTCAAGGCTGGAGCAAATACCGCGATTTGAGGTGTTTGAGGATAGTGCGCACGTGTGTGGCGCCGTCAGCGCCGTTGCGGCTGCCTGCTGCCTTCCATCATTGCCTGTGGAATGCCTGCTCGCAAGGGAAACAAGTGTCCGGGTCTCGAGCCATCAGAGCGCAAAACCGAGTGAGTGTGGTTTTGCGTTTATTTTTTCCGTTTTTCCGTTTTTTACGCGCGTGCGTGCCATCGGCAACGGTTTCCACATCAACACCATTACTATATACAGGCCGGAACAAGTGGTTTGTCCGGGTTTATGCCCTTGTGACGGCCTCCCGAAAAAAGTATTATATAACCCGACATCATTCACCATTATTGTTTTCTAACTATGAAACGTTTTACATTTTCTCTTCTTTTCATGATGTCGCTCATCCTGGCGGTGGGCAGTACTGACAACCGTGCCCACGAACTGTTCGGCGACCTCAACAAGGATGGCGAGGTCAATATCGCCGACCTGAATGTGCTCGTTGATGTTATCCTGAGAGGCCAGCCGGCCGATGATACCGACCCCGTGGCCGAGCACACCCCCAACATGACCATTGCCGACTTCAAGGCAAAGCATTGGCAGGATGGCAGGAACTACATCGACACGGTGACCGAGGACGAAGTCATCCACGGCTGGGTGACCAGCAGCGACCAGAGCGGTAATATCTACAAGACCTTGTATATCGCCGACGAGTCGGGCGCGGGTCTCGCTATCAGTCTGAACATCGTCAACACCTATCAGGACTATCCCATCGGGCAGGAAATCGTGCTGCCCATGAAGGGCTATTATGTGGGCAAGTATAACGGCATGCAGTTGCTGGGTTATCCCTACTGGTATGAGGCTCTCCAGACCTGGGAGGCCAACTTCATGCCTGCCGCCTTGTGGAATGAACTGGCCGAACTGAACGGCACCCCCGATGCCACGCGCGCCGAGGTCCAGCCGGTAGACATCAACCTGCGCGACCTGCATGCCATGGACAGTGAGAACCTGCTCCGCTATCAGGGCCGTCTCGTGCGCATCAAGGACGTCACGTTTGCCGAGGCCGACGGCACGACAACCTATGCCGCCGCCAATGCCTCTACCAACCGCACCATTATGGACGAGAACGGCAATTTTCTGGTTGTGCGCAACAGCAACTATGCCGACTTCGCCTCAAGGCCGCTGCCCACGGGGCCGGTTGATGTCGTTGGCTTGTTGGGCATGTACAACACCACCTGGCAGTTGTACCTGCGCGACATCAACGATGTGACGGTTGTCGAGACACCCGCCCCCGATCCCGTCACCACGTTGGATGAGGGATTTGACAACTCGCTGCCCAACGATTGGTTCTATGTCGTTCTCAACGGCGACAAGAACTGGTACCACACCTCATTCCAGGGTAACGGTTATGCCGCTATGACGGGTTACAAGGGCAATCAGCCGCCTTTTGACGCATGGCTCATCACGCCTGCCATCGACCTCAAGAATGCTGCCAGCAAGGTGCTGACCTTCACCACCCAGGTGGCCGCTTACAACAGCACGACCACCACGTTTGAGGTCTATATCCTTGATTCGTCCGACCCGACGGCTGCCACCGTGAAGACCAAGTTGAACCCCGTCTTGGCAACGCCGTCCCCCTCGAGCACCTACAGCGATATCACCGAGAGCGGCAACGTCGACCTGAGCCAATGGGCCGACGGCTGCTATTATATCGGTTTCCGCTACTATGCCACCCAGGACGCCAATTACGCTACCTGGTGCCTGGATAACGTGAAACTCAACGCCGCCCAATGATTCCGGGCTGCCTGTAATCAACTAAAACCTTATCGCAATGAAAAGATTTTTTGCTTTGTTGACCATTGGACTGCTGGTCGCTTCGGCTTGGGCCGATGAGGTCACCTTTGATGCCAGTCTTGACTTGGGCACGGGCGACGATGTGGCTCATGCCTACTGGATTGAGAAGGATGGCATCAAGATTGAGGTGTCCAATGGCAAGATTGCCAGCAATCACTACCGCGTTTACAAGAACCAGACGATGACAGTGACCTCGTCGGTGGGCCAGATAAATGAAATCTTCATCGAGTCCACAACCGAGGGTGATGCCCAGTTTGGCCCAGGCTGCTTTACCGCCGCGCCGGGCGAATACACTTGGGAGGGCAAGACGGGCACGTGGGTCGGCAACGACGAGCAAGTCGTTTTCACGGCCTCCTTGAGCCAGGTGCGCATCACCAGGATCACCGTGACTATCGGCGAGGGAGGGCTTTCTGCTCCCGTTATCAAGCCGGCCTCAGGCACCTATTACGACCCCTTGGAGGTCTCTATCACCTGTCGGACCGAGGGCGCGAGCATCTACTACACCACCGACGGCAGCGACCCCACCACGTCATCCGCCCTGTACACCGACCCCTTCATGGTCAGCGAGAACACCACTGTGAAGGCCATCTCGGCCATCGATGACAAGGTGAGCCACGTGGTGCAGGCCGACTATGTCTTTGATGTCCATGCTCAGGTGACCCCGGTACAGAATATCTGGGAGGCCACTCTGCTGGCCGACGGCTCTGTGGTGCTGTTTGTCAATCCCGTCACCGTGGTGGTGCAAAAGAACTCTTACTTGTTTGTCAAGGATGAGTCGGGATATGGCTTGTTCTATGGCCAGACCCACCAGTCCTATGTGACCGGTGACGTGATTCCGGCAGGTTTTGTCGGCACCATGAAGACCTATGCCTGTGAACGTGAACTGGCCGATTTGAGCGGTTTCCAACCGGCGTCAAGCAATGTCCCCCTCGAGCCCGAACTCATCACTGCCGACTGTATCGGGCATGAGACCTTTGCCCATCTTGTGAAACTCAATGGCGTCAGGTTCGTCAATGACGGCTCAGGCTACTGGATTACCGACGGCTACGGCAATCAGGCTGCCGTCCGCTTCGGCATGGGCCCTGGCGTGCCCTCCGACTTGAGCCTCACCTATGACGTCATCGGCGTTGTGGGCTCCCATGGGGACCCTGTGACCGGTTGCATCTACCAGTTGCTGCCCATCGTTATCCAAGCGCCGCAGGCTCAAGGAACCGTCATCAAGGTCATCTATCAGTCCAACCCCTACATGTATGCCAAGGTCTATCGGGCGGAATCCGATGTTGACCCGTGGGTTGTCGTCCCATTGGACTTAGATGAGGATGAGGGCGAGGGCGAGTTTAAACTGATTTACGGCAATCTGACCAACCGTTTTGTCAACGGTGACGTTATCCTGAATCCGAGTTTCACCGTTACGGAATATGCCGGTATCGAGGAACTTATCCCCGTCGACGAGACCTTTGTGCTCGCCTATCATGACCACCCGGTTGAACCCATCGAGATGCCCATCGAGGAGATTTCAGGGGATATGGTGAACTGGTATCTCCTTTTCCGCGGTGTGGACTGCAACGAGAACCTGTTCTCAGATGATACGGGAGAGATGGCGATTTACAACAGGTTCAGAGTGCCGGTTGTCATCTACGATCCAAAGCCTGAATGCGGCTTTGACACCAACGAGGACGGCGAGGTCAACATTGCCGACGTGAATGCCGTCATCAACGAGATTCTGAAGGGCGGAATTGTCATTGAGGACCCCTTGTACGGCAAATATGACATTTCTGGCTTCCTGACGATTTACCATGGCGTGTATCAGTTCTATCCCGTCTCGATTGTCTATCATGCCCATCAGTTCCTGACCATCTACAAGGGCGACGTGAATGGTGACAACGAGGTCAACATTGCCGATGTGAACGTCCTCATCGACTACATCCTGCAGAATTAAACCTAACCGTTACATCATTAACAAGGAGGGAGCGGATGCCAGTCCGTTCCCTCTGTTTTGTTTTTTCGTTCGTTTCGTCCACGCGTGCGCGCGCCCGTCCCGTCCGTTCTCTCCGTTTTATCCGTCAAGTCCGTTACCTGAACAACCGGCCCACCACGGGCAACTTGGCAAGCATCGGCCCCAGGTGCTCCTTGCGGAAGATGAACCCCACAAACAGCGACAGCAGCACGGTGCGGAAGGCCAGCCTGAGCCACGTGTTCTCCACGGGCAGCATCATGCCGGCAAACAGGACACCGGCCACGACGGTATACAGGGCGATGTCGCGCAGCGGGTAGGCCACGGGGAAATACTTCTGCCCGATGAAATAGGACAGCAGCATCGACACGCTGTAGGCGATAAGTCCGGCCCAAGCGCAGGCCATGTAACTGAAGTGCGGAATCAGCAGCAGGTTGATGATGAAGAGCACCACGGCCCCGATGCCCGAGAAATAGGCGCCCCAGATGGTGCGGTCGGTCAACTTGTACCAGAACGAGAGGTTGAAGAACACGCCGAACACAATCTCGGCGGCCATCACGATGGGCACCACGCGCAGGCCGCTCCAGTAACTCTCGCCAATCAGGTACTTGAGCAGGTCAAGGTAGGCCATCACCACGAGGAAGGCCAGCAGCGTGAAGATGATGTAGTATTTCATCGTCTGGGCATAGACCTCCTTGCTGTCCTTGTCCTTCACCTTGCTGAAGACAAACGGCTCGTAGGCAAAGCGGAACGCCTGGGTAATCATCATCATGATCATGGCAATCTTGATGCACGCGCCGTAGATGCCCAACTCGCTCATCGCGTTGGCGCCCGGGTAAACCTTGGGGAACATGATCTGCGACAGACTCTGGTTGAGTTGACCGGCAATTCCCATGACCAGGATGGGCCAGGCGTAGGACCACATCTGGCGGCACATCTTGGAGTCAAATCCGAATTTGATGCCCCGGAGTTCCTTGTTCAGGAACACGAGGTTGAACATCGAGCAGAACAGGTTGATGTAGAACACCCACACCACGTCGTAGTGGAAGGTCTCGCCGTAGATGCCGAACGGGTTGAGGTGAAGCATCGGCAAGCCGAAGAAGTAAATCAGGTTGAGCACGATGTTCAGGCCGATGTTGGCAATCTTGAGCGTGGCGAATTTGATGGGCTTGTGCTCGCAGCGCAAGTAGGCGAAGGCAATGGCGGTGAAGGCGTCCAGGGCCACCGTGATATACATCACCACCACATATTCCGGATGGTCGCCGTAGCCCAGCAGCCCGGCTATCTGCTTGCAGAAGAGCACCACAATCAACGACGTCACCAGGCCCACCGTGCCCACCATCCTGAGCACCGTGGAATACACCTTCTCCCGGTTCATGCCCTCCTTGTTCATGAACCTGAAGAACGTCGTCTCCATGCCGAAGGTCAGCACCATAATCAGAATCGCCACATAGGCGTAAACGTTGGTGATGATGCCGTATTCGCCTCCCGTCGAGGCAAATTTCATGGTCTGTATCGGCACGAGCAGGTAGTTGACAAAACGGGCCACGATGCTGCTCAGGCCGTAGATAGCGGTGTCTTTTGCCAGTGATTTCAGATTTGCCATAAAATCAGTTAATAGTTAACAGATAACAGTTAATAGTTAATAGATAACAGTTGAACTTGAGAGCGGATGCCAACTGTTCACTATTCACTGTTTACTAAAAAATGCTTCCCACTTCGCCGGGGCGCTCGCGCTTCAGGTGGTTGTAGGCCAGCGTGGTAGCCTCACGGCCGCGGGGGGTGCGGTTGATGAAACCTTCCTTGATGAGGTAGGGCTCGTAGACCTCCTCGATGGTGCCCGCATCCTCGTTCATCGCCGTCGCGATGGTGTTCAGGCCCACGGGACCGCCGCCAAACTTGTCGATGATGGTCAGCAATATCTTGTTGTCAATCTCGTCCAGGCCATACTTGTCGATGTTCAGCGCCTCCAGGGCATAACGTGCGATTTCAAGGTCGATGCGGCCGCTGCCCTTCACCTGGGCAAAGTCGCGCACGCGGCGCAGCAGCGAGTTGGCGATACGGGGCGTGCCACGGCTGCGCAGGGCAATCTCGATGGCCGCCTTGCCGTCGATGGGAACGGCCAGCAGGCGTGCCGAGCGGCGGATGATGCCCTCCAGCACCTTGTGGTCATAGTATTCCAGATGGCAGTTGATGCCGAAACGGGCCCTCAGCGGAGAGGTCAGCAGGCCGCTGCGCGTCGTCGCCCCGATGAGGGTGAACGGAGCCAGCGTCAGCTGCACCGAACGGGCTCCCGGGCCCTTGTCAATCATGATGTCGATGCGGTAGTCCTCCATCGCGCTGTAGAGGTATTCCTCCACAATGGGACTCAGGCGGTGAATCTCGTCGATGAACAGCACGTCGTTCTCGTCGAGCGACGTCAACAGGCCAGCCAGGTCGCCCGGCTTGTCCAGCACAGGACCCGACGTCACCTTGAAGCCCACGCCCAACTCGTTGGCGATGATGTTGCTCAACGTAGTCTTGCCCAGACCCGGAGGGCCGTGGAACAGCACATGGTCCAGCGACTCGCCACGCATCTTGGCCGCAGCGACAAACACGCGCAGGTTCTCGATAATCTTGTCCTGCCCGGCAAAGTCTTCAAAGCGCACAGGCCTCAACGCCCGCTCAAAATCCTGGTCGGTTTTCAACGACTCCCGTCTGATGTCAAATTCCTCTTCCATACCAAACGGCAAAGATACAAAAAAGTTTCTTAGTATCCACTTTTTCCTTGAATTTGCACCCAGAAAGGCAGAAAGGCCCTCTAGACCTTCTAGACTCTCTAGAGCTTCTAGATAATCTAGACCATCTAGTCCCTCTAGAACCAAGAAAAAAATGAAAAGACAATGAAGAACGAGGAACCCATCCCAGCCCGGCAACTTGAAACAGTCTTTGCCCTTGTTTTTGTTGTATTTCTTGTTTTCTTGTTTTATTGTCGCGGATGGGTGCGGAGGCAGCGCTGATTTGTTTAATTAGCGGAATTCGTAGATTTTTACAGGTACGGGGCGGTGATGCTGGCGGGGCAGGTGAGCATGGCGCGTGGGGTGCCCTGGAAGACGATGGTGCCGCCCAGATCGCCGGCGCCGGGGCCGAGTTCGATGACGTGGTCGGCGGCCTTGATGACGTCGGTGTTGTGCTCGATGACATAGACGGTGTTGCCCATGTCCACCATCTGCTCGAACAGGTCGATGAGGTGACGCACGTCCTTGAGGTGGAGGCCGTCGGTGGGCTCGTCGATGACGAACACGCCGCGCTGGCCGCCCTGGTCGAGGGGCATGGTGTACTGCTTGAGGCAGGAGGCCATCTTGAGGCGTTGCAGTTCGCCGCCCGAGAGGGTGCTAAGGGCCTGGTTGAGGTGCAGGTAGTGCAGACCGACGTCCATCATGGGCTTGAGTTTCTCCTCGATGACGGTGCCCTTGAAGAATTCGCTGGCTCGGCGCACCGACAGGTCCATCACCTGGGCGATGTTCATGCCGTCGACGGTGTATTGCAGGGCCTCGCGGCTGTAGCGCAAGCCATGACAGGCCTCGCAGGTGGTCTCGATGTTGTCCATGAAGGCCATCTCGGCGATGACCACGCCCTTACCGCCGCACACGGGGCAGCCGCCCTTGCCGTTGAAGGTGAAGTACTGCTCCTTGATTTTGTGGGCACGGGCGAAGCGCTTGCGGATGTCGGGCGCCACGTCCATATAGGTCGCCGGGGTGGAGCGCAGGCTCACGCCGATGTTCTTCTGGCTGATGTAGATGACGTCGCCGTGCTCGCGGCGGAAGCATTCCATCAACGAACTCTTGCCCGAACCTGCCACACCGGCCACGACGGCCAGCTCGCCCATGGGCAGGTCGATGGAGACGTCCTTGAGGTTGTGCAGCGTGGCGTGGCGCAGGGCGAAGGTCTCTTTCACCTCACGCGGCTGGGCCTTGAAGTCGCCGCGACGGCTGAGCATCTCTCCCGTGCTGGTGCCGCTGTGGAGCAGTTCCTGATAGTTGCCCTCGAAGATGATGCGGCCGCCCTGGCTGCCCGGTCCAGGACCCAGGTCCACGATGTGGTCGGCGATGCCAATCATCTCGCGGTGGTGCTCGACGAGCAGGACGGTGTTGCCCGCGTCACGCAGGCGGCGGACGGAGTGCTTCATCTTCTCGATATCGTGGTCGTGCAGACCCGTGCTGGGCTCGTCGAGGATGTAGAGCACGTCGGCCAGCGACGAGTTGATGTATTTGGCGATTTTGCAGCGCTGGGCCTCACCGCCCGACAGGGTGCCCACGGCGCGTTCCAGGCTCAGGTAGCCCAGGCCGATTTCCTCGAGTGCCGTCAACCGGGCACTGATAGCCTGCTTGATGTCCACGGCCAGCGGCGAGGTAAGCGCCTTGACCCACTCGTTGAGGCGCGTGATGGACATGGCACAGGCGTCGGCGATGTTGATGCCCTCAATCTTGCACGAGAGCACACGCGGACTCAGGCGCGTGCCGTGGCAGTCGGGGCAGACGCCCATGTTGAGCATCGGGTTGAGCACCGCGGCATGGAGCAGACCCTCCTCGCTGTTGATGATGCTGCGGTACATGCGCGGGATGATGCCCTCATACTTGGCCGATTTGGGCCAGTTGGCAGGGGGATTCTTGAGGCGAATCTGCGGGCTGTTGAGAAACAGGTCGAGTTCCTCGGGGCTGTAGTCCTTGATTTTCTTGTCCAGGTCGAACAGGCCGCTGTGGGCGTAGCGAATCCAGCGCCAGCCGCCCTTGCCGAAGGCGATATAGTGAATCGTGTCCTCGTCGTTGAGGCTCTTGTCGAAGTCCACCAGTTTGTGGATGTCCAGTTCACGGATTTCGCCCAGGCCCGAACAGCGCGGACAACTGCCCTCGGGGTGGTTGAAACTGAACGACTCGGCATAGCCCACAAAGGGCTGGCCCACACGCGAGAACAGCAGGCGCAGCAGGGCGGCGATGTCGGTGTAGGTCGCCACGGTCGAGCGCGAGTTCTGGGCGGGCTTCTTCTGGTCGATGACGATGGCGATGGGCAGGTTCTCGATGGCATCCACGTGGGGACGGCCATACTTGGGCAGGTACTGCTGGACGAACGACGGAAAGGTGTCGTTCAGTTCCCGGCGCGACTTGGCCGCGATGGTGTCGAGCACGAGCGAACTCTTGCCCGAACCCGAAACGCCAGTGAACACTGTGATCTGATGCTTGGGAATCTCGAGGGAAACCTCCTTGAGGTTGTTCTCCCTGGCTCCCTTGATGATTATCTTGTCGTCATTCATGACTGCAAAGGTACTACTTTTCTTGAAAACCTAGAGGCTCTAGACCATCTAGATCAACTAGATTATCTAGAGCCTCTAGAGCTGCTAAAGAGGAGCTATAAAAGCCGGTTACTTTTTGTATTTGTACTTCACGCCCAGGTTGTACATGATGAAGGCCTGGATGTCGGTGTACTCGTCGATAATCTTGCTGATGGGCTTGCTGTGGCCGTGACCTGCCTTGCTGTCGATGCGGATGAGTTTGGGCTGGTCGCCGGTGTTGCAGTGCTGCAACTCGGCGGCATACTTGAAACTGTGGGCGGGCACAACGCGGTCGTCGTGGTCACCGGTGGTCACCAGGATGGCGGGGTAGTGGGTGCCGTCGTTCTTGATGTTGTGCAGGGGCGAGTAGTCGCGCAGGTAGCGGAACATCTCGGGGCTGTCGTCGCTGCGGCCATAGTCGGGGGCCCAGTTCCAGCCGATGGTGAACTCGTGGTAACGCAGCATGTCCATCACACCCACCTGGGGCACGGCAGCGGCAAACAGGTCGGGACGCTGGTTAACGACAGCGCCGACGAGCAGACCGCCGTTGCTGGCACCGTTGCAGGCGAGTTTCTTGGGGTTGGTGTACTTGTTGTCGATGAGCCACTCGGCAGCGGCGATGAAGTCGTCAAACACGTTCTGCTTGTTCATCTTGGTGCCGGCCTGGTGCCACTCCTCGCCATACTCGCTACCGCCACGCAGGTTGACATAGGCGCAGATGCCGCCACAGTCCATCATGGCGAACAGGGTGCGGGTGTAGGTGAAGGCGGGGTTGAGGCCCACGTTGAAACCACCGTAACCGTAGAGGAAGGTGGGACGCTGGCCGTCACGCTTCAGCCCCTTCTTGTAAACCAGGAACATGGGGATGCGCGTGCCGTCCTTGCTGGGGAAGAACACCTGCTCGGTCACATAGTCCTCGCTCTTGAGGTTGACCTTGGGCTGGAAGAAGAGTTCGCTCTTGCCGCTCTCCAGGTCATACTTGTAGATGGCGCCGGGGAAGGTGTAACTGGCAAAACTGTAGAAGACCTCCTTGGCGTCCTTCTTGCAGGAGAAGCCTACCGAACCGTAGGTGGGCAACTGAATCTCGCGGATGAGTTTGCCGTTCTTGTCATACAGGTAGGGATGGTTGGACGCGTCCTTGTCATAGGTGAGGATGAACTTGTGGTCGGCCATCACAGCGCCGGTGAGCACCGATTCCTGTTCAGGGATGAACTCGGCGAGGCTGGCGGGGGACAGGGTTTCGGCGTCGTAGGTGACAATCTTGCCCTTGGGGGCATTCTCGTTGGTGGTGACGTAAATCTTGCCGTTGTCGATGCCGATGATGCCGCGCTCATACTTCATGCCGCCGATGAGTTGCACGTAGTGGGGGTTGCGGTCCTTGAGGTCCTTGACGTAGATGTCATTGCCCTCGGCATCACTCTTCCACAGGATGACGTAGCGCTCGTCCTCGCTCACGCTCACCTGGTGGAAGTGCAGGGGTTCGCTCTTGTCCTGATACTCGACGTAGTCCTCGCTTTGGGGCGTGCCCAACTTGTGGTAGTACACCTTCTGGAACTCGTTCTTGGATGACTTTGCATCCTCGGGGGCGTCATAGCCGCTGTAGAAGAAGCCGTCGCCCAGCCACTGGGCATCGGTGAACTTGGCCCACACTATGTGGTCGTCGAGCACGCGGTCCTCCTTGAGGTCCTTCACGAAAATCTCGTTCCAGTCACTGCCGCTGCGGGTGATGACGTAGGCCAGGTAGCGGCCGTCGTTGGAGAAGTTGAGCTGCTGCAGGGCCACGGTGCCGTCCTCGCTCAGCGTGTTGGGGTCGAGCACCATCTTGTGGTTGCCGTTCTTGTCATACTCGTAGAGCACGCTCTGGTTCTGCAGACCGTTGTTCTTGAAGAAGTAGAATTTGTCCTTAATCTTGAAGGGAGCGCCCATCTTCTCGTAGTTGGCGAGTTCGGTGATGCGCTTCTTCACGTCCTTGCGGAAGGGGATTTTGGACAGGTAATTCTGCGTGACCTTGTTCTGGGCTGCCACCCAGGCCTCGGTCTCGGCGCTGCGGTCATCCTCGAGCCAGCGGTAGGGGTCGGGAACCTGAGTGCCGAAGTAAGTGTCCACGCTATCCACGCGACGGGTGTCGGGATAGTTGATGCGAGCCTGTGTCGTCACAGCCGATGCTGTAATCAATGCGCTCATGAGTAAAATCCTTTCTTTTCTCATTGTTTGATTGTTATTTACTGTTTATGGTTATTGGTTGATTGGATTGTCATATCGGTGCGATAATGGATTAAAAGCATTGTAGGGCAAATTGTATGCTGTCAAAGCGTCGTGCCAGCAGGTCTTCACGCTTGATGTAGAAGTAGATGAAGCTGTAGCCGAGCGGCAGGTCGTGAGGCGTCCTGTCATCCTTACTGGAGTAGAGTTCTAACAGGAGTACCTCATTAGAAAGGTCATTAACGATAGGCCCTTGAATGAGGTCGGCGTAACCGAGCATTTTGCCGATAGGCCCATCACCCTTCCAGAATTTATCATACAATCGCATATATACATCATAGTACTCACTCTCATCTTCTTCGTCTAATGATGTCAAGTGGCGAAGTTCTTCAATCCTGGGTATAGTCATGCATCGGATGAATTTCAAGCGGCATTCCTGTAACTGGTATTCTTTGCCGAGATTCACAGGATAATCGAGTGGATGCAGTTGTGATGAAGGCTTGTCGTTATAGATGACTCGGACAGCGTTCTTCAGGCCGCCCCGATTCATCTGGCTGAGTTCGTAGAAGAAATATAGTTGTCCGCTTGCGGGCAATAAACCATCGCGGTCGATGGGTGCGAGGTCAGCACAATCGATTTGCAGCAGCAATGATAGGGGACGTCCGCTATTGTCGTGTGGCCACTGAAAATCATCGGCCACATCAGGTCGTCCACCATATTTGGAGCAACCGGCAGTCAATGGGGCGTTACCGTTCCCTGCAAATGAGATCCGAATGGCATTGCGGCCAAAAAACTTGTACATGTTTATGAGTTTATCGAATTCCTTGTCGGTTTTGCCCATTGCGCAAACCAGCAGGAGGCCCAAGACAATTATTGCTATATACTTTATCCACAACGTCATCGGCACTTCGCATATCGGCATGTCCGGGGTGTCTGGATCTAACAGAAAATACAAGAGGGCAAAATCGCCGACAAGCATACAGACGAGCAGTACTTGAGCGACTATCAGTTTTTTGATTTTTCTGATGTCCAAATCCATGTGGTGACTCACCTTTTTTTTTGTCAGATTCGACCTCATCGGTGGTCTCATCGGCCAACATTCTGACGGTTTTGTAGAGCCCGAAAATCGACAGCAGCCCGATGACAACGACCGTGACCCGCCACTCCATGTTCGCCCTATTCCACCCGAGGGGCACAATGAAAAGGCTAATACCGGTTCCAAACACGCAGTAGGGCATTAGTGCAAACCCTGCCCATAGTCTGTCAGTATCTCTTGTTATATCCAAATCTGATGATATGAGTTATAAAAAAACGTGGACAGGTAGTATCAAATGATTGAATCTCTCGGCCCACGATGAAGGGGTTACTGCTCGAGGCTGGAGATGACGTTGAGCAGCGTCTGGCCTACTTCGGCAAGGGTGGTGGCGCTGATGTGGCCGATGGTATCGTCCACGGTGTGCCACTCGGGACAGAAGCCTGTGTCGCTGTTGCTGCGCAGGTCGATGATGTCGATGCAGGGGATGCCGGCCTCGTTGACGAAGACATGGTCATCGGTAACGGCACCGCCCTGGGCATCGGTGAAGTGGCTGCCCACAGCGTTCTTCCACACGAGGTTGACAAAGCCGGCGGCATATTGCATAGAGTAGTATTCACGGGGGAAGGTGGCGTCCTCGGCGCCCACCATGTCGAGCAGGATGCCGAAGAGGGGTTTGTAGCCTGCCACATGGGGGTGTAAGGCCCAGTATTGGGTGCCCAGTCCCCACGACTCCTCGTTCTCGCTCTCGCCCATGTCCTCGGCATCAACGAACACGATGTCGATGCCCAGGGTCGTACCCGTCTGCTTGAGGTGATGAGCCAGTTGGAGCAACACGCCCACGCCGCTGGCACCGTCGTTGGCTCCGGTCACGGGCTTGCTGTGGTTGGCCGGGTCGGGGTCGTTGTCGGCCCATGGACGGGTGTCCCAATGGGCAAGCAGCAACAGGCGCTGGCTGGCCTCGGGGTTGATGATGCCGATGATGTTCTTGATGCCGATGGTGCCCGACTTGGCGGTCTCGACCTTGCCGGTCTGCACCATGACGGTGTCGCACGAGGCTTGGAGCGTTGAGGTCAGCCAATCGGCACACTTGGCATGAGCCGCGGTCTCGGGCACGCGAGGTCCGAACTCGCACTGTTGCCGTGTCAACTCCAGGGCGGCATTGCCGTCAAACGTGACGCTGCCGCTGCTGGCCGTCGTTTCGGTGGTGTCGGCGGTGGACTCGTCGCTCGTCGTCTGACCGTTGTTGCCGCAAGCCGTCATCAGGGCTGCCAGCACTATATATAATAATGTCATTTTCATAGTGTAATCAACATGAAAAGATGCGGTATGTCATGGTCCGCTGTGATGCGGATACGACATACCGCATCCTTTAGTTGGTTGTTAGATGCGATAAAGGTTACTTACCTTCCTCCTTGGCGGGGGCTGCGGGAGCCTCCTTAGCGGGAACGGTAGCCTCCTGGGTTGCGTTGGCGGCAGGAGCAGCCTCGGCGGCAGGAGCCTGATCGGCCTGGGTGCCGAAGTTGGGCGCCTGGGTCTCGCTGGTGGGTAACTTCTTGATTTGAGGACCTGCGTCAACGATCGTGGGTCCATGGAAGAATACCGTGAGAATGCTCAGGACACAGATGAAGATTGACAGGCCCCAAGTAGCCTTCTCAATGAAGTCAGTGGTCTTGCGAACGCCCATGAACTGGTTGTAGTTGTTCACGTTGGCAGCAAGGCCGCCACCTTTGGATTTTTGAATCAGAATGACACCGATCAAAAGAATCGATGCGATAGAAATCAGAATTGCAAAAATAGTGTACATTTTTTCTTATTTTTTGTCGTTTAGTGTCTCATTTAAGACTAATTTGGCCAAAAACCGAATTTGGTCTGCAAAGTAAATGCTTTTTTCTGGATATTTCAAATTTAATCGCTTAATAATTTCAAGTGCCTGTGAATATTTGTGTCTGGCGATGTACATCTTAGCCAAACTTTCGCTCAGCATCGAGTCGTCGTTCAGGGTCGGATTCTCGATGGTTTCGCTGGCGATTTCGGCCTTCTCTTCATCGCCGACAGGAGCGGCAATGGGTGTGTTGGCGGCCTGTTCGCCCAGTTGCATCTGCTCGGCGATGAACTGGTTGATGAGTTCGTCTTGGGAGTCACCGCCCGTGAGCGGCAGGCCTCCTTCCTCTTTTTCCTGGGCCGCCAGCACGTCGGCATAGTCGGGCTGCGGGTTGAAGATGGCCCGGCTGATGGCCTCGACCTCGCCGGGGCTGGTCTTGCCGTAATTGTCCAGGAAACGGTCGATGGTGGTGATGGTGTCGGGTGTCTCAGGCAGGGGCTCGGGTTGGTAGAATTCGGCCATCGAACCCGACTCATCCTCCATCATGACCGCCAACGCGTGGCGGTCGGGATGGGCTATGGCAAGCCGCTCCAGCACATCCTCGTTCCCCTTCACACCGTTGCGCTTGAGGTAGAGCAGTGCCGGCAGCACGCAATAGGGGGCGACTTGCTGGCATTGCTCGAGCCACTGCTTGGTGACTTGAGCCTCCTTGTCCTCGGCAAGCCGCTTGACTTCTTCAATCCATGTCATTGCCGTGTTCATTTCCACCGTGACCATTCGTCAAAAATCGTGCCAACTGCCATCAGGGCATTTACCAGTCACCCAGGGTGGCATTGAAAATCAGGTCGGCCAGGTCTTTACTGATCTGGTCACACAACTCGTCTTGCACGTCAACCAGCAACTCACTGCTCGAGAAATCGCGGTAGGCACTGAAGGACAGGTCCTTGGAGAGTGCCTGATTCTTGTTGTCGGTGTAGCGCACTTTCACGGTGATAGTGAGTCGCGTCTGGCTGGCATAGGCGTCCTCGCCCACGGCCTGCGGCGAAAGTTGGTAATTGGTGATTTCGCCCTCCAGATGCAGGTCGGTGTTGCGGCCGTCAACGACACGCAGTCGCGTCTGCTGCGCTATCATGTCGGTGATGCGGTTCTCGAACACCGATTGCAGTGGCGGATAGACGAGGGCGGCCCGTATGGGGAAGTCGCCGATGGAGATGGTCTTATAGACGTTGTAGTCGATCGATGCCCCGTTCAACGTGTATCTCGGGATACACGCGTTCCAACTGAGGGTGGTGATGACAAGCGTCAATATGATGATGAGCCGTTTCACTGCCGTTCCAGGTTATATTGCTTGATTTTGCGGTAGAGCGTTCGCTCCGAGATGTTCAACTCTTGGGCGGTGAGTTTGCGGCGGCCGTTGTTGCGGCGCAGGGCATTCTCGATGGTCTCGCGCTCGGTCTCGTCGAGCGTCTTGACGGTCTCGCCCTCCACATCCATGGGCTGGATTTCATCAACATGGCCCAGGTCTTGGGTCTCCTGTTGCATGTCGCGGTAGGGTGAGGCCATGTTCATGTCGGCACCGGCATTGCCCCTCAACGAGAGCAGCGGATTGCTGTCGCGTTTCAACTCTTGCACGGTCGATGATACGTGTGACGTGGCTCCCACGCTGTCAAGGCGTTTCTTGATAGCGTCAATCTCGGCACTCATCGAGAGGATGAGGCTGAACAGTTGTTCACGCTCGGCATTGTAGTCGTAGGTCGGTTGGGACTGCACTGTCAGAGCCTTGGCACGGTTGTCGGGCATGTATTGCCTCAGGATGGCGCCATCCACCGTGTTGCCCGACTCGAAGAGGGCCACCTGCTCGATGACGCTCTTGAGTTGGCGCACGTTGCCGGGCCAGTGATAGGCCTTGAGCAAGCGCTGGGCGTCATCGGTGAGCGTGACTTCGCTGGTGCGGTTGGCAGTGATGAAATTGCGCAGGAACAGTCGGGCCAGCAGCACGATGTCATCGCCACGGTCGCGCAATGGCGGCACGTTGATCTGTACCGTCGAGAGGCGGTAGTAGAGGTCCTCACGGAATTTTCCGTCCTTGACGGCCTGGAGCATGTCCTTGTTGGTGGCGGCGACGACGCGGATGTTGGTCTTGCGCACGGTGCTGTCACCCACGCGCAGGTACTCGCCGTTCTCCAGCACGCGCAGCAGGCGGGCCTGAGTGCTCATGGGCATCTCGGCGACCTCGTCAAGGAAGATGACACCGCCGTCGGCCTCCTCAAAGTATCCCTTGTGGTCGGCAATGGCTCCGGTGAAGGAACCCTTGACGTGGCCGAAGAGTTCACTGTCGATAGTGCCCTCGGGGATGGCACCGCAGTTCACAGCGATATATTTCTTGTGCTTGCGCGGGCTGTTCTCGTGGATGATTTTGGGGAAGTGCTCTTTACCCGAGCCGCTCTCACCGATGATGAGCACGCTCAGGTCGATGGGTGCCACCAGCATGGCGCGGCGGATGGCGGCAATCAGGGCGGGAGATTCGCCCACGATGCCGAAACGCTGCTTGGTGGCTCTGATACTGCTCTCGTTTATTGTTGCCATTTCTTCATTTTGTATGTTTCACTTTTCAGGAATGCACCCAGTTCCTCGGGTGTCTTGTATTGCGCGTACTCCTCGGGCATGATGGGATCGTGTACCGAGACGCGGAAGTTGTAGTCCTTGCGACGGAACATCTCGGCCGGAAGCCTCAGCGTCCTCAGTTTCCAACTGATGGCACCCAGCAGCAGTGATATCCAGCTGTTGTGGCCGTGGATATAGATGGGGATGACGGGGACCTTGAGTTTCTGAATCAGACGCATGATGACGGGTTGCCATTCGCGGTCTTCCACGCGCAGGTGCTTGTTGAGCTTGCTCACGGCACCGGCAGGGAAGAATCCCATCGGGTGACCTGCCTTGACGTGCTTCATCGTTTCGCTGATGCCCTGCATCGACACGGCGCGCTTGGCGGGGTCATCGCTGGCCAGGGCGTCAACAGTGATGAAATTGGGCATCATGCCTCCAATCTTGCTCAAGATCATGTTGACCATGAACTTGTAATCGGGCCGGTGGGTGCCGATGATGTGAATCATCATCACACCGTCAACGGCTCCGAAGGGGTGGTTGCTCACCGTGATGAAAGGCCCCTCCGGAAGATTGTCAAGCACCTCGCCGTTATTATAGGTGATGGTGGCGTTCAGGTCCTTGAGCACTCCGGTGCAGAAGGGCACGCCCGGTGTGTGGCAGTTGTGGCCGTGAATCCAGTTGGCGTCGTCCATGTCGAGCAAGTGGAAAAGCCACTTGACCAATTTGGGCTTGCCGTCAAAGAACGGCACCATCTTGCGGATGTCGTCATAGTCCAGGATGTCCGGTTTGATGGGCGTTGTCTGCTCTAGTTGTTGCTCCTGAGGCTGCTCTTCTGGTTTGTTCTGTTCTATCTTGTTTTCTTCCATTATTCACTTGTTACAAAATTCGGAGTGCAAAGGTACAACGAATTTCGGGAACTGACACATCAAGAGTGTTAAAATATGACATTTTGGCAGAAAAATGGGTGATATGGACCTTGGGCTGGGGTGAAAAAGAGATTAGACGGAATCCTGAACGGGATTCCGTCTAATCGGTTGATAACAATGATAATGTATGTCTTGGTGAAGGATGGAACCGCCTTCCGATGGGCGTTCTTAATCCTTAGAGTCTTTGTTCTCCTCGGGGTTCCAGTGAGGGTTGCTGATGGGGCGCAAGGAATCGATTTCGATTTTGGTGGCGACACGCTTGGAATTGCCGCGCCACAGCACACGTCCCTTGTACTCGTTGTAGGTGACGATGACGCGCTGGCCGTCACCAGCCTGCTGATTGGCGATGCGCACGAGACTGTCGGTGGTGATGGAGAAGTCCACATCACACTTCATGACGCCGATGGTGTCCTCGATATATCCCTCGCTGATCATGTCGGCTTCAAAGGTCTTGAAGATGGTGCCTTCGTTTTTGACCTTCATGATCCAGCCTCTCTCTTGGCTCGTGCGATAGGGGTGGAAGTAATATTGCCATATCCACCATCCCAGGAACAGCGCCATGACGATGATGACCAGTGCCAGCAGCATCTTGATGGATGCGCCGCGGCGTTCAATCGTGGATTCCTTGATTTCGCGTTCCTCACGTTCCTGCTCGGTCTCCTGATGCACCTGAGGCTCCTCGTCGGGGACGTTCTCGTCGGTGAAATAGTCGTTGAAATTGTCGTCCATAGGTTGTTTTTTAGTTGCTAGTCCTTAATCCCTAGTTTCTTGTCCCTAGTTGCTAGTCTTATATTGGTTATAGTTTGATTTCGTCGTTGGTGGTATCGACCACTGTCTTGCCGCTCTCGATGCGACGGCGGTCAATGGCCATGCTGATGAAGGCATAGATGCCCAGTGCGATAATCAGCACTTGCTGGAAACCCCACACGAGCATGGCGAAGGCCGATGCGCGGGGGTCGAAGTTGGAGGGATTGAAAACGCCGATGCCATAGAGCGACAGGCCGAAGATGGTTGCCACGTGCCAGGCTCCGAGGCCGCCGTTGGTGGGAATGCCCATGCCGATGCTGCTCAGCACGAAGACCACGAGCA
Organism: Sodaliphilus sp.; assembly: GCA_045541835.1. GTDB lineage: Bacteria > Bacteroidota > Bacteroidia > Bacteroidales > Muribaculaceae > Sodaliphilus. Next base: position 40,387 of record JAZQJW010000014.1, on the reverse strand, counting down.
CGGCGAGCACCGTCAGGTCGCTGGTAAAGGTGAAAGCCTTGCATGCGAGGTAAAGTTGCAGGAAATAGCATCCCCAGATGAGGACGGTCAGCAGCAGGAACCACCACTTGCCCTCCATGCGGCCGATGCCGGCGAAGCCCTCCCACAGGTTGCGGGCCATGAGTTGCAACTTCTTGATAATCTTGTTCTCGGTCCTCATGATCAGGAGCCAGCCGATAGCGGCAATGACGGCGATGGTGCCAATCCAGACGCGGGCGTCGCTGGCGACGTTCATGAAGTTCTCCTTCATTTGGGGATAGGTGTCCATGAATTTGCCGAAGGCACCCTGTGCCAGGAAGAAGGTGACAAACGTCAACAGCAGCACGGTGACGGTGTCGGTGAGTCGGTCGGCGACCATCGAACCCATGACCTGGGTCACCGAGGCCTTCTGCCTGTTGGCGATATAGCCGCAACGCCACACTTCACCCAAGCGGGGGAACACCAGGTTGACGGCATAGGTGCCGAAGATGCTGTTGAGCACCGAGCTGAACGACGGCTTGACGTTGATGGCTTTGAGCTGCAACTGCCATCTCAAGGCCCTGAACACGTGGCTGAAAATGCTGACCACAGCCACGGCGATAAACCACCAGTAGTTGACCTCACTCTTGAGCGTGTCCATCATGCTGGTCACGTCCACGTTCTTATAGAGGAACCACATCAGTCCCACACCGATGACGAGTGGGATACCGTATTTCACAAGATAGGAAATCGCTTTTTTCACGTTTTATATTCTTTTGTTGCGTTAAAAACTCTCCTTAGTGCCACAAGTTGGCAAAAAATGGTTATCTTTGCAGGTTAGTAAAGAACGTGACACAAGGAGCGTGCAAAGGTAACAATAAAAGACCAAATATGCGGAAAGTTAGAGCAAAAAAGTCACTGGGGCAGCATTTCTTGACCGATTTGTCGATTGCCGAGCGCATCGCCCACACGCTGGACGACTTCAAGCACTTGCCGGTGCTCGAGGTGGGACCGGGCATGGGTGTGCTCACTCAGTTCCTGCTTGACATGGGCCTGGACCTCACTGTGGTGGAACTCGACAGCGAGAGCGTGAACTATCTGGAGGCCACTTTCCCGCAACTGCACGGCCGTATCATCGGACAGGACTTCCTGAAAATGGACCTCCATGAGTTGTATGGTGACCGCCCCTTCTGTGTCATCGGCAACTACCCCTATAACATCTCGACTCAGATTTTCTTCAAGGTGCTGGACTATCGCGACCAGGTGCTGTGCTGCAGCGGCATGTTGCAGCGCGAAGTGGCTCAACGCATCGCCGAGCCTCCTGGCACTAAGGCCTATGGCATCTTGTCGGTGCTGCTGCAGGCATGGTACGACATTGAATATCTGTTTACTGTCGACGAGAATGTCTTTGACCCGCCTCCCAAGGTCAAGAGCGGAGTCATCCGCCTGACGCGCAACGACGTCACCGACCTGGGTGTTGATGAGCGCATGTTCAAGCGCATTGTCAAAGCCGCCTTCGGCCAGCGCCGCAAGATGTTGCGCAGTTCCCTGAAACCGATATTCTCTTCTAATCCGGCAGCGATGGAACGCGACGTGTTCCGACAACGTCCCGAGCAGTTGGGCGTGGAAGAGTTCATTGCCCTGACACGGCTTGCCATGTCAAGTGAGAGTTAGGAACTGGCGTCTGCCACTAATCACAAACTGAGAACTATGAAAGAATTTACCGAAGAATATCTGCATAACCTCAACGAACTCATCGACAGCAAGAACGAGGAACTGGTGCGAGCTCAAATCAGGGATTTGCACCCTGCCGACCTCGCCGAGCTGGTGGGTGACCTCAATGATGAGGAAGCCCTGTTCATCATGCTCATGCTTGATGATGAGACCGCTGCCGATGTGCTGGTGGAACTTGACGAGGACCAGCGCCATGACCTAATGGAATTGATGCCCAACGAGGAAATCGCCAAGCAGGTGGAGCAAATGGATGCCGACGACGCTGTCGACGTGATTCAGGAACTCGACGAGGAAGACCGCGAGGACGTCATCAGCCATATCGACGACGTTGAACAGGCCGGTGACATCGTGGACCTCTTGAAATATGACGAGGACACTGCCGGCGGTTACATGTCCACCGAGATGATTGTCGTTAACGAGAACATGTCGATGCCCGACTGCATCAAGGCGATGCGCCAGCAGGCCGAGGACATTGACGAGATTTATGTGATCTACGTTGTTGACGATGACAACCGACTGAAGGGCATCTTCCCCTTGAAGACGACCATCACCAATCCCTCAGCCTCTAAAATCAAGCACGTTATGGAGCCTGATCCCATCAGCGTGCGCACCGATACCAACATCGAGGACGTTGCCCTCGACTTCGAGAAATATGACCTTGTGGCGATGCCTGTTGTGGACAGCATCGGCCGCCTGGTGGGACGTATCACGGTAGACGATATCATCGACCTTGTGCGTGAACAGGGTGAGGATGACTACCAGTTGGCATCAGGTATCTGGGGCGACATCGAGACCGACGACAATGTCTTCCGTCAGGTGCGCGCCCGTCTGCCGTGGCTGCTCATCGGTCTGGTGGGCGGTATCATCAACGCCATGATCCTGGATGGCGGCGAGGGCGATGCGACCCTGCTGCGCCTCCTGCCCGGTTTGGCGCTGTTCATCCCGCTGATTGGCGGTACCGGCGGTAATGTGGGCACCCAGTCGAGCGCTATCGTCGTGCAGGGCCTTGCCAACGGCAGTTTGGACATCAAGCATGTGGGCAAGCACCTGTTCAAGGAGTTCAGCACAGCGCTCATCAACGCACTTGTGATGGGTCTGCTCATCTTCCTGTATACCCGTTTCTTCCCTGTTGACGATGACCCCACAAAGTCTAACATCGCCGCTGCGGCAGTGACCACCTCGCTGTTCCTCGTGGTGATGTTCGCCTCGTTGTTCGGAACCATCGTTCCGCTGGTATTGGAGAAGTTAAAGATTGACCCTGCCATTGCCACCGGACCCTTCGTCACGGTGACCAACGATATTGTGGGTATAACCATTTATATGGCTATTAGCGGTTGGCTTGTAAGAGTATTCACCAGTCTTGTGGTGTAATCAATCAAGTTATAAAAGTTAATGAGGAAGCAACCCGCAGTGATGTGGGTTGCTTTTTTTCGTGTTATGCGGTTTTTTCAGTTATGGAATTAAGAACTACCGGGTTGTAAAGGTGTTCTTACTTACCGTGAATGATGCTGTCGATGTGCTGCATGATGGGTCTCAGGGTCGTGAGGCTGTCGGGCTTGAGTAGGTCGGTCCTGAAATCGACTTGCTTGGGCTCCTCTTTGTCGATGGTGATGTCCCGTGAGCGCTCGTCGGTGAAGGCCATGACCTTGTCCTCGTCGATGCCGATGAGTACCATGTTCTTGCTGTTCAGGTAGCGGATGTAACTGGACAGGTAGTCCAGCCATGCCTTGCGCACATGGAAACTCTCGACCTTCTGGCGGAAGACATTGTCGTTGAGCAACTTGGTGAGGGTGTGCTCGCCGGGTTGCATCTCCGAGATGACCCGGTTGATGGTGGACTCGTACTCATTGACCCACTCGTTCCAGTTGTTCTCTTCGGCATTCATCTTGGAGAAACACACGCCCACATTGTCGATAAATTGGAAATTACCCATGTTTTTCCAGGTCTCGATGTTGTTGCTGAAGATGTTCTCGGCGGTTTTGTCGTGGGTCATGAAGGTGACGAGGGCAAGCACCTCGTTAATGAGGTCGGTGACCTCCTCGGGCGGAATGTTGTCCAGCGAGTCCTGCGGCAGGCTCAGCATCCAGGTCCCGATGGAATCACATCGTGCGATATCCTGCGACATGGCATCCACGTTTCTTGAGAATTGCTCAATGTTGCTCATCACCATCATGGCCGACATCTTGCGGTCGTCGACACGTTGGCAACGGTCGAGCAGGCCGGCGGTGCCGAAGGTGAGCACGATTGATATGGTGGTGCCGACGATAGTCAGCATCAGTTCCTTCCATGTGGAACCCTTGGCCCACGAACGGGCGCTTTTGGGCATCATGACTTTGATTCTTGGCGGTTTCATCGTGATTGGCTGTTATGAGTGTGGATGGCTTTGTGATGAGCGCAACTCCCAAAAGGCCACTGCGGCGGCTGCAGCGACGTTGAGAGAGTCAACGCCATGCTTCATGGGGATGCGCACGACGTGGTCGGCTCCAGTGATGGCTTCGTGCGACAAGCCGTCGCCCTCGGTGCCCATGATGAGGGCCAGACGGGGCTCGCGTTTCAGCAACGGGTCGTCGAGTGTGATGCTGTCGTCGCTCAATGCCATGGCTGCGGTTCGGAATCCCAGTTCGTGCAGGTGGGGTGTGACAGGCTCGTCGATCCATGTCCAGGGAACCAGGAACACCGACCCCATCGACACGCGCACGGCGCGGCGGTTCAACGGGTCGCAGGCCGTCGGTGTCAAGAGCACGGCATCAATGCCCAGTGCCGCTGCCGAGCGGAAGATGGCACCGATGTTGGTCGTGTCGGTCACGCCGTCGATGACGACCACACGGCTGGCGTTGCGGCAGATGTCGGCGACAGGTCGGGGCAGGGGACGCCGCATGGCACAGAGGACGCCACGCGTCAAGGTGTAGCCCGTGAGGGCTGCCAGCAACTCGCGTTCACCGGTGTAGACGGGGATGTCGCCACAGCGCTCGATGATGCTGGCGGCGTCACCCGTGATATGCTTGCCCTCGCACAGCAATGACAACGGTTCGTAGCCCGCGTCGAGGGCGACGTGGATGACTTTGGGACTCTCGGCGATGAAGATGCCCTTGCCTGGCTCCAGGCGGTTGCGCAACTGTGCCTCGGTGAGGGTGCTGTACACCTCCACGCCAGGCTGTTGCAGTGATGTGACCTCAATGATGGGCATAATGGGACAGGGGCTTTATTTCGCACTGTCGGTGCCGGCACCCTGAATGGCGCGCACCTGTCGCTGGAATTCGATGGGACGCTTGAGGTAGGGCAACACGATGGTTCCGGCGCCGGTACCCGACACCTTCACCGTGCCGTAGTTGCACAGGCGGCCCCAGAAGTTCTGCTCTACCAGGATGCTCTCCACCTTGCCGATGACAATCTCATGGGCATGACGGTGAATCCATCCGTGACTGTGAAAGAAACGCTTGTCGCTGACAAAGATGGTCGTGGTCAAGTTGCGTATCAGGCGTCCCATGTGCAGGTAGGCCCACTTGCTCAGTTTGGGCTTGTAGAGGATGGTCTCGCCGGGGGCGATAATTTTGCTGATTTTCATAACTTATCCTAAAAAATATTTCTTGTTGGGCAAAAATAGTGCATTTTCCACATTATTTAGTAATTTCGCAGCAAATTTTTCCGTTCAATCGACAATTATGGCAAACGATATAGACAAGAATAAAGTCCAAGACAAAGATAAAGCCCAGCCCTCTGGCCAACTCCCAAGTGAAGAGAAGGACAAGGAACTGGGAAAAGGAAAGGAAAAAGCCGACAAGAAAGAAAAGGAGAAAAAAGAGGAATACGTGCGTCAGACCGGGTCGCTCCGGGAGCGTCTGGGACGTGTGAAGAAGACTCGCTGGTGGCGCTTCGGCATCGTGGCGCTCATCTATGTGCTGTGGACCATCTGGATGGGTAACCCGTGGCTGCTGTTGGGCCTGTTGCTGTTGGGCGACATCTACCTGACACAGTTTCTGCCCTGGGGTGCCTGGAAGGGTATCAAGAACCCCGTGGCGCGCACCCTGATGAGTTGGATTGACGCCATCGCCTATGCCCTGGTGCTGGTCTATTTCCTGTTCCTGTTCGTGGCACAGAACTATCAGATTCCCTCGTCATCGCTCGAGAAATCGTTGTTGACGGGCGACTTTCTGTTGGTGAGCAAGGTGACCTACGGCCCTCGTGTGCCGCAGACGCCGCTGCACTTCCCCCTGGCCCAGAACACGTTGCCCTTTTTCAACTGCAAGTCCTACATCGACAAGCCGCAACTGAAGTATCACCGCCTGAAGGGCCTGCGCAACGTGGAGCGCATGGACATCGTGGTGTTCAACTTCCCCGCCGGCGACACCGTGGCGCTGAAGTGCCCCAATCCCGACTACTACACCTTGTGTTACGAGCGTGGCCGCGATGTGGTCCGCAACAACAAGGCCGAGTTCGGTGACATCATCTACCGTCCCGTGGACCGCCGTGACAACTATGTGAAGCGCTGTCTGGGTCTGCCTGGCGAGACGCTGCAGATCAAGGACGGCATCGTCTATGTTGACGGCAAGGCCGTGCCTCAGCCCAAGAATGTGCAGTACTTCTATTATGTCGAGACTGACGGAACGCCTATCAGCGATGAACTGTTCGAGAAACTGGGCATCAGTGTGGAAGACCGTCACGCACAGGGCAACCAGTATATCTTGCCGCTCACCTCGTACATGCGCAAGAGCCTGCAGTCTCAAACCTGGGTGCAGACAATCCAGCGCATCCAGCCCGATTCGAGCGAGGCTGTCCTGACTTATCCCGTGGGCATCAACTACGGCTGGACCCATGCCAACTACGGCCCCATCTGGATTCCCAAGAAGGGCGTCAAGATAGACCTGACGGTGGACCTGCTGCCGCTCTATGGCCGCTGCATCAAGAACTACGAGGGCAACACCCTCGAGGTGAAGGGTGACAAGATTTACATCAACGGCAAGGTGGCCACGAGTTACACCTTCCAGATGGACTACTACTGGATGCAGGGTGACAACCGCGACAACTCGCTCGACTCCCGCTACTGGGGCTTCGTCCCCGAGGACCACATCGTGGGCACACCGGCCGTGATCCTCATCTCGTTTGACAAGGACCATCCGCTCTTGAAAGGTGGCATCCGCTGGAACCGCATCTTCAAGAAGCCCAACCCCGACAAGTAGTCATTCATTGACATCATCGTGTGATATTGAAAAAAACATCATCATATGGCAACCGATAATAAAAAGAAGAAAGAGGAATATGTACGTCAGACCGGGTCGCTCCGCGAGCGCCTGGGACGTGTGAAAAAAACGCGCTGGTGGCGCTTCGGCATCGTGGCGCTCATCTATGTGCTGTGGACCATCTGGATGGGCAACCCGTGGCTGTTGCTCGGCCTGTTGCTGCTGGGCGACATCTACCTGACGCAGTTCCTGCCTTGGGGCGCCTGGAAGTGCTTGAAAAACAAGAGGTTGAGGACCGTCATGAGTTGGGTGGACGCCATCGTCTATGCCCTGGTGCTGGTCTATTTCCTCTTCCTGTTCCTGGGACAGAACTATCAGATTCCCTCGTCATCGCTCGAGAAATCGCTGTTGACGGGCGACTACCTGTGGGTGAACAAGGTGACCTACGGCCCTCGTGTGCCGCAGACACCGCTGCACTTCCCCCTGGCCCAGAACATGCTGCCGTTGTTCAACTGCAAGTCCTATATCGAGCATCCACAGTTGGATTACCACCGTCTGAAAGGCCTGCGCAACGTGGAGCGCATGGACATCGTGGTGTTCAACTTCCCTGCCGGTGACACCGTGGCGCTGAAGCAACCCAACCCCGATTATTATACCCAGTGCCTGATGTATGGCCGTGACGTGGTGCGCAATAATCCGGCCGAGTTCGGTGACATCGTCTATCGTCCCGTGGACCGTCGCGACAACTACGTGAAGCGCTGCCTGGGCTTGCCCGGCGAGAGGGTGCAGATCAAGGACGGCATCGTCTATATCGACGGCAAGGCCCTGCCTCAGCCCAAGAACGTGCAGTATTGCTACTATGTCGAGACCGACGGAACGCCAATCAGCGAGGAACTGTACGACGAGTTGGAAATCAGCAATGACGACCGTAGTGTCGCTCGTCTGGATGAGAATATGCAGCCGCTGCTTTTACCCAATTCCTACAGGCTGCCGCTCACTGCCGAGATGAAGAAGACGCTGGAATCCAAACCCTGGGTGAAATCCGTCCTGCGTGTGCAGCCCGACCAGAGCGAGTCCATCAGAACCTTCCCCGTGGGTACCGACTATGGCTGGACCCGTGCCAACTTCGGCCCCGTGTGGATTCCCAAGAAAGGCGTCACCCTGAAACTCACCTTGCAGAACCTGCCCCTCTACGAGCGCTGCATCAAGAACTACGAGGGCAACACCCTTGAGGTGAAGAACGGCCAGATTCTCATCAACGGCAAGCCCTCGACGAGTTACACCTTCAAGATGGACTACTACTGGATGCAGGGCGACAACCGCGACAACTCGCTCGACTCCCGCTACTGGGGTTTCGTCCCCGAGGACCACATCGTCGGCACACCGTCCATCATCCTCATCTCGTTTGACAAGGACAAAGGCGGCGTCCGCTGGAACCGCATCTTCAAGATGCCGAATCTGGATAAGAAGTAGGTTTTAGACGTTAGACGTTAGACATTAGACGTTAGACATTAGACTTTAGCGGTTGGCGGATGCCAACTAGGGACTAGGGACTAGAAACTAGGGACTAAGGACTAGAAACTAAAAATGCTCAATTCATCGGCAACGACAGTGGTGATGGGCAGCATGTGTGCCGCGAGTGTGCGGTGCTATGCCGCTGCCCTCAAGGTCGGCCACCTGGTGGTGGACCTTGACGAACTGCGCTTGCCGTTACGTCACAGCCATCACCGCTATTGCATCGACGGTCCCAACGGCCTGCAGACGCTCACCGTGCCCCTCGTGGGTTCCACCAACAACATGATGACCCCCTTGCGCGACGTGCTCATCTCGGAACACGGCGACTGGCGCCGTCTGCATTGGGGCGCCCTGTTCTCGGCTTACGGCCGTTCGCCCTACTTCGACTACGTTGCCGACGACCTCTCGCGAGTCATTCACGGCCAGCAGCGTTATCTGCACGACTTCAATGCCCAACTGCATCAGGTCGTTGTCGATTTCATGGACCTGCCGATGAGCACCGGTTATGGGGCAGGGGAGAAGGGCATCGTGGGCGTGCTGGACCTGCGCGGCCGCATCGCCATGAAAAAAAACGACACGCTGGCCATCGCCAACGTGCCTTATTACCAGATGTGGACCGCCGCCCGGGAGGGCTTTGCCCCCGACCTGAGCATCCTCGACTTGATGATGAACCTGGGTCGTGAGGGCATCTTCACGTTAATGAAGATGGCGGCCGATTTTCCTGCCTCTGTGAACCGTTAGAAAGTGCATATGCCGTCCCACTCGGCGAGGTCTTCACGCACATAGCCCACTTTGCCATTGATGCGTATTTTGTACCATCCGTTCACCTTTCCCAGGCAGGGGAAGGTCTCGGGAACTCTAAAAGAAAAAGGTCTGAGCATTCACTGCTGAGACCCTCATTAATTACTAATACTTGAAAACTATATTTACCCCATAAAAGCATTTATCTTTAGTACAGACCATTGCTCGTGTAAAACGGCAATGAGAATTACTCTTTCGTATTGCGATGCAAATTAAGTAAATTTTTCACTAATTAAAAAAACTTTAAGTCTTAAAAAACTTTAAAATAAGAAAAACAGTTGAATGATGCCTGATTTGATAGACAAACTACGGGTAACAGTTACAATTCATTATTCCTGAGTGCCCCCCTCGCCTCCTGCCGATCATGCCCTTGTGCCTTCAATATGTTCAATAAATGGATATAAAAAACGTGAATAGCGTTGCGGTTTCGCAAATAATTTGTATCTTTGCAGCCGCTTTTGATGGCAAGGCCATCGAGCCGGTCCTATAGCTCAGTTGGTTAGAGCACCTGACTCATAATCAGGGAGTCCTTGGTTCAAGCCCAAGTGGGACCACTTTTATAACATCGCTTAATATATTGATTTTCAGTATATTAGGCGATATTTATTTGCCTAAATATTGTCTCAAAAACAGCAAACTTGGGGATGGGCTGGGGAAATGCCCCCAAAACAACAAGCCGCCCCGCATTTCTACAACGCAGAGACGGCACCAGTTAAGTCATGCTATTGGCATGATGTTGCAAAGGTAATCATAATTCCCGAACAAGCAAGCCTTATCGCGTTTTTTTCTCGATGCATGGTAAAAAAGTATGCCGCCCCAAGCTTTTCGCCTGGCGCGACATTGATGCAGTGCGAGGTTCGCTAACGGTGCCATGCCTGTAATTACTTTCAGAATAATGGCAAAGATACACAATTTTCTCAAAACCTGCAAACATCATAGCTGTTATTTACTCGTTCCCCCCTGCTTTACACCTTTACACTTTGCATGGTGTATCTTGTTAAAATTCAGATAAATAGACGCAAATTGCTGTAAAGTACCCCCTGCCCCCCCCGGGGGCGTCATATTAAATATGTGTTTGACATCGTGACGGGATTTTCGATTTTTTGGGGGGCACGAAAGTAGATTTTACGGGTGATTTTACGGTTTTAGTCTTGTTGTTAGGATTTCGCGCGATACTTTTGTGCGAAACACAAAATTTTATTTAAAATGAGAATAACAATAGAAAAAGAGCTTTTTGACGCGCAGGCAGATTTGCGCGAGTGCGTTTGCCGCTTAAACAAGGCAATCGCAGAGCTTTGGACTATGCGTGACGATCTGGGAGTGATCCCCCATCTGAACGACATTAACGCCAAGTGGATTGAAAGCGTTATTCAAACAAAAAATAACAAGGCTGTGCGCCGTGTCGCCGAGGTCTCCGCGGTGCTGCATGAGTGGCCGACGGTGCAGTGGGTTGTCGTTGACGAGGACGCGGAGCCACCCGTGTATGCCCCTACCGCCGAAAGTTTCAAAGCCGCGACCGAGGCGATGGCAGTAGCCGAGGTCCCACCCGAAGGCGAAGAACACGCCAGGCTAATATCCGAACTTTTGGAAGCCGCTAATAAGCTGCGCATATGGGAAACCGCGCACGATGTGCGGCACCTGCCGGCAAATGTTATGGCGTCGATGGACCGGCAGAAAGTATTTGAGATGTGGGCAGAAGGCCGCGCCAAAACGGATCGCCGCTGGCCGCATTTAGGGACAACGCCTAGAATTTACAACGAACTTTTTTAATAGAACTATGTATAATACAACAAATACCAAGTTACCCCCAACCGTCGAGGTGCAACAGCTTCGGCGAAAAGTTGACACATTATTGCGTAGTGGAGTTTTGGCCGTTCAAAACGCGGTCAAGGACATTTGGGGGATTCAAGATTTGCCCCACGTCGGGAGCGTCGAGGAACTGACCCCCGCATGGGTGCAGGGCATCATCGCCGAGGGCATTAACGCCACCAAAGCAGACAAGAGCCTGACAGCATCAGGTAGAAACGCACGTTTGAACGAGTGGCGCACTATCGAGTTTAGAGCCAAGAGGCTAACCGAAACGGTGCAGAACTTTTTAGCGTCATTCCCCGAGGTCGTTTGGTGTTTGGATCCAGTGCAGGGCACCGCGTCAGTCAGTGAGGAAAACATCGACAAGGTTATAGCGCAGCGCAGCACCTTGACAGTGCCGGACATCGCAAACACCCATTGGGCAAAACTGCAAAGCATCATCGCCGCCGTCAAAGACCTGCGAGAATGGGAACGGCAAAACGACATTTTGCCCTACCGCGTTGGCAACGCGGTCAATTGCTCACCAAGCATATTTGCAGAGCAATGGGCGACGGGGGCATTTCGAATCGATCATCGCTATGACAAGTACCGAGATAAGGGCATAAACAAAGGTTTAATCATTTAACAACACACAAAGATGGAGAACAACGAGAGAGTATTGGAGCTAGAGCGAGAATTGGCAAAGCTCAGAGCAGAAAACGCAAACCTTCAGGGGCAACTTGAAGCACAAAATAAAGGGTTTGACGTTCAAGCAGCATTAGACCGCATCAAGTCCAAGAACGAGAGCGACGCGGCGTATAAAGCCGAAATGGAGGCTAAGTTTAATGCGCTTTACAACACGCCAAGCAACCCACAAACCACACGACACTATTAAGCCATGATAATCCGAAACACGACAATTAGCCCCAAAGCCGCAGAAGTGCGGTTGATGGTGGCCTTTTCCCGCGCTGATGTGACCAGGATTTTAAAGAAATACGCGGCTTTGTGGACGCACAACTGGAGCGGTGAACTTGATGCCGATTATGTGCGAATAACAAAAAATTCGCCCTGGACGGAAGCCGAGTTTCGTAACTTCGCCGAGACTCAGTCGGGAATCTTCGCGAATTTCGATGGGAAATGGCGTCGCCAGTTGTCGGGCTGGCTTTGGTACAACGCCGTTGAAATGGGGTATTTTGTCGAATCCTCGACCGTTCCAGGCGAATATTACCTCACGTCAAAAGTGTTAAAACTCGCTGGTGTTGAATGAGTTATAAGAAATTGACAAGTGGCTGCATGAGGCGTTTTTATTCACTTTATCAACTTTTAGAAATGGTGAAAGTCTTGTGGTCTTAGCCGAATGTAGCCACTTTCTAAAGATATTTAGATGGAAATTTGCCAAATTTTGGCAAATCACGAAACAATTATATTATAAAATGGCAAAAACATCAAAAATCGGGCCGCAGTCCGTCATCTATCAGGTGAGTCGTGACGAGTTAAAAGAGCTGATATATTCAGCAGTCAAGGATGCTGTAACAAGCGTCACGACAGCCAGCGAGGACGACAACACCCCCACAGGCTTGCTCACTAAAAAAGAGGTCATGGAACGGCTGCACGTTACCGCTATGACCCTGCACCGCTGGAACAAGTCGGGCTATCTACCTATGAAGCACGTCGGGCGCAAAGTGTATTACTTCGTTAAGGATGTGGACGCACTAGCAGCCAGTAACAACAAAAAACAATAAGTAAATTAACTATGGAGCAAAAAGAAAAGGCCCCGAAAGGGACCGAAGTAAAGAACAGTGCAAAGATAGTTAAAGAAGTTCTAAATCCCAAAGAATTAGACGTTTCTTTTTCTTCTTCTTCGCAAAATGCTGATAATTCCTTTACAACAAGCGATGAGGCGCAACAAAGCGAATGGGATCGAATGGCAGACGAGTTCTTTGCAGATGGTGAGGAAGGCAAACAAGAATCAACACCGACAAAAAAGGGCTTGCCTGATTCGTTCCCGGTGTGGCATATGCCCGCAGACCTACAAAGGGTGGTGTGTGTGGTTTCAAAAGCATATAACGCAGACCCTACAGCGGCTTGGATTTCATTGCTTGCTGTCGCTATGGCTTCACTGGGCAAAAGTTGTAAAGGGCATTTCGGTAACGGCAAATACGACAACTGGCCTACTGGCTGGTTTGTGCTTGTAGGAAGCCCAGGAACTGACAAAAGCCCTATTATAAACTGGTTTGCCCGTTATCTTCGCCAAGAGGAGCGGGAAGCATACAAGCGTTATCAGGCAGAACTGACGCAGTGGAAGTCGAAGTCAACACCCAAAAAAGAACGGGGAGAAGAACCAAAACACAGGTCACTAATAGCGGAAAATGTTACCGATGAGCGATTGTTCCAAAAGTGTTGTGAGAATAACGGCAAGTTGTTTTGGCTTGGCGATGAGTTTGACGGGCTTATCGGTGGACTTGGTATGTACTCCCGAAACGCAAGTCAAGCGATTGCCAACATGAAAAAGATGTACTCACAAGACGATGTTAGCCGCGACACGATGAGCCGAGGGCCGATGCTGATAGAAAACCCAGCTCTCACAATATTAGCCGCCACCCATCCCGATATGGTTGTTGACCTGATGCGAAAGTTTGTGAGCCGGGGCGATGGCTTCTTTGATAGATTTCTCTTTGTCGAGATCAACGAGCAACAACCGATATTAGAAGAACCCGATATTTCGCAGGATGTGGTTAGTACCTGGTACACTTATGTTGAAATGATGCTCCACAACAAACTATCAAATATCTATGAAGATGAGGTCGCAGCCGAAATTCGCCAAACAATCAAGTTAAATTGGTATAAACAATGTTATGAGACTGGCTTGCTGGCGAAAGAAAGCGGTGATTGGTTGACAGCGAGGCGGGCAACCCTGTATAAGAAAGCACACTACACCCTTTGCCGCATCTGCGTTGCTGTGGCTCGCCTCAGAAGCGAAGACACGATAACAGCGGACACAATGCGCTATTGTGTAGAGGTGACCAATTTCTTTATTAAGCAGCAGTCAACGATTTTAACCAAATTTGGTGAGAGTAAAGCGGATACCATTACAAAGCGCGATGTGGCCCAGTGGCTTGTAAAGAATCTCAAAGGTTATAGCAAAGCAGATATCGGGCGGTTTCTCTATCCTAGTAGCGATAATCCCCGGCAGTCACTCAATTACTTGATAAATGGCTGACTTTACGCAAACTTCATGCTTTGTTAATTGTAAATCATTGATTTTCAATAATATAATAATTTAAATTAGCCTGTAAAGCGTAAAGTCATAAAGTATATAAAAACATGAGAATCGATAATATTACCGACAAGTTGCTTGTCCGGTTTAAACAACTGAATCTAATACAAGTGAAAAACAACAAAGTATCATTGCTATCTTAATTGCAAAGGGAGTTACCGAAATGGTAGCCCCCTTTGTTTCGTTCTGGAATGAGTTTCTTTGGCTCTATTCGTTGTGATAGACTATCGCCTTGCCATGGTGCAAAGTCTCTAGGAAATCGTTTAGCAGCGATAAGCAGTGACTTATATCGTCACGTTGCTTTGCTGATAGGCTATCGGCAAAATGCAGTGCCACAAATGCGTTTGCAAGTTCAATCTTGTTTGTGGTGTACTGTTCTTCTGAGTAATAGAATTTGTTGTTGTTCATTGCTGTTTGTTGCCTTTCGTTTACCTTGATTTGTTCCATAATTATTGAATTAAAGGTTCATATTGTTAAAGTTTCTCGTTCTCGTTAAAGAAGTCCTCGACCATGCGTTTGCGGCCTTCGGTCAAAGGCTCACGGATGTAATCAAAAAACACCTTTTCTGACTGGTGGCCACTCACGCTCATAATAAGCGCAATCGGCATCCCGCGACGATAACAGTTAGTGCAAAACGATCGACGCGCCGTGTGGCTCGTTACAGCCTCGCAGAATCGTTCCTTTGTCACCAGTTTGCCGTTATTGTGCCGGTGTTCCACCTCGTCGTTAAATCCCGTCTCACGGCCTTTAGCTGTGTTGGCTATGATGTGGCAAATATCGCTAATAGCATCGTTATACTTTTGATTGCTCCAGGGCTTGGGCATCGTGTCGCCATACTTGGCCAGTATCGCCTCGGCTTCGGGTAGGATGGGGATTGCTACGGGTTCGCCGGTCTTTTGTTGTTCTATTGCAAAAAAACGGTGTTTGTTGTCATTGGTGTACTGGATATTTTCGGCTGTCAGCTTTGCAAGGTCGCTGTAACGTTGGCCGGTCCAACACTGGAGCAGAAACAGGTCCCGCTGTATCGCCAGCCGGGGTGATAATGGTTGCTCTGCTATGACTTTTAACTGCTGCTCATTGAGGAACACGGCATTTATATCGCTGGCTTTGTCTCGCACGACTTGACACTTTCGGGTAACGATAAACTCACACCCTGCGCGCTGTGCCATCGGTATGCGCTTGCGCAAGATTGATTTTAATACCTTGACCTGCTTGCCGACGGTGTTGCGCTTCAATCCCTGCTCGTCGAATAGATAGCCGGTAAATTCGTCGTACCAGGACGTTGTTAACTCGTCAGTGGTAAAATCATCGTCCTGGGCCATACCCTTGAACTGCTTGAACGCTATTAAATAGTTTTGCAGTTGATTGTAGGTGGTTATTGTTCCGGATGAGAGGGTAACTCCGTCGATTTCCTTCTTTTCCTTAACGAGGTCAACAACACCGCCCACGATCTTCATAAGGGTTAGCGGTTCGGCCTTCTTGGGTGCATACTTGTCGGGGTGCTGTAACTTGTCGAGTAAATGTGCCGCCCATCCCTTGAAGTCCTCGGCGTTGCGGTCTCCTATGCCTTCGGATTCAATAGCGTTTCTTAACGCCACTGCAAGGCCGTTGATGCGCTCGTTTGTCTTGCTGTTGGCCTTTAGCCTGGCGTCTGATAGTTTACAGGCTTTTGACGTTTTGAGCGGCCCAGCATTGCCGCCTTTATTCTTGCCCTCGCTCCAGTCCTCCGGATCGATGTAAATACCCGTGTGGAGCCTGGGGCGCATTTCGCGGGTGCCGTTCACCCTGAACATGACCTCGGCTTTGCCGTTGGTCAGTTTGTTGGTCTTGTAGATTTCAATACATAGTGCCATAATGCAAATAACTTAACTGGTTTATAATACCACAAAGTTACTGCTTTATTTTGACATAAACAAGAAACTTGGGGATAATTTGGGGATAGAATTTATATTATTAGTTATAATTGTTATTTTTGGATTTAATGCTAACTATTTGATAAAGATATAATAATATAACTTTACTTAATTTTGAAGTACAAATTTATTGGTCCAAGTGGGACCACGAGAACCGTTGACACGTGATAGTGCCGGCGGTTTTTGTTTTTCGTTCGTGGCGAGGGGCATTGATGGCGGTTATCCCAGGATGGTGGCGCTGCCGTCGAAGGCGCAAATCTCGGCGGCAAGTTGGTTCAAGTTGTGGAAACGGCTGTAGTCGGTGTCGGAGGGCACGCCGTTGACGGCTGCCATGGCATCGAGTCCCCATGGCGCTAGAATGAGCAGGCTGCCGTTAGCGCAGGCCTCAAACCGAATCCGCTCGGGTTTCCAATAGGCCGAGATGGGCTCTTTCTGGATATGGATGAGTGGATAGCCGTTCTTGAGGCATTCGTTTTTCATCATCAGTTCGCCGCGTGAGATGCCGGGGGTGACAATCGCGGTGGCCCCACGGATGATGGCGTCTACCCATTGTTGATGCTGCCGGGCATAGTCGGGCGTGGTCTCGTAGGGCTCCCTGGTGGCGGGATGCCGGCGGTGGCATTACACCTGCACCTTGCTGGGCCACCGTAGCAGGAACAGGTTGCCGAAGATGCCGTACTCGCGCCCTGCAATCTGGACATGGAGGCTGCGCTGCATCAACTGGGGCAAGGAGCGGCGCAAAATCGCGCGGCGCGGGTTATCGTGGACATAGGCAACCATGGCTTGGCGGTGCCGCTGGTCGAGGCACACCGTGTCGTCGTAATTGTCGTCGAAAAGCGGTCGCTGCTCACGGCTTACCAGGGCGTAGTACTCCTGGCGCTGCCGCTTGGACATGGCACGGATGAGGGTGCCCTCGTTGTCGTGGAAGCGGGCCTTCTCGCGCAGCCATGCCGGGACTTGGGGGCTGTGGCAATCGACCGATATCGGTCGATTGCTGGAATGACCTTGCCCCTGTTGCCGCTGCCAGTGGCTGGTGCAAGCCGCCTTGAAGGCCTGGATGATGTCGCCCAGGCTCCATTGCATGGGCTCGAGCACTTCGAGCACGCCATGGAAATGGTCGGGCATACAGATGCAGGCGTGAACTGCCACACGATTGCCATGAGCCGCCTGCCGGTCGGGTATTGTTTCCCACGCCTGCTTCACCGCCTCACCCAGTGGCGATAGCGCGACTTGGGGGCGACTGGCATCATTGCCCAAGCGTCCAAGCAGCGGCAACCTGTCGCTCACAACAAGCGTGATGAGATAGGTGCCCCTGCCGTAATAGTCGTGACCTGGATTGCGGGGGCGATAGGAAGTATTTGTCATGTCTCTCCTGTTATTGTCTTGAACGGGAGCCGTGTGGTTTAGTCGTCGGGCATGTAGATGTCGGCATCGACGGCGGGCATGGGTGGACGTGCGATTGATACAACGCCCACCAAAATTTGGGACTCGTCGGGTTCGATGGCAATGACGATTTCTTCGCCTGGAGTTGCCTTTTTAACCTCGTATTCGTAGCCCTCGTATCCTACATAGGTGATGACGAGTCGGCTGTCCTTGGGCACTCGAATGGCAAAATTGCCGTCGATGTCGGTCGCCATGCCGAGTTTGGTCCCCTTGAGCAACACGGACGCACCGATGATGGGCTCCTGGTCTTCCTTGTCGATGATCTTGCCGCGCACCACGACTGCCGTGGTGTCGCCGGGAGCGGCATCGACAATGGGCGTGGATGGCTGCTGACGGGTGCTTGGGGGAGTGGTGTTTGCCATCTGCTGCGCCTGCATGGGCATCAGGGAGGCGGCACCCAAGGCCAAACCTGCCAGCACGATTTTCTTGCCCGTGGCGGTGCGCCGGAGCAACTGGCGCTCGATGTAGCGCAGTTCGCTCTCACAAGCAGGACAGGTGCCGGAGCAGTTGCCCTCATGGGTGCAGACGGCGGGCGTGTAATTGATGTCGTTGGCCCTGGCGATGCGGCAGCGGATTTCGCGCAGGGACTTGCATATCTTTTTTCCGTTCATCATGTCGGGAGCAGGTTTCGCGCTATGGGCGGCGGTTTTAGTTGGCGTAGAGCATGTTGAGAATCTCGTTGAATTGAGTCTCGCTCTTGAGACCGTCGTTCTTGAACATGACAATCTTGTCCATGACGCGGTCGAGGTAGTCGATGCTCTCGTTCTTCTCTTTCTTGTTATAGATTTTCCAGTACTTGGTGCCCTTGAGTTCTTTCTCGAATTTCTTGTACAGGTCGCTGGTCGAGGAGGCGTATTTCCAGTGGTTCTCGGTGAGTTTCTTCTTCATCTTCTCCATGAACTCCTTGAGGTCCTTGGTGTATTCGCCGTATTTCTCGACGAGTTCTTTCTTCTTGATCACATCCTTGGTCTCCATGCCCTCAAAACTCTCGAGCGCTTCCTCGACGTCGGCCTTGTTATAGGGGTTGTAGAGCACGTCGACGATTTCCTGGTCATAGACGAGGCCGTCGCGGGTGGTGAACTTGTCTTTGCGCTCCTTGATCTCGTTTTTGAGTTCCTTCTCGAGGGCTTTCTTTTGGGATTCCTTCTCCTTGAGTTGCGACTTGAGGTTGTCGATTTGTTCCTCGAGTTCCTTGATGGCGCTCTCTTTCTCCTTGATGTTCTTCTCGTGCTGCTCGATCTGGTTCTCGAGTTCCTCAACGTCTTGCACGCTCTGGGCCATGGCGTTAGGCGTCAGGGCAGTGATGGTTGCGATGGTCAAAGCGATGACCATGAGTCTGATATTCTTCATAATGACAGATTAAGTTATAGAATTGTTTATTTTTTGATGGCAAAGGTAGTGAATTGTTTTGATTGAGCCAAGGAAATGATTACTTTTGCAAGTAGTAACTGAATTGATGACGATTATGAAAAAGACATTGCTATTTCTATCATTGATGTGTCTGCCCTTGATGTTGTGCGCCCAGGGCAAACTGACGGCCTATTATGCCAATTGTGATTTTGACAAATACACCAAGGGCCAGTTGATCGTTGACAGCAACGACCCGATTAACCGGATGGTGGACTACAGCACGACGAAGTACAAATATGAAGGAGATGATACGGGTGACTACTACTCAAGTCTTATTTTGAAATCGCGCGTGACAGTCAAGCAGTACCAGATGTCCCCGCTTCCTGTTGAACTGGTGAAGGGCGGCGCCACCTTTGTGTCGACCGACGGAGACGAGGTCCGCATCTTTCTCGCCAATATCAACGGGCACAAGTTCTACAGTTACAGCGATGACGGCGAGTACCAAAAGTACTATGACGCCGATCAGACCAAGACCCATCAGCAATACTACGTGATAAGGTATGTGTTCCGAAACGAGTTCTGTCCTGATGGTTGTTGCTTTGAGGATCCGCTGGAAGTCGAAGACGGCAACATCAAACTCTATGTCGATGGAAGGGTCCTCGGCTATTGTTCCTATGCTGAACCGGGGAATGTGCGTTATCGCCCTTACATGTTAGGTTTCCTGGAGGAGAAGTGGACATCCTCCGAGGAGGAATACCTTGATGGACAGTCCTATGACAATCGTGGCAATCTGCTGACCGATGTCGAGGAGATTGTTGATATTCCCACATACTGGTCCATCGCTTACATCGCCGACGAGGATGCGATCTACATCGACGGCAAGTTGCACTACAGGCAGTAGGATGGGGTGTATAGAAAGCGAAAGTGCACTTTTTCACAAAAGCACACCATCTTCATAACCAAAATTCAAGTATATATGTTCTTGTTGTTTGTTGCCTAAAATCGATGACAAATAAAATCAAAAATCAAGTAGTAAAACTTGTTTTCATTGTTTAACACTGCAAAGGTAATAACAAAATCGGTAATATGCCAAATATTTTGGCCCTTTTTTGAATATAAATTCTTGTTTTTTTATTGCCAAAAATCCCATCTTACTGATAATCAGTAGGATGGGATTTTTAAAAACTTTTTGTCGAGCACGCGTTCTTCTATTTCTCGCGGAAGAACAGGTTGATGGGCGTGCCATGCAGGTTCCAGTGCTCGCGAATCTTGTTCTCCAGATAGCGCTTGTAGGGGTCCTTGACCCATTGCGGCAGGTTACAGAAGAAGATGAACGTGGGGACGTGGGCACCCTTCAACATGGTGATGTACTTGATTTTGATGTACTTGCCCTTGACGGCAGGGGGCGGGTAGGCCTGAATGGCCTCCTGCAGGACGTTGTTGAGTTGAGAGGTGGGAATGACAATCTTGCGGTTGTTGTGAACGTCGATAGCCGTCTGCAGCACCTTGTGGATGCGCTGCTTGGTGAGCGCCGACCCGAAGATGATGGGGAAGTCGGTGAACGGTGCGAAGCGCTCGCGGATGGTGGCCTCAAAGTAGTCGATGGACTGCTGGGTCTTGTTCTGGGCGAGGTCCCACTTGTTGACGAGCACGACGAGTCCCTTGCGGTTCTTCTGGATGATGGAGAAGATGTTCACGTCCTGGGCCTCGATGCCTCGTGTGGCGTCGATGAGCAGGATGCACACGTCGCTGTTCTCGATGGCACGGATGGAACGCAGCACCGAGTAGTACTCGATATCCTCGTTGACCTTGTTCTTCTTGCGGATGCCGGCGGTGTCGACCAGGTAGAAGTCGAAACCGAACTTGTTGTAGCGCGAGTAGATGCTGTCGCGCGTGGTGCCGGCGATGTCGGTGACGATGTTGCGCTGCTCGTCCATGAGCGAGTTCACCAGCGACGACTTGCCGGCATTGGGCCTGCCGACGATGGCGAATCGGGGCAGTTCCTCCTCGATGGCTTCCTCGGACTTGCTGGGCATTTTCTTGACCACCTCGTCGAGGAGGTCGCCCGTGCCGTTGCCGTTGGCAGCCGAGATGGAGAAGGGCTCTCCCAGTCCGAGGGAGTAGAACTCGGCCTCGGCATACATGTTCTGGTTGTTGTCGTCCTTGTTGGCGACAACGATGACGGGTTTGGAAGTGCGGCGCAGGATGTCGGCAACATGGTCATCGAGGTCGGTAATACCGTTCTTGATGTCCACGACAAAGAGGATGACATCGGCCTCCTCGATGGCGAGATGCACCTGCTTGTTGATCTCTTCCTCAAAGATGTCCTCGCTGTTGACCACCCAGCCGCCGGTGTCAACCACCGACATCTCCATGCCGTTCCATTCCATCTTGCCGTACTGGCGGTCACGGGTGGTGCCGCTGGTGTCGTTGACGATGGCGGCGCGGGTTTGGGTCAAGCGGTTAAACAGCGTTGACTTGCCCACATTGGGTCTTCCTACAATAGCTACTAATCGTCCCATATTGAGTTTAATTTAGTTTCTAGTCCCTAGTCCCTAGTTTCTAGTCCTTGGTTTCTAGTTGTTAGTTTTCTGTTTTTTACTCGATGTAGCCGAAGGCGCGCAGCTTGCTCTCCTGGTTGCGCCAGTCCTTCTCCACCTTGACGTAGAGTTCAAGGAACACCTTTTTCTCGAAGAATTTCTCGATGTCCTTGCGGGCCTCGGTGCCGACGCGCTTGAGCATCTTGCCCTGATGGCCGATGATGATGCCCTTCTGGCTGTCGCGCTCGACATAGATGACCGCCATGATGTGGATGGCGGTGTCGCTCTCGTCAAACTTCTCGACAATGACCTGGGTGGCATAGGGGACCTCCTTGTCATAGGTCGTGAGAATCTTCTCGCGTACGATCTCGGTGACAAAGAAGCGGCTGCTGCGGTCGGTGAGCGCGTCTTTGCCGAAGTAGGGCGGGCACTCGGGCAACAGTTCCACGATGCGCTTCATGATGTTGTCAACGTTGAAGTTCTCGAGTGCGCTGGTGGGGAACACCTCGGCATTGGGCAACAATTGTTTCCACTGGTCGATGATACGCACCAGTTCATCGTTGCCCTTGAGCAGGTCAATCTTGTTGATGACCAGCAGGATGGGGATTTTCTCTTTGGCGACACGGTCCAGGAAGTCCTGATTCTTGGTGGGTGACTCCACCACATCGGTGACGTAGAGCAGCACGTCGGCATCAACGAGCGCTCCTTGAGAGTATTCCAGCATGCTCTGCTGCAGCCTGAATTTAGGCTTGAGCACGCCGGGGGTGTCGCTGAAGACGATCTGGTAGTCGTCGCCATTGACGATGCCCATGATGCGGTGCCGCGTGGTCTGGGCCTTGCTGGTGATGATGGAGAGGCGTTCTCCCACGAGTCGGTTGCTCAATGTCGATTTCCCGACGTTGGGGTTGCCCACGATGTTGACAAATCCTGCTCGATGCATTGGGTTGGGTGTTAGACTTTGGACTTTGGACTTTAGACTTTAGACCTTAGACCTTAGACTTTAGTCCCTAGTCCTTAGTTTATAGATGTTAGTGTTGTTTATTCAAGAAGCATCGCTACTCGTGTTGTTTCCATTATGAGTAGTGATGCTTCAAGTGATGTGTCCGGTTGCTTTACAGCGACCAGATGAGGTAGAGCGCGCCCCAGGTGAATCCTGCGCCAAAGGCGGTCAGGACCAGTTTGTCACCCTTCTTGATGCGATGCTTGTTCTCGTCAAGGCACAAGGGGATGCTGGCGGCGCTGGTGTTGCCGCGGTGCTCGATGTTGACCAGCACCTTGCTCTCGTCGATGCCCAGGCGTTGGCCGACGGCCTCGATGATGCGCAGGTTGGCCTGGTGAGGCACAAACCACTGGATGTTCTCGTTGGTGAGGTCGTTGCGCTTCATCACGTCCCTGCTCGAGGTGAGCATGTCGATGACGGCGTGGCGGTAGACCGCGCGACCCTCCTGATAAACGCAGTGGTAGTTGGCGTCAACAGTCTCGTGGCTGGTGCGCAGAGCCGAACCACCGGCTTTGTAGACCAGATGCTCCAGACCCGAGCCGTCCACGTGGAAGATACCGTCCATCACGCCGATGTTCTCCTCGGTGGGTTCGAGCAGCATGCATGCTGCAGCGTCGCCAAAGAGGGGGCAAGTGGCACGGTCGTTGTAGTCAACCATGCTTGACATCTTCTCGGCCGAGACGACGATGACCTTCTTGTAGATGCCGGCGCGGATAAACGCGGTGGCTTCGTAAAGTCCCACGAGGAATCCTGCGCAAGCGGCTTGGATGTCATAGGCATAGCATTTCTTCTCAATACCCACCCCATGTGCAATGATGGATGCCGTTGAGGGGAACCTGTGGTCGGGGTTGGAAGTCGGGCAGATGAGCAAATCAATGTCATCACGGTCGGTGCCGGTCTCCTCGAGGAGTTTGTTCACCGCCTGGATGCCCATCCATGACGAGCCGACCGGCTTCTTGAGGATGCGACGTTCCTTGACGCCCACACGGGTCGTGATCCACTCATCGTTGGTGTCCACCATCTGTGAGAGCATCTCGTTGTCCAGCACATCGTCGGGTATATAGGATGCGATGCCGGTAATCTTTGCGTTCAGCATATGCTTGAAAGCGTTAGTGTATCTTTATAGTAAAGTCTGTAGTTTCTAAATGTAATATCCCAAATGAGTTTGAAAACACATCGGCTTCAGCCCATTCAGGATATCTTGTTAAGCTTGAATCTCATGTTGCTGCCGCCACGGGCTGTGACGATCGGCAGTCACGGGATTTAGGCTTCCTCCTTGTTCATCACGTTCTTGCCACGGTAGTAACCGCACTCGGGGCATACGGTGTGATAAACATGCCATGCACCACAGTTAGAGCACTGAGCGATGGTCGGAGCCACAGCCACGTCGTGGGTGCGGCGCTTAGCGGTACGAGTCTTAGACTGTCTTCTTTTAGGATGTGCCATTTTCTTGTTGTTATTTAAAAGTTATTGTTGTTCTTTAAGTTTCTTGAGCGCCTCCCAACGGGGGTCGGTGCTGTTTGTTTCACTCTGTTGGTCGTCATCGTCGTCGTGGACGGTCCCGGCGAGATGGCTGTTAAGGACATCGAGCATGACGGGGTTGCAGTCGTCTTCGTTCTCATGACAGTGCGTCATCGGTATAGCGAGCAGCACGGTGTCGCGCACCAGGGGTGCGGCATCCAACTCCCGCCAGTCCGAGGGCACTATCAAGAGTTCGTCGCCTGTGTCGTCAAACTCGTCGCCCATTTGCTCCACGTTCAGGCTGTAGTCTTCATCCACTGGCAAATCCAAATCGTCGAGGCAGCGGTCACAGGGAACAGTCACTGTGCCGTGACAGGCGATTTCCATGTGGAAGGTGTTCTCGCTCTTGCGGGTCACATTGAGGGTGACATCCACATCGGCGTGGCGCACTTCGTTCTGCTCATCTGTATTAAAAAAAGATTCGTCCACATGACATTCAACCGTATGAGTGCCAAATGGTAACGTCTTGATTTTCAACTTCAAAGCATCTACCATCTCCTGAAATTTTCGTTAAAGCGCCACAAAGGTATAACATTTCCCGCTAATATTCAACGTTTTTGTGATTTTTTTTGTCTTAACGTGTTTTGGGAATCAGGCAAAAGCAAGGTGCGCCATCGTCATGACGCACCCGCTGTTGTGATGAAAAGTCGTGTGAGGCTCAGACCTCGTTGAGCACTCTGTTGATGAGTTCGATGGCATCAGAGATGTTCACGACACCGTCGCCGTTGACATCGGCATTCGGATCCTCGACAACAGTGTTGTTAATGATCAGGTTGATCAGGTTGACCGCGTCAGAGATGGTCATCTCGCCGTCCCCGTCAAGGTCGCCAGGCTCGGTATAGTTGATGCCGACGATATAGGTGAAATTCTTCCAGACGGGAGCCTCCATGTAGTCAATGAGTGACTCGTTGCGGACATAAAGGGTCGCACCGAAGCAAAGGTCGAAGGTGCCCTCGCTAATATCAATGGGGTTCTTAACCAGGCACGTGATGCTGGTGAGTCCAGGACAATAGCCGAAGGCATCATCTTCGATACTCGTAACACTGCTGGGAATGGTAATCTCGGTCAAACCTGGGCAGTAGTCAAAGGCGCCTTCACCAATGATGGTTACAGTCCTTGGAATTGTACTGCCGGGGCAACCATGCACGAGTCTGTTGGTGGCCGTCTCAATGATGGCGTTGCAGTTGTCGCGCGAGTCATAGACGGGATTGTCCTCGCTAACGGAGAGGAAATGGAGTGAGTTGCACATGTAGAACGCGCCTTGTTCCAGATACTCACATCCGCTGCCTATGGTGACACTCTCCAGGTCGTAACACTCTTCGAATGCATAGTTTTCAATCTGCAAGACATTGTCGGGAATGTCAATGCTGGTAATGCCTGAGTTCTTGAAGGCCCAAGATGCAATCCGTCTTACCCCACTGCCGATGATGATTTGTTTGAGGTTATGGCAATCCTCAAATTCAAACGATTCAATTGAGGTGAGGCCGTCGGGCAGTTTCAGATAGGAAATGCCGCAGTCCGAGAAGGCCCAGCGCATAGAGGTTACCGTGTTGGGAACTACAATGCTGTGAAGTTTCCAACAATAGTAGAATGCGTTGCCGCCGATAGTTCTTAGCCCCAGATTAAGGTTGACTTGTTCCAGGTTGCTGCAGTAGGCAAAGACCGAACTGCCGATGCGCTCGACATTCTGACCGGTGGTGAAAGACGTCAACCCCGTGCAGTAGGCGAACGCATAACTGTTGATGTCGGTGACAGAACTGGGAATCTCAATATTGGTGATGCGCGGGCAATTGTTGAAAGCGTTCATGCCGATAGTGGTTACAGAATTGGGGATGACAATATTTGTCAGCCAGGAACAATTCTCGAAAGCACCCGTTGGTCGGTCATATTCATAGTAGTTCTCGTTGCCGATGTTGGTGAGCGAGTTGGGCAACTCCACATGGCTGATTTTGGAGTTGGCTGCAAATCCCCAAGGCAGTACTTCCACTTCGTTGCCGATGGTCACCTGTTCGAGGTTTCTGGTGGTCATGTTGCCATTGCTCGTGCAGTGGCGCGCGTTCCAGGTGAGCGAGGTGAGGCCCGTGCAGTTTTTGAAACTGTCATCGGCAATGGCTTCCACACTCTTGCCGATGGTCAGGTTTGTCAGGCCGGTGCAACCGTTGAATGCCAGGCCGCCGATGTTGCGCACCGAGTCGGGAATCGTGATGCTGGTCATGTCAGTGCAATCGCTGAACGCGCTGCTGCCGATGAATTTGACCGACAGGGGGATGTCGATGGCCGTGATGTGGGAGCCCAGGATGAAGGCCGTGGGCAATACCTCGACCCGGTCACCGATAGTGACGCTGGTGATGTCGGGCGTCGGCATGTCGCCGTTGGTCCAGCATTCACGGGCATTCCAGTTCAGGGCGGTGAGCGATGAGCAGTTATAGAAAGCCCTGGAGCCGATGGAGGTGATACCCTCGGGGATGGTCAGGGATGTTAAGCCGTTGCAGCCTTCAAATGCGCTGCCCGCGATGGTCTCGAGTGATTGCGGGAATTGAATTGAGGTGATGGGCGCCCCTGCGACAAAGCCCCACGGGAGCAGTTCGACGCCCTCGCCGATGGTCACGTTGCTGAGCGTCGCGGTCGCCAGGTTGCCGTTGGTCCAGCAATTGACGGCGTTCCAGGTGAGAGAAGTCAGGGCCGTCATGCCGGCCAGAGCGTCCTGGCCGAGGTAGGTGACCCCTTGGGGTACCGTTAGGCTCGAAATACTTTCACACCCCTTCAATGCGTTGTCGCCGATAGACGTCAGGCCATCGGGCAGGGTGATGCTGCCCAGGCTGCGGCAGTTCATGAACGCGTTACTGCCGATGCTTGTCACCGAGCCGGGAATGCTGACGGCCGTCAGTCCGGTGCAATTTTCAAATGCATTGTTGCCGATAGCAGTCACATTGTAACTGATGCCCTTGTTGGTGACAGTCGTGGGAATGTTTACGTTGCCGCTGTAAGGGTTGTCACCGGCCACCACACTGACTGTCGACGAGCCAGTGATCAAGTAGTAAATGCCGTTAACGGTGAAGTCGTAGGGGTGATCCAGGTCGCTGGAGCCAATCACATTATCAGGCGCGAATAAGTTCCACCAGTCGGTAGTCGTGTAGACCTGGGTCGCAGCCAGCGGAACCTTCAGGATGGCATTTTGGTAGGTCTGATTAGAGAAGCAGCCGCTGCTGAACATCGATGGCGGATTCATAGCCCTGACTGAAACGCTTTCCAGGTTGTCGCAGTTTATAAAGGCAGACTCGCCCAGCGTGGTGAGTGTCTCAGGCAGTTCAATTGCTGCCAAGGCGGTGCCGCTGAAAGCCCGCTCGCCGATGGAGACCACAGAGTTAGGAATGTAAATGCTTGACAGCATGGTACAACCTTCAAACGTGTACTCGCCGATGGTGATGAGCGAAGGGGGGAGTTTCACGTCGGTGAGACTTGAACAGTTGATGAATGCGCGGTCGAGTTTGATGACTGATGACGGCACATTGACGCTGGTGAGCGCCGCGCAACTGCAGAAAGTGCCGTTCAACTCTCGAACGGACTTAGAGATGGTGACGCTGGTGAGCGCGGAACAGTCATAGAAAGCGTTCCAGCCCAAGTATCGAACCGAGTTGGGTATGATGACCGAGGTCAGTGCCCAACACTTGGCAAAAGCCGAAGCCTGGATAGTGTCCACCGAGTTGGGGATGGTGACGCTGGTGAGACTCCGGCATCCATAGAAGGCATTTTTGCCGATGTTGGTCACGGTGTTAGGAATGGTGACGCTGGTGAGCCCCGTGCAGTCTCTGAAGGCATTGTCGTCAATGCCTGTGACAATCAGCGACACGTTGGTACCGGTGGAGTTGCTGGACCAGGCATCATAGACGGCGGCAGTTACCGTGCGAGGAATGTTGATGACTCCACTGTAGCCGTTCTCGCTGTACCATCCAGGCTGGATGACTTTACAGGTGCCGTTGCCCGTGACACGAAACATGATGCCCTGATAGTAGAATTCGGTGATGGCATCCGCACCCAGCGAGATGGGTAGGATGAGCAATAGCAGGGCTGCCTTGAGCAAAATGTTTAGGTGTTTCATAAGAATAATCAAGTTGCCGTGGGTTGGCTCTCCTCAACCGTGGCATCTGTTCCCTTGCCGGGGGATGTTTGATTTTGGGCGTGAGAACATTGTACTTCGCCGAACCCGGTCTGTTTTTGGTGGTCTGAAGGCTCGCCCTGTGAGTATAAAAATATCATGTCATGATATGTTGTGCATTACACCATACCATGACAAAGTTAGGAACGGCCAAGCCATCAACCAAGCGCTCGGCGGATTATTTCATGCGGAAAAAGGTAAAACGTCAAAAAGCGTAAAAAAATTAGACATTTTTCCTCTTGTCTCACGTTTCGGACGAGGTCTCAGGGAAGATCTGGTCGTAGATGAGTTGGGTGCCGCCCAGGTGGGAATGGATGTATTCGCCGGCGGCTTTACCGCACTTCAGGCGCAGCGGCTCATTCTCGAGCAGGGGGTCCATGGCTGCCGAGAACGTGTCGGCATCGTGGATGCTCATGGCGCCGTCAACGGCAATTAGGTCGGTGGCTTCCTGGAACTTGTGGTACTTGGGCCCGAAGATGACGGGAATGCCATAGACCGCCGCCTCGTTGATGTTGTGGATGCCGACACCGAATCCGCCTCCCACATAGGCCGCCTGGCCATACCGATAGAGCGATGACAGGAGGCCGAAACTGTCGATGATGAGGCAATCGCTGCCCTGAATGTTCTGGGGTGTCGCCTCGCTGTAGAAACGTGCCGGGCGTGCCAGTTTGGACATGAGCACATGCAGGCGTTGCCGGTCAAACTCGTGGGGTGCGATGATGAGTTTCATCTCGCGGTGAGCGTTGAAGTAGGGGATGACGATGTCCTCGTCGGGAGGCCAGGAACTGCCCATGACGAGCGTGAAGCGGGTATCCTCGACAAACTTGGCAATCAGCGGGAACTCGCGTGCTGCCGCCTTGACGTCGGCCACGCGGTCAAAGCGTGTGTCGCCAGCCACCACCACATTCTTGATGCCGATGCCCTCAAGCAACTGCCGGGACTGCTCGTTCTGCACGAACAGCGTGTCGAAGCACTTGAGCATCTTGCGGAACATGCCACCCCAGGGGCGGAAGAAAATTTGCCCCGGCCTGAAGATGGCCGAGATGATGTATGTCGGCACACCGCGGTGCTTGAGTGCCTGCAGGTAGTTGCCCCAGAACTCATACTTGACGAAAATCGCCATCGACGGCTTGACCAGATCGAGGAATTTCTTGACATTGTTGGGCAGGTCGAACGGGAGGTAAACCACGGTGTCCACCTTGCTGAAGTTCTTGCGCACCTCATAGCCCGAGGGGGAGAAGAAGGACAGCAGGATGCGGGCATCGGGCTTTTCGCGCTTGATTTTCTCGATGAGTGGTCTTCCCTGCTCAAACTCTCCCAGCGACGATGCGTGAATCCAGATGTAGCCTCCCGCAGGGTCAAGTTTGCGCTGCAGCGTGCGGAAACAGCGGCGTTGTCCTCGTAGCATCAGTTTGGCCTTGCGTTTGCGCACGGCTGCTATCCTCACGGCATTACGGTAGGTGGCTATACCAAGGTTGTATATCGGATCCATGATTCGTTGTCTTAAGTCTTGATTATATCGTTAGTAGATAGGGGCCAGATGTCCGCTGCGCAGGTAGTCCTTGTCGTGACGACGCTTCCACAGGTTGCTGTCGATGTAGAAGCGGCAGGCAATCTGTTGCCAGAAGCCTGTCATCTGCTCGTTGACATGCAGGGAGAGTGCACCCGTCAGGTCGACGAAGCGGTTGCTCACGATGTGGAAGGTGAGGTCGGTGCGGCTATAGGTCTTGCTGTGAAAATACGGGTCGCCCAGGATGAGCTGGCTGCCGAACTTGGAGTAGAGAGGCATCAACTCCTGGCCGGTGTAAAATGTCTCATCGAGCTGAAGCCAGCGCCATCGGGCAGTCGCCGTGGCGACGAACCCGGCAGGGGTTTCCCATTTGTCGGTGCTTCGGTCGCGCTCCATGTCGATGATGGCGCCAGCGGCAAATCTGAGCGAGTCGAGTGAGGTGTGGCGTGAAAGGTCAACCGCGAGCATCGGGTTGACGAGCACGTTGTCGTTGACGTGTTGCTCCTCGATGTGGTGACGTGTCATCGCCAGGTGGTTGTACTGCAGATGCCCTCCCAGCCTCAACGGCCCGTGGATGCGCCAGTCGGTATTGAACATGATGCTGAAAGCCTCGCGCTTGCGCTCGGTCTGCATCTGCCGCCAGTCCACTGCAATCTCGGAAAATCCGGCGGGCTTGATGAACTGTGCCATAATGCCGCGCAGGTTGGGCTGGCAGTAGTTCAACGAGTCGCTCCACAGGTAGCGCGGCAGGCGCTCAACCATGAGCGTCCGGGGCATCATTCCTACCGTTACATGCCATCCGTCGGCGCGGTTGTAACGGTAGTATAGCGTGGGCAGCACCTTGTATCCCTGCAGGTTGTCACTCGTCGGTTGATACCACACCAAGCCGCCCTTGAGGACATGCTCACCATTGAACGCTGAGAAGCCCACCTCTGGCGCCAGCCGCGTGAACAGATTGGTCTGGTCGGGGGTGGAACTGTCTTGTCCTCCCTCGCGGTTGTTGAGCAGCACGCTCGCGTCAATGCTCCATTCCACCTCTTGAGCCATCAGCGGTGTGGCATGGAGGAGCATCAGGGATAATATGGCGAAGAGCCATTTATGCATCGGCGGGAACTTTGATATTTTCAATGCCGGCGTTGAGGCGCGCGAGCGTCTCGTCGCGACCCAGCAGGCGGGTGATTTCAAACATGTGCGGTCCGCGGCACTCACCGACAACCGTCAGGCGGAAGGCATTCATCACGTTGCCCTTGTGGTAACCGTTGCTGTCAATCCAGTCCATCACCAGTTTCTCGGTATCCTCCATGTCTTCCATATCGGCATTGTCGAGCAAGCCGGCCAACTGGCGCATGAGTTCAGGCGTCTCGGGTTTCCAGCGCTTGCGGATGTCCTTCTCGCTGTAGGTGGTGGGGCGGACGAAGAAGAAGTTGGCCTGATCCCACAGGTCGCCGACGAAGTTGGCGCGACTCTTGACCAGTGCCACCACGCTGGCGATGAACTCATCGCTGAAGCCGGCCGCGTTGACACCGTGCTGCTCCAGCACGGGCTTGAACAACTGAGCCAACTCGTTGTCGTCCATGTTCATCAGATACTCGTGGTTGAACCACTTGCCCTTCTCGAAGTCAAACTTGGCGCCCTTGCGGGAGCAGTGGTCAATGGAGAACTCCTTGATGAGTTCGTCCATCGAGAAGATCTCGCGGTCGTCACCGGGATTCCAGCCCAGCAGGGCCAGGAAATTGATCACGGCCTGAGGCAGGTAACCGGCCTCGCGATAGCCGCTGGAACGCTCGCCGCTCTTGGGGTCGTCCCAGTCGAGGGGGAACACGGGGAATCCCAGGCGGTCACCGTCGCGCTTGCTCAGTTTGCCCTTTCCGTCGGGCTTGAGCAACAGGGGCAGGTGCACAAAATCAGGCATCGTGTCTTCCCAACCGAAGGCCTGATAGAGCAGCACGTGCAGGGGTGCACTGGGCAGCCACTCCTCGCCGCGGATGACGTGAGACACCTCCATCAGGTGGTCATCGACGATGTTGGCGAGGTGGTATGTGGGCAGGTCATCGGCACTCTTGTACAGCACCTTGTCATCGAGAATCGACGAGTTGATGGTCACATCGCCACGCAACAGGTCGTGTACCACGACGTCCTGGTCGGGGTCGATGCGGAAACGAACGACCCATTTCGTGCCACCGTCCATCAGCGCCTTGACCTCGTCGGCCGGCAGGGACAGCGAGTTGCGCATCATGCCGCGCGTGCGAGCATCATACTGGAAATTCTTGATTTCCTGGCGTTTGGCCTCCAGCTCCTCGGGGGTGTCAAAGGCGTAGTAGGCCTTGCCGTTGTCAACGAGTTGCTGCATGTACTTGCGATAGAGGTCGCGACGCTCACTCTGCTTGTAGGGGCCGTAGTTGCCTCCCTCGTGCACACCCTCGTCGATGCCGATGCCCAGCCATTGCAGGGCCTCGTTGATGTATTCCTCGGCGCCGGGCACAAAGCGTGTGCTGTCGGTGTCCTCGATGCGCAAGATCATGTCTCCGCCATGCTGACGGGCAAACAGGTAATTATACAATGCTGTGCGCACGCCGCCAATGTGCAGCGGTCCAGTGGGTGAAGGCGCAAAGCGCACTCTAACTCTTCGTTCCATGATGATATCTTTCTATATATTATTAATGTGTAATCAATATATGATGTAGGCCGTGATGTTTAAAGCAGCAATTCAGAGATTTGCTTCATCGAGGCGAAGTCGGTCTGGTCCACGTGGGTGGGGGTGACGGTCACATAGCCGCGCTGCAGCCAGTAGTAGTCGGTGAGTCCTTCGTCCTTGTCGGCAATCTCAAAGTCGCCAGTCAGCCAGTAGTAGTCGCGGCCTGTGGGGTCCACGCGGTGTTCCCACTCGTTGACCCATCGTCCCATGTCGCCCGTGGTCACTTTCATGCCCTTGAATGGCTCGTCCATCTTGGGGATGTTCACGTTGAGGCAGACGTCCTTGGGCAGACCGGATTGCAGGACGCGCTCGGTGACGTGCTTGACAATGGGCTCACAGACGCTCGTGTCGGCATCGGCACTGTAGTCTCCAAAGGAGAATGCCACGCTCGGCACGCCGTGCAGGATGCCCTCAAACACGCAGGCCATCGTGCCGCTGTAGAGCGTGTTCAGCCCGCTGTTGTAGCCGTGGTTGATGCCGGCGAGCACCACGTCGGGCATGCGGTCGGCCATGAGTTGGCTCAGGGCGAGTTTCACGCAGTCGGCAGGGGTGCCTGTTGCCAGATAGACGGTGAAGCCTTCCTCGCGCGTGACAAGTGTCGTGCGCACGGGGTTGACAAAGGTGATGGCGCTCGACTTGCCGCTCTGGTGAACGGCGGGTGCAACCACAAACACGTCGCCCAAGGTGCGGGCCACCTTGATGAGCGACTGAATGCCGTTGTAGTTATAACCGTCATCGTTGCTGACGAGAATGAGGGGGCGTTCCTTGTTCATACGGTCTGTTTGGTTGATTTTGACCGCAAAGTTACTATTTTTTATGGAGAATTCGCAGAAATGGAGTAACTTTGCCCTATCTAAAGAACGAATCTAATCTAAACAAGTTATTATGAGACTTATCATTGAACCTGATTACGAGAGTGTATCAAAGTGGGCCGCCCGCTATGTGGCACAACGCATCAACGAGGCCAATCCCACCCCCGAGAAACCTTTCAAACTTGGTTGTCCCACGGGCAGTTCGCCCCTGGGCATGTACCGCGAACTCATCGAGATGAACAAGGCCGGTAAGGTGTCGTTCCAGAACGTCATCACCTTTAACATGGATGAGTACTGCAACCTGCCCGAGGATCACCCCGAGAGTTACCACTCCTTCATGTGGAACAACTTCTTCTCACACATCGATATCAAGCCCGAGAACGTCAATATCCTTAACGGCAATGCCCCCGACGTGAAGAAGGAGTGTGCCGACTATGAGGCGCGCATCCAGGCTGCCGGCGGCATCGACCTGTTCATGGGAGGCGTGGGCCCCGACGGCCATATCGCCTTCAACGAGCCCGGCTCGTCGCTCACCTCACGCACGCGCCAGAAGACGCTGACCCAGGACACCATCATTGCCAACAGCCGCTTCTTTGACGGCGACCTGAACAAGGTGCCCAAGACGGCTCTCACCGTGGGCGTGGGCACCGTGATGGATGCCCGCGAGGTGATGATCATTGTCAACGGCCATGCCAAGGCCCGCGCCTTGCAGCAGGCCATCGAGGGCGGTGTGTCTCACATGTGCACCTTGAGCGCGCTGCAGATGCACCCCCATGCCATCATCATCGCCGACGAGGCCGCCGTTGATGAACTCAAGGTGAGCACCTACCGCTACTTCAAGGACATCGAGAAGGACAATCTGTAATTCTCCCGTTGCTCTGTAATACCACTTCACCCTGCCGACGCTATAAATAACGGTAGCATCTGCAGGGTGAAGTTTTTATTGGTGTTCGGTAATGGGCACAAAAAAGCTGCTCGAGCCTATCGGCGGGAACAGCTTCAAACGTTTTGTCGTTAAGCTTTTGATTACTCAGCCTTAGCACTGTCGGCGGGAGCCTCGGTGTTCTCGGCGGGAGCAGCAGCGGTGTCAACGGGAGCAACAGCGGTGTCAACGGGAACGGCTGCGGTGTCAACGGTCTCAACAGCGGCGCTGTCCTGAGTCTCACCAGCATTCTCGGTGTTACCAGTGCAAGATACCATGCTCATAGCTGCGATAACGGCAAAAGCCAAAACTAACTTCTTCATTTCTTTTGTAATTTTAAATAATAAAACAATAATATTCGGTTGTTAAAATCGGATGCAAAATTATAACAAAATTTTCACCTGCAAACATTTTTGGAAAAATTTTTCAAAGATTATTTCAAACTCTTTTTGAAATTTACCTCAAAATTATACTATAATAAATTGATTATCAGTATAATAAATTAACGAATGCCGTGATTGTGGCATTCGTTAATTATTGTTAAGCCAGGTGCGATACCTCGCAATTTATACATTTTTTTGCTCTGAAATCAGTTGCTGTAAAGGTAGCGTTTGATGCTCCGTTTGGGTGTTTTGTCAAACTCAGTAGCCATCAACTGGATTTTGGCGATTCGCTCATAGGGTGCCACTAGTTTGTTGAGTTCGGTGCGTATCTCCTCCATCAGTTCGGGAAGTTTGTCGCGGGTGACGCCGAGTTGGTCCATGGCGTCATAATCGGGATAGACCAGCGCCACGAGTTTGCCCTCGCGCATGACGACAAGGCTCTCGCTCACGTAGAGCATGTTGTTGAGTTTGGCCTCGATTTCCTCGGGATAGATGTTTTGTCCGCTGGAACTGAGCAGCATGGTTTTGAGGCGTCCCCTAATAAATAATGTGCCGTCGGCATTCAGCGTGCCCATATCACCCGTGTGCAGCCATCCGTCGTCGTGAAGCACCTTGTCGGTGGCCTCGCTGTTGTGGAAGTAGCCCTGCATGACGTTCTCGCCGCGCACACAGATTTCGCCCGGGATGTTCTCGGGGTCGTCACTCAGGATCTTGCAATCCATGATGCCCGGCAGGATACGGCCGGCGCTGTGGGGCACGAACTCGCGCCACGGGGTGTGGCTCACGAGCGGTCCGCACTCGGTCATCCCGTAGCCCACGGTGAAGGGGAACTTGATCTTGTAGAGGAAGTCCTCGACCTCGGCGTTGAACGGAGCACCGCCAACGATGACCTCTTCAAACTCGCCACCGAAGGCCTCGATGAGTTTGTCGCGTATCTTGTCATAGATGCGCCTGTCGAGGTAGGGCACTGCAAGGGCCCATCGCAGGGCGCCCCTGCTGATCATGGGCACAATCATCTTGCTGTAGATTTTTTCCAGAACCAGGGGAACGGTCAGTACCAGATTGGGCTTAATCTCGGCCATCGCCTTGACCAGAATCTTGGGCGAGGGGATGCGGCCCAATAGGGTGATGTGTGATCCTACTGCCAGCGGGGTGAGCATGTCGAACGCGCAGCCGAAGGCATGGGCCAGGGGCAGGAAGGCCAGGCCACGCGACCCCTTGAAGTGCAGGCCAGAGTTGATACCATAGACGACGTTGCCCGCGAGGTTGTTGGCTGTGAGCATCACACCCTTGCTGAATCCTGTGGTTCCGGAGGTGTAGTTGATTTCAACGAGGGCGTCATTGGGCACGTCGGCGTAGTGGATATCGTTGCGGTAGAATCTGTTGGCATATTTCTCGTTGAAGGCTTCGTCAAGTCCGTCTTTGGCTTTGCCGACACATTCACCGTCCTTCTCGGCGAGGAGTTTCATGTCCTCGAGTTGGATGACGGCCCTCACACGCGGCATCTTGTCAAGCTCCAGATTCTCCCAGATGCTCTTGCTGATGAACAGCATGGTCGCCTCGCTGTGGTTGACGATGTGCTGCGCATCGGCAGGGTTGAACTCCTGGAGGATGGGAACGATGACGGCGCCATAGGTGATGGTGCCCATGAAAATGGTCAACCAGTTGGGGATGTTTTTGCCGATGAGAGCGATGCGGTCACCCTGCTTGACACCGCTGTTCTGGAACAGGAGGTGCAACTTGGCGATGTTGCGTGCAAAGTCTCCGTAGGTGAGTCGCTCACCGGTATTGTAGTCGGTTAATGCAGGCAGTTCCCAGTTGTCGATGAAACTGCGCTCATAAATCTTGATAAGGTTTTCCTTCATCATAACTGATACGGGTTTTATTAGCCGCAAAGATAATCAAATTAATCCATTTTCACCCAAAAAAAAGATATAAATGACCAAGAACGGGCCTTCATGAAACAAAAAGACAGAGGCCGAACGTGAGAAGAGTTCGGCCTCTGGTCTGTTTATGCTATCCTGACGGGTGGTGAGAAAGATTCACCAGTCCCGTGACGGACTTATTTCTTGCGGATGCAGCGCACGCTGTGGCCGAAGGTGTAGTTGTGGCCCGAGGTGGTGTAGCGCACCATGTTCTTGCTGGTCTGGTTGAAACGGATCATCTGGAACGTGGGAGTGCTGCTCAAGGGATCATCATAGGGGGTGGTTGACCAGTACCAGGCATCGGCGCCGTCATCGGCGTCACCGGTGGCGGGTGAGTAGAAACCGGCGGCCCAAACGTTGAAGCCGGTCACATTGGTACCCTCCTTGCCCAGGTTCCACGAGTATTCGGTGTCGCTCTTGAAGTTGTTAGCCAAGGGACCGCCGTAGGTGCGCAGGGCTGCCCACTGGTCCTGGCTGGCAACCTCCCAGCCCTCAGGAGCCAGCATCTCGGCATTCTCGATGCAATAGCCGTTGTAGAGCATGCCGAAGATGGGGATGTAGTCGTTGTCATCGGCATACACGTGGCAAGCACCCGTGGTGTTGGCGCTCCACTCGGCGCTCTGGGTGGACTTTAACAATGGGATGGTGGTTCCGTCAACCCACTTGGCGGCGCGCAGGTTCTCGGCCAGCCAGTACTGGGTGCCGATCTTCACGATTTTGTAAACCTGCTCCTCGCTGCCGCGCTTGTCCACGAGCAGGTCGGCCTCAACGATAGTGGGCTCGGCCATTTCGGGAGCGGCGATAACGATTTTACCGTCTACCAGATAGACCATCGACAGGGCGGTGCTGTTGCCGGCGGTATAGGTAACAGTGTTGTTCTCCTCGTCCCAAACCACGGTGCCGCCATCGCTGGCCGAAACGCCCTTGGTGAGGATGGCAATGCCGTTTTCGTCGCAGGGATAAACAACCACGCGCTGGTCGTCAAACTCCTTGATGTACTCCTTGCAGACCTCGGCAACCTTCACGCCGTCGAACATCACGCGCTGAACCCAGCAGTCGTTGAAACTGGTGGGAATGGCGATGCTCAGTGCGGGCATGCTCACGGTTTTCTCGGGAGCCACAAAGGTGGTCGTGGATATCTCGCCTGCAATACCATACTTGTCATAGGCTACAGTGGCAATCGTGTAAGTCTCGCCGGGAACTGCGGCAGGCAGGGTGCACTGGATGTCGCCCTCTTCGTCCATTAAGGGTGCGGCGGCAAGAGCGGCCTCGACATCGGCACCGGCAGTGATGATGACGATGCGATAGTTCTTGGCTTCGGGGCTCAGCGTGATGCCCACGGTGATGTTGCCGTCGTCGCCGTCCCACTCAAAGGCCTTGAAATTGGGCATGGCCGTCACGTCGCCCTCAACCAGGTCAAATGAGAGGCTGTCCACGTCGGCAATGTTATAGACGGTGATTTCTCCGCTCTTCATCGTGACAATGAGGCGGTTGGGTGATGTCTGTGCAAAGCTCACGATGCTGAAGGCGAGCAGTGCTATAAGGGTGAAAATCTTTTTCATCATTTCTTGAATTTTAAGGTGGTGTTGTTAATGTTAATAATGTAGATGCCGTGTTCCAGGTGGTTGATGTCGATTTCCTCGCCACACCAGTTGCGGTTACTGTAAATCTGCTGTCCGGTCACTGACCAGATGGTGACTGAGCCGTGCGTGGCACCCACCACACGGATTGAACTGTTGTCGGTAGCAACGCGCACTTGATTTGCGTCGGTGTCAATCTTGGCTACCGAAGTCGGGTCTTGCTGCTCGTCGGTGAACTTGATTGACATCACCTGGCCGATGGGGGCCGTGTCGGTGCCTGTCAAGTGGGTCACGACAATGTTGCCTCCTTCAAATGTCACTTTGCTGATGTCCTGAAGGAGCCATGACTCCTTGGCTTGTCCGTCGAAATCATAGAATGTCATGTGGGACTGGGCATAGGCCACTCCGCAACACAACATCATCAGCAACAGGACCAAGCTTGATTTGTAACTTCTTGTCATGCTCTAATAAATAATGATGGTTAATAATTAAATTAATGGTGTTAACAGTTGAGAAATCATGCAGTCGTTCCCGGCTGATGATTCCGCACAAAGTTAATGTAAAAATGAGAAAAATCTTACGTTTTCGGTAAGATTTTTCTCATTTGGTATCAAAATGCCATGAGCGTGTCATGGTCATCAGATGTCGGGGAACTTGAGGGCCGCAATCTGCATCATGCGCGAGATGTCAAAATAGAAACCCTCGGTGCTCTTGCCCTCGACAGGCTGCACCTTGATGTAGTCGATGCCTCCGTCGATGGTCTCATGCTCGGTGGCGACAAACCCGAGGAAATTGATGATGTTGTACTCGTGCTCGGGAGCGATGACCACCCAGGGCTCTTCCTTGGTGCCCTTGCCGCTCGACATGATGGCGGCGATGAGCCTGTCGAGACGATACTGGCAGATGGCGGCACGGGCGTGTTTCTTCTTCTCCTTGAGGACGTAGATGTAGAAGTTCATCTGGTTCAGGTCGAACATGTTGTCGTTCAATGACAACTCGGCATACTTCTCAATGCTGTCACACTCGGCCCGTGAGTGCGGCTGCTTGTAGTAAAGCTGCTCGACGACATTGCTGTAGATGCTCTCGCGGAAGGGGTTATAGTCCTCCTGGAAGGTGTAGCCGTAGTAGAAGTTGCGCCAGGCCTCGATGGAGAGCGTGGTGTCGCTGCTGTTGTAGGCCTTCATCAACTTGGGGTAGTAGTAGGCGTTGTTGGGGTTGGAAATGACTTCCTTGACGTGATCAAAGTCGACCTTCTTGATGGCGAACTTGCTGCCCTGGGTGCGCTGTGACTGCGCGCAACACAGGGTCGTCACTGTCATGAAGGCAAGGAGTGTGAGGATGTATCTGAGTTGTTTCATTGTCATGAATTTAAATCATTATTCTATCACGATTCCCATCACGGCGATGCAGATGATGGAGACGGCAATGATGGCTGGGAGCCCCTTGGCCGCGAAGTATTTAAAAAACATGGAGGACGGGTTGAGCATCCACCGGCCGTTTGGAGTCCGGGTGTAAGCCAACTGTCCGAGGGCGGCACCGAGAATCACTCCGAGCACCATGAATGCCGGATGCTGAAGCAGAATGCCGAGCAATCCGCCTGCCAGCGCCGTCAATCCCACATAGAGATTGCTGGACCGATGCCCGTCGGGCTCGCCCTTTGGCGAGAGGTAGAACAGGCAGACGGTGATGAATGTGGCTATGCCCCAAAAGATGAACGTCTTGTCGGGGACGGCAATGGCATAACTGCGATGCAGGAGGTACAGACCGATGAATGCAGGCACCGAGGCGACCCAGCGCGGCCACAACACGAGTGCCAGCGCTGCCACAAGGCAGACGATACCGGCAATCAACAATATGGTCTGTAATATCATCTAGTTCTTAGTCTCTGGTTTATAGTTGGTGGAAAGCCACCAATAACAAATTCCTGAAAACTGTCCTATATCATAATAACACGGATTTAGGGGCATTTATTGCCCTGGAGTCCGCATTAATTGTCGGTAGCGGCCTTGGCAATCGAGGTCTCGCTGCCCTTGGCGGGTTCTGCCGGCTTCATCTCGCTGGGATAGGAGATGCGTGCGTGGTAGGCCGTGCGCAGTCGCTCGACAAAGAGTTTCTTGATGGTTTCCACATCGCTGAAACTGATGGGCGCCTCGCGGAGGAGACCCTCGGCAACCTGAGTGTCGATGATTTTGTTCACCATGTTGCTGATGGCTTCCTCGCTGTGGTCGCTCAGGCTCTTGGTGGCCGCTTCACAGGCGTCGGCCACCAACAGGATGGCGGCCTCGTTGGTCTGGGGGTTGGGGCCGGCTTCATCTCGCTGGGATAGGAGATGCGTGCGTGGTAGGCCG
>JAZQJW010000013.1:0-11655 GCA_045541835.1 Sodaliphilus sp. | reverse complement strand
TTAAACTAAAACAAAATGCCAAAAGTTAAGACGAATTCCGCTGCGAAGAAAAGGTTCACCTTTACCGGCACCGGAAAGATTAAAAGAAGACATGCTTACAAGAGTCACATCCTGACCAAGAAGAGCAAGAAGCGTAAACGTAACCTGGGTAAGATGAGCATCGTGGACAAGGCCAACTTGAACATCGTGCGTCAGCTTCTGGTGAAGTAAACCATTCAACTTTCTTTTAATCACAAGATTTTTATCTTTTATTTATTAACCGAATGTCTAGCTCAAAGTGCCGCAATGCGGCCGCTAGCAATCAAAACAATTTAAAAAAATGCCAAGATCAGTTAATCACGTGGCTTCAAGAGCCAAACGCAAGAAAATCTTAAAACTTACAAGGGGTTACTTTGGCGCTCGCAAGAACGTCTGGACCGTTGCTAAGAACACCTGGGAGAAGGGTTTGACCTATGCTTACGCTGACCGTAAGAAGAAAAAACGCAACTTCCGCGCGCTGTGGATCCAGCGTATCAACGCTGCCGCTCGCATGGAGGACCTCTCCTACAGCAAGCTGATGGGCCTGATTCACAAGGCTGGTATCGAGATCAACCGCAAGGTGCTTGCCGACCTGGCTATGAACAATCCCGCCGCTTTCAAGGCTATCGTTGACGAGGCAAAGAAGCACGCCTAATCAACACAGGTTCATTCCAAAGTATTAATTCCGCAAAATGCAATCAGGCTCCAAGAGGGTAACCCCTTGAGGAGCCTGAGTTTTTTTTGACCAGGAAGTCAGCTGAGCATTACTGGTACTCCTGGTAGAGGTTGATGTACTCCATGATGCCGTCGATGGCCTCCTGGCGCATGTCCATGTGTAATGAACCGTCATGTAGCACGTTGTTCAGAGCGGGGTAGATCAGCGACCAGTCGCTGTCCAGATAGATTTGGGCATCGATCAGCGCCGAAATCAGCGCCACGCTCAAGCTCTTGTCCTTGTTCTTCTTCACTGCCTTGTGTGCCAGATTGCTCGCATCTTTCACGTCAAAGTAGTTGCTCATCGCCTTGGCATAGGCATACACAGCCAGTGTGCGGGCATCAAGTTTATTGGCGAGTTTCTTCTCGTTCTTCACGCCATAACGGCTCATCAGGTACTGGCCAAGTTCATTTCCAAAGTTGGTGCCGTCAAAGTTCCAGCCCAACTTGTTAATCACTGCCAGGCGCACGTCAACAGGCGCATGTTTGTCGGCCAGGAAATTCAGCAAATTCAATGGCATATCGCCCTCTATGCCCTCACCCACCAGTTGTATCATCGGGTGTTCACTATAGGCCTCGGCAAAATACGTTGACGTCAGTGGCGAGTCAGCCCATGCGGCAGTGAACGCCACCATCAATGTGATAAGAGTAAATAATCGTTTCATAGTCCTTTTTTTGTTTTAAATGATTATCAATTCTACCTGCAAAGTTAATTGTTTTTTGAAAATAAACAAAAATAATTAACTATTTCTGTCTATTTTCTCATCTCCGTCGCCCCGCCCGTCGATGAATTGCAAGCCTCTGGCTTGCATTCAGGCAGTGGCCCTCATTGCTGTAGTATCGCCCGTCGGTGTATTGTAAGCCTCCGGCTTGCACCATCCACGGGTGTGAAATAAGAGCAATGGCTGAGCATCGCTCAGCCATTGCTCTTATAATATAGATAATGTGTCGATTACTCCTTGACGAGCAGCGTGCCGGTCTTGCCCTGCAGGGCCTCGCGGGCCTTGTCGAGCGAGGTGATCAGGGCGGTGCCGCCTGTCGTGTTCTCCACGAAACTGATGCACGACTCAACCTTGGGCAGCATGCTGCCGGGAGCGAAGTGACCCTGCTGGATGTATTCGCGGGCCTCGGCGATGGTCATGCGGTCCAGGTCCTTCTGGTCGGGCTTGTTGAAGTTGATGGACACCTTCTCCACGGCTGTGAGGATGACCAGC
The DNA here is from genome assembly GCA_045541835.1 of Sodaliphilus sp. Classification (GTDB taxonomy): domain Bacteria; phylum Bacteroidota; class Bacteroidia; order Bacteroidales; family Muribaculaceae; genus Sodaliphilus. Next base: position 9,709 of record JAZQJW010000013.1, on the reverse strand, counting down.
ATGTCGGCATTCAGGTCCAGAGCCAACTTGGCGCTGGCGCGGTCCTTGTCGATCACTGCTGCCACGCCCTCATAGTCGCCGGGGCCGTTCTCCACAACGGGGATGCCACCACCGCCCACGGTAATGACCACGCTGTGCAGGCCAACGAGTTGCTCAACGATGGGCAACTCGACGATCTTGACGGGGATGGGCGAGGGAACCACGCGGCGGTAGCCACGACCGGCGTCCTCGACAAAGGTGTAACCCGTCTCGGCAACGATGCGGTCGGCGTCCTCCTTGCTGTAGAACATGCCGACGGGCTTGGTCGGTTTCTGGAAAGCGTCGTCGTTCTTGTCAACAACCACCTGGGTCACCACAGCGGCACAGGGCTTGTTCAGACCACGACGAGCCAACTCGCGCTCAACGGCCTGCTGCAGGTGATAGCCGATGTAACCCTGCGTCATGGCGCCGCACTCGGGGAACGGCATGGCGGGAGTGCCGCCGCCGTTGTTGGCCGAGTATTCAAAGGCCAGGTTCACCATACCCACTTGGGGGCCGTTGCCGTGACCGATAACCACGTCGTAACCCTCCTCAACGAGGTCCACGATGGTCGATGCGGTACCCTTCACCAGTTTCAGCTGCTCCTGCGGAGTCTTGCCCAGGGCGTTGCCGCCCAGAGCGATAACAAGACGTTTACTCATAATGATAGATAATGTGTTGTCTTTTCTGTCTATTGTTGAATGATGCTTCTTGAAAGATTAATGATTAAAGATAATGAGCGTCGCTCACTAATCTCTAATCACTAATCTTTAATCCTCAATTTCACATCGTGAAATTGATTACTTCAAGGTGGCGTACATCACGGCCTTGATGGTGTGCATGCGGTTCTCGGCCTCGTCAAATACCTTGGATTGCGGGCTGCGGAACACCTTGTCGGTAACCTCCATCTCGGGAAGACCGAACTTCTTGTGGATGTCAACACCGATGGTGGTCTCCAGGTCGTGGAACGAGGGCAGGCAGTGCAGGAAGATGGCGCCGGGGTTGGCGTTGGCCATCACGGCATCGTTCACCTGATAGGGGCTGAGCAGCTTGATGCGCTGTTCCCAGATCTCGTCGGGCTCACCCATCGATACCCAGATGTCGGTATAGATGACGTCGGCATTCTTGGTGCCCTTCTTCACATCCTCGGTCAGGGTGATGGTGCAACCATTCTCCTTAGCAATCTCCTTGCAGGTCTTGACGAGCTTGGCATCGGGCATGTTGTCCTTGGGACCGCAAGCCACGAAGTTGATACCCAACTTGGCCGAAACGACCATCAGCGAGTTGGCCACGTTGTTGCGGGCGTCACCCATGAAGACCATCGTCAGGCCCTTGTAGTAGCCGAAGTGCTCCTCGATGGTGAGGACGTCGGCCAGCATCTGGGTGGGATGGAAGTCGGTGGTCAGACCGTTCCACACGGGCACGCCGGCATGCTTGGCGAGGTTCTCAACGATTTCCTGGTCGAAGCCGCGGTACTCGATACCGTCGAACATGCGGCCCAGCACCTTGGCGGTGTCCTCGAGGGACTCCTTCTTGCCCATCTGCGATGAACCGGGATCCAGGTAGGTAACACCCATTCCCAGGTCATTGCCGGCAACCTCAAACGAGCAGCGGGTTCTTGTCGAGGTCTTCTCGAACAAGAGCACGATGTTCTTGCCTGCGAGGTACTTGTGGGGAGTTCCGGCGCGTTTCATGCGCTTGAAATCCTTAGCAAGTTCAAGTAAATACTGAATCTCTTCGGTCGAGAAATCGAGTAACTTCAGGAAACTTCTTCCAGATAAACTTCTTGGCATAATTGTGAAAAATTTGTTTAAAAAAAATGATTAATAATATGGTTGTTAGTTGTTAGTTCTTTTTTAGAGTTTAGACATTAGAGTTTAGACATTAGACTTTAGACCTTAGACATTAGACTTTAGCAGGCATCCGCACGGCTAATTTCTAATTCCTCATTTCTAATTCCTCATTTCTAATTCCTCATTGCTAATTCCTCATACCTAATTCCTAATTCCTAATTCCTAATTAACTAGTCCTCGCGCCACAAGGGCATGCTCATGCAACGGGGTCCTCCACGACCGCGTGAGAGCTCGCTGCTGGGGATTTCCAGCACCGTGATGCCCTCTTCGCGCAGGATGGCGTTGGTCACATTGTTGCGCTCATACACAATCACCTTGCCAGGGGCGATGCACAGCGTGTTGCTGCCATCGTTCCACTGCTCGCGCTCGGCGGTGATGCGGTCGCCACCGCCGCACTTGATGAGCGTGACGTGCTCCAGGCCCAGCGACTCGGCCAGAATTTCCTCCAGCGTCTCCTCCTTGCGCTCCAGCTTGATGTCGTCGCCATTGCCGCGCGTCAACTTGAAGACTTCCAGCGGTCCCAGGATGCCGGGGTGAACCGTGAACTTGTCGTGGTCAATCTGGGTGAACACGGTGTCAAGGTGCATGAAGGCACGCGTCTCGGGGATGTGGATGGCCAGCACCGTGTCGATGGCTGCATGGCCGTTGTTGAAGATGTTCTTGGCAATCAGTTCGATGCCGTCAGGCTCGGTGCGCTGCGAGATGCCGATGGCGAGCGTGTGCTCGTTCAGGTTCAGGATGTCGCCGCCCTCGATGCGGTAGGGCAGGGTGCGATCGTAGTAGTGCTCCACTTCCTTGAAGTCGGGGTGATACCTGAAGATGTAGTCACCGTAGATCGTCTCGCGGCAGCGGGTCACCGAGAACATGCGGTTGATGCTCACGCCCGTGCCGATGCAGGCAAACGGGTCACGCGTGAAATACAGGTTGGGCATCGGCTTGACAACAAAACGGCTGTCGCCGCGCACCTGGTCAACCAGCGAATTCTCCACCTCACGCGGGTCGCGAGGCAGGTCCTGCAGGTAGATGCCTTCCATCGTCTTCAGCACCAGCTCTTTGCTCGACTGGATGCCGTTCAAGTAGTTATAGATGATATCGTGGTACTTTGTCGCACAGATACCTGCTTCCTCGATGAACTGGCGCAGGAATTGCTCCCTGATCTCGGCATTGAGGTCAAGCACTTCGGCCATCAGGTCTTCCAGATAAACCACTTCAACGCCATTGTCGCGCAGCACCTGGGAGAAGGCGTCGTGCTCCTCCTCGGCAACTTTCAGATAGGGAATATCGTCAAACAGAAGTTCTTCAAGCGTGTTGGGCGTCAGATTGAGCAGTTCACGTCCGGGACGGTGCAACAAAACCTTCTTCAACGGTTTTATCTCACTTGTAACATGAATACCTTTCATGACTTGAAATTTCGTTCGTTCTTGTTTATGATAATGGATTTCGTAAATTTTGGCACAAAGGTAAGCAAATTCCCCCAACCCCACACAATTTTTCACATCTTTTTATCATCAATGTGTGCTAAACGGCAATAACGTTGTGGCTGAATGAGTTTTGACCAGTCTGCAATTGCCCATCAATCAGGCATCCCCATGGCGCGTGAGAATGAAAGAAATCGCAAGCCCTGGCGTCGGGCCTGCGATTCCTTTTAAATCGGGATGTGACAACGGTTACTTCTTGAGTACCTTGAAGCTGCGCTGCGAACCATCGGTGTAGCGCACAACCTTGATGTAGATACCGGTTTCGGGATTGTTGACCTTGCGACCAGTGAGGTCGAAGAAGACGGTCGAGGCAATCTCCTTGTTGTCGACGTTGATCTCAGTAACAGCCGAAGTGCCCACCTTGGCCTTGGCGGCATTGAGCACCTTGCCGGTGGCCTTGTCAACGACGATAGCCACAACGTGGAGCTTATCCTTGTCCTGGATAAGAGGCTCATAGTTCATGTTGTAGATGTAATCAACATCGAATGAGTACTCGAAGTTGTTGACCGTGTTGGCGACAAGCGAGGTGGGAAGGCTTTCTTCCACAACACCCGAGGTGGCCACGAGCACGTCGTTGAAATGATAACCCTCGATGACATCAGGCAACTCGCACAACGGTCCCAGGTTAGGCTCACTGGCATACTCGTCGTCCATATCGGCATAGTAGTTGTGCTGGTCCCAATCGGTGCCGGCGGGGCCATACATATCGTCCTCGACAAGCATGACTTCGATGCCGTACTGGTGATTGTCGGAATTCATGACGAAGTTACTCTCGACGTTGGCCTTGATCTCGGTCTTGGACTCATCAGCCCAATCGGCCTTCACGTTAAGGTCAACAACAGCCAATTGACTCATCAGATAGTCAACAAGGTCCTTGATGCCAAAGCCTGCCGACTCGTAGCCATAGTAAGGATCGACATCATAATACCTCTCGACAAATGCGCTGGGGAAGCCTTGAACAGGGCTGGGATACTCATCCATGATAGCCATGGGATCGGAATTGTGGTAGGCAACACCGATGAAGTCATCGCCATAGGCCTCGGCCAGCATCTTCATGGCCACAAGGCCGCGGGTACACCATCCGCACCAGGTGCCGGTGTATTCCTCAACGAGCACGCGGTGAACGGGAACAAAGTCCATGATGGTCACTATACCCTCGTGGGTGGGTGCAACATCCTGGTTGTCGGTGCCATTGACCTTGGTGACGGTTATGGTCAAGGGATAGTCGCCCGATTCGTCGATGCCGGGCAGCTCGATGATCATGTCGCTGCTGCGTCCCCAGTGGTCACCCTTGATGTAGTTGGTGAGTGTGGCAGTGTTGGTGACACCGTTTAACTCATAGGTGTATTCACCAGCGGTGAGCGTGGTGGTGCCGTGGTTGTACAATTTGCCCGTGACATAGATGGGCTCGCCCTTCTTGGCAAAGCTGTTGGCGGGCAGAATGATGGTGGCGGCATTCTCTTGCTGGCCCTCGAGGATGAGCTCGATACAGGGGCTGCCGGAGCTGGACATGTCGGTCCAACTGCGAATGGCACTCGAGGTGTGAATCCACAGACCTCCACCCAGCTTGTCGCTGGTGATCATCAACGGTTTGTCCTCGTCGGTCACAGGAATCGAGAAGCCGGCAAAGAAGCCGTCTTCGCCAATCTCGTAAGGCTCGTCAAACATGATCTCGGTGTGACCCAATACCACGTCAGTCGTCTTGCTCGTGATATCGGCATCAGCAACTTTCACGCCATCAACAAGCTTGAGATTCAGGCCGGTGGACAACCAACCGGTGTACTCGGTGACAGCGGTGCGCTTCGGGGTGGTGATGCGCAGGCCCTTCACCTTCATGCCCTTCAGGCTGGGATCGTTGATAAACGTGGCCACGTCATAAGCCTGTGCCCTGCCTGCCGAGATGCCGGTCTGGCTTGCGTTATCATCACAGTAGCCTGCATAGTGGTCGGCCGAACCCTCGGGAGCGCTGCCGTCTTTCAGCTCCATATAGACGATTTCGCTCTCGTGCTCTTCACCGCCGCCGCGGAAGATGCTCTGGATACCCACGCGCTGGAAACCGGTCTCATAGAAGTAGATGGTTGCACCGCCAACGCCGAAGTCATAATTATCGGTGAAATTATAGGGAACATCGGTCATGAACTCGGTGAGTTCGGGATACTCGTCGGGACCGAAGGTGAACAACTCATCGTCATCGAAGTAGATGCGGTAGTACAAGTCGTTGGGGTTGATGAAATTGCCCTCGGTGTCGAGAGTCGGTACGCTGAACGAACCATAGTTGTAGCCGCCCAACTCACCCTGGTCAACAAAGTCAATCACCTCGGGATTGGCCGGTGTTGCGGCATGATCAAAATAAGGAGCGATAACGGGTTGGCCATATAACTCCTGAATGTTCAAGCCTGCAACAACTGCGAGGATGTCGTTGGCAGTCATGGTGCGTGTTGCGGCATCGTAGCCAAACTCAAGGTTGTCAAGCACATTGTAATCTGCATCAATGCCGGCCATGCTCAGGAACAGACTGTTCCCGATGCCGATATACTGGTCGCTCGGGAATACCACCATGTCGCCGTTCAGGGTGCCCTTAATGACACCGTCGGGTACCAACGACGAGAAGCCTTGGATATAGACATCGTTGTCCATCATGGCAACCTTGACCATTTCTCCTGTGGGATTGTCATTGCTGTCAATGTACTTCATCGAGAAGTCTTCCAGGACAGCGCCATCAGGCAGTTCAACCGGTTTGGCGTCAAACGGGGTGTAAACCGACTCCCAGTCAAGATAAGCGGCCCATGTCAGGTCATCGTCATAGATCAGACCCAAGCCGCTACCGGTAAAGTTGTCCACGTCGCCGCTCGACCCGTTAAGTGAGATCGTGCCATCGTCACCGATGGTGAACGTCACCTCATGAATGTCGAGGTTGGGGACCGCATTAAGATTGCCGCTCTCATCTACCGTCACGTCTACCCAGGCCGTAATCAGGCCATAATCAACTTCGTTATAAAAGATGACGTACTGGTTCAACGGCATCGTCAAGGTCTTGCCATCATCGCTCAGCTCAGCCTTTACCCAAGAATTGGCAGCGGCTTGCGAGATGGGATCCTTGAGATAGACCGTCTTGCCGTCATCGGCAAACACCATCTGCATGGCGCCGCCATCCTGATAGGTAGTGAACAGGTAGCCCCAGAAGCTGTACATCGCACCGCCAGTGCGCATATAGGTCTTCAACTCGCCCTCAGGCTGCTCGGTGATTACACTGACACGGGCAGGAGCTCTATGGCTTTGAGCAGTGGACAACTGCCCGTCACGCGAAACACTCTTGTGCGTGCTCTTGAACTCATATTTGCTCTTGACCTGCTGGCCCGATTGTCGCGGATTCATCGTCAGACGCTGGCCGCTGGCCGCCATGGTCAAAGCAAATGCTACAAGAAGAAGTAAAACTTTTTTCATCATGTGAACATTTTTAAAAGGTTAATAATTATGTAGTTAGACTCAATGATAGTCAGTGTTGATGTTGCCAGTTAAAGAGCAAAGATGCTAAATCAATCGCAAATATACACATTATTATATTTACTAGCAATAATTAAGGACTTTTTTAAATGCTTTTTTCAATATCTATATTTTCCTGACTCTTTCAACTATCCGGTCTGTTCCTTCAAGGCAGTCCCTTGCACCCGTTCATCCTGTTATCTTCGTCGTCTTCGTTCTTTCCGTTATCCCCGTCCAGGTGGCCCTCATTTCTGCTTGCTGAAATCAATAGGCTTCTCAGATGTTAAAAAGTAGTGTTAAAATTGCCTCAACTCTTGCGTCATTCATAGGAATCACCTATCTTTGCAAAGTCTTTAAGACAACAAGTTCTTTGCAATATTGTCCACATCAAAGTAGATCGGGATACTCTTCAAATTTTTATGAAATGCCGAGCAAAGCGCTGCTCGCAATGGCGGGCCTCGACCCACGTGGTGCTTAACAGCCGGAGGATTACAAAGCGTGTGGCGCCCTCAAATCCTGTATTTAGTCGGAGTTTCATCACATCCTTTGGTGTGGATTCTTATAACCAGGAGCAGGACGCTGTCAACACCAGCATCCCGCTCCTTTTATTTTTCACCAACAACCGTCCCCCGTCATCAATTATAGCCCGGCTCCCTGTGCCGAGGCCTTGTCAACGCTCCATTTTCCCTTCCCACCAAGAAAAAAAACTTCACTTCTTGCTCCGTTAAGGAAAAAGCAGTACATTTGCACCGCAAAACCAATCAAAACAAAACAAGACAATGAAGGCTTATTTATATAAGGAAGAGGCACAGCCCGTCGAGCCCATCGACGAGCACAAACTCGCCATCGCCGACGAGAAACCCGAGAAGTCCGACGTACCCAAACTGTCACTCTATGTAGTGAAGTACAAGCCCGTTTGGAACGCCACAATCATCGCTCTTGTGATTTTCCTTATCTGGGCAATCGCAACCTGGCTTCTCAACTGATTTTTTTTGATTATGCCTAACTTGCTGGCATTGTGAAATATAATGCCTGTTTGGTTGTTGAGTCGAAAATTTTTTTAAAAAAAAGTTGACCAAAACGCTTGCCAGTTCAAAAATTAGCAGTAACTTTGCACCGCTAAAACGAAAAAATGGTCCCTTAGCTCAATTGAATAGAGCGTTTGACTACGGATCAAAAGGTTACAGGTTTGAATCCTGTAGGGATCACAGCAAGAACCGTTAGATGGTTGTTTATCAACTGTTTGGCGGTTCTTCTTTTTGCAACTGTCCCCAAAGGCGTCAATCTTTGAAAAGATTTCAAGTCAATTCTTTCCCTCAATGCCAAATTGGGTGTTGAGGAGTTTACTATGAATAATCAAAAGTAGATTAAGTGCCAATTATGCAAATTCGACTTCGGTTGATAGGATTCTGGTCCCTCCTTGTCTGAGTTCTGGTGTGTTAATGCGGATGTCACAATCAACGACAAAGATGGTATCGGAATGATTGGAGCGAATCACATTCTCATCATGCATGTCACTCAAGTAAATTTCTGGGGTGGCATAAGTCCAGTTTCGCGGGTTCTTGAGTTCAAATCCCATTTGTCGCATAAATGTTGCGATTTCTTCGTCACTAACTGGTTGCCCGTCGATGAAAGGCTGCTCAACAATAATTTTGAATTCTCCTCGCTTGTCACGTCCAAAACCCAATACAAAGAGACGCGTCTCGGGGAAATAGGTGTTGTGGAGAGTTATTCGATCAAGGGCAAAAACTGGCTGAATAAAGTAATCAAGACCTATAGACTTGATGAGTGTGGTGCCATGGTCATAAACGATAGCTTCACCGCCTTCGGCAATCTGTTCCCCAAGGCTTTGTGACAATACTTCTTCAACACTTTCAGTCCACAGGCCGACGGCCTTGGACCATTGCTCAATCACTGTTTCTTGCTGCGCTGCGCATTGGCGCTCGCTTTAGAAGTCGTTGAATGACGCTTGACGGCCGCTATCTGTGCCAACTTCTGCTCCCGCGAGCAGGGATGCAATGACATTTGTTGCACCTCCCGTTGCGCAGCCATGCTGTTCCTGCGGTGAAAATCGTTGATATACCAACGCGTTGCTGATGAATTACTCTGCATAACGGTCAAGTTTTTGCAGACCATCGGGCGTAAAGCCATCGGCTATAATAGAGCGGACTGATGCCCAAAAATCTGCGTTATTCATTACTTTTAATGGATTTGATCTATTATTCTGGTGTAAAAATACGACCATTTTTTCGAAATTGCAAAGATACCAAGAAACGCCATAAGTCCAACGGGTAATCAATTGCTCAGCCGAGGATGTGACATCACCCTCGGCTGAACTCGGTATTGAAGCTATTTCTGTGCGTTAGTCTTTACAGGCGGTTGCGCTCGTCTTGTCCAGCGTGGCTGCCCTTGTAGCGGCTGCGGGTGGCGTTGAATTTCCAAGAGACACTTAACTGGCAATATTGGTTATCGCGATAGACATCACCATCATTACAGTAATTGATGCCCTCATAAACCAGGCCTCGCTCTTTGGTTGTATAAAAGAGGTCGTTCACTCTAGCGGCTACGTTAAGACTCTTGTCTTTCAGGAAACTCTTGCTAAGTCTGAGATTGATTGAACCATGTGTTCTGCTTTTCATGTACATGGATTTATGGTATGGATTCAGACTGGCTTGAACATTAAAACGCCATGAATACGGCAAATTAAAAGTGTTGTCAAACGTGAAACTGGACACAAGCCCTTTCCAGTTGTGGGCAGGGTCGATACCTATTGCTTCCAAGTCAACATCCATAATGTAAAAATTTGCCGAGTAATTCATCTGCCAAATACCTACTTTGGGTGAGAAGTTCAAAGTCATTGAATAGCAATTTCCTGAT
>JAZQJW010000012.1:0-77894 GCA_045541835.1 Sodaliphilus sp. | reverse complement strand
CCGTCGGTGTAGGTGGTAACGACGATGGTCATGCCGTTAGCCTCCTGCATCTCCTGACCGGCCATGTTGAAGTAGCGTACGTTAGCAACGGTCTTGCCGTCAACGATCTCATCGATGCCGGTCATCGGGCCCTGAGCAACGAGCAACCAGATCTGGCCATCCTTGAACTGGAGACCCCAAGTGTAGGGATAGCCTGCGGGAACATACCAGTAGTTCTCACCCTCGAATACGGGGTTGAGGACGGTCTGGTACTGATCACCCATAGCGGGCAGTTGCATGTCGGTCTCAGCACCGTAGCGAACGCCGTTCACCATGAAGTAGAAGGGAACATTGATATCCCAAGGCTGGTGGTGCAGGGTCATCATGAGTGACCAGTTGGGCTCACCATTGGGATCGGGGTTCATGCTATACCAGTGCTCAACGCCATCGAGGTCGGTGAGAACGATCCAGATACCGGTCATGTGGGGATCCTCGGGAGTCTCACCGATAGCGGGGATGGTGATCTCCATAGAAGCCTCCTCACTGATTTCCATATCCTCACCCTGAGCGGTAGCGGTTACAACAACTACAACGTCGGCATCGCCGCGGTCGATGGTGCAGGGATTCTCAACGAGTTCGCCGTCAACATAGAGGAGAACCTCACCCTCACCGGTAGCGGTGATGATAACAGCCTCGTCAGTTACCTCGTAGCTAATCTCGGGAGTGGGAGTTACAACGGGAGGAAGTACCTCGAGAGCAGGAATCATGTACTCACCAGTTACGGTGCCGTCGATCTGGCCGTCAACGTGAGCAACAGCGGTCACGGTAACAACCTGGTCAGCATCGGTACGGTTGATGGTGTAGGGATTCTCAACTTCCACGCCGTCAACGAACAGGGTAACGGTGCCCTCACCTACAGCCTCGATGATGTAAGCCTCATCACCAGGAGTGATGTTGATCGTGGGAGCGGGGGTCTGTACGGGAGGCTGGGGCTTGGTCCAGTTAACGGTCTCGGTCTTCTCGAGAGGCAGGTAACCCTCGGCAGTAACGGTAACAACAACAGTGTTGTCACCCTCAGCGAGCTGTACATTGCCATCAACGATCTCAACAACCTCACCATTAACGGTAACGGTGATGGTAACATCCTCGTCGCCATTGTAGCTAACGGGGAGCAGACCGTTCTCAGCGTCAACCTCACCCAGGATGATCTCACCGGTCAGGGGCTCTTCAACTACGGGAGGAACGAAGTTCTTGTTCTTCACGGTCAGAACCATGTCATAGTCCGGACGTGCCTCATAACCCTGAGTCGAAGCGGGGGTCTCATCAGCGGTCTGGTTGTAGAGGGTGTACTCCTTGTCAAGCTCGAAGGTAACAAACTCATCAGCCCAGTCAGCGGGAACCTCAATCTTGAAGCAACCAACGCAAACGGGAGCGGTGGGGTTGCCATCATAGTCGGTGTTCCACCAGAACTGGTTGCTGCTGGTGTTGGTACCTACCCAACGCCAAGTTGCAAACAGAGGATGTGAAGAAGCGAGCGAGTTACCGATGGTACCACCGATGTTCTCGTCAGCAGTCGAGATGTTCTCAGCATTGGTCCAAGTCTTAACGCGGCCACCATAGATCATGGGGCAGTTAACGGTCTCGGTCAGTTCGCCAGTGGCATCCTTCATCAACCACTGCATCTGGAAACCTTGTACAACAACCTCCTGCTGCTCAATGAGAACAACATGAATCTCCTCAGAAGTCTCACCGGGAGCCAGCTCAATCTCGGTGATGAGATTGTTGGCATCAGTACCGAAAGCCAGCACGGGTGCGGGCAACTGAGCATTGGCGGTTGCGCCAAATGCAAACAGAGTTGCGAGTGTAAATAAAACTTTCTTCATAATAGAATAAAAATTTTAAAGTTAATAATTAAATCTGTATAATTTTCTCAAAAATAAAAAGTCGTTCATAATGAGGGTTTAATCAACTTTATCATCAAAGGGCTCCGGATAACTTCTGTAGCTTTACATTTTTAAGGAGTTGTCTTTCTCAGTTTCCAGCACACCTGTTACCATGTGGCCTGCAGATAAAGAAACTCACGCCTGGCAGCCGGTGCCAGTAGTGCTGGATGGAAAGACCTAAACATTTCATATCAAGAATCTTAAAAATCACCTATTGTGATACACTATATATAGTTTTGGTGCAAAGATAAAACCTTTTCCACAACAAAGCAAAAGAATACTGAGGAAAAATCCTTAAAAAACGTTAAATCGTAAGTGTATCTTGAGGTCTGCCACTGCCGCCTAAAAAATCATGCCCACGAGGACATAGGTCCAATGGGCGACAATGGCCGCTACCAGGCCACCGATGGTGTGTGACAGGATGGCGCGCGAAGTGAGCTCGCGATAGTGCATCGAGTCGAGCATGGCTGTGTGGGTGCTCAGGAAGCCGCTCCAGCACATGCCGATGGCAGTGAACACGGCGATGGCATTGCCGTCGGCCCATCCCTCCTGGATGAACTTGGGCACCAGACCGAGGGCGGCACCCACGGCACCAAGGGCGGTGATGGGGAAGCCGATGAGGTGGGGATCCTCGAAGCCGAAGAGCCACTGGAATACAAAGCCAATCTTCTCGCCGAGCCAGGGGAGTACACCGACACCCTCATAGGCGGCTCCGGTGTAGCTGCCGTCGGCGCTGGCCGAGAAAGTGAGAATCATCACGAGCGACGAGATGATGAGCACGCCGGGAATGATGGCCAGACCGACATCGACGCCCGTGCGACCGCCATCGAGCAGCGAGTTGAGGATGCGCAGGAAAAGCGACTTCTCCTCCTCATGCTCGACCTGGAGGTCGGCCTCGGTGAGTTCACAAGCGGGTTCCTCGGCATACTCGGGATGGGTCTTCTTGACGAAGTACTGCATCAGTCGCGTGGAAACCATGCAGCCGAAGATGGCGCCGACAAGTCCGATGAGGGGTTCTCTGAAGAATCCGTAACCCATCATGAAGATGATGACTATGAGGCCCATGCCGAAGGCGGTGCCGAAGTTGGTGAGCGAGATAAACTGGTATTTCTTGAAGTGTGAGGCAAAACGCTTGTCCTGAGACAAGGTGATGATGGCGGGGTTGTCGCTCAAGAAGGTGAGGACGGCGCCCAGCGAGGCCATGCCCGGGAGGTTGAACAGAGGCTTCATCAAGGGTCGCAGTGCCTTCTCGAGGAGTTCGACGACGCCAAACTCGACAAAGAGTCGTCCGATGGCACCGGTGATGACGCAGACGGCCATCAGGAAGAAGCACGTGTTCAACAGCAGGTCATGGGCGGTGTGCATGACGGTATTGAGCATATTGGAGGCGCCCATCTTGACGGCGAGTCCACCGAAAAGCAGTACAACGATGGAGAGGCAGATGACGCCGCTGAGTTTGTGACGCGCACGCTTCAAGGAACGGATGTACCTCTTGGTGAGCGACATGTGCAATCTACGCATTCTCATGATTTCAGTCGATAATCGATAACAGATAGGTCAATAGTGGTTAATTCGGGGGCAAAGGTAGGTAAAAATATCCAGTATTCGGTTTTCGGCATTTCGGTTTTTTTGCAGCAGCAAAAACATCTGAAAACAGCTTTTACCCCGAGGGTAAAAAGGCCACGATAACAATTAGTTGCTGAAAAGGGTAAAAAACTGTCATTTTGTCGATTTTTCACACTTTATTTGGACACTATTCACTAAAACAGCGTATTTTTGCAAATCATTTACATTTACATTAACAACCAACAACAAATAATAAGGATATATGAGAACGACTGTACAACTATTAGCCGTGTTACTGGCCATCCTGTATTGCTCGTCGGCACATGCGGCCACTGATCCGTATGAAGCGATGGAAGTCACTCCTGCCGAGGGCTATGTGACAAGCCTGCAACACTTTACCATTACCTTTGGCGACCTGCCCGTGGTGGTCAATGAGAACGCTGTCCCCACCCTGCAGAAGGGTGGCGGCGCAACGCTCGAGGGGCATATGAGCCTCGACACCGACGGCAAGACAGTGATTATTGACTTTGATGAAACCTGCACCGCCTCGGGGCAATATTTCCTCAATCTGCCAGAGAACTCGCTCACCGTCAATGGGCAACGTCTTCTTCCCATCACGCTCAGGTTCCTCATCGGCGGTGACGAGACCTCGTTCTATGAACAGATCAGCGTCAATCCCGCCGAGGGCACGGTGGAGAGTCTCCAGAATTTCACCATCTCCTTCCCGGAATACATCGGCGAAATCGCCGAGGGCTGTAAAGCCACGTTGAAGCACCTCAAGAGCGGCACCACCTATCAGGCCGAGATGTATGAAGTGGGCTACAACGTGCTGGTTTATTTCCCCGATGAAATCACCAGGCCCGGCCAATACACGCTCACGATACCGGCCGGAGCCGTGGTCATATATACCCTTGGTTTAGAGGTGGATGAGCTTAACTTCAACTACACCATCGAGGGCGATGACCAAGAGTCGTTCTATGACCTGATCACCATCGATCCCGCCGAGGGCACGGTGGCCAGTCTGCAGGATTTCACCATCACCTTCCCCGAGATAGTGGACGGCATCACCACCGGCAGCAAGGCCAAACTGACCAATACCATAACTGGCGCCACCGCCCAAATGCGCATGTCGGCATCAGGCCACAACGTGACCGTGAACTTCCCCAATGAAGTTGTTGAACCTGGCGTGTACAGGCTCACCATCCCCGCAGGGTCGCTGATTGTCAATGCCCTTGACGAGGAGGTCGCTGAACTGAACTTCCACTATACTATCAAGAGTCAAGACTCGACAGAGTACACCATCACTCCCGCCGAGGGCGAGGTGTACCTGCTGCAGAACTTCTCCATCTCCTATGGTTCGCCCGTTGAAGTGAACGAGGATGCCACGCCCCAACTTGTTGACGATCAGACGGGAAGGTCCTTTGAGTGCCACATCCTGGAGATTGGCGGCAGTGCCTATATCTACATGGAGTATCCGTTGAGCGTCCTTGGCAACTACACGCTTCATGTGCCCGCCGCCTGCATCGAGGTGCTAGCCACCGGTGCTGTCAATCCCGAGATGACCTTCCACTATACCATTGTCGAGAAACAGACCTATGTGCCCGACGTAATCGAGGATCAGCCCGACGGAGAGCTGCACCTGTATCAGCGCAGCGGCAAAGTGATCAGGGAAGTGGAGAAAGAGAACGTCCCAGAGGGTGAATGGCCCTATGAAATCATCACCGAGGCCCAAGAAGGGTCGCTGAGCATCGTGTTTGCCGAGGGTAACAAGGTTTATATCCAGCGCCCCGTATCCTGGTCCTATTATAATGGATGGGTCGAGGGCACCTTGAGCGCCGACGGCAAGACCATCACCGTGCCCCTGGGTCAATCTATCGCTTACACCTATTCGCTGGAAATGGCCATTCAGGTGGCCATGTTCACCTATGATGCTGAAAAAGGTTCCTACTTCTATAACCCCGACATCCAGGAGGTGACTTACACCATCAACGACGACGGCACCATCAGCCTCAACAGCACCGACGAGTTGAACATCCTGGGAACGATGAACCGCGCCTTCGGCCAGACGTTCCAGTATCTTGACTACGAGTGGCTGCAGGACGGTGACTATGAGTCGGTCTACATTCCCATCAGCGAGACGCCCCTGACGCCTCCCGAGGATATGGCCACCGAGTTCTACTACTTCACCACGGCCATCAATGACGGCATGGAATGGGAGCCCTATTCCGCCGTCGTGAGAGTGGGCTTTGACGGTGAGGACATGTGGATGCAGGGCATTTGCAGCTACTTGCCCAAAGCCTGGATCAAGGGCCACATCGAGGGTAACACCGTCACCTTCCCCAACTCGCAGCTGCTGGGTTCCTATGAGGTGCTGCTCTACTTCAAGGCAGCCGACTTCAACCCCATTACCGGCAACACGACGCAGAAGGACATGGTATTGACCTTTGATGGAGAAAACACACTGTACACCTATGACTACGTGTTCATCAGTGTAGACAAGAACAACCTCTCCTACCTCAACTATTATCAGGGACTGACGCTGTCCAAGAATCCCGATGCCCAGGTAGTGGTTCCCGAAGGCCTCAAGACCTATGATTACACGATACAATTCAAGACCACCGACGAGTATGGCAGCATGATATCGCAAGATCGCACCGTCTCGGTGGGTTTTGCCGGCGATCATGTATTCATCCAGGGCATGTGTGATTTCCTCCCCGAGTCATGGGTCGAGGGCCGTCTCGAAAATGGACAGCTGGTACTTGACTTGCCCCAGTACATGGGTAATTATGATGAGGAGTACCAGATCAGCTATCCCATCTACCTCAACGGATTCAGCCAGCAGACAGGTCTATTGAACCGACAAGTCGTTCTGGATTACGCTTCAGAGACCCACGTGTTCTCTAATCAGTCAACACCATTTGGCTTCGGCATCAACAAGACCGGATACCTGAATGTCATGGACTTCTATGAGGCGGTGCTGACACCCGTCCAGACTTTCCTCACCGGTGACGTCAACGAGGATGGCAATATCAACATCAGCGACGTGATTGACCTCATCAACTACATCTTGAATGGAGATGCTGAAGGCATCAATCTGGCCGCCGGCGACGTGGACTTCAACGGCCTGTGCAACATCAGTGATGTGATTATCCTGATTAACATCGTGCTGAACTCATAGGCATACGCGACACGCTGACACAGCTCAGCCTGTCGAGACTCTTCAAATAAGCGAGGGAGTGACACAATTCAGTTTTGTCACTCCCTCGACTTTTACGGATTCTTCTGTCGCGATGCTGTTAATTGCCCCATGACTCACAGTAGCCGAACATCCATTGCATTGTCGTCACCTTGGCCGTGTTGAAATGGCTCAAATCGAGGCTTGTCAGTTTTCTGCAGGATTCGAACATATAAGCCATATTGGTCACCTCACGGGTGTCAAGATAAGCCATGCCTGTGATGGACTCAAGAATTGACTTGCCACTGAACCATCTATAAGTGGATGTGGGGCGGGCATTGGCAAACGACGGCGTAAAGACAACATGTCTGAGATAGATACAATTATCGTCACTGTACCAACCGGGATCGTTGCTGCCAGTGTTCAGGTTATAAGGGGTACCTGGCCTGGAATTCTTCAAGTTATCATAATAGAATGTCAAGGTCTCATTGTTGAAAACCGCATAGGCTTGCTGCGCCACGACACTCAACGCCCCAATCAGGGCACAAAACAGGAGTGTAATTGATTTTTTCATCTTTATCAGTTTTAGAGTTATACTTTTATCTTCAGAATTTCATAATTAAGGATAGTCCGTCACAAAGGTAACGCTTTTTCTTGACTTTGGCGTTTTCCCCATCTTTCGCAGGTCAGTGAAGATTGAACTCCCATAAAATGAGATGAGGCCGCGTCATGAGATTTCATGACACGACCTCATCTTGTCAGTATAACAATGTCGTTGTTTCTCAGAAAATCAGAAGGGACGGCGTCCGCCAGGGCCACCGGGACCTCCCCAGCGACCTGGGCCACCCCAGCGATCGGCGTTGCGGTCCTTGGGCTGCTCACCCTTCTTGAAGGTGTTGAAGCGGTAGGTGAAGGTCACCATGCCATAACGTCCCAGGGAGTTGTAGAAGATGTCCTCGATGTAGTCGCCAGTCACGTTGCGGTAGATATTCTTGCGCTGACCCAGAATGTCATTGACCGAGATGGTCAGGGCAGCCTGCTTCTCTTTCAGGAACTGATAGGCAATCGAGCCGTTCCAGATCCACTGGTCACTGTTGTAGCCGGTGCTGTAACCGCTGGTGGTGCTGTAGCGCAGGTCAGTGCTGATGACCAGACCGAAGGGAGCCGAATAGGTGCCGTTGAAATTGCCGCCCCAGGTGTGAATGTTGCGTGTGTTGGACTTGAGCGCCGAGGTGGTGGTGTTCTGGAAACTGTAACGGGGACGCAACTCGATGTCAAAGACACTGTTGCGGAACGCCAAGCCGGGCGAATAATTGATGAACCACGTGTTGCTGCGGTTCTCTACACCGTCGGTCACACTCTTGGTTACACCATAACGGGTGAACATGTGGCTGGTGAAGTACCATACCTTGCTGGCTCCGAAGGGGAAACTCAACATGTTCATTGCCATAGCGCTCCACACGCCGCCCACATTGGTGTAACTGGTGACGCGGCCACCAGTCAGTTCGTTGGTGGTCACATCCGAAACGATGCTGTTCTGTGCAAAATCGACGTTCATCATCGCCATGATGCTGCGTTGGGCGCCCTGGGCGAAGTCACCAAACCTCAGGTTGATGTTGTGGTTGAAGGTGGGCTTCAACTCGGGATTACCGATGATGATATTCTTGGGGTTGCTCTCGTCGGCAACGGGCTGCAACTGGTTGATGCTGGGCTGATTGGCACGCATGCGGTAGAAGAAGTTGAGGTTGCGTGTCTCGGTAAACTTGTAGCGGAAGCGCGCATAGGGAGCCACCGACCAAGCCCAACGCTCCTTGATGTTGCGGGCACTATTGATGAGGTCCTTGCTCTTGGACATGGCACTGTTGACCGAGATGCCCACATTGAGGTTATAGGCCTTGCGCACCTGACGGAATCCCACGCTGAACTCCTGGTTGAAGAACGTGTTGCGGAAACTGTTGCTCAAGCGCTCGTTCCACTCTTGATCGGTAATCGTGCCGCCAGGCCAAATGCCAGTGCGGTCGTTGTCATAGACCATCTTGTCGCTCGTGGTGAAGCGATAGTTGCCGCGGTAGGAGAGTTCCAGGAAACGGGCATTCTTGACGTCACCCAGGGGCTCGGTCCATGAGATGCGGCCCGTGACGTTATGGGTCTTGCGGCGGTTGTTGGCCGTCTGGTCAATGAGCTGGTTCTTCTCGGGCAACAGGTAATAGGTGTTGTCGGTGTAGGTGTCACCATCCTCATGCACATTGCTGTAGCGGTAGTTGAGCATCAGGCTCTGGCTGCGACCAGGGTGGCTGGCCACCTTGTGGTTATAAATCAGGCGTGCGCCCCACTCGTAACTCTTGCCGTCGTTGAAGAAGTTGCTCAAACTGCGGTTGACTGCAGTCCTGACGGGGTCACCGGCAACCAGACTTGACGTGTCGCCGCGTTCGCTCTTGTTGAAATTGAACGAGAAGTTGGGGCGGAATTCGATGGTGTTGTTGCTGTCCACCTCCCACTTGATGCGGAAGTCACCGCGCAGGTTGTGGCCCTTATCACGAGCCACCGTGTTGGCATCCTCGTAGCTGGTGGAGTCTTGAAGTAGGTACTGACGTGCTGTGCGGGTGCGCGTGTCGCGGTCACTGTGGCTGTACATGATGTCACCGCCCACACGGAAGTGCTCATCCTCCTTGCTGCCGACGTTGAAGTTGATGCCGGCATACTGTGACGTGGTCACACCGCGGTCGCCTCCCCAACGCTGGAACCTGCCCGATGCGCCGTCACCGAATCCCAGGTTGTTGACGTTGTTACCGCCACCCAGGATGGTGAACTGGTTGCCTTCGCGGAAGTGGTTGATCATCACGTTGCCCGCATAGCGTTTATCGGTGCCATAGCCGGCATTGACCGTTCCAAACCAGCCATTGTTCATACCCTTCTTGACCGACAGATTGATGACCGTCTCGTCCTCTCCGTCGTCAACACCGGTCAGTCGAGCCAAGTCGCTCTTGCGGTCAACAATCTGCAGTTTGTTGATCATGTCGGCGGGGATGTTCTTGCTAGCCACAGTGGGGTCATCGCTGAAGAACTCCTTGCCGTCGATGAGAATCTTCTTGATTTCCTTGCCGTTAGCAGTGATTTTGCCGTCGGCGCTCACCTCGACACCCGGCAGACGCTTGAGCAGGTCCTCGACCACGGCATTGGCCTGGGTCTTGTAGGTGTCGGCATTGAACTCGATGGTGTCCTCCTTGACAGTAATGGGGCTCTTGAGGCCCACCACCACTGTCTCCTTGAGCATGATGGTATTGGGATCCATCTTGACCACGCCGATGTTGACGTCGCGGCCGTCTTCACCGATGCTGACGTGCTTGATGACGTCGTTATATCCCAGGTAAGAGAACCGCAGCAAGTAGTGCCCCGGTTTCACTCCCTTGATGTTGAAGACACCGTTGATGTCGGTCGTAGTGCCCTTAACCAGCGTACTGTCCTTATCGTTCTGGAGCAGTCTCACCGTGGCCTCGATGAGGGCGGTGGTGTCTTGGGAATCAAGCAACATGCCATTAATAACCGTTGCGCCAACGCCCAACGGGGACAACATCCCGAAGAACAAAATCAATGATAATATCTTTTTCATGACTGAATCTGGTGTAGTGTGAATGTTTGATTTGATGGTGCAAAAGTACGAGAAGCCACCGAAAAGGACAAATATTTTAGATAATCATACATTTTTTATAGACAAAAAGGCATTCATGCTCAATCACCCCTACCCCTGGAATCGGTCCTGAAAAAGCAAATAACAACGAGAAACAAAGTAATAATTGTGAGAAATTTGGCCACTATGTCAAATTATTGTAAATTTGCGGAAAAGTAATGAAATCGATACACCTGTTATGAGCAAAGTCATTATCATCGGATGCGGTGGTGTCGGCACCGTGTGTGCACACAAGTGCGCCCAAAACCCTGACGTGTTTAATGAAATCGTGATTGCCTCGCGCAATCGCGCCAAGTGTGATGCCGTGGCCAAAGCCATAGGCAAGGACAACATCACCACCGACCAGGTGGATGCCGACGACGTGGACCAGCTCGTCGCCCTGTTTGAGCGTCACCGTCCCGACATGGTCATCAACCTTGCCCTGCCCTACCAGGACCTTACAATTATGGAGGCGTGCCTGCGCTGCGGCGTGAATTATCTGGACACCGCCAACTATGAGCCCCGCGACGAGGCTCACTTCGAGTACAGCTGGCAGTGGGCCTATCGTGAACGCTTTGAGCAGGCCGGACTGACTGCCATCCTGGGCTGCGGCTTTGACCCGGGCGTGAGCGGTGTCTATACCGCCTATGCCGCCAAGCACCACTTCGGCGAGATGCACACCCTCGATATCGTGGACTGCAATGCCGGTAACCACGGCAAGGCTTTCGCCACCAACTTCAATCCCGAGATCAACATCCGAGAGATTACTCAGAAGGGCCGTTACTGGGAGAATGGCAAGTGGGTCGAGACCGGGGCTCTGGAAATCCACAAGCCCCTCACCTACCCCATGATTGGCCCGCGTGAGAGCTACCTGATGTATCATGAAGAGCTTGAGTCTCTGGTTATTAACTTCCCCTCCATCAAGCGTGCGAGATTCTGGATGACGTTCGGCGAAGAGTATCTGACCCACCTGCGCGTGATTCAGGACATCGGCATGGCCAGCATCGAGCCCATCAACTACCAGGGCATGGAAATCGTGCCGCTGCAGTTCCTCAAAGCCGTGTTGCCCAACCCGCAAGACCTGGGCGAGAACTACACCGGCGAGACGAGCATCGGCTGCCGCATCAGCGGTACCGACAAGGAGGGTAAGCCGTTGACTTACTATATCTATAACAACTGCGACCATCACAAGGCCTTTGAGGAGACCGGCATGCAGGCTGTGAGCTACACGACCGGCGTACCCGCCATGACGGGAGCAATGATGTTCCTCAAGGGGCTGTGGAAGAAGCCCGGCGTGCACAACGTCGAGGAATTTGATCCCGATCCGTTCCTGGCAGTCCTCAACGAGCAGGGTCTGCCATGGCACGAGCAGTTCAACATCGACCTGGAAGCATAACGTCCTAGACATCAACAAGAAATGGATGCCGAAGCATCCATTTCTTGTTTTATCTAGAGGCTCTAGATCATAGATTTTCCAGAGCCTCTAGCTTATTTCTTGGGGAAGATGGCGATCAGGCGCTCGTCGGCGGCACACCATGGGAGTGTCATCAGTTTGTCCCATGGCAGCCAGCGGCTGGCTGCATGCTCACGCATGACGAAATCGGCCGATGAGGCCGTGCAACGATAGGCGGCCAGCGTGATGGTGAAGTCGGGATAGTCGTGGGTAACCGTTGCGAGGTGCTCATGAACCTCGACATCAAGTTCCATTTCCTCCAGCAATTCGCGATGCAGGGCCTGTTGTGGGGTCTCGCCTTCCTCCACCTTGCCGCCGGGAAATTCCCACAAGTGGCTGGTGTACTCATAACGCGTCACGCCGCGCTGCATGCACAACACCTTGCCGTCCACCTCGATGACGGCTGCCACCACGTTGTAGTGCTTGAATGGCTTCATCACTTGACAAGTGCTTTGCCGGCATCCTGCCAGGCCATGACTCCACCTGTGAGGTTGGTCACTGTGTAACCCTGCTCCACAAGCAGGTTGGCGGCGCGGGCGCTGCGTCGTCCACTGCGGCAATACACAGCCACGGGGCGCTGTTTGTCAAGAACCGCCACCGCACGTTCCACAAAATCACTCTCGTTCACGTCAACGAGAACGGCTCCGGCGATGTGCCCCTCGTCAAACTCGTCACGGGTGCGCACGTCAAGGAGCTGCACAGCGGGGTCGGCTATCAGCGACTGGAATTCGTCAACGTCCACATCAGGGAAAGTGACAAGCGCTTTGCTTCCGCTCTTGCTGTTTTTCCCAAATTTCGTGGCACATGTGACACACAACAGCACAACGACTGCCAACACAGCCAGGATGATTAATGTCTTAATACTCATAATCATTTCATTTAACTGTGACAAAGGTACAACTTTTTTGCATACACAGCACCGATAACAGCTACAATGGCATGTTTTTTGCAGTATAAAATGAGATGCACACAACCTTCTTAAATCTTTTTTTTCTGAGGTTTTTTCCAACATCTGACACCCGATGGCAGATGCTTGCCGTAGTTTTGCCTCGAAAAAAAAGAATTTTTTTATCTGCTACGCAAAAAGGCTGCGCACTGTGCACCTTATCTTTGCAAACCAGATAAAACTGCCCCTACCACAAGCGTCACATCGACGTTAAAGGTCCCCACTATTATCGCACAACAAGACA
The DNA here is from genome assembly GCA_045541835.1 of Sodaliphilus sp. Lineage (GTDB taxonomy): Bacteria > Bacteroidota > Bacteroidia > Bacteroidales > Muribaculaceae > Sodaliphilus. The sequence goes on along the minus strand of JAZQJW010000012.1, from coordinate 64,921 downwards.
ACGTGTCCTAAGGAAAAAAACGATGACCAGCCACCTGCCTCACCCCTCCACACACGAGGCATCCCACCACCCGACTGCGGGCACCGATAAAAAAATCGGAATGAATTTTTAATTTTTCAGTTGACTTTTACATTTTATCGACTCAGTATTATTCATCCTTAAAAAGCAGAGCAGCTATGACTACGATTAAGACAAATTCATTCAAGACCTACAACCGCGTTCACAACTACCTTTACAACAAGAACATCGAGTGCTGGGGAGACCTGGAGAGCCTGAGTATCAGTTTCTTCAACCTCACCCGGGCCGAAACCGACGAACTGTTGAAGAGACTCGTCAAGCACTTCCACTTGGTTCCCGCCACGACAAACCGCACCCTCGCCGCCTAAAGGCCAGGCCCAGGCATCGGCCTGTGGGGTTCAGAAAAAACCTTTTTAGTCACCCGAACACCCGTATCAACTGAAATTCAGTCAATACGGGTGCTATTTTTTCAAAAAAATATTATCTTTGCACCACCAAAAACAATTAAATCAATCAACATATGAGACTACTACAATTCGCCTTGTCACTACTTCTCGCCTTCAGCGCAAGCACAGCCATGGCCCAGTATTACAGCGGCGTGCACACGTTTGACGGGGAGAACCCGAACGAGGTATCAGCCTCGGTGACCACGGGCAAGAACATCCTTATCGGCCCTTGCATCGGCAACACTGTGCACTACAAGCACTTCTTCAACAACCACTGGAGCGTGGACGGCGGCATGAACATGCAGTACACCAAGCAGCTCTACGGTGTCAAAGCAAAGGGCGAGTATCACATCCAAGTCAAAGCGTTTCACATTTTTGCCAGCGCCGAGTTTTTGTATAACCGCTACGTCAAATACGAGACCAACGAGATTGACGGCAATATCTCTGTCCGTTTTGAGCGCGGCTATTGGGACATCACACTCGGTGAAAGTCTCATCAACTACACCATAGGCGAAAGTGGTTACACCGAACCGCCGACACTCACCTTTGGTGCCCATGCCACGCTGCGTCCGCGCACCAACAACTGGAACGTGGGTCTGCTGTTCCGCAACTATGACGACTTCTACTACGAGAACTGGAACATCAACTGGGGACTGGACTTCTATTACCAGTTCAACCCCAGGTGGAAGATGTTCGGCGAGTTCAACATCCGCCCTGCCGGCTCGATGAGCCAGTTGGCAAGCAAATATGAGACAACAGGCAAAGTGGGTTTAATTTATCGATGGAAATAATTTAGTTTCTGGTCCCTTGTTTCTGATTGGGCATCGGCAAACTGAGAACAAATAACAATGAAATAACAATGAAAAAGTCAATATCATATATCCTTATGGCAACCGCTCTGCTGGCAGCAAGTGGATTTTTCAGTTCTTGTGAGAAAGTGAGTCCCCAAGGCGTACTTATGGGCAACACTAGTGTTGACGACCGTGTAAGGCAGTCAATGATTTACTACGCCTACCATGGCGAAGATTTGGACTGGGATCTTGCGGACAGCATTGAAGAGTATTCTTTCCTCGTCGGCAGTGACAGCCACATTACCTTCGATCCAGGCCGACTGGCTGAGATGATAGAAATCGGCATCGAAAACGAAGACCTGTTCTATTGCCACCTGGGCGACCTTGCTGACACCAAGCCTGAATACTATTCCAACACCCAATTAGCATTATATAATGCGACCAGGACATGGAAAGCCAAATACATTAAACCTCTCATTAATGAATACCACACGGTCGACGATGGGATGTATTTCGATAAAAGGATAACTCCTTCAACGAAGAATTACCTTAAACCCTGGGATGACTGGGAGTTGCCATTTTACCCTGTCGTGGGCAACCATGATATCACCCACAATGGATGGTCCTTATTCTGCAATCAATTCAAGACTTCTTTCTACGAGTTCACCGTCAAAGTTGGCGACAGTTATGACCGCTTTATCTTCCTGGATTCTGCCAATGGCACATTAGGAGATTTCCAGACAGATGAAATCGATAATAATGCCTTACAGAATGACGACAAACAGATTCGCAACACCTTCACATTCACCCACACCAACATCTTCCGCCCGTCAATGAACGAGTTTGCCTCGACCTATTGCCGCGAGGAGTTGTACTATTTGCTTAACAAACTCGAGGAGTGGGACACAACCATCGCCTTCTGGGGACACGTCCATGCGTGGGATGACCGCATGTTTAACGGCGTGCGGCACATCACCATGCGGTCGATGAACTTCGTGGACCATCCCAACGGTGGCGACAACCTGATTGTGAGAGTCACTGTCAAGAAAGATGGATCTTGTGAGGTGAAACCCGTCGGTCTGTACTGCAAAGAGAGAAGCAAAGAAGAACTTGAGTCATTGGGATACTACGTCAAGACCATATAAGAGCCCACACGGCACCTGATGATTGAGTTTAAGTCGATAGGCTTTGAGGACCTGGACATCATCCGCCCTTATCTGCGGTGGGAAGATGTCCAAGGCTGCGAGTGGAGCGCCATTAACCTGCTCACGTGGAACCGTTTCGGGCTGGAATACGCCATCATCAAGGGGTACCTGGTGCTACGGTTCATCTATGACAGGCAATACACCCACACCATGCCATTGGCGCCAGTACCCGAGGGTATTAATCACCCTCGCCTGACCGAGGCTGGCTATGGTTGCCTGGAGTGCGTCATCCGCGCCCTGCGCGACGAGTGTTTTGCCCATCACCAGCCCTTCAGCATCATCAATCTCAATCAATCAGGAATCGACTTCCTGCAACACGTGTTCCCGGGCGAATTTGAGTTCTCCGAGCCTATGACCGAGCGCTATGACTACATCTGCCTGCGAGAGAAGATTATCGCCCTCGAGGGTAAGGATATGCGTCCCAAACGACAGCATCTGTATCAATTTCCCCGATTCTATCCCAATCACGAATATCGCCAGTTGGAGCCCAGCCTGTTTCCAGAGTGCCTGCAGTTGCTGCAGCGCTGGAGCGACAACGCCGAGGCCATCGGCCACCTCCAGGGCGCCGACAGCAAGGTGACCGAGCGCGAGTCCATCAATCAGGTGTTTGACAACTGGGAACGTTTTGGAGCCATCGGTGGGGCATTGTTCGTGGACGGTAACATCGTGGCATTCACCTATGGCGTGCCCATCAACGGCAACACCTTTGACCTGTGTGTCGAGAAGGGTGACATCAACTACAAGGGCGTTTATACTGTTGTGCGCCACGAGTTTATGCAACAGATTCCAGAGCGGTACATTTATATCAACCTGGAGGAGGATATGGGCTTGCCGGGACTGCGACGGGCCAAATCGTCCTACCATCCCGCCTACCAAATCAAGAAAGACAGCGCCATCTCCTATCCCGAAATGTCAGCCAAGCAAGAGGAGTCGAAGCGTTCAGGCGCGCGCCACCTGATGAAAACGGTCTTCAACGACAGCGACGAGGCGCTTGACATCTTCTTCACACACGTCTACAACCCAGCCGGCAACTACTGCCGCACCCATGATGGACAAGTCGTGTCGGCCGCCCAAGCCCTGCCCTATCGCCTGCGCTATCACGACCAGCAAGCCGATGCCGTCTACCTCTATGCCGTGGGAACCCTTCCCGAATTCCGTGGCCAGCATCTGATTTCACGTCTGTTCAAGTATATGCATCGCGGCCTGATGTGCCAAGGCAAGGTGTTCTCCACCCTGTTGATTGAGCAACCCGGGCTGCAGGAAATGTACGAGAAACTGGGCTATGCCCAGGTGGGCAGTGCACTGCAAATGGACGAGAATGTGGTGGAAAACGGCTTTGAGGCCTATGACAGTTGGCAGCGCTCACGCCCCTGCGTCCTGCTACAGGACGAGCGCAAGTGGGAGACGCTACAGATCTACAGCCGCTTTGACAAAGCCTATTACCTCGTCAAGCCGCACTACAAGGGCATGGTACGCGTCATCAATGTCATGGAAGCGCTACAACTCTATGCCGCCACCCACGCCGACCTGTCAATGACACTGCGGATTACCGGCGACGAACACATCAGCGAGAATAACTGCTGCTATGCCATACACCATGGCACAGCACATCATGTCGCAAGTAGCGCAGGTATCAACACTACGCTCACTATCAATCAATTATCGGAATTTCTTTTCAAGGATGACCAACTGGAGATGCCCTTGATGCTGTTATAATCCTTGACCAGCCTTTACCGGATGATGTCTTCCTCGCTGGTGACATTCTCGTGGCTGCAACCCTCGTCGCACAATGAGCCAAAGGGGTCACTCTTGGTAGCAGGAAAAGTATAGAACACCCAATGCACCGGGTGCCTGAAACCGAATTTGCGGCCATTGTGTTCGTGCACTGGAGCCTGATAGCACACCGTCACACCGCTCACGTATTTGTCCTGCTCATAGGGGCTGTACCTGACCCCATCGGTCTCGATATAGGCCAAATCCTCCTTGCAATCATGCTCAACGATGTTTGACGGTAACACGCGGTTGCCGCCCAAGACGTTCCTGGCCACAGCCAGATATTCGGGCGTGGCGGTTTTCTCCCAGCGACGACTGGCATGGGCAAACCAGCCGCACTCGGTAGCCCATTTGGCTACCTCCTGGATAGAGGCATCTTCACGATCAGGATGGCGTCGTTCAAACAGGTTGAGCAGCAGCGACAACTCGGCAGCGGCACCTTCAAGGGAGCCCTGCTCGGCGCGCCCGAGCACCGCAAAGAAGTTGTAGCACTCGGCGGCTGTTTTGCTGTAAACAGTGGTATCTGAACGGGTGTAGGCACGTCCCGGGATGAAATGGCGGCCCTCACTACCATGCTCAATGAGAGCGGTGAAATACTTGACAGCCTCGTCTATGGGCATAAAACGCGAAGCATCAGTCTCATTGTCAAGGTGTTTGCGAATGGCTTCTTCGGGATGATACTGGACACCGAGGGCAAAGCGCTTGTCGGTGCGCTCGATGGCCTCGATGATTTCCACGCCGTCGGTCAGCGTCGTGCCTGTCACTCGCAACGGGGTTCCCGTCACGTCACCCACCACCTGATGGTGCCACGAGGGCACATTGCTGATGACTCTGGTGCCACAAGTGCTGTAAAGCAGTGAAGAGGTATCCGTAACCCACACATCATGAGGCGTATAGTAGCGTTTACCCTTGGCGTCGCGCTGCATGCGATGCAGGTAATGGTACTGTCTGTCCAGTCCCTCAAAGTAGGTGGTCAAGTCCTGAATGAGCGGTGCCCCCGAAACGACACCCAGCATCTGCATGCCTCGGCACAAACCCAGAACGGGGATATCGTGGTCCAGGCAATAGGCCATCGTGAGGTATTCCGACACGTCGCGGGTGGCATTGGCAGGGCTGTCATCGGCAATGCCGTGCCAAGTCTGCGGGACGGCAAACAGCGTGGAACTGATGTCTCCGCCGCCCAGAAAGACGACGGCCTGCACGCCAGCCAGCAATTCATCGGCATCGGTGCCGTGATAGGTGTCGCGCTTGACGATGTCGGCATAGGGCTGCAACAGCACACCGGCCGCATCGACATACTTCGGGTTGATTTTCATGCCATCATAGTCAAAGCCCGCAGGACGCAGTTGCGGCAGAATTACCGCTTCTCCACCCGCCAACTCTATTGAGCGGACAACACGGTCATAGGCAGCATCGCTGGGTTGCCAAGCGATGCCCACGCGCACTTGTGCGACATCGCCCGCCATTGCAGCCAGCGAAACGACAAGTAATAAGGATACTATCCAATGTCTCATATTGGCAGTTGATTAATGATCTAGATTCTCTAGATATCTAGAGTTTCTAGTTTCTATTGCGTAACATCTCCAGCACTTGATCAACGGGCAGGGCGTCCACATGGTAACCGCCCTTGCCGGTCATCGCATCGGCCATGAACAGAGAATTCCACAGGGCCTCGGCTGTGGCCTCGATGGTAGCGGCAAAGATGGATGACATCTCGCTATTGGCCAACACATTGTTAGTAACCATCTTAGACTTATCGCTGATAAGATTCCCGGGAGCGACCGACAGGGCGATGACATAGTCACCGCTGCCATTGGAGGCAATGCCGCCGGTCTTGGCCATACCCATCATGGCACGCTTGGCGACACGTTCCAGATTGCGGGAGTCGAGGGGCGCGTCGGTGATGACGACCATCATGCACGAGCCGTCCACGTTCTCGGTCTTGCGCACGTGGTTGATGAAATCGTGCTTCTGCAATTTCTGACCCACCTGCACGCCATCAATCTCGAGGATACCGCCATAGTTGGTCTGGACAAGCACACCAATGGTGTAACCACCCAACGACTCGGGGAGCACACGCGACGAGGTGCCGATGCCGCCCTTGAATCCGAAACAGATGGTTCCCGTCCCGGCACCCACGTTACCCTGCTCCACGGGACCTCCGTGGGCCTTGTTAATGGCTTCGATGACCATCTCGGGCGTGACATGCATGCCCCGGATGTCGTTCAGGCGCCCGTCATTGGTCTCGCCCACCACGGCATTCACCGAATTCTCGCGCTCGTTGCCGGGTTGCATCAGCGTGTAACGGATGGCGCCGACTATGCCTGCCGCGACATTCAGGGTGTTAGTGAGAATGACAGGAGTCTCGATGTTACCGAGTTCGCGCACCTGGGTAACGCCCGCCAGTTTGCCGAAACCGTTGCCCACATGGATGGCTGCCGGCACCTTGTTGCGGAATATGTTGCCCTGATGCGGCACAATGGCTGTCACTCCAGTGCGCACGCTGTCACCCTCGATGAGGGTGACATGACCCACCGTCACACCCGGCACATCGGTGATGGCATTATATGGCCCCGGCTGGAAAATGCCCGTCGGGAAGCCCCACTCACGCAACGTTTTGTGTTGCTGCGCCGCAAGTGTCATCACTCCTAGCGCCACTGTCACTGCCAGTAAAAGAAAGCGTCTCATCCTCAACCCTCCCATGAGCCAGAATCACTTGAGAATGATGCTGATAATCGCATTGACATCAGCAAGATTGATCTCACCATCGCCGTTCACATCGGCACGATTCTTATAATTACCGCCATTCAGGATAAGGCTAATGACGGCATTCACGTCGGCAACGTTCACCTCCTTGTCCCTGTTCACATCGCCGGTCATGCCAACCGTGAAGGGCACCGGAGTGGACCAGATGAAGTTATAATTCGGGATATGCGGATTCAGTAATACAAAGTAGTATGTTTCGCCCTCTTGTATATCAAAACTGCCCTTGAAGTTGATGACAGTGGGCTTGTTGGCAGCCAACGTTACCGTTTTCTTGAAGATGTTTCTCCAACTGTAGGAATCGTTTCCAGTTTTCGTCGCCACGGCCAATCGTATGGTGCCCGAATAGGTTCCGCCCAATGATTCCAGCTTGATGGAAGCCTGGACATTATTGGCAGGCATCAACGATGATTCAGCCTTTACCCCCTGCCTCAGGGTGACGCCTCCCTCGCCGGCGGCATCGGGCTTGATATTGATGATGGCACCCTGAGAGGTGTTATAGCCGCTTGCCGTCGGGTTGCTGCCGCCATTAGGCGATAACAGGCCACTGGCGAAATAGCCGTCATAGTCACCGCCCCAGCCCCAGTTGATGTGGAAATAGCCGTCGTTGTTATAACCGTCCATGACAAAAGCATGGCCGCCACCACCGTAGGACTCGGCTTTTTGGCCGAAATAGTAAATCGGGCGACTGGTATTCAGTTCACTGCGCAGTGTACCATCCCAGTCCCCCTCGTAGCTGTTCCTGAGCAGATAGTTGAACGACGGGGAGTAGTCAAAGAAGGCCGCCAGCGCCTCGGGCACATCCTTGTAGAAGGCACTGCTGCTACCGGCACCATACTTCATGTTCAGCGCGATGCCGGCATCACTGATTAGTCGGGCGACGGCATCGGCCTGGGTCGTTGTATAGTTGCCGGAATAGTAGTTGTTCAACATTTTGCTCCATTGATAGACCGACTGACTGAAATCGGCACTCAAGGTCATCGGCGCGCCGTTCATCTCAAAGGTGTAAGAGTGACTGCCCATGCCCCGTTGAGGATGATTGTAATACTTCATGATCTGGGCAAGTGCTGTCGCCAGGCAACCCGAGTAGGCGCGGCCGTTAGGCCCGTTAGGCGTGGCGGGACAATAATTGTTGTAGGGGCGAATCTGGTCCCATTGTGTTTTCAACAACGGGCTCACGCTTGATGTCAGGGTCACTGTCTTGAGGGGAAGCGCCTCGGGATGATCGCGCAACCACTGCATCTGGGATTGATACTCCGAAAGCCACCACTGCAGGTTCTCGGGCAACCGGTAACAGTCAAACCGGCCTTGCTCGCAATATCCCCACACGGGGAGTGCCAGGTCATCGCCGGAGACGATGATGAAGCCCTCGCTGTCCTCACGGTCAATCACATAATAGTCGACCGCGCCCATCGCGTTACGGGCGACATGGCGCAAGCGCAGATTGTTTTCGCTTGAGCCCGAGAAAGACCGCATCTGACTCTGATGTGAGAACTGCAATGCTATCTCCATGGCTTTTTCGGCGGTAATGGGGTTTGCCTGCATGCCCAATATGGCCAACACGGCAATACTTGCTGAAATAATCAATCGTTTCATCATAACTCCTTTTCGCTAATAAATTATTATCCTGAGCCCAGCCAAGGGGCCTATCGTGTCGCAAAGATACAACAATCATTTCATTCAAGCAACCATCAACCCCACATAAAGGAATCGGCAGGCGAGAAGCGCGAACGTCATCATTCACTGAAAAGTGGCACAATTTTGCCGGAAACCTGCTATTCAGCACACCATGTGATGGTATGATGCTATTATTTTAGGTAGTAATTATCTAAACTCTTTCATATTTGCTTAAATATCGGCCTCAATGTTTGACAGTTTTAAATATTATTCATAGATTTGCTGAAAATTATTAACCAAACCCAACCATTTCACCTATGAATACTACTATTGGCACCAACCCCGGCGAGCGACTAGAAAGCACGACCTATGAAGGAAAAGAAGTTCGCCTGTGTGAAGATGGGAAGTACCGCTGGACTTACCCGATGAACATGCTCACCAATCCCTCCATCTACTTTACCGTCATCAAGATTCTGGGCAGTCTGATGTTCATTGCCTACATCCTGTTGAACTTCAGTGCCTTCCGCCATGGGGAGTTCGATAAAATATTGAGTGAACTCAAGTGGTGGGGCGTGGCGGTGCTGGTCTTTTTCGCCATCACCATGACGGGCTACCTGATAGTGGCTGCCATGTACGGCTGGAAATACATTGTCAACTTCACCATGGACGAGAACGGAATCAACCATGAACAGATTCCTGCTCAGGCGAGAAAAGCCCGCAAATTGGGCGCGGCAACGGCAGGCGCCGGTGTATTGACGGGCAGTGTGGGGCGTGCGGGACAGGGCATGCTGGTTGCCAGCCACACCTCCCTGGCGTCGGACTTTTCCAAGGTGCGCAGCGTGAAGCCCAAGCGCCGCTGGAGCACCATCAAGGTCAACGAGCCGTTTGCCAAGAACCAGGTCTACACGACAAAGGAAGACTTTGACTTTGTGCTTAACTACATCCTCCAGCACTGTCCAAAGGTGAAAAAATAATCCCAAGAAACTCAATAGCACAGACATCGATATGAAACAGACGGTATTATCACTATTGCTGCTGGCCCTGGTCTCGTGCCAAGTGCACGACCGTCCCCCCAAGACAGATCACTTGGGGCCTGAGCCCGCTGCCCACAATGGCGCCTTTGTCAGCCAAGGCGACACGCTTTTCTTCAACGGCGACGGCAAGACCATCAACTGGCATTTCTCCAGCCCCATCACATCACTGGCTGAAAGGGGCAAGGGCACTTACGTCTTCAAACTCTACAACGGGAAATACCGCTATGACGCCGCCGAAGAGTTCTGCATCTACGACGGCAAGGAGTCGCACGACTTCATGACGGGCCCACAGATGAACACCGAGGACAAAATCACGTTGCTGATCGTGGACAATGACGACAAGGAAGTGGTCACAAGAACATTCACAAAACTGAAATAAACATCAAAACACTATAACTATGAAATTCTGTATCAATTGCGGGGCACAACTCGCCGACGAAGCCAAGTTTTGTGTCAATTGCGGAGCACAACTCAACGCTCCAGCCAGTGGCGGCACCCCCGATGACGGAAAGGGCCTGGAACCAGATGCCCCGGATGATGTCATTACCAGCGAACTCGAGACCAAAGCCCCCAACGACGAGGGAGAGTTTACCGGAGTGAGTTGGAGCGAACCGAAATCGAAAAAGCGCGCCTTTGTGAAAGACAGCGAACTACCACAGCAACCGCAACAACCGATTCAGGCACAACAGCCACAGCAACCGATTCAGGCACAACAGCCACAGCAACCGATGCCCCCGCAGCAACAGTGGCAACAACAGCCGCAGCAGCAACCGATGCCCCCACAGCAGCAGTGGCAACAGCCGCAGCAGCCGATGCCTCAACAGCAACAGTGGCAACAACAGCCGCAGCAGCAATGGCCTCAGCAACAGTGGCCGACTGAAGATGAAGAAAAGCGGGGACCCTTCAGCAACAAATGGCTGATTGCCCTGCTTGCCCTAATTCCGATTGCCATCGGTGCGGCGCTCTTGTTCAAGGGTGGAGGCAGTGAGAGCGAGCCGGGTGACTACAAAACAGGCGAGCCAGAAACCACCGAACAAATTCAACAAAGCAATCACAGTCAAGAAAGCGAGGAGAGCCAACCTAATGAGCAGCAGGCTCAAGGCGCCAGCCTCACTTTAGATAAAATCACATCCATGATTGCCCAAGAATATGATGAATATGTGGTGGATGACCGCATGACAGTCGAGGGCAGCGAGGCATGTATCATCATCCCGAAGGGTGCCTCCGATCGGTCTAATCGCCTTGTCTTGAGGCTTTATGCCGATGAACTCAAGGACATCAACGGCATCACCAATGAGGAAATCGGTGACCTGCTCAGCAAGATTGTCGATGCCAATGCCGGTGTGATTGCCAAGAATGTGAAGACCGAAAAGCCCTACAAGGTCCACTATGATGATAATGCCGACGGGTCCTACCTGCCCCACTGCTATACCTACATAAACTGGAAAGACGGCAAGGGTATCCGTTCGTGGTCCTACGGCGAGGCCACGTTAATCGACAGGTCGGTCCTCAGCGGCGTTGCTGTCGCTACCGATGAGGCCGAGTTGAGGGCACTCTCCGACATCTATATGGAAGTGGTGCAGGTCTTCAATCAATAAGTTCCAGCTAAATACAAATAACCCGGACAATGACAGGAATCATGAAACATAGAACAATAGGATTGAGCAGACATCTTCTCGTCCTGCTCACGATGGGAGTTATGACGGCCTTAGCGGCGTCGGCTCAAAAGGCGGAGGGAGTCGGATACTGGATGCTGGCTTACAATAAAGTCTATCAGGATGACGGGAAAGAATGGGGCGGGGTACCCATCAATTATTATAATGCTCGCATCATCAATGCCCGGGAAGGTTTAGCCGAGTTTGAGGTTGTGCATACCAAACCGGCGAATCCGAATGATAAATATAATATCAAATGGATTGATCACCAGAACACGTTCTCTGTTTCTTGGTCGACGCCAGAGACGTACGTCAAGATAGGCGAAGAGGACAATATAGCTATCGATTTCACAGCCACGGTCAACGGCAAGCCCTATAATCCGTCGATTCTGAACGAGTATAACGTTCCTAAATTGCCGGACGCTGCTAAAAACAAAGTGATACAAGCCGTATCGTCCCAACATGAATTCTATGAGATTGAGTTTACGGTCGCTGTGATGCCTGAAGTCACGCTCAACAATCAGACAATCGGTTTCTCCTATTTCCAGCAAAAACTCGACGAAATCAGCAGTTTGAATGAGATGAATGAAGGCTTGGGTGACGCTTATGAAGATACCATGATGGAGGCCTGTAGTTCCAACGAAGGAGAAATACCCCATTGGGAACTTGATATCAAGGACCTGGCCTCGGGAAAACTCAGTTATGACGAAGGGAGGAAATGGTCCTATAACCTGAAACTGGGCAAAGAATCCTATATGTTGGTTTCGCTGGCAATCTCTTACCAGTGTGAAGCGGTTGTTGTGGGAAGCAGGAATGGAGGAAAGACCAATACCGTTCATGTGGTCTATCTATATCGTTACGGCGGGCAAGATGTCGATGTCGTCACCCGCGCCGATGACCCGACCGTATGGGGAGAGGATGGTGAGAGTTCCGGAACGTCACTGCCGCCGTGGGTCATCCCTGTTGCTGTAGTCAGCATCGGCATTCCCATCGGCTATACCTTGCTGCGCAACCGTCGCAAGAAAGAAGAGGAAGGCCTGCCACCTACCGACGGACCCACACCAGGCGGACCATACAACGGGCCAGGCGGACCAGGCGGACCAGGTGGTCCATACGATCCATACGGTCCGTATCAAACGCCAGTCGGAGATCCAAATATGGGAGCGGTGACAATGGGGCAGCCCGTGACACCCGTTGTTCCACCACCAGTGCCTCCAGTACCACAGGAGCCGTACGTGATACAGCCACAGGAGAGCGAGCAAAACGAGAAGGAGCCAAGCACCTTCAAGATGATTCTCTACAAGGAGTTCGACGACTCGTTGATGGTGGGCGATGAGCCCCAAATGGTGGGAGCCCGTATCGAGGAGATTACCGCCAAAGGCAAAAAGATACAGCGTCTGGACTTGACTGCCCAGATCGAAATCGTGGAAGGCAACAACATCACCATCGTCGAGAGGGGCATGGCCGAGGAATACCGCGCCGCGCTCATCAAGGTGGAAGAATTGCCCAAGAAACAGCCCTGGGAGGGCGACATCACATTTGTCTTCAACGGCCACGGAGGGTCGCTGCGCAACAAGGTCGTCTTCAACATTGTGGATGGTCAGATAGAATTCTTCCAGGAGAACCTCACCCTGCCAGCCCGCTATGAGAAGGAAGTGAAACTGCCTTTCGTCGTCCTGGGCATGAACGACGGTACGGCCAAAATCGAGGCCAAAATTGTCGAAGAAGGGCATGATGAGCCGTCCCCGGACTACAGCATCAGGACGGAATGGAACGAAAAGGAACAACGCTACTACGCCATCATTAAAGACTTGCTTACCGAAGAGAAGGCCGACAAGGGCATTCCGGGCAACTACATCGGTTTCTACGTCAAACTCGAGGCTCACAAAGATGAGCCTGTCAAGCGCGTCATCGAGGGAGTCATGCCCCTCTTCCGCTACTATATGGGCCTTGTCATGCGCATGGACGGCAACGTGAAATGTTTCCTGGAGGAGTACAACCCCTCGAAACATGATTCCAAGTACAAGACAACGCAGCCCGACGGCAAGGAGTACGTTCCCTCCGAGCAGGAATGCTACCTGAAACTCTACGATTATGACGAAGAGAAAAACCAGTTGTTGATTATTGATCCCAATCCGCTGGATGTCAAGTGGACAATAAAGGACCTCAAAGACCAGGGCGGAGCCCAAAAGGTGATGAGAGACCTCATCGGCAATGAAATTTCAGAGATGGGACTGAATGCATCGCTGGCCGCAGCAGGCTTAGGCAGCATCGGCACCCTCGTGTCGGCAGCCCACTCCCAAGTCTTCAGTAATGTGGAAAAGGAGCGCATCTTAACGCTCCAGAAACAAGTTGTAGACCTGGGTTTGTCGTTTGAGGCCAAATGGATAGAGGATACTGATGAAGCCGACGGGAAGATCTACTATGTGTTGCGCAGTGTCAAGGGTGCGCTCAGGTCACCCAACCGCTTTGATGTGGAGATGGAGGTGACCGCCGAGTACAAGAGAAAGACCTACAGCTACAAACGCATGGTCCACCTGCTCTCGCAGCCAGTGCGAGAGCACACAAACATGGAAAGCGAGATGGAGGCCCTCAAGAAGGACGAAAGAATCAGGCATGGCCTGGAGGAGATTTTGGGCGCCATTAATGTTCTCGGCATGAACGAAGATTGGGGCCCACTGGTCCATTTCATCAGCCTGCAATTAGACTACTACGATGCCACCTACGGCTTTGATAAAAGCAATATCAAAGCCATCCAAAAAGCATACAAGAATGGCTTGGAGCGACTGAGAGAAGAAGCCCACGAGGTTTCTGATGAGGCGACGCGCATCGACAAACTGGAGTGGTATAATTTTGAGTGGTGGATTCAGCGCTCGCTGGAGGGACACGATTATCTCGAGAAGCAGCACTGGCTTGTGCGTGTTGGCTGGGCTATCTTATCCTTAGGCTATTCGGAGTTAGTCTTCAATATTCCCTACAAGATGAAGGAATATGTTGACAGTGAAGAAAATGCGACCGTCGGAGGCGGCTTTGTCGTTGGCGTCAAGGAGGCAGCTTGGCATTTCGGGACCGAAGTGGCATTCACCTTTACCCTCGGCGCTGCGGGAGTTGTCGTTAAAACTGTCGGCAAGGGCGCGAGCGCTGCTGGTCGAGGCGTCGTTAATGTCGCAAGAGGAGTTATAAAAGCCGGTACTAAGGAAGCACTCAAGGCTGGTGGTAAAGCGACGGGCCAAGTTATTAAGTCTGTCACCAAGGAATCGCTGAAATCCGGCGTCAAAATGGGAAAGGAAGCCATGGCGGAAACTTTTAAGGTCATGGGCCAGACCTTGAAGAATGAGGCCATCACCAGGCTGAACAGTTGGGCGAAGAAGCAAATAGGGAATACGGCCCACAAATACTTAGAGGGAAAGGTGAAGTCATTCTTCTCGGGTACAAAGAGTGCTGCAAGCAGTTCAAAATACGTTGCAGCAGAGGCTGGCGCTCTGGAACAGGCCGTAAAGAACGTAGAGGACCTGAAGACCATGGTTGAGATGGTCCAATGGAATCCCACCCCTGAGAATGTGCGACTGATGAACCAACTTATCTTTGTGTGCCAGGCCGACAAGCAGACCATGATGCTGCTCAAGACACCCAGGCTCCTGGGCGGCAATCCCAGGCTCGCGGGTGAGAGTCTCAAGTCTGTGAAAAAGTATTTCAACAATCTGCTCAGACATGTTTACGACGAGACCGACGATCTTGTAATTAAAGACCTGGCCACAGCGGGAAAGATTGACATCAGCAAAGTCCATGTCTATAAGGGTGCCACAGGGTCGAAGGGCGACTTGTTGAAACAGGGTTTAGATATCACGTTTGACCGCGACGTCACTTACTACTACATCGGTGCCGACAAGGAGATGCATTACTTCAGTCAACGGTATGTGGAGGCTCTCTATGCCAAACACTTCCGCAATGTGGTCAACTCCCGCACGTTGAGTCCAAACAAACTGTCCTTCAAGCCCGCCAACGTGAGCAAAGAGACGCTGAAGAAGATGGAACAGATGGAGGCACAGAAGGCTGCTGTCGCCCTCAGGGTATATGACCAGACCGTGGTTGAGGACGTCCTCAACCATGAGGAGAGTTATGGCGTGGACCTGAAACGCATGATTGACAAGGAACTTCATGGCGAAGCCCTGCGTAACCCCGCCAAAGTGGCCGATGCCGTGTTCCACAAGGGCGCAGAACGCTTTGACCGTGCCGACAGGCTTTGGTCTATGGCCCGCACGGCCGAAGGCAGAGTGAAGAAAGAATTTCTGGAGAGCCGTGCCGTGAGCGAGATGATGGAAGGTTGCCGTCAACTCCAGAAGACGTTCGACCTCATCAGTTCCCGCGACGCAAAGCGCCACATCATCTCGAAGATTTCCACTCGTCTGAGGGATGCCATTGATCTTCTGCGTAAACTGAACGGCGTCGACGCCAAACTCAGTGAAGTGGAAGCAGGATTGGACAAAATGGGTTACTCCTTCCTCAGCCTCGCCGATGATGTCAGCGAAACCTGCATCAAAGTGGGATAATCACATCAATGATAAAGCATCATAACGTAAACTAAATATAAACCAAAAACTTATGAAATACTGTTCACAATGCGGGACCCAACTTCCCGATCATGCACAATTTTGTGCTAACTGCGGGGCACGAATGCAGGCTCCACAACAACAGGCGCCATATCAGGCTCCACAACAACAGGCGCCTTATCAGGCCCCACAACAACAGGCTCCATATCAGGCCCCACAGCAACAGGCTCCATATCAGGCCCCACAGCAACAGTCCCCATATCAAGGCTCCTATCAGGCTCCACAGCAACCCCCTTATCAGGCGAGCAACCAACAATACGCTCCTCCTCGGGAAAACAGGACGCTATGGGACAAGATGAAGGAGAATTACCGCACCAACAGAGAAATACAAAAACAACGTTACAAGAGTGTCAAGTGGTGGATATGGATCATCATTGCCACTGGTTTAATGATCATCATGAATTTAAATCTGTAATAACTACTAAATCATATCGTATGAAAAAGATTATTTATTTCCTGGCGGTTCTGGCACTGATGTGCTCGTGTGAAAAAGACAAGCCGGGTCCTCATCGTGCTGAGATGGAGGAGTTTGCCAAAGCCAACATTCCCAATCCCGATACCTACGAGTTCGATTTTGAAGGTACCAGGAGGCAGTACGCCTATGCTATCAGTTTGACGGAGTATCGGCTATTCTTGGAGAAATTGGCTAAAGAGCCTGGAGCCGACACCGCGGCCATCAGAGTTGAAGATGACAGAATACAGGAGGCTTATGAGAAAGCAGGCAGCGACATTGCCTGCTACGAGTACTCCTTGCACTTCTGGCACAAGGGCGGTCAAAACGGCACCATGCGGTTGCCGGGAGTTGTTGTGGCACGCTACGATGCCAACGACAAACTCATGGTGATGACCATGAAGCCCGACACGCTCACCGATGACCCTGCCATGCAGATGATGATTGAAAAAGGGTGGCTGAAAGAAAGCGCCGCTGGGCCACATGAATCACAACCTGATTATAAGGACATGATATTGGAGGGGACAAAATGACGCAAGCCGTCCCGAGGCTCCCTGACTGAAATATCACACCTCGATTGTTGAGGAATAATAATAGAAATCGTTGAGCACCGTCCGGAGGAAAGCATCGGCATACATGTTTTGAGTGACCTGTATGCCAAGGAATTGCTGTACCTGCACAGCCAACTTGTATATGAGTTCGTCACGACGATTGAAGTCGGGGTTGTAGAGTGTGCGTGTGATAACGTCCACCTGACTGGTGGATAATGTGGCGGCCTCGGGATAGGTGGGTTCATAGCCTTGCTGGACATAACTGAAATCGTTCATTGAGAAGAAGTCATAACTGTTGGATGACTGTTTTATCACAATAGTGCCTGCAGCGAGGTCTCCCAAGCGTTGCCGATGCTTGCTGAAGAGGATAAACACCAGTCCAAGAAAACCGGTAATGAAGGTGTCAATCGGGTAGAGAAGCCATCTTAACAGGCAACAGCCCACCGAGGGTGAACCGCCGTCAAGCGTCACCACCCGCATTTTCAAAGCCATCTTTCCCAGACTCTGCCCATTAGCGAAAATCTCACAGGCAGGATAATAACAGATGACCGGGAAAGAAAAGATGACCAGACACGCTATAAGCACCACATCACTGGAATTGTACAAGCCGTCCAGAACGCTAACGCAAATCAATGACATCACAACGGAATAAACAAAAAGGGCGATATAGTCAATCAGAGCAGCCAACAGTCTATCTCCCACGCTGGCAGGAGTTTGGGTAAGTTCCACATATTGGCCGGTGATAATTGACGATTGTGCCATAACCTTTTTGTCCCGTTAGTTTTAAAAGAATATGTTGCAAAAGTAGTAATAATTGTCTAATTTTGCAACAGAAACCAATTCCTGTTTCTCCAATGTCATGAGAGAGTCCGTATTCATCAAACAAAACATCGCACGATGGCGAGACTATCAACGACGTCTTGTGAACCCATCGTACGAGGACCCCGACACACTGGCACAGATGTACACCGAGTTGACATCTGACCTGGCTTTCTCTCGCACTCATTTTCCCGATGCCACCATCACCTCGATGCTTAACGCCATGACGCTCAAACTCCATAACGAGATCTACAGCGGACATCAAGAAAAGTGGTCACGCCTGTGGACATTCTGGACCGACGAGGTGCCGCTGGCGGTCTATGACAACCGCAAGGCGATGCTCTCGGCGCTGGCCGTGTTTGTATTCTTTATGTTGGTGGGCATCGTTTCGCTGTTCAACGATGACAATTTCGCCAGACTGATCCTGGGGGATGCATACGTGAACATGACTATCGAGAACATCAGGAACGGAGCACCCACCAGCGTCTATAGTCAAGGCCCGGAAGCCCTGTCGTTCTTCGGCATCATGCTCAACAACCTGCGGGTGGATGTCATCAGCGTCTCGTTGGGCATTTTCACGCCATTTGCCACGGCGCTTGTCATAATGTACAACGCCATCATGGTTGGGGCGTTCACCTTTTTCTTCTTCCAGTATGGCGTGTTTGGTGACGCCATACTGGCCATCATGCAACACGGAACACTCGAGATTTCCACGATAGTGCTCGCGGGAGGAGCCGGTTTTGTGATGGGGTCAGGATGGTTGTTTCCCGGCACCTACAGTCGCATGCGAGCATTCCGCCGCAAGACCAAGGAGGGCCTCAAGATTGCCGTGAGTATTTTTCCCGTGACCATCGTTGCCGCATTCATCGAGGGATATCTCACACGGCACACCGAGTACCCCATCGCCTTCAGGGTGATGGTGATTGTAATGTCGGCCTTGTTCATTATTTTCTACTTTATTGTTTTACCTTACATCCAGGGGCGCAAACGCCAGAGGGAATCAGCAAGCGATGAACAACAACCGACTCTATAAGCGCCGCACGCTCTCCGAGAATTTGAACATGGTGTTCGACTTTGTGGGAGAGAACTGGAGAAAGTGGTTCAAGATGATGATCTACTATCTCCTGCCTTTCAGCGTGCTGCTTGGCACCACCGTCGCCACTTTCCACGATGACTCCAGTGAATCCATGTCCAGCACGGCCTATGGATTCTCCATCGTTTTGTTCATCATTGGCTGTGCCCTGGTCACAGCGCTGCAGATATTGCTGGTCAAATGGCATGAGAATCACAACGGCACGCTCGACGGGTGTGATGCCGTCAGCATGTGGAAGATGATGCCGAAAGCATCACTCAAATGCCTTGGTATCATTCTGTTATGGACACCTCTGCTGGCATTATCATTTTTGTCAATCATCTTGCCCATTATAGGATTTGTGGTCGTATTCGCCATGTTGCCCATATTCTTGCTGTGCCCCATCATGCTGCTCGAGTCCAACAACTCCTTGTCGGGCATGAGCAAGCGCGCATTTTCTCTGGGCTACAAGAAGTGGGGCACGCTCATCCTGATAGCGGTGGTCATGGTTTTGGTGTCGGTACTCATTAACAATGCCGTCACCTTCCCCATTGGCTTTTTTATGGCAGTGGAAACATTTCTGGAAGAATCCGACTCGGTCATGTGGGCCTTCAGCCTGGACGTCATGCGTTACATACTGTGTGTGGCCGAGTGCTTTATGATTTTTGTGGAAATCGGCTTGCTTGTTCTCGCGATGACCTTTCATTATGGCAGTGTGGCGACCGAGGTCGAGGACATCGGCCTTGAGCAAGATATTGATAACTTTTCCCAACTGAAATAGACCCTGACTATGATATCGCCCCGTGACACAATAGTTGCCAATGATTCGGTTCTGGAAGCATTCCAGCACTCAAGGGACTATGACTATGCGCGAGATCTGGTGCCCAACCATGAGGATAACTATTTTGACCGTTTGTCGCGCTATCTCGACGATTTATTCAACGATGTTTTCGACATAGGAAATCCTACAGAGAACATCCCCCATTGGCTCTGGTGGGCGATGGGAGCGCTGCTGCTGATGGCCTTGTGCTATCTCGTCTGGAGGTATCGGACAAGTTTGTTCGGCCCTCGGGAAGTTGACATTAAAGAAGAAGAGATTACCGAAGACGACATTAACGAGGTAGACTTCGACCAACTCATCGCCGAAGCCGAAAAAAATGGTGACCACCTGATGTTGTGCCGATTGCGCTATCTGCAGACCTTGAAAGCAGCAAGCGACGCGTCGCTGGTGGCTTGGCGCCGCTACAAGACGCCCATGCAATATGCCATGGAGTGGCAGGATGATGACTTCAATGTCATGACCAACCACTTCCTGCGCATCCGTTATGGTCACTACACGGCCGATGCCGCGCTGGCCGAAGAGATGCGCTCACGACAGGAAGCAGCGCTGGCACGCATTGCCGACAGCAACGGCAAGCAAGAGCCCGCCAATCTTGAAGAGGAAGGAGGTGTGCAGTCATGAAAGTCAATGGTGCATTTGTTGCGGTGATCATTGTGCTCATGGCAGTGATGATACTCTTTGAGATCAACGCACCAAGTCCTTTCCGGTGGGATGACTATTCGCAAAGTTGCCACAGCAAGCAACCATTCGGATGCTATGTGATGGATAGTGTGCTGCGGGCTTCAGTGCCTCAAGGATACGAGGTGCGTGGGTCAGACATCGAGAAGTGCCTTGACGACTCGCTCAAAGTGGGCAAACACACGTTCCTCTTCACGAACAACATTGATCAATTCATCAATTCGATAGATGTTGATTTTTTAGGGTTAATCGAAGAAGGTAACAACGTCATCATCGCTACTAATAGCTATATTTACTCTGATGACGATGACACCTTCAATGAGAAATTGGAATTCAATGTTGAGTCCATCGATTATTATAATTATTACAGTGATTATGACAATTTTCAGTTATTGAGTGACACCTCTTGCTATGATCTCATCAATTGGCTCCCTAATGAGAGCGATGCTGCTACCTTTAAGGTAAACAGAGCCTTCTGTCACTATCAACTCAATATGACAAGTTCATTCCGCTCCTTGATGTCACACAACAGGGTTAATGAGCAATATGACTACGCAGTTGAGGACGATAAGCTTACCCATACTGTAGCGGGTATCCGAGACTATGGCAAGGGCAAGATAGTTGTGACAAGCATGCCATATCTGTTCACCAATTATGGCATCCTCGATGACACGATACGGCCGTTAGTGCTACGCCTGTTGACTGTGTGTGGCAACTTGCCCATCGTGCGCTATGACTCGACACTCATCGGCCAGGAGGCCAGCGAGCAGGAATCGGAATCCGAATCGCCATTGCGCTATCTGCTGGCCAACCGTCCACTGCGATGGGCATTCTATCTTGCCCTGGCAACACTGGTGGCCTTTGTGATTTTCTCGGCCAGGCGCCGTCAACGCGTGATACCGGTCATCAAGCCGCCTGTGAATCACATGATGGATTTCGTTAAACGAATCGGCGGCATCTACTACAAGCGGCACAACAACGTGGACCTGCTCATCAAGAAATATGTCACATTCAGCAACGACTTGCGAACCAAGGCCATGATTGATATTGACAACTATGACTACCTTGACGATGAGCTGATGTCGCTGTCTAATCGCACGGGCATCCCCTTCAACGAACTGCAACAGCAGATACGTGATGTGGTGATGGCCACCAATGCGCCTAAAATCAGCGATGATCGGCTGAAACAACTCATCGACACGATGAACAATATTTTGCACAGAATCAACATCTAAAAAATCATATACGACAATGGAACAAACGACAGCCCCCCGCCTTGATTTGGCACAGTTTTCGGCCCAAGTGAGGCAGATAAAAGAAGAAATCGCCCGTGTAGTGGTGGGACACAATCAGGTTGTGGACCTCTTGATAGCCGCCATCCTTGCCGATGGCCATGTGCTGCTCGAGGGTGTGCCCGGTGTGGCAAAAACGCTCATGGCAAGGCTCACAGCCCGACTGATTGATGCCCGCTTCAGCCGCATACAGTTCACCCCCGACCTGATGCCCAGTGACGTGCTGGGCACCACGGTGTTCAACATGAAAACGAGCGAATTTGACTTCCATGAAGGTCCAATTTTTGCCAACATGGTACTCGTGGACGAAATCAATCGCGCGCCGGCAAAGACCCAAGCCGCCCTCTTTGAAGTGATGGAGGAGCACCAAGTGAGCATTGACGGCATCACCCACCACATGGAAGATCCCTACACCATCATTGCCACACAAAATCCCGTGGAGCAGGAGGGTACCTATAAACTTCCCGAGGCCCAGCTCGACCGCTTCATGTTCAAGATTGTGATGGGCTACCCCACACTTGAGGAAGAAAAAACCATCCTGCAACGGCATCAAGCCAATGCACGCCTGGCAAAACTGGAAGACATCAGACCCATCATCTCCAAAGAATCGCTGCTGGCACTGCGAGAGACCATGAGAGCGGTGGTGATCGATGACTCACTGCTGGGCTATATCGCCCAAATCGTGCACCAGACTCGCACGAGCAAGGCAGTGCTCCTGGGCGCATCGCCTCGCGCTGCCGTGGCCATGTTGCAGGCATCCAAGGCCATCGCCCTCATCTATGGTCGTGATTTTGTCACCCCCGACGACATCAAGTTTGTGTCGCCAGCCGTGCTTGTTCACCGCATTATCATTTCGGCCGAAGCCGAGATGCAGGGTTACACGGCCTCTAAGATTGTGACCACGCTGGTCAACAATGTCGAGGTGCCCAAGTGATGCTTTAACCAACCGCCGCTGCTATGTTTCTGCCCGTTCGTTTCTACTATACCGCAATCGTGGTGATCGTTGTCCTGGCGTTGGGACAACTGTGGCCGCCGTTGTTCTACGTGGGTGCCGTGTTGCTGGTGTTGTTTGCCTTGACGCTCATCGCCGACATCGTCATGCTGTGGACACGCCACGGCTTCACGGCTACACGACACTGCAGTTCGCGTTTCTCCAATGGCGACGAGAACCCGGTGAGCATCGAAGCGCAGAATGACTACCCCTTTGCCGTCAAAGTGAATATTATCGATGAAATCCCTCACATCTTCCAGCGCCGAGACCTGAACTTCAAGATGCGCCTGCAACGTGGCGGGAAGGGAACGGTGGACTACACCCTGCGGCCTGCCAAGCGTGGAGTGTACGGATTTGGACACATCAGGGCGTTCGTCTCCTCCCCCATCGGCCTCGTGCAGCGACGTTTTACCTGTGGCGAGCCCACCGATGTGGCGGTTTATCCCAGTTTCCTCATGCTCAACAAGTATGAGTTTCTGGCCTTCAGCAACAACTTGAACGAGTTGGGCATCAAGCGCATCAGGCGCGTGGGCAACAACACCGAATTTGAGCAAATCAAGTCTTATGTCCAGGGCGACGACTACCGCCACATCAACTGGAAAGCCAGTGCGCGGACGCATCATCTCATGGTGAATGTTTACACCGACGAGCGTTCACAGCAAATCATCAACGTCATCGATAAGGGGCGCATCATGCAACAGGCATTCTCGGGAATGACCATCCTCGACTATGCCATCAACGCTTCTCTGGTACTCTCTTACGTTGCCCTGCATCGCGACGATAAGGCTGGCGTCATCACCTTCGCCGACGAGTTCAGTGACTTCGTCAAGCCCGATCGCAGCCCCTCGCAGATGAACGACATCCTTGAATGCCTTTACCACCAGACGACCGACTTTGCCGAGAGCGACTATTCCACATTAGTCGTCAACGTGAACCACCTGGTCGGGCAACGCAGCCTGCTCATACTCTATACCAATTTCTTTGACTACACCAGCATGCTGCGGCAGTTACCCTATCTGCGGCAACTCAACAGCCGTCACCGACTGATAGTCGTCTTTTTCGTCGATGAAGAACGCCGCGATTTCATCAACCAGCAGCCGCACAGCATCAAGGACTATTACGAGCACGCCATTGCCGCCAAAATCGACAACGAGCAGTCGCTCATCATCAACACCCTGCGTCAGTATGGCATCAACAGCCTACTTACCTCACCACAAAACCTCTCGGTCAACGTCATCAACCGCTACCTCGAGATGAAATCCCGCGGCATGTTCTAACTCACGTTACCTGTAGTCCCCCAAAAAGAACCTCCCTGCACCTGATTGCGTTCGCTTTTTCCTAATAGTCGCTTCTACGCTCTCATGGAAAACGACACCTATGAGCGCTTGAGACGCAACCCATCATTACTGCGGCAAGAACTAGAGGAATGTACACCGGGAGATGATGCCGAAGTCATGCCAGCTACCCACTTCCTTGGCCAACTGTGGCAAGGAAAAATCCATAGATAATCATAGTTTCCTATAGGACAATCAGTTAATAGGTCCCAAAGAGGTTTCACACTCTTTTGGACTACAATTATCAAGATTCCAAAAACAAGTTGATCGGATTGGATTGGAGATTGGGCACACTTGCATGAAAAACTATTGGATTCGGTTGATTCAAAAAGGATTCTCTTTTGATTTCATGCTATTCTTACATTAAAAATATTACCTTTGCAACATCAATGAGCTGTTATAATCTAACGACAATGATTGAAGTGAGCGTATAACCGCCCATGTAATCGTTATGTAACACACGATAGCAAAGCAAAACATGAAGCAACTATATGCCATACTGTTAATACTCCTGACTTCGGTTAGCGCCCAGGGAGCCCATGCCTATAACGTCAACCAGTACAATCGTTGGGCACGGTTGTCCACTGAAGAATTGATGCATCGCGGCCAGGACTTCTTGCAGAACAAGGGATGGGTTGATAGCGCCATAGTATGTTACAGTATCGTTGCCAACCGCGCCCAAAGTGATAATCAAGAGAGCAATGAAATGTACCAGATTGCCCGGGCTCTGAACAATCTGGGCTATATCTATGCTACCTATTACTATGACTATCACAAGGCCTACGAGAACCTAAACCAATCGATGGAATTGTCCAAGCGCTACAGCTTTGACAAGAACCTGGCATACGCCTATCTGAACATGGCTTCAATAATCACTTCCCGCAACAGTCTCTATGCTGGCAAGGCCTTCTCGAGTGACGCACTGGACAATACAAAGCAGGCCTTTGATGTCGCTGTCAAGGCGCGGGAGTGGAATGTCGCCGTTACCAGTATTTATAACATGCTGGAAATGATGCGCGATGAACGCGATATCGGTCTTATTGAGCCTGAACTCACCCGTTTCAAGAACTTGCAATTGACCGACAGCGTGGAGATGTGGCAATGCACGCGCATGTTTTGTCAAGCCACCGAGGCATATTTCTCTGGACAATATGCCAAAGCGCTGGAATTCTATAATCAGATGGAGGCCGTGGCCCAGGACGTCACTACCAACCGCCAGCAGTGCATCATCAAAGCCATGCAGCAGAAGGCTATTGTGCTGGCAGCCATGCATCGTTACCCAGAGGCCATTGATTGTCTGCAGCAGGTTGCAGAAATCACCGTCAAACAAGGAATGCAAAGCGAACTGATTGACACCTATCACGCTCTTGCTCAAGTTTATGACGCGATGGGCAATAGTCAAAAGGCCGACCACTATGATTACAAATACCTTAAGGCAAAAGACGAACTTATCCATAAGAGCCACGCCGAAAAACTCGAGAAATCGCGGTTTCTTGACGAAATGCGCCGCGTCAATGAGCAGGTGGAGCAGATTCAGGCCAAGCATGAACGCACCCACCAGTTACTGCTCATGATGAGCCTGATAGCTGTCATCATCCTGATAGCTTTGGTATTGATTGTTCGCAGCAATATCAAGCAACGCAGCTACATCAGGCACCTTTATGAGAAAAATGTGCAGTTGCTTGATGTCAAGGTTGCCGATAGTGGGCCGGCAGCGCAGCCAGTAGACGAGCAGGAGGAAAGTGCTCCCAAGTATCAAGGTCTGCTTGACCAGGAGAGCAAGGACCGTCTCTTTGACCAGATTAAACGGGTGATGGATGACATGAGCATCATCTGCAAGCCCGACTTCTCTCTACAGCAGTTGGCCGACCAAGTGGGCAGCAACTATAAGTATGTCTCCCAAGTGCTCAACGAATGCTACGGCAAGAGCTTCAAGCAGGTGCTCAACGAGCGGCGGGTGCGAGAGGCGTGCCGCATGTTTAACGATACCGAGCGGTATGGTAACTTGACCATTGAGGCCATCGCTGCGAACCTGGGTTTCAATTCCCGCAGCAATTTCACGGTAACATTTAAGCGCATCACTGGCATTTCGCCATCTGATTTCATGAAGATGGCTCAGGGAAAATAAGCAGGTGACAGAGGGCTTGATTCACTGAAAGGAGCCCATCAATACACGGTTTTTCGTTCTGTTTCACTGAAACAGAACACAGGCACAGACCATTTTCTTTGGCAAGAAAATGGTCTTTCTTAATTTTGCGAAACAAGTTCTTGAGGTAATAACCCACCTCATGCCAGCAACACCAAGCCTTGTGGTGATTCTGATAGATATTCCATTACTGATCAATAATAATGCAACCATCTTCTAACCGAATATTTTCTCAAAAATAAATTAAGTATTTATTAACCGTATTAAATTAAGTATTTATGAAAAAGATCTTCTTACTTTTAGCAGCAATGATTCTAGCCATTGGTTCATCGGCCAGTGTGCAAGTGAAATCACAACGTGCTGTCAAGAATCATCGTCCCCTATCTCATAACGAGAAAATTGCAAGGGGCAACAGTCTTAACATGATTACTACCCAACCCGAGGGCGAGTTGAAAGTTTACAAGCGTTCTGGTCAGACGCTTGACGGCAATGGCGGTTATGTGACTCCTACCACCCAGAGTGGAGAGTGCAACATCGTGTATGCACCCGACGGCGTGACCATCTACATGCAGGATCCCATCTCGGGCTACAAGACTGGAGCCTGGGTCGAGGGAACTATCGACGGCAACACGATCACGGTGCCCCTAGGACAAGAACTTGAGTATGACAGTTACTATGATGCCTATGTGGTGCTGACCTTCGGTACTACCTATTACTATTACGACAATGGAGGCCAATATATCGAGATCGATGATACCGGCTATGAGGTTGCCACCTTTACCATCGACGGCAACACCATCAGCCTCAACGGCTCGGCAGGCGATGTCTATGCTTACGGCGATGATGCCTACATCGCTACCGGTCTTGCCGGTAAGTGGAATGACATCAACAGCTGGTCGGGTGACCTGGACATGCTCACCGTGCTCACCGAGGTTCAGTCACAACCCGATGACCCTGACCCCACTGATGTGCCTACCGTGATTTCCGAGGTCCCCGAAGGCACACTGCTCACCTATCACCGCACCGGCGGTTACATCTACCACAAGTTCTGGGAGACAGGTATCACCGAATTTGAAGACGACATGAATGTTGTCTTTGCCGAGGACGGAAAGGTTTATATACAGAATCCTATCACTACGCTTACCAATGGCAATTGGGTTGAGGGTACCTATAACGAGGAGACCGGAATCATCAGCATCCCCACCGGCCAGTGTGTGTCGTGGATGGCCAACTATGGTTATGGTGGCCTGCTGGTGTGGGGCCATACCTGGTATGAGCAGATTGGCTGGGACTATGACTACGATGAACCCGTGTATTGGCTCTATGGCGCCTATGATCCCGATGTGACCGAAATCCGCTATCAGGTTGAGGGCAACACCATCACGCTGCTTGATGGCCAGGGCGATGTGTGGGCACCCTATCCCGAATGGGGCAACACCACGGGGCCTTGCCTAATATACACCGACACTAAAGATTGGGGCAATGTTTTGCAGTTCAGCACAGTTGCAGTCCGCACCGACCAAGGACCGGCCGTTCCTGCCAACCCCACTGCCGACGAGTGGTATGACAGCAATGACGAGTATGGGGCCAGCAAGTTCAGTTTCACCCTGCCGACCACCGACGTTGATGGAAATCCCATCAATCCTGAAAATCTGAGCTATAGCATCTTTATTGATAATGACTCGCTCTACACCTTTGACTACTTCTATTACTATTATGATTTGGAAGACGACATGAGCGTGATTCCTTATAGCGTTTACTCTAACGGCTATGATATCACCGACCATTGTGTCTACATCTATGGCACCAACAATTGTGATTGGCCCATCTTCACATGGCGCATCGGTATCAAGGTGTACTACACCGTGGGCAGCATCACCAACGAGAGCGACATCGTTTACCTTGAGGTCTTCCCCAACCCGAACCCTGGCACATCAGTCAACGAGGTGAATGCCGGCAAGACCGTTGCTAATGTGCGCTACTACAACATGGCTGGTCAAGAGGTGGCACAGCCTCAGGGCATGGCAATCAAGGTGATCACCTACACCGACGGCACCACCAGTACCGTTAAGGTTGTCAAGAAGTGACGCGTTAGACAAGATTACTCATTCATTATCAACTTAATAATCATTTGTTATGAAAAGATTTTTGTTTATCATCGCATTGATGATTGCCTCATTACAGTTAATGGGTGCTAATGTGGACTTGGCGACAGCCAGGGCGACCGCTCAACAGTATGCGGCAAGCAAGATGACAAACGGCAAGTTGACGGCTCCCTCGGCAATCAACATGACCTTGGTTAAGCAGGAAATGAACACCGACAAGCCCGGCACCGCCGTGTACTACATCTTCAACTCCAACGACCACTTCTACATCATCTCGGGTGATGACCGCGCCAGGACCGTGCTCGCCTATGGTGATCGTCCCATCAAGGACCTGAACAGTATGCCTGCCAACATGAAGTATTGGCTCGGTATCTACAAGCAGGAGCTGGAGTACCTGCAGGCCCATCCCGAGATTCCCGCCGACCAGTCGCTCAATGCGGGCAACATGAGGGGCGTCAGCGTTGAACCGCTGCTCACTGCCATGTGGGACCAGCAGGAACCCTACTACAACCACTGCCCCGTGTACAATGGACAGTTGTGTGTGACTGGCTGCCCTGCCACCTCGCTGGCAATGGTATTCTACTACTGGAAATTCCCCGTGGGTCCCGTTCCAGCTGTGAGTGGCTATAACAACTATAGCTATGGATTCCAGGTTGAGGCTTTGCCCGGAACGACCTTTGACTGGGAGAACATGATTGACGATTACAGGTTTGGCTATACCGATGCCCAGGCCGATGCCGTGGCATGGCTCATGCGCTACATCGGCCAGGAGGAGCAGATGGACTACACGCCCACGGGCAGTGGTGCCTATGGCAGCGACATCCTGCGTGCCGTCAAGTTCTTTGGCTACAACCAGGATATGGCTGCGCTTCACTACAAGTATTCCTACAACAATAACACGTGGGCTGCCATGATTCAGGAGGAACTGATCAACAACCGCCCCATCGTGTATTGCGGCTATGACAGTTATGCCGGTGGCCATGCCTTCAACGTCGACGGCTATGACGCAACAGACGACACCTATCACATCAACTGGGGATGGAGTGGTGACTATAACTGCTACTGTGCTTTGAACGCCTTCAGTGACGGCGAGTACAACTTTACCGACGACCAGCAGATGGTCATTGGTATCCAGCCTCCCTATCTGGGCCCGACGATTACCGCCAGCGCCTTGAACATGGCCATTGAGTCCTATGCCGAGAAGTCGGCCACCCAGGTACTCTCTGTCTTTGGCTACTACCTCGATCATGATGTAACCGTTACTCTCAACGATCCCAATGGTGTCTTCTCGATTGACGTTAACCATATCGCCTTGAGCGAGGTCGAGAACGGTAAGGACATCACCATCACCTATGCTCCCCAGGAGGTAGGCACCCACAATGCCACCATCACCTTGAGTAGCGAGAATGCCGAGGACGTAGTCGTCAGCATCGTGGGCACCTCGGTGTTTGAGACCCATGATCCTGTGATGCTCGAGGCCAATGAGGAATACATACACCTCACCGGGTTCCGAGCCGACTGGACCGATGAGACCCCTGCCAAGAATGTAGAGAGCTACACCCTCGAGGTAGCCACCAAGCCCATCACTGCATTGTTGGGCGAGACCGATTGGAGTGACCTCACTTATCAGAGCAGCAGTGTGATTTCCCACTGGCAGGACTACTTCCCCGAGGGCTGGGAATATCAAGGTAGCCAGCTCTTTACCGGCAATGGCTGCCTCCAGTTGGGTTCTGGCGGTGCCATCATTTCTCCCGAATATGATTTGACGGGCTATGACAAGGTCACCGTCAAGATGCGCGCCAAGAGATACAGTTCGTGGACTCTCTCGGGTGTAACCATTTCCACTAGCCAGCAATCCGTGCATGTGGACCTTGGCACCCAGTACACCGATTATGTTTTCGTCCTGGATTGCACTGATCTTGAGAAGATTACCGTCCGTGGCGACTACTATCCCAACTATTATGGCCAGATCGAGAGCATTCAGATTTATGCCGGCGATGCCAGCGAGCCCTCGAAGCTCAGGTCCTTGAATGAGGAAGGCGATGCCACCTACCGCCTGATTACGGGCATCACCCCCGACAAGTTCTACACCGTTGAGGATCTGACTCCTGGCGGCACCTTCTTCTTCCGCGTGAAAGCCCATTACACCGACGACACATGGAGTCCCTGGAGCAAGGCCAAGACCGTTGTTCTCCATGGTGAAGGACATGGCTATCCGCGGGGTGATGTCAATCATGACAACATTGTAAACATCAATGACGCTATCACCTTGATTAACTATCTGCTGAATCCCGAGACACAGATTTGCAGCATCTGTGCCGATATTGATGGCAACCAAGAGGTGAGCATCTCTGATTTGACAATACTCATTAATTTCGTGCTTACTGAGAGCTGGCCCAATGACTAATCGTTGATATTTTTCAATGAATATGTTATGCTGAAGAGTGAGCGCAAGCTCAAAAAACTTCTTTATAAAACTAGTAACAAAACCCACTGAAATTCAGCGGGTTTTGTTTTTCTGTGCGCCTGATAGGAGTCACGTTCGCGCCTCCCAAAACCTTAAAAAACCTCCCGACGCCTGATTGATAGCGTTTTACAGAAAGCCTATGAGGCGTTTAATGGCGCGGAAAGGCGCCCGACGGCGCAAAAAGGGGGAGCGCACGCACCCCCAAGTACTTGGCGCAAATACGACTCATAGAAGAATCTATAAAGAAAAAGAGTTGAATTATTACATCAAAAGAACCGTCCCTTTTTTCTTAAAAACCTCTCGACACCTGATAAACAGCATTTTCCTGCAAGCCCATATGGCATTTAAAGGCGTTGAATGGCGCGGAAAGGGGGAGCACGTGTACCCCTGTAATTTCATACCTTGATTAGTGTTTATTCAAGTGAATCACCTGCCGAATGAGCTTTTGTTTTGTAAATACTTGTAAACAAATTGCTTAATTTTACACAATAACCCATGAATTGTAGCCTGTTCTCTCATTAAATCAAATAATCCGTTGTAACTTTGTGGGCGAGAGTTAACTCGTTTTTATCAACCTAATCATTTTGACTGATATGAAACGAACTTGGAAATATGTCACAATGGTTGCCTTCGTGCTGATGAGTACCCTTCTTGCTTTTGCCAAAGACAGCGCACCGACCGCAACTCAAGGCAAGGTAGCTGAAGGCAACAATGATTTCGCTTGCAACCTGTTCCGCACCATCTACGAGCAGCAACATGGCAATGGCAGTTTCATCATGTCCCCCATCAGCGTGGGCTATCTGCTGGGAATGCTCAACGCGGGCGCCGAAGGCGAGACGCAACGCCAGATCATCGACGTGCTTGGACTGAATGGTTCAGTAAATGAGATCAACAGTTACTTCAAGAAGGTGATGGATGAAGCCTCAACTGTTGACTCAACGGTGACGATTAAAATCGCCAATAGCATCGACATCAACTCGGCTAGGGGCTACCGCCTTATCCCAAAGTATAAGGAGAATATGCAGAAGTTTTACGATGCCCAAATCGATGCGTTTCCCTTCACCGATGACAGGAATGTGGACATCATCAACAACTGGTGCAACACCCACACCGATGGCATGATCCCCAAAATCCTTGACAGTCTCGACCCCTACGCCGCAATGTATCTGCTCAACGCTGTCTTCTTCAAGGCGTCGTGGACCGACAAATTTGACCCTAATAATACCCGCAATAGGATTTTCACAAAGCAGGACGGCACTATCCTCGAGCACAAGATGATGCACGTTGCCATAAAAGCCGCTTACGGCTCTAACAACTTGTGTAAGATGCTGCGCCTGCCCTATGGTAACGGCAGCTACAGCATGAATGTGCTGCTTCCCCACAAGGGTAAGACCGTCGGCGACATCATCCAGAGCCTATCGGCGCAACAACTGGAGCAGCAGCGAACGCAGGAAATGACGATTCACAATGTGGATATCATGATGCCCCGCTTCACAACCGAAAGCGAGATCAAACTTGAGCAAGTCCTCTCATCGATGGGAATGCCGCTGACATTCCATCCTCGTGCCGCTGAATTCTCCAATATGGTCAAAGGTGAAGAACTCTGGGTTTCGATGTTGAAGCAGAAGGCTAAAATCGAGGTCAATGAAAAGGGAACCAAGGCTTCTGCTGTTACTATTGCCAAGGGGGTCACAAAATCATTGATGGGCGGCAATCGCCCGATGCACGTGGAGTTCTACGCCACACGCCCATTTGTATATTACATCATCGATAACAGCACTGGCGCGATTTATTTTATGGGCACCTATTGCGGTGAAGAAGGCGTAGCCATCCCCACCGAAGTGACATTAGATAGCATCGGTAGCAATGATGCAGTTGAAGTCCTCCCCGAAGTGACGATAAAATCTTATGGCGGAGTAGGTGAAAACAGGCCACTGCCGGATTTGACGATTAATCACAGGGGCTACAGCGTTGAACAGAAGCCCCAGTTCCCTGGTGGAGATGCTGCACTGATGAAATACCTTCAATCGCACATCATCTATCCACCCATGGCTGCCGAGAGGAGTATTGAGGGAAGGGTCATTGTGCAGTTCCTAGTTGACAAAACGACTGGTAAGGTCGGTGAGGTAAAGGTTGTCCGCTCTGCGGACGAATACCTTGATAAGGAGGCTACTCGCTTAGTGAAGTCCTTGCCCAAGTTCACACCGGGCCGTCACAAAGGCAAGCCCGTCGATGTGTGGTGCGTCCTTCCTGTGACTTTCATGATGTAGCCCAAGAGAAACGATAAAAGCCCGACGATCATCGCAGTTGCTTTAATGCGAAAGACTAACAATGGTTTCAGTATCCTTTCAGGGCCTATATTAACGCACAAAACCCGCTGAAATCAGCGGGTTTTGATTTCCTGTGCGCCTGATAGGAGTCAGGCTCGCGCCTACCAAAACCTTTAAAAACCTCCCGACGCCTGATGGACAGCATTTTCCAGCAATCCTATGAGACGTTTAAAGGCGTCTACAGGTGCCCAACGGCGCAAAAAGGGGGAGCGCACGCACCCCCGAGTATTATTGCGCAAATACGACTCATCGATGAATCAGTAAAGAATAAAAGTCGAATTTTTAACATCAAAAGAACCGTCCCTTTTTTCTTCAGGTTCTGCCACTCCTTCGAGCCCTTCTTCCCCTCAGCCTCAAGTTTCACCATCGCTTGGCGAGTCGCGTTCTGCTGGCGAGACAACTCCTTGTTCGCCTCGTTCAACTTGTGCATCTCCCGAGCCGCCTCGTCAGCATTCAGCCTCAGCACCCACTCAATATAATCCGGTGTCAACCTCGACTTTGCCATATTTACTTTTTTTATGGCAAAGGTAGAAGACGCATCATTAGAATAAAAGGACTAAAAAAACACAAGGCCCTAATATAGGACCTTGTGTTGGGTGGTGTTATGGAGTGTCTTCACATCATGATGCCAGGACAACCCGTATCATCGAACCGCTCTATTGGTGGCAACGGCTCCTTGTCCCAATTGGTGCCTTTGTACTTCCGCTCAATCTCCTCAAGCATTTCGCGGCGGTATTCTTCCTCCTCTCGCTCGGCTTCAGCCTTCAGTACCCTCCACCGCTTCGAGAAGATCATCATCAGTTCAGGAGACAGGTAAACGACCATTCCGGCGCACAGCAGCCCAAATTCCCAGTTGACCAGCAACCACAACAGGACCATGACCAGTAAGGCCACGGGAGCCAGGATTAATCGGCTTGTAGTGTTATTTACGTTCAGTTTCATCGTCCCTTCTCCTTTCTATCCTTTAGACTCCCCAAAGCCCCTTTCGTTTACGCAAAGGTAGTAATTTTACACGGGTCTCACAAAAAACGATGCCATCTTTTGGGCATTTAGCCACAAGTAGCTAACTTTGCATCGTGTTAATACACTTTGGCAACAATGGCACTCTATCAACGGCGCAAAGTCATATTAGCGTTACTGGAAAAGTTAGGCGGATCAGCCACTGCTAAGAGCATGCAGAAGTATCTTTTCCTCTTCACCCGACAGCCGGGTGGAGCGCCCATCTATGACTTCCTGCCGCACCGCTACGGCTGCTTCTCCTTCGTCGCCAACAACGACATCCACGCCATGGCCCATCAGGGATACCTCTCTATTGACGAGAAACCTAACCAGGAAAGCCGATACACCTTAACTCATGATTTGGGCATCTTCAATCAGCTCGACATTTTCCAGCAGCAGGCAGTGAACAAAGTTGTGGAAAAGTTTGGTTCATTAAGCCAGGACGACCTCATCGCCTTTACCTACCGCCGCTGGCCCGTCACTGCCATCAACAGCATCATTAAGGAACGCTTGCTCACACCTGACGAACTGGCAAAGGTCACTGAAATGAAGCAGCGCTACTCGAACAATGAACGTCAACTGATGACCTTGGGCTACGAGGGCATCTCCATTGAGAAATACATCAACCTCTTAATCGCCCATGGCGTCACCGTTCTCTGTGATGTCCGCAAGAATGCCTTTAGTCAGAAGTACGGCTTCTCCATGGCAACACTCCAGATGGCATGTGATGCCGTCGGGATACAATATATCCACATCCCCCAATTGGGCATCGAGTCAGCCAAGCGACAAGCACTCAACACACAAGAGGATTACGATACGCTCTTTGACGAGTATGAACGAACAACCCTTAGCCAGAACACCCAGGCACTCTTGACGATTCGGGATCTGGTCGAGAAACACAACCGCGTCTGCCTCCTCTGCTTCGAGCGCGACCCACGACAGTGCCACAGGACACGCGTCGCCAAGGCCGTTGTCGCTTTGCCTGATGTCAACTTCAATTATCTCCCCATCTACGTATGAGAAAACGTGTATTGATTGCGGTAAAAACCTATCCCTCACTTTCCGAGAAATACAATGAGCTGGTGTGTACCGCCGGCTTTCTGGACGACGGTTCTTGGATAAGGCTATACCCCATACAGTTCAGGATGCTCAATCAGAGTCTCCAGTATCCCAAATACAGTTATATCGAGTTGGATGTCGCCAAGAACACGTCCGACCACCGCGTGGAAAGCTATAGGCCCATTAACATCTCATCTTCCCTCAAGATTGTGGGAAAACTGGGAACAGAGGACGATTGGGCAGCACGACGAGAAATAGTCCTCCGTAATGTTGATAACAACCTGTCCGAATTGATTGATCGTTCCAAACGTGACCACATCTCTCTTGCCGTATATAAGCCTGCCCAGGTTCTTGATTTTGTCTGGGAACCTGCGGACAGGGAATGGGACAAGGAAAAACTCGAAAAAGTTAAGAGCAACCTCATGCAGTTAAGCCTCTTTGAGGAACACCAACAAGCAAACCGGTTTTTCAAAGTCGTTAGGAAACTGCCCTACAAATTCTCTTACCGGTTCACCGACATCGACGGCTCGACTCACACGCTGATGATTGAAGACTGGGAACTCGGCGCCCTTTATTGGAAGTGTGTCGATAATGGTGATAGCGAGCAGCAGGCTTGCCAAAAAGTAAGGCAGATGTATTTCGACACCATGTGCAAGAAGGACCTCTATTTCTATCTCGGTACAACACTAGCGCACCCTAACACGTTCATCATTATCGGAACATTCTACCCTCCTTTCACCAAACCTAGGGTGCTGAGCCTTTTCGACTGATGAAGAGGACACGATCACGTGCCCCTTATGACATTGGAATAAAGCCTGGGTTGTAAGAATTGTGTTCCTCTCGTTCAAGACACTGCCTTCTATAGGCTTTTCTGTCAAGTTTTCTAATTTCTTTGCGCAAGCGCCTTTCGCGCTCGGCTTCCTCAGATTCCTTCACGGCCTCTTGGCCTTTCGGGTTATACTTGTAATATCTGATGATGATGGTGAACAGGACGATGCCTAAGGCTAGCAGGCCAACAACTGCAGCAGTGGTCTCTCCTGAAGGTTCAACGCACTCACAAACAACACCAAACGATATCAGCCAGGCAACCAGTAAAGCCCAAACTATCTCAATATGGTTCTCAATCCATTTCATCGTTCAGTCTCCTTTCTATCCTTTAGACTGCCAAAATCCCCTTTCGTTTATTTCAACTCCACCGTCACCGGCTTTCCGCAATGAGGACACACCACCGTCGCGCTACCGTCACCCTCATCCCTGAAAAAGTCGCCCACCTGGCAACCGATGATTTCAGCAATATCCTTCAGTGTGTTTACTGTTGGATTTCCCGTGATGGCAAGATACAAGCTCTGGCGGCTGATGCCAGGCTGTCCGGTTCAAAGACATCTAAGGGCGATTCTCATAATGTAAAAGACTAACAACGATAATAGATTCAGTTTCATTTCAGGGCCCAAAATTAACGCATAAAACCCACTGGAATTCAGCGGGTTTTGCTTTCCTGTGCGCCTGATAGGACTCGAACCTACACAACTTGCGTTACCAGATCCTAAGTCTGGCGTGTCTACCAATTTCACCACAGGCGCGTGGCTTGCTCCATCGTTGCGGGTGCAAAGGTAGTAATTTTTTAATTAACAGTTAATAGTTAACAGTTAATAGTTTTTACCCCGGGGGATTTGTCACCCTTGCTGCTGGATGGTGGCGAGGATCTGCTTGAGTTGCTCGTCGGCGGCGGTGAGTTTATTGCGGCAAATGTCGAGGAGCTCCTTGCTGCGCTTGGTGTAGGCGCTCAGGTTGTCGATGCTGCACTGGGGATCCTGCATCTTCTGCACAAGTTGTTCCAACTCGGTAACGGCCTCGGTGTAAGTCATTTCTTTGTTCTCTTCCATTTTCTTTTAAACTACGAATTACGCTAATTATACTGATTTATTGGCATCCGCAATCGTTTTTTATTATTCCCAATTTCACCAATTGCATCTGCACTCTTATCAACTAAGGGCTAGAAACTTAATCCACGGTGGCATCGGCGGTGCCGTCGGCAAATTGCATGGTTACTCGCTCGCCCGGGTTGATCTGGCTGGCTGCGGTGACGCATTTGCCGCCGGCCCACACGAGTGAATAGCCGCGTTGCAGGGTGTTCTCGGGAGACAGCAGGGCGGCTTTCTCACCCAGTGCCTTGAGACGTTGCTGCTCGCGCTGCATGGCATGCTCGACGGCCTGGCTCATGCGCTCAGATGCGCGATCAAGACGGGTGCGCTGGGCGGCAATCAGGTTGTTGGCTGCCAGTGGGATGCTCTTGGCAAAGTTGTCGAGCCTGATGCCATTGGTCTCGATGATGCGGCGTGCGGCTGCAGGAATCATGCCCGTGTAGTAGGTCAGCTGTTCGCGTGCATGCCCCACGGTCTCGCGCACAGCGGTGACGACGGCCTCCTGCAGCTCGTCGAGATGGGCCAGGGCATTGGTACCCCGCTTGATGAGCCACTCGGCAGCAGCAGTCGGTGTCTTGACCCTGACGGCGGCCACAAAGTCGAGGACCGTCTCGTCACGGTCGTGCCCGATGCCGACAATGACCGGCAACGGGAACTGAGCCACGGAGGCTGCCAAGTCATAGTTGTCAAACGAATTGAGTTCGGACGTCGCACCACCGCCACGGATGATGACAACGGCATCGAACAGGTCCTGATAGCCATTGATGCGGTCGAGGGCCGCCAGCACGCTGGGAACGGTCTGAGCCCCCTGCATCGACGCGCCGAACAAGCAGGTATAGAACTTCAGGCCATAAGGATTGTGCTCCAGCTGGTTCATGAAGTCGCCATAGCCTGCTGCCCCGGCTGCCGAGATGACCGCAATGCGCTGCGGCACATCGGCGATGGGCAGTTCCTTGTTCATGTCGATGATGCCATCGGCCTTGAGGCGCTTGAGAATCTCAAGCCGCTGACGCGCCATGTCGCCCAGGGTATAGCTGGGGTCAATGTCGTTGATGACCGCCTTGAAGCCGTACTGGCTGTGGTAGTTGGCCGTCACCATCACCAGCAGTTTCATGCCGGTCTTGAGTTCAGAGCCTGTCGCTGCCTGAAATTCCGCGTTCAACCTGACGAAGGTGCTTGCCCAGATGACAGCACCCAACTTGGCCACCGTCACGTCACGGTCGTCTTTCTCGACAAGTTCCATATAGCAATGGCCTCGCACGACCCGCAGGTCGCTCGTCTCGGCGACGACCCATCGGTTATGCAGGGCGGGGTTGGCGTTGACTGCCTGGCTGATGAGCGCGTTGAACTGGCTCAGGGTGATGCTCTGAGGTTGGTCAGGAAAAAGTGACTGTTCTTGCATGGTTATTTGACAGGCTTGATTTTCAGACCATTAAAGCGGTAACTGATGGACGGTTTGAGGTACTGCGCAAAGCGCTTGTACTCGCTTGGGGCCAGGAAAGGCTCCAGTCCGTGGGTTGCCTCGATGGCATCGTGTTTCTCTCCCTTGAAGGTGAGTTGAATGAGCGGAAAAATCATCGCATCCTGCAGGTCGGCCCGCAGATCACGCGGCATCTTGCCGACAATGAAATCATCGATAGTGGGCATCGCGAACAGTTTCTCGCTGGTAAATCGCTGCCAGTGGCTGTTCCACTGGGTAAGGCGGCTGTCGGGCACAGGTGTCATCACCGTCTCGATGACGGTGAGAACGGTATCCTTGCCCACCTTCCTCATGCGCATCTCCACCACACGGCTGGCGCTGGTCTGCACCTTGAGGTAGGTGCTGTCCATCTCCAGCAGGCGGCTGTCGCCCAACAGATTATTCCCGATATCAACAATCTGACCACTGTTGTAGTAGTCCACCATGTCCAGGCGGTTCACCGAAGTCAGCAACGGGAAGATGTTGCCCGGTTCAGTGGCGAACAGGTCGGCTAACGTGCGCGCCGAGCCTGTCGCTGACGACAAGGCCATCAACACGACGAGTATCGTAAACAGATGTTTCATTCTCACTCAACTTGGGATTAAAAGGTGGACCTCCTTAATCATAAAAAGGCCCACCATGGTCATTTTCTCATTCAGATTGCATCAATTGACGCTTCCGTACTGTTTCTTCACCTCGGGCAGCCACTTCTGGATGTCAGAGATACGTGTCTTGTGGCTCGGGTGAGAACTCAAGAACTCGGGGGGCTCCTGCGATGAGGAAGCAGCCATCTTCTGCCAGAAGGTCACTGCCACATCGGGGTTATAACCGGCGATAGTCATCAGCACCAGGCCCATCTTGTCGGCCTCGCTCTCGTGCTTGCGTGAGAAGGGCTGCATCACGCCATACTGGGCGCCCAGACCATAGACCTGCTGTGCAATCTGCTGGGTAGCAGCGCTCTTGCCACTGGTGAAGATGCCGAGGGCCTGAGCACCATACTGGGCCAGCACTTGCTGACTCATGCGCTCGTTGCTGTGTTTGGCCACGGCATGGGCCACCTCATGGCCGATAACCACAGCCAACTCGTCATCACTGCTCACAAGGTTCATGATGCCCTCATAGACCACAATCTTGCCGCCAGGCATACACCAAGCATTGATTTCGTCACTGCGAATCAGGTTAAACTCCCAAGCGAAGTTCTGCAACTCGCTCTCCAAGCCAGCATACCTTAGATAGGCCTCGGTAGCGGCAGCGATGCGCTGTCCCACGCGAGTCACCTGG
Organism: Sodaliphilus sp.; assembly: GCA_045541835.1. GTDB lineage: Bacteria > Bacteroidota > Bacteroidia > Bacteroidales > Muribaculaceae > Sodaliphilus. Next base: position 25,212 of record JAZQJW010000012.1, on the reverse strand, counting down.
GCACTCTGGGTCTTCTTGCCCGAAATCGGCGCCGTCTGCATAAAGGCAGCATACTCCTGCAAGCTAGCCGCCAGCACCTCTTGGTCACTGACAACGTTCAATTGTTTGCGACCCGTGATGGGAACCGAGCCACAGCTGGTGAGCAGCATGGCTGCCAACGTCAGCATTACGATAATCTTTTTCATAATAGACTGTATTTAGATAGATATAATAAAAAATGAATTTAATGCGTTTGTACGACCTCGGTGGGCGGCAGGGTGGCATTGCGCTTGTCAACAGCCTCGATGACACGTGTGGCAAGGTGCTTGAAGGCCACACCGCTCACGTCATTCATGCGCACCACCGGCTGGCCATCGTCACTGCCCTTGCAGATGCCTGCCACGAGCGGAATCTGTCCCAGCAGGTCCACATCCAGCTTCTCGGCCAGTTCTTTGCCGCCATCGTGTCCGAAGATGTAATACTTCTCGTCGGGATGGCTGGCAGGAGTGAACCACGACATGTTCTCGACAATGCCCAGCACAGGCACGCCCACATGCTCGCCCATGAACATGCTGATGCCCTTGCGCGCATCGGCCAAGGCTACCTGTTGGGGCGTGGTCACCACAATGGCACCGGTGATGGCCAGGGTCTGCACCAGGGTCAGATGGATGTCGCTGGTGCCCGGCGGCATGTCAATGATGAAGTAGTCAAGTTCGCCCCAGTCGGCCTCGGTGATGAGTTGGCGCAGGGCGTTGCTGGCCATGGCACCGCGCCACAGCACGGCCTTCTCCTTATCCACGAGGAAACCGATGGAAAGCATCTTCACGCCATATTTCTCCAGAGGGATAATCAGGTTCTTGCCGTCCACTTCATGCATGTAGAGCTGTTCGTTCTCGGCACCGAACATCTTGGGCATCGAAGGGCCGAAGATGTCGGCATCAAGCATTCCCACACGGAAGCCCTGCAGGGCCAGTGCGACAGCCAGGTTGCAGGCGACGGTGGATTTGCCCACACCGCCCTTGCCCGAGCTGACGGCGATAATATTCTTTACCCCAGGCAGGGGATTCTCTATTTTGCGCACGGGATTGTCCTGACGCGTCTTCACGCCAATGTTACCCTTGATGTCCACGTCACCACCCACGTGTGCTAGAATGGCGGCCTCGGCAGCCTTTACCACGCTCTTGATGAAGGGGTCGGTGGGTTTCTCAAAGGTCAGCGAGAAGCTGACGCGGTTCCCGTCGATGCGGATGTCGTCATTCACCATGCCCATATCCACGATGTCCTTTCCCGTTCCGGGATAGCGCACCGTGCGCAGGGCGTCCAGTATCAGATTTGGATAAATCGTCATTTTCAGTTCTAAAAATTTATGGTTTATAGTTCAGGATTGTTGTCAGGATCAGGCATGAGCTGTGGCATCTGTATGTAACCACGGTTGTAGCTACGGTAGGTGTCGGGCTCAATGTCAATATCGGGTTCTGTCAGTTCCACGCCATGAGGCAGGGCGAAACGGATGTACTTGATGGTCAGTCCGCGCTGAAGCCACTGCATCTCATAGTGCGTCTTGATGTCCAGGATGTCATCAGCCATGCCGCTGGCGTACAGGTCATCGGTGTCGGCCTCGGCAGGCAAGTGATTCTCCTCGACCAGGGCGTGGGTGTAGGTGTAAAGGAAAGGGCTATCGGTCTTCAGGTGGACGATACCGCCGTCACGCAGGATGTTGCGGTAGTTATCCAGGAAGCGCGTCGAGGTGAGGCGCTTGTTCACCTTCTTCATCTGCGGATCGGGGAAGGTGATCCAGATCTCGGACACTTCATCGGGTGCAAACATGCGGTCTATCAGTTCGATGCTGGTGCGCAAGAAGGCCACGTTGTGCAGCCCCAGCTCAGTCGCCAGTTTGGCCCCGGTCCACATGCGGGCTCCCTTAATGTCCACCCCGATATAATTCTTGCCGGGGAAACGCTGTGCCAATCCCACGGCATATTCCCCCTTGCCGCAGCCCAGCTCCAGCACGATGGGATTGTCGTTTTTGAAATACTGCTCATTCCACTTGCCACGCATGGGGCAACCACCCTCCTGCGTCACCACAGCCCAAGGGAACTGGAACACACATTCCATGCGCTCCATGTCGGCAAATTTCTTGAGTTTATTCTTACCCATAATCTCGTTATATCAGATTATTCACTTGATGACGATTTTGTAACTCTTGCCATTGAGGCGCACCACATAGAAGCCAGCCTCCAGCACTTGACGCGTGACACCGGCAGTCACGTCCATCTGGCGAACCATACCGTTGATTGCAGCCACTTGGGCTACACCATCGACGCTGGAGTCGATGCACAGGGTGCGGCCCTCGGTCCACAAGCGGTCGTGACCTGCTGTCAAGTCATCGATGCCGCTGCTCACCTTCACACCGGCCACACAGTCAGCGGCATATTTGGCCACATTGTCATCGCCCGTGAGGACAACATTGGTCAACAGCATCTGCGCATCACCGATGAAGGCATCATCGGCCCTCAGCGTCACATGCAGCACAGCGGCGCCATCGCCGTCAAAGGCTTGCTTGTCCATCGAGAACATCAGCGTGCGTGCCATCGAGGCATCCGTGGTCCGTGTCTCGAGAGTCTGTCCTTGAACAGCCTCGACGCTAACCAGGGTAAGGCCAACAGGCAGCACGATGTCACATTGCAGGGCGCTGTAAGCGCTGGCGTTGTCAAGCATAATGTTCAATTCACACTGCTCTCCGGGACGCATCGTCACGTCGTTCATGTGCAAGCCGTCGGAGACATTCACCACATGAGCCGCATAGCTGCCCGGATTCAGAATGATATCAATGACCATATTGACATCGGCAAGTCCGATCTCTCCGTCCTCATTGACATCAGCGCGCTGCATGACATCATCACTGAAATGTTCGCCCAGGACGATGCTGATCAACGTGTTGATGTCAGCGATATTCACTTCGCCATCAATGTTCACATCGCCAAGCAGGCCCTTGGTTTCATACATGAAATCCATCCACTGCTGAGTCAACCTGTATTGCTCAAACGATTCCTCGGGAACCGTCAAGGGCACAGAGCGCTGTTTCACGCCATCCCACACTTTCTCACCCAGGGCAGGCACTTCCACGGCATGGCAAGTCAACGATTTCATGCCTGTCATACCCGCCATGGCACGTGTACCCAGCCACGACAACGTCGCCGGCAACTCCACGTTCACCAGGCTTGAAACATTGTAGAAAGCATAATCCCCCACCTCGCTCACTCCTGTGAGGTCGAGGGGGCTCTTCAGGCCTGTCCCGGCCAGGATATAGTCACTCAGATTTGTCACGTGGCCTCCCAAGGTCAGCGACTGCAGACCGGTATCATACATCCAGGCACCGGTTCCCACGCTCGTCACGCTCGACGGAAGCTTGACCTGGGTGACGGGTGACTGGACCATCGCCCAATCCCCTATCGTCGCCAAGTGATTGCAGGACGTCAAGTCAACAGCGTTGAGACCCGCACCCACCAGCGCGCGTTCACCGATGGTCTGTACCGGACCCGGCAGGAATGTCGTCAAGGCAGGACAGTCCATCAGCGCTGTCGGTTCAATGGTGGTCAAGCGGCTTGACGGCTCAACCTCAAAACTTGTGAGAGACAGGCACCGCATAAAAGCACCGGCGCCCACCTGCTCAACACTGGCAGGCAACGTCACACTCGTCAGGGCCGAGCATCCGGCAAAGGCATAGTCGCCGATGGCGGTCAGCGTTGACGGCATGACCACCTCAACCAGGCTGGTGCATCCGGCAAAGGCGCCTTCATCGATGCGTTTCAAGCCCGCCGGTAATTTCACACTCGTCAAGCCCATCCCTCCAAAAGCACAGACCGGCAACTCATCACCGGCAAAATCGACATGCCAATAATGATGTTGAGACGAACTGTAGGCAACAATCTCCACACCAGTCAAGTCAAGGTTCTTGAGCTCATGCAGGTTGCTGGCGATGTAATAGAAATCCAAGGCATTCATGGTTCCCGTTACCGTCAGATCGGTGATGCCTTCATCGGGAATTCCGCTTGACAATGTGCCGGCAGTGGACGACACTTCAAGCGCATCAAGCCTGTATGCCATCATGGCCAGCATTAATAATATCGTTATGCTTTTCACATTCATTGGTCTCGCAGATTAGACGTTAGAAATGCAAAGATAGTGCAAGCCATGCACAGAACAAAATGAAAAAAGTTTTTTTTTCATTTTTTTATGTCATGGCGAAGCCTATCTTGCCCGAGCAAGAGCGAGGGAACGATAGTGCACAGAACAAAATGAAAAAAGTTTTTTTTCATTTTTTATGTCATGGTATAGCCTATCTTGCCCGAGCAAGAGCGAGGGAACAAGTTCTCGCTGGCATGCAAAAAGTGGAGGCGCAATCGGTATTGCGCCCCCACCAATAAGTCTGCAATCTGCTGAAATCTTACTTGATCACCTTCATCGTGCTCGTGGTGCCATCGGTGTAGGTGGTTACCATGATGTTCACACCAGCAAACGGGGTGTCACTCTCCTGGCCAGCCACGTTGATGTAACGCACTGCGGCAACCTCGTTGACAACAGTAACATGCTCAACTGCAGTAACGTCGTTCAGACGGGTTACCGAGCTGCCGGCAAGATAGATATTGCTCTTGGCGGTCACCAGCTGCACATTGGCGAGTTCCACCTCGGCATTGTCAGGGTTGAAGTCTTCGCCAGCGGTCACGGTAAGGCGCAGCACATTGCCCTCATCGCTGTTGAAGTTGGCCATGTTCATCGACAGGCCCATCAGCGTGTAGACATTCTGCTCAGCATCATGGCGCTGCATGTAGAAATCGTGGCCATTGCCGCGGTCAACACCCTCGACAGCGGTGAGCGTCACGCCCTGCGGCAAAATCAGTTCACACTGCATGGCACTATAACTACGCTCGGTGTTGTTGAGCGACACGTTGATGGTGCGAGTCTCACCGGGACGCAGAGAAACCGAAGGAATCACAAGTTCATCACTTGTCGCGTCATATCGGTCAACGATTGCACTATGGATTTCGTCTACCCTCTTCTTGGAATTGCTGTTCAGCACGTAGTTAATCAGCACGATAGCGTCCGAAATGGACACCTCATCGTCATCATTGACATTGGCAGCATCCAGGTTGATGCCTTCAGGATTATCATTCAAGATGTAGTTAATCAACAGGATGGCATCAGAGATATTCACAAAGCCGTCATCGTTCACGTCACCCCAGGTGAAGTCGTTCTTGAAGAAGAAATACATCCACTGGTCGGCGGCTTTATACATCGCGGTACTTTCATTGCTGGGGGTCAGCAGGGGCACCGAAGGCTGATTCACACCAGCCCACACATTCTCGCCCAACTCGGGAACCTCCTCGGCAGCTGTCTTGAGGTTTTTCATACCCTTCATGCCAGCCATGGCATAGTCACCCAGCCAGGTGATGGTGGCGGGCAGGAACATCGTGTCAATCTCCTGGCTAACGTTATAGAAAGCGTAGTCACCGATTGAAATCACACCACGGGTCAAGAGGTTGCCAGCATTCAGCAACGTGTCACCGGCAAAAGCATAATTGCTCACTCGCTCGAGGGTGAGATGGGGACGGAAAGAGGAAAAACGGGGACCCACTTTAGGTTCCAACTTACTTTTATCTGCTTTAGTGTCCGGGCCTGTACCGCTCATGTCACGCAGGCCAGGCAGGGAGACATGCGCAAGCTGACGGTTGTGGGCCAACGCACCCTCACCGAGGTTGTTCATACCGTCGGTAAGCTCAATGCTACGGAGCTCGGTCTGTGCAAAAGCCCAGTCGCCGATAGCACCCAAACCCAGATTCTTGATATCAATCTGCTGGAGACCCGAATTGATAAAGGCTTCCTCGTTGATTCTCAACATGGTGCACTTCGGGTCAAAGTTGACCGTTGTCAATGCACGGCAACCATTGAAGGCGCCCTTGCCGATGGACTTCACCTCGCGGCCAATCTGGACATTGCTCAAGTTGAAGTCGCCCAGGAAAGCATAGTCAGAGATAGTGTAGCTGTTGATGTTGGCACTCACCAGCGATTCACAGCGTGAGAAGACGCCACGGCCCATTCCCTTCACGGTCGCGGGCAGCTCAATGCTGGTCAATGCGGTGCCGGCAAAAGCAAAGTCGTCAATATAGGTCAACGAGGCGGGCAATGTGATGCTGCTCAACTGGTAGCAACCGGCAAAGGCTGCGTAACCGATTACCTCCACCGTCGAGGGCAGAGCCACCGACGTCAACTTCTTGCCGAAGAAAGCGGTGCGGGGAATCTCATTCCCGGCAAACGAGGAGAGGGTGCCGTAGAGCACCTTGCTGCCGTCCACGGGCAGGATGGTTACCTGACTCAGATCCAGTGACGTCAGATCGGTCAGTTCATCGGTGATGAACAGGAAATCACGGGCATCCATCGTACCGGTTACGGTCAGTTGGGAAATCTGGGTGTCCTGCACCAGTTGGGACAGTTGTCCAGCCGCGTTATTGACGGTTACGGCATGAACGCCCAGGGTCGTCATTGCTGCGGTAAACAGCAAGAAAAGCAATTTGCGCATACTGATTTTCTATAATGTTTTTTGTAATTATTTCAGTTTTAACCTGCAAATGTACACATTATTTGAGTACCAGCACTAGTTTTAACCATTTTTTATCTTTTAGCAGCATCGAAATTATCTGGTTTTATAGTTTTTTGGGGGCTGAGTTTTTATGGGGAAAATGCAGGTCCCGGCCGTTGGCAAAAAAGTGAGTCGCCCCCATTGGACCATTTTTTCTTAAGGCTTTGCCGCCAAGAAGAGGTATGCACAAATGGCTGATTTCCTTTTAATTACGTCATCAACAGATTTTCGTTCATATCTGCGTTGCCACAACGTCATTCCCACGAGAGAAATCCTGAACAGGGTCTCACAAAACGGTTCTTCAATGTCAACTTGCACAAAAAAACATCGTTCCATGAACAACTCATTCCATTTTTCCCGTTTATCATTTGTTTGAAGTCATCAACACACAATCTCCCCGTGCCAGCAGAGTTGTTCACGCCCTGCATTCTAACACTTTTTAACATGTTAAAGCAAGGTTATTGATGGAAAAGGCACTACTTTTGCTATTTAATGGGATAGTGTACCCATACAAGAAAGATTTATCTACTGTAGAATGAAGTATATCAAACGATTACCTATACTGATGTTAAGCTGTGTGCTGATAGCTGGACTGTTGTCCTGTGGAGGCCGCGGCAAACTGGAAAAGGCGATACGCACCACGCTGGTAAGCGGCGACACGACGCGTGCCGCCTATGATTCGCTGTGCACGATTGTCACCGAGAATCCCGGCAATTATAGCGATCTGTTAACGCCCGAGGGCCATGTGGACCACAAGAAGATGGCCGATTTCATTGAGCAAATCGGCAGTCAGCTGCGTCCACCGATGCACTGGGACACCCGCCCATACGGCGGTGTGGAGAACCTGTCGCTGACGGTTTACTTTGAGCGCAGCGGCTCGATGGTCCCCTATGACCAGCGCGGCGGTGGTGGCCAACTCAAGAAGGCCGTCAATGACCTGATCAACCATTTCCCTGCAGGCAGCAAGGTGGACATCAACATCGTGAACGACGGCATCTATCCCTACCAGCACACGGTGGACGAGTTCCTTAAGGATCGCGACATCTACCAGAGCACTGAGGGCATCGGCAATGCCTCATACACCGACTTCCAGTTGATTTTTGAAAAAATTCTGGAGGCCCAGCGTCCCGGCAACGTCAGCGTGCTGGTGAGCGACCTGATTTATTCGCCCAAGGACACCCACGGCGTCAGTCTGGACAAGATTTTCAACGAGGAGAACAGCCTGGCCACCCGCGTGTTTGCCAAGTACAAAGGCAAGAGTGTGGTAGTTCAGCAGTTCATGGGTGATTACAGCGGCAAGTATTACCCTTATAACAACGAGCCGTTCAACTACAACGGCAAGCGTCCGTTCTATCTGGTCATCATCGCCGACAACGACGCGATGGACCAGCTGACACACGACAAGCGCTACAGCGGTGTGCTTGATGCCGCCGGTGTGCGCAACAGCTACCGCTTCAACCAGGGCACCAGCGAGGTGCAGTGCCGCGTGTTGCCCGAGTGGAAGGACAATGCGGGACGTTTCCGCGTGAAACACGGCGACGGCATCGTGCTCACCAAGTGTGACGGCGACCGCCAGACGGGTAAGCTGTGCTTCTCGCTTGCCGCCAACCTGAGCGGACTGATGAAAGACGACGCCCTGTTGACCGATGCAGCCAACTATGAGGTGAAGAGCATCGACGGCTACACCCTCACCGTACAGCCCATCGACCAGAGCATGGTGACGGCCAACAACAAGGAATACCTCGATGGAATGACCCATATCCTGACACTCGTGGGCGATCTGAAGAGCCCTCGCGACGAGGTGCGCATCTCGCTGCGCAACGAGTTGCCGGCATGGGTCGGCCAGTCATCGAGCGACAGTGACACGAGTGCCGACGGGAACTTCTCGACGACAACATTGGGCCTGGAACAACTGTTGGGCGGCATGTTTGATGCGATGAAGGGCGGCAGCAGTTTCTTTGACGTCACCATCCAGTTGCAACGGTAATTAAATAGACAAGAAAGACAAATCACAGATATGAAACATTTAGTTTTACTGATTATTGGCATTGGCATCACGGTGCTGTTTTTCATCCTCAGTTGCACTGACGGATTCAACATTTGGGAACAACTATTCTTTAACCAGGGTTACAACGACAAGATGTACAATCTGAACATGTATCCCGTGATTGCCGCCATCACCATTGCCGTGGCATGGGGTGGTGCAGCCATCTACTACTATGTCATCAACTCGGTGAAGTTTGACCGCTGGTACCACTGGCTGGCTGTGCTGGGCGTTGTAGCCGTGCTGGCACCCGTGGTGTGCTATATCTATAACGACACGGTGTTCACCCAGAACGGCTTTATGTATGTGGGCGAGTCTATCCGCTTCGAGATGCAGACCATCCTGTTCGCAGCCCTGCTCTACATCGTGGCTTCGTTCTCGATGCGCTGGTGGAGCAGCAACTGCCGCCACACGCCGCTGCCGCAGTAACCCGTCAAGCGATACAAAACACTATCAATCAAAAACTAAGGACTAGAAACTAACAACTAAGGACTAAATATGAGATTATTCCTTTTTGCTATCGGAGGTACCGGGTCGAGGGTGCTCAAGTCGCTGCTGATGTTGTCGGCTGCCGGCGTGCGTCCCCTTGACGAGAACGGAAAGCCAGTGAAGGACCTGGAGATTGTGCCCGTCATCATCGACCCGCACAAAGCCAACGAGGACCTAAAGCGCACCGAAGCATTACTGAACGACTACCGTGACATCAGGCGCAAGCTCTACGGCAACGAGCCCAATGCCGATGGCTTCTTTGCCAACCGCATCGTCACCCTGCGCGAAATCATGAGCAACACAAGCGTGACGCTTAACGACACTTTCATCTTCAACCTGGGTGCAGTGGAGAATGCCAAGTTCCGCGAGTTCATCGGCTATGACACGATGAATGAGGCCAACCAGGCACTGACGTCGCTGCTGTTTGCCAACTACCAGTTGGAGAACAAGATGAACATCGGCTTTGTGGGCAGTCCCAACATCGGCAGCGTGGCGCTGAACGAGATCAAGGACAGCAACGAGTTCAAGGCCTTCAGCAACATCTTCCGCCAAGGCGACCGCATCTTCTTCATCAGTTCCATCTTTGGTGGCACGGGAGCTGCCGGTTTCCCCATCATGGTGAAGAACATCCGCCAAGCTGCGAACCTCGAGGGCATCGAGAACCGCGACGCGCTGAGCCGCGCGCCCATCGGTGGCTTGACGGTGCTCCCCTACTTCACCCTGGAAGGCAACAAGCATGACCAACGCATCGCCACGAGCGACTTCATCGTCAAGACACAGAGCGCGCTATACTACTACAAGAACACGCTCACGGGTGACAACGACAGCAACGTGAACAGCATCTATTACGTGGGAGACCAGGTGAGGAGCAAGCCCTACCTGTATGACCCGGGCGAGCATGGCCAGCGCAACAACGCCCACCTGATTGAGTTGATCGGCGCCATGGCACCGCTGGACTTTGCCGGTGTTGCCGACAGCAAGCTGACCGACCCCGACGGTTACCCGTTGCCCACAACCGCCTATGAATATGCCCTTGCCAAGGATGAGTTGAGCCTCAACTTCCTGTCGCTGGGACACCGCACACGCCGACTCATCTACGAGCCGATGAGCAAGTTCCACCTGCTGTTCCTGTTCCTCACCACGGGCTTCAAGAACATGATTGGCCAAGGCTTTACCGAGGACGCCCCGAAAATCAAGAGCGACTTCATCTCTTCACAGTTCTACCGCACGTTGGTGGACCACTTCTTGCTGGGCTACGCGCAATGGCTCACTGAGATGAACGACAACATGCGCAGCGTGGCGTTCTTCAAGCCCGGCGAGATCGACATGTCTCATGCCATCGAAGGCGTGGGCGTGCGCAAGCGCCTGCTGGGCCACTACAAGGTGGACAACGACGTGTTCAAGGCCGAGATGAACAAGCTGAGCAAGAACAACCCGTCCTACAGCGACCGCACGGTGGAATTCAAGCTGCTGGACCTCTTCAACAAGGCGGCCCACAACATCTTCATGGAGCGGTACGAGAATATCAACTAAAAAATATATCTATATAGCATCTGGACAATCCAGGACATCCAGACAGAGAAGAAAATGAGCGAAATATTATCATATAGCAACAACACGACCAAGAACGGCGAGGAGGATTGGGTGAGCCGAAGCCCTTATACCGACGATGACATCGCGCGTATCAAGGACCCGGACGGCGGACTGAGCGAGAACCCGCGCACTGCCATCCCCAGCCCGCTGGCCCAGTTGGACCTGGTGAAAAACGCCTTCAAGCAACTTGCCAACGAGCACCTGCGCGGGGCACGCATGAACGAACGCCTGGTGTCCAACGCCCTGGATGTGGCACAGTTGTTCTTTGACTACGAGAACCACAAGGACTACCTGCGCATCATCCGCTGGAACCGCGAGGAATGCATCGACCAGTTGAAGGCCAACCCGAAGCATCAACTCTATGGCGAGACGCTCGACCTGTTCCTACGCAGCGACAAGGTATACAACTTTGACCTGCTCAAGGACTGGTACATCCTCATGTGGGACCGCAAGGTGCTGGGCGGCACGTCGCCGGCCTCGGTGGTCATGGCAGCCCCCGCCTTGGGAACCATCGACGCCATCAAGGTGGAGCAGGGCGTGAGCCTCTTCGGCGAGACCCGCCACCTGTGGGAACGCGACGAGGACTTCGTCTATTACTTCTACCTGCTGATGAACGCCTACCCCACCCTGCGTCTGCACTGTGGCGAGGTGTATGCTTACATGCAGAACAACCTGGAACCGTTGCGTAAGAACCGTCCCGACCTGTATCGCCGCATCACTACCGTCATCCCCAACCTGGACGCCCTCGATGAGGGACGCGCCAGTGCCGTGCTGGAGCAGTTGGAGCACAGTTACGACCCCTTCGGCGGCGGTATCGACGTGAGCGTGCTGGGCGCACGGTTCTACCACAAGCGTGTCCTCGACATCCGCACTGCTGCCAGTGAGAGCGACTTCGTCATCACTCCCACCATGCCCCAGGATAAGCAAGAACTGCCCCTGGTGCTCGTGAATGGCTTCAACGGCAGTGTGGAACATTTCCGCTATATCGACAAGGAATGGGACAGCGCCACCCAAGTGTATGCCGACGGCTTGCCCTTGAGCGACCGCAAGTTGCCCGACACCTCGATACAGTACCCGTTTGTCACCACCGACGATTTCCTCACCGATACCATCGTCAGGTTGGGCAGCGGTTGCATCATCGACACCGAACACTTCTTTGACGGCAACCTCAAGCCGCGCACGCCGCAGCCTACCTGTGGCTACCTGCTGCCCTTGAAGCCACTGCTGTTCACCTACTTTGACACCGACTACATCAAGGGCACCATCGCCGGCCGCCATGTGCTGGACATCGAGGAATTCACCGACGGCAGCGTCATGGTCACCCTGCGCATCCGCGTCAAGAAGGGCGAGAACCGCTACATCGAGTTGTCGCGCAAGTACTTCCCCATCAACGACCACACGTGGACCTTTGATGAGCGCCGTGGCACGGGCCGCGTACTGGGCGCCACCTTGTCCACCTCGATATTCCCCTTTGTCAAGACCGACGCCAACGATGACTATACCGTCGAACTGTTCACCATGATCGAGAATGGCGGCGCCACACTGCGTTTCTACAAAAACGGCATCAAGACCGACGGCCTGAATGTGCGCGACGCTATCCGTTCCCACTCGGGCTACGGCACCACCTACTATGACGTGGACGGCTCGTTCGACTATATGGAGGTGAGCATCCAGAACCACCTGGGACGCTCGGGCGGCGTGATCATTCCCCAATGGAAGCCTTATGCCCCGAGTGCCAAAGAATTGATTTTTGCCGTTGACTTCGGCACGACCAACACCCATGTCGAGTGGGCCGAGCGTGGCCAGCCTTCCCGGCCGTTCACCTTTGAATACGGCTCCCAGCAGGTGCTTGTCGCTTCGCTGCACAAGCCCCACTCCCTGGAGTATGCCGAACAGGTGCAACGCGTGGAGTTCGTGCCGCGCGAGATAGACAACGTGTACGGCTTCCCGCTGCGTTCCACCCTGGCCCGCAACGAGAACAGCGGCATGGGCTGCAACCTGTTCAGCGACGTGAACATTCCGTTCCTCTATGAGCGGCGCTATTTCCACGGCTATGAAGTGACCACCAACCTCAAGTGGAAGGGAGACACCGAACTGGCCAAGTCGTTCCTGCGAGAGCTGACGTTGCTCATCAAGGCCAAGGCCCTGCTCGAGAATGCCGACCTGCGCCGCACCGAGGTGGTATACTTCTACCCCGTCAGCATGGGCGGTGCCGACCGTGACGCGCTGGAGAGGACCTGGACCGAACTTTTCAACACTTACATCGGTGCCGACGAAGACCACCTGCGCTCCTATCCCGAGAGCCTCGCACCGGCCTATTACTACAGTGGCGCCGAGGTGGCTGGCAGCAGCTATGTCTCCATCGACATCGGCGGCGGCACATGCGACACCGTCATCTACCAGCCCACCGAGGACCGCATGAGCAGCGAACCGGTGGCCATCTCCTCGTTCAGGTTTGCCGGCAATGCCATCTTCGGTGACGGTTTCACCGACAAGGATGCCGACAACAATCCGCTGTTGCAGCACTACACGCGCTACTTCAAGCAACTGATTGAGAATGACAAGGGTAACAATATCGCCTATCTGGGCAGCATCCTGGCCGATATCATGGCACAGAAGCGCAGCGAGGACATCAACGCCTTCCTGTTCTCAATCGAGAATGTCGAGGAACTGCGCACCCTGCGCGAGATTGACCGCAACCTGTACAGTTACAATGCCCTGCTGCGCAACGACAGTCAGCGTAGGCTCATTTTCATGTACTTCTACTCGGCCATCATCTACTACATCGCCCAAGCGATGAAACAGCGTGGCTATGAGATGCCCAAGCAGGTCTACTTCTCGGGAACGGGCAGCAAGATTTTGAACATCCTGGGGTCCATGAACCGCATCAACATGCTCACCCAGACCATCATAGAGCGCGTGTACGGTAAGCAGTACACCGAGATATTTGAAATCAAGCGCGAGGACAAGTGTCCCAAGCAGATCACCTGCCGCGGCGGCATCAAACTCGAGAACCGCCGTCTGGAAGGTCAGGCCGATGTCGCCCGTTACAACGCCACCAGCGTGAAACGCATGCGCTACTGCTGCTCCATGCTCGGCGAGGACGACCTGACGATGGAACAGGTCGAGTCCATCGAGGTGCGCGACCGCCTGGTGGAAAAGGTCAAGGAATTCAATCAGTTCTTCATCGACCTGTGTGATGCCACCGTCAAGGACGAGTTCGGCATCGAGAACAACGTGCTCAGGCTCTTTGAGAGCGTGTTGGGAGACAATCTGGCCAACTACCTGACGGCCGGCATCAACACCTTCCTCAAAGGGCGATACAATCCCACCGACGTAGTGGAAGACGTGCCGTTCTTCTACCCCATCATCGGTGTCATCCGTCACAATCTGCTCAAGAACATGCGCAACGACGTCATCAGCAAGTTTAATCAATAATAAAATAAAAATATCTCCAAAACCATTAAAGTTATGAAACGCTTTACATTACTCATGGCAGCAATCATCTGCCTCGCCACCGCAGCCGTGGCGCAAATCTCAGAGGACCAGAAACTCTCGACCACTCAGTGGAAGCAGGGTATCGCTACCTGTGCCCACTACACAGCCCATGCTCGCGGTTTTGCCAGAAGGATTGAAGATATCAAGGCAAAATACCCCCAAGGCTACACGCTGGACGACCTGAACGAGGTTTACAACAAACAGGGCCGCCGCTGGGAGAGCATCTACAAGGAATTCAAGAACAACGAGGACAAGGGCGGAAGCATCAACGACCTCAAGGACCTGGTGACGCCGCAAATCTGGAAACTTGTTGAGCCCGAGTTCCAAGCCTATCTCACCGAACACCCCGAAGCCGCGCAAGACGCGCCGGCACAGAACGGAGACCAACAGGCCGGCGACAACAATGGCGAGAATCAGCAACAGGAAGGTGACAGCAATGCCGCCGCTGTAAAGGCCGACGGCAACAGCGCCTGCTGGAATGTCGATGCCAACCTGCCCCTGTGGCTGAGCATCATCGGTGCCCTGCTGGGCCTCTGGGCACTGCTCACCGCACTGAGCAACCGCGGCAAGATCAAAGAGATGCGCCGCAACTTCGCCCGCGAACTGGAGCGCACCAATGCCAACCTGCAGGAGTTCTCGACCGACGCTGCCGAACAGATGAAGGCGCTCTCCATCAGACTGACCGGTAAGACGATGCGAGACACTGAGGCACAGCCCGTTGTGGCACCCGAAGTCGTTGAGGCACCCGAAGATGAGACCGTTACCCTGGCCAAGGGTGATGAGCCCGAAGAGCTGGTAGCCGAGGTGGCCGAGGAAGAACCCGAAGCCAACGAGGAGCGCGAGGTCATGAACCTGTTCATGAACAAGCCCGATGAAGATGACAACTTCACCCGCGTGAGTGACACCTTCGAACCCGGCAACTCCATCTATGTACTCACCACGTTTGATGGACAGCACGGTACCTTTGAGGTCATCGACAAGCCCGAGGTACACCGCTTCGCGCTGATGATGCCTGCCGAGAACCTGATTCGTGCCTGCTCGGGCAACGCCATCCAGATTCCCAACGGCACCCGCATCGTGACCGACCGTCCCGGTGAAGCCGAATTCATCGACGGCCTGTGGCATGTTGTTGTCAAGGCTATCATCCACTACGAGGGATAATCCGAGTTATTTAGAGAATAGTTAATAGTTACCGCTGGCGCGTATGCCAACTTAACTATTAACTATTCTCTGTAACTATTCTCTAAAAAATGCGCTGGACTTGTCCTAAATGCGGTAAAAAGCTGGAAATCAGCAACGAGCAACTCATTGCCAACGATGGCGTGATCGTTTGCCCGCAGTGCTTGCTGCAGGCGCGGCAACCCGTGCCCAAAGCCCGCGTGAGCTCACGCTACGACAAGGCGACCACACCGCCCAAACGCCCGAAGAGCAACATCGATTTCGGCGACGAGCAACCACCCAAGCGCCAGACTCCTCCACCCCATAAACCACGCATGAAACAGGCATCCACCTCCTACCGTTACACCGGCATGAGCGGCAATAATACCACCGGTGCCAAGAAAAGAAACACAGGAAAAAAGCAAACCAACAAGAAGAAACAGAACGAGGGCATGAGCGCCTTGGGGTGCTTTGGGCGCACCATAATCTTCACGCTCGTCCTTTTTGCCGCATACGTCTTCTTGGGACTCCTCATCGAGTCCTTTCAATAATCTCCCCTGCCCGGCTTAGTCAAGCATGATGAATCCTGCCCAATAATAGGGCTCGCTATACTCAGTGTTCTGGCGAATGTGGGATTTCGCCTTATTGAATGCTTCACGCTTATTCCACCCGATAGCAGGATCGGCAAGGTTCTTGAAAAACTCAATCATGAACATTGTCCCGACCATATCGCTCACACGCCACAATGACATGACCACAGTGCCGGCTCCGGCATTCTTGAACGCCCGTTGCAGTCCATAAAGGCCCTCGGGGGTCATCTCGCCACGGCCTGAGTTGCATGCCGAAAGCACGACCATGTCCACCCCGGTCAAGTCAAGTTTTGCGATGTCATTGGCCGTCAATATTCCGCCCAACACTCCATCGGGCAACTCCTTTCCCAGCCAGGCCGCATTGCCACCCGACAAGACCAGGCCCGACAACATCATGGCGTCTTGGTATCCTTGCAGGTAATTCACATCCTGGGCTTCATCGGCTGAATAATAGAAACCATGGGTCGCCAAATGCAACACCCGTGGTGCCTTGCCACTCAGCGCCACGAAGGATTCTTCGGTTCCATTGATGCCTGAATAAGATTCAACCTTCACACCCCTGCCAGTGAGAATGGCCCCAATACTGTCTATCTCGGTCTTTGAATAAGGCAGTTCCCTAAACTTATTCTCACCGTGGGCGATATCTCTACTGGTCGCATACAATACAGGGACTTGATACCTGGACACTTCCTCTTTCATGATATCGCCACCGATGTCATATGTCAAGCCACCATACAAAACGGCATCGCACCCATTGTAATCGGCCTTGATGTCGAGGGTCGGCTTCACTCTCATGATTTCCCGTGCCGATGACAGCCTGACAAACCGGTAATGGTCGCCCAATAATGACCCATCCTCTAACGGCAGGGACTCAGGGGCAAGTTGGAAGAGAAACTGTGACGGGACATAGTAGACCGTCGCCCCCTCTTGCACATACCCCTTGAAGGGGTCCCACAAGAGCCTGCAGAGTTGCTCAGCATACGGTTCTTCATAGTACATGTCAAGATGCGGAGCCTGCATGAACGATACCGTGTCCTGGTCAAAAAGCACTTGCAGCAACGGGTGAGATTGAGCGTGATTAATCAGGTAGGCAACGTATTCACGGCCTTTTCCTTTCACATAATAATCGGTGAAATCTATCAGCACATCGTTGTCTCCCAGCTGTTGCTTGATTTGCTGGTAGCCGACGTTGAGAAATGACGTCATGTCGCCATAGACACGGCATGTACCCATCAACTGCGTTTCAAGCCTCTCGGCAAGCGTCGTCAAGTACAGAATACTGTCGGCATGTGCCGCATAATCCTTTTCCCACTCTCCAATCTGGGCTTTCATTGAGGAGATTGAGGAAAAAGCCTTTAAATCCTCGGCTGTGCCGTTTCTCTTGATAATATCAAATGTGGATTGAGCCGATGACAGGAGAAAGGCCTTGGACATCAGCAACCCTTCATAACACGACTCGGTAAAGGCATTCTGCAACTGTTGAGACTCAACCGCATAAGGAGTCATGTTGCGCACGATTTCTGATACCGGCGCCCAAAAACCTTCCCTCTTGCTCAAAGAATAATAGGGCATCCTGTCATGAATTAACTGTCTTAATTTATCAACAGCAACGACATAATTTTCAGAGCCGGAATCAAGATGCTCAGCAAATCCCTCGGCATTGGCCAGATAGACCAGAGCCTTTGCATAGTCAAGGCTGTTCTCGCCATACAAGGCCTTGATGCCCTCGGCATACTGCCGATAATGTCGCTCTGATTCCCTAAAGAGGTTAAGTTTATGCTCCGCCCCTCCCATCAAAGCAGACAGTAAAACTCGGGACTCATTCAATGGGCCGTATTCCGTTGAGAGTACTCTATCGGCCTCAAGATAGTCATTTAACGCCAATTGATAATCCCCAAAGAAGGCATGGCACCTGGCTCGCGTTGTATACAGTAGTTCAATCGTCTGCGGCTCCTTCAACTTGTCAAGTGACAGAAACATTGAGTCAATGTTCGCAAAACAGTTGACACTGTCTTTCAAATGACAGTATATGTCAGCAAAACGCCGATAAGGATAGTACCCCTGTTGCTCAATGTAGTCTGGATTCTGTTGCAAGACCTCATTACACTTTTGGGCATATTCCAATGCTTCTTCATAGCGGCTGGCATCAATATACAAGTCGCTGAGACAAGAATAAGTCTGATGCTTAATGGCTGCAACTGACATATCGCGCTCGTCCAGTTCATTGGTTAAGTCGTCTTTCAACTTATAAAAAAGTTCAGCGAGCCTCAGCTGACCATTCTGATGTGCTTTTTTCCCTCGGTCTTGATAATAATTTATCTTCTCTTTCACATCCCGAGACAGGGCGACCAATGAGTCCATCTTAAGATCATAATAGGTCGATTTCTCCAAATCGCCAAGACGCTCATTCAAGAGGCTTAACTCAGGAAGTATCGACATTAATACAGCATTGTCTCGCGATTCCTGAGCCAATCGGGCGGCCTTGTCATAACACGCTAATGCCTCAACGGTGTTAATGGTCTTCTTATTCAGGTATCCCAACTGAATCAATGCTGTTATCTCATTGGAACTATCACCAAGCTCATGATAAAACTTCATCGCCTGCTCCATGCAGTGTATCGCTGGTTCAAACTGTGTATTCATTATGTAGCCAGATCCTTGTTGATACCACGTCATCGCGATTAAGGAAAGGATACTTCGCCGCAATTTGCCATCAGCCAAGGGTTCAATCCTGTTCAACAATTCCTGAGCCTCGGCATATCGTTCCAATCGCCTATAATCATTGGCCACAAAATAGCCATTAATTGCATAGTGATACTCTAAGGCTGAACGTTGCTTTTCGGTCATCTTCTTTTCCATGAGCCGCTCACACAGGTAGAAACCGTCGTCATACTGATTCAGTTGCTGATAACACAATATCGCCATCAGTTGGCTCATGACGTATGTGTCTTGAGTAAACGCGTTGGTGTCCCGCTCTGTCATCACGCCCACCTTAAGATACGCTTCCAGAGCACGCTGATAGTCTCCAGCATTGTATAAGGATGAAGCAGTACAATACAACAATGATACGTCTTGCTGGTCCTGTGATTGTGACATCGCTGTCACGGGAACAGAACACAACAGACAGATGAAACCAAGAAGAAGAGACCTGATCATTACATCAAACTATTATATAACGAGTCGGCCTGTGACTGATATTCACCATCACTTTGCTTCAATTGATTCAAAATGGCCTTAGCGGCATCATTGTCACCCAACCCCATCAGGGCTTTCACCTCCAGCCATTGCAATTTCTCAAGTTCGCCCTGCAATACCAGGACCTCATATTCGGCTTTCTCTCCCGACTCTTCAGTGGAGATGGACGTCATCTCCTGCCGTATCTTATCCTCTTCGGCCTTGACCAGTTCCAATGCTTTGTCATAGCGGCCTTGAGTCAACAGGCTATCAATGCCGGCATAATCCCCGCCGCCCCTGTACACGGCTCCATTGTAGCCCGGTTCTTGACCTGGAGGATTGGCTGGGCCTGGGACCATCAAGGTGGTGAAGACGATACCCAAGACAAGCACGGCAGCAATTCCCGAGGACCAATACAACAACTTCATCCATTGCGGTTTAGCCTTACCTGCGGTACTCTGTTCACTGAAGTCTTCAACCTCGCGCTCCCACAGTGCCATCTTGTCCAGTTTCTTGCCTCGACTCTTGATGGCGGCCTGTATGTTGCGCGTGAACTCGACTTGGTCCTTGAGTTCTGCATCCTGCTGGATTTCTCTCTCAAATGCCTCGCGCTCTTTGCCTGACATTTGCCCCATCAGATACATGTCTATCTTGTCTTGAATGTCGATATTCATCATCATCACACTTTTACATACCTGTCATATATCTCATGTGCTGACTGTTTCAAGTTGGTCATGCACTTGTATTTCTCAGTTTTCAGCGCGTCCTTGCTTTTGTATGTCGGCAATTCAACCATGATATCGTCGAGGCTCTTCTCTTTATACCAGAAGAGTGTCAGGATTTCCCTGCAGCGCTCCGACATGTGGCAGATGCAGTCGGCGATAATATCTATCATCGCGTTCTGCCCGTCATCATAGAGCGCCTCATATCCCAACCCTTCGTCATCAGTATCCTCGTCCTTCTTCACATTGTCATTATAATTACCTGCCACAGGATTCTTGCGAGACCATTCCAGAAACTTCAGCCTGGCGATACCCATCAGATAGGTCGTCAGTGAGCCGGAGAATGACTTGCCGCCTTTTCCTCTGATAGCACCATCCTCAACATAGATTCTGCGCTGCTCGATATTCTCCCACAACTTGATGAATGATTCCTGGAAGATGTCATTCCTGATTTCTTCTTCAGCAAAGAATACTGCCATGTAGTGCCTGTCGAAGTAGCGTTTGCAGTGGACATACAATGCGCGCTCAACCATGGGGTTGCCGCTGTACACCCCTTCCACAAAAGCGACATCTGAATATGAATCCTTCAATCTCATCACCTTAAAACGTCTGAAATAGTATAACTTACCGAACCCGTCAGCACCGGACTTTGAGGTATCCGACTCCTGTACTGATGCATCAGGTTGAAAACCTTGGACATGGTCACCGAACCCTGCTGAATGACATTGTAGAGCGCATACGTCAGTTTGCCGACCTGCGGGGACTTGTACTCCTGATTCAATTGAGAACTCTTGCAGGCGCCCAGCGTGAGCCAATTCACCGTGAGAGGTTTGCCCTTGGTTTTCTTTTTACCGCTAATCTCAAATTTATCAAACACCCCCCTGACCGTCTCGTCCATATCATCGCCGCGTGACGAGTCCCCGCTGTGGCAGGCATCAACCACGACCAGCATCTTCCCCGTCGGTCCGATCTTCTTGCTGATGGCCGTCAGCGAAGCGTTCACTTCATCGTCAATCAAGTGTTTCTCGCCACGATCCTTCTTGCAGGGCTTGCGGTAGGCATCATAGGGAATCCAGGACTCATCCCACCCGTCACTCTCATCACCATTGATGTCAGTGACCAACTGGCCATGCCCCGAGAAATGAATATAAATGATGTCGCCAGGGCGGCATTTCGATGTCAACGACTTGAAAGCCGACAAAATGCCCGACTTGGTCGCCTGCCGATTGACAAGCGTCATGATGTCAGCATAGCCACAGGTCTTCAACATTGTTGTCACATAGGGGACATCCTTGTCACCATTGATTTTCCCCCAAGCGGGATCCATCTGCTGACCAAGGCCTATCACCAACGCCCGCCGCGTCTGCCCCTGCAACGACAAAGGCAAAACGGCGAACACCGACAACAATATGACCAGAATCTTCTTCATCGAAGTTTTTACTTATTGATTGAACAATCATGTCAAAAGTAACCCTTGGCTCTATGCTTTTTCTGAATATTTGACATCTGCACCTCCCAAATGTCCACCAATCATCAATAAAACCATCGGGTTCTCCTCAGTTTTCGATTGATGACTGGTGGCAGACAGGAGTAGGGTTATTACTATCTATTTGAGTAACATCGTGTTGTGCTTACCACTTCTCGGTGAAGCTGCTGCGGCCTTGATAGTCAACTGTGCCCTTTTTCTCGAGCCAGTGCAGGATGAGGTCGCTGGTGGTCTCGGCGCCGCGTTCGCCCTGGTCAGCACGGGGGGAATCGGCTATTGACGCCACGTAGTTGTTGGTCACCACGCGGTATTTCTTCTTCATGTTGAGTTTCTTGCCATTGACATCAAACAGTTCCAGTTTCTTGACAGCAGACTTGTTGGCGTCGGTATAGGTCACCACTGCGGTGCATCCGCTGGTGACGGGGAAACGGTTGCGGTCGGCCTTGAAGCAAGCGATAAGCATGTCACTGAGTTCTTTGCCGGTCAGGGTCATGACCACCGGGCTGTTCATGAACGGGTCGAGGTTAAGTATGTCCTTTGCAGTGATGGGACCGGCGGGGAAATAGTCATAGCGCACGCCGCCGTAGTTCTCAAAGGCGATGTCACAATTGCACTCTTCCTTCCATGCGTCGCACATCATCACTCCCAGCGCGTCATAACCGTTGATGTCACTTTTCATCTGAGCCACCACGCGCTCGAGTTCGGGACTGCTCTTGAAATGCTTGAGCAGCGCCTCGGCGGCATCACTGTGGCGGTTGGAATTGTTCAGGAAGATGTTCTCGGCCTTCTTGCTTACCACCTTGCCACCTTCTACCTCCAGCGTAGTGAGGGTGACGCGAGGCAACTGGTAACCATTCTGGGTAATCAACACACCATCGTGCACCTCTCCGCCTTCGAGTTGGGTGTGGGTGTGGCTGCTGACGATGAGGTCATAGTACGGGAATTGCTTTGCCAACTCCAAGTCGACTTCATAGCCCACATGGGTCAGTAACACGTTGACATCGCACTGCTCAGTGAGCCATTTATATTGCGGGATCACTGTTTCGGGCGACTGGAATGTCAACCCCTTCACATTGTCGGGATGCGTGTCGGGAATACCGAGAGTGCCAACCTGTGTGATACCAAGCACGCCAACTCTAATGCCCTTGACATCAAAGACCTTATAAGGAAGCACCTTGATTCCGCTCTCGGGCGGACAAGTGATGTTGGCGGCAAGATGGGGGAAATTGCACAAGGATATCACCTTTGCAAGGCCTTCGATTCCGGAGTCATACTCATGGTTGCCCAGGGCCGATGCTTCAAACCCGATGAGGTTCATCATCGAGATCATGGGATATGTGGCGGGCTTGTAAAGGTCATTATAAGGATTACCCGTGCGGTTGTCTCCTGCCGACAGAATCAGCACAAACGGATCAATTGCACGCAGACTGTCGACGACAGCAGCAAGTTGAGGCATCTTCTCAATCGCCGAGTGCATATCATTGGTCGACAAAATCCTCACCGTCTCGCCATGCACACTGAAGAACGAGACCAAAGTCAAAGTCACGATTGACAAAAAAAACTTTTTCATAATATCACTGGTTTATAATGTTAATGATTTGTTGATCTTTCAGGGGTGCTGCGTTATCCAGCAGGTGCCCCCATTTGTCGGTGACTTGCAGCGATGATACTTCGCTGATATCAAATCTGTTGCGCACGGCCCAACGCAGCACCGCATCACCAACTTTGGCACCCTTGAAAATTCTTATTTTGGATTTATTTACTATAACCGTCATATTTTTATATAGAATTAGGTTTGTAGCGTCCCTGAAATAGATTCACATGCTCAATCAAGTTAAGCAACTGTCCAAGTAGCCACCACAGCAGCCACGGTGCAAAGTTAGTCAAAATTAACACAAGTTGAGCGAGGTGCCCTATCTTTTTCAACAATTCTGAATCAGTTATCGGGACTGTGTGTTTAACGCGGGATGATGATGAAGAAAAAACAACGGGCCCGGCTGGAGTGTTGTGGTTCCAGTCGGGCTCGTTGAGTATTGAGCAGGTAATTGATTTACTGGACTGCGGCGAGGAGGTCGGGGGGCAGGGTAGGCATGGCGCCGTAGTGCGCGGGTGCCCCACCAATCACTAACCCGCTCGCGCCAGCGAGCATTTATTGCCGTCGGGCCTTGCGTGTGGCGATGCGGTTGATGAGGTAGCCCGTGCCCATGATCAGGACTCCCAAGATAAAATGGAGGCTGACCATGAAGTTTTTTTGACTTTCCCTAGAAAAGGTTGACAGATTTGAGAGCGATTAACTAAGTTGGTTTACACTAATTTTATCGTTCGCCTAAACTGGGTTGACAGTTCGGCGGTTTTATCACTGAATGGGTTTACAGTTCTCGGGGTTTCCCTGATTCGGTTTACAGCGCAAAGGTATAAACAAAATGACAACTCCGGGAACAGCCAATGGAAGATAATCGCATAGGCCACCGCAAGAATGAACAGCATCTTGATTGGCGGGAAACTCATCTGACGCTTGCCGCTGATGTAATCACTGATGAAATAACCGGTGCGTAACAGCAATTGGCACACACTCGACAGAACAGAACGCGAGCCCAAGCCCCAAATGTCCATCACGCTACTGTGCACACTGTGCCACCCGATGCGGCCCACATTCGCCCGCTGGGAGCAGGTGGGGCAATAGTGACCCGTGAAGGTGAACCCGCAGTTGTTGCAGCGATGTTACTCCTCACCCTCGACGTATCTTATCGGGTGACGTTGCCAACACTTGAAACGCTTGTATCGCTCTTTTAAAGAATGACAGTTCATCCTCATTTCATTGTTTATCAATCATAGGAAACCGGAATCCACCAACGATTCCGCTGCAAAAGTATAGAAAAAATCATCATGAATGATTCTTCATCGCTAAAAAACTGAGAACCAGGCGATTATTTCGCCGTAAATAGGGACAGATTGTTTGATGACGTCGAGGATTGGGGTGCAGCAATCTCATTCCCCACCCTTTAGTTCTATTGTTTGCCAGCATCGGCAATTCGAGACATGTTGCAGTAAAAACAGATAAGGCGCTGCAATCTATTGATTGTCAACACCTTGTCTGTAGAGCTGGTATCGCCGGTCATCATAACATTTCACCCAAGACTGTCTTTGTTTTAAGTCCAGGGATCCTGGTTGACGGGAATGCGAATATCTGGCATCAGCCCCACATGCGACCACAGGAACCACTGGCCCGTGCTGGGCTTGCGGCGCAAGTCCACTTGACGCAGGCTGTCGGCACCGCTCGAGGGAATAAACAACCGTATCATGTCGGTGTCAATCACGCTGGTGGGTGTGGTCATGACGGTCACGGCCAGTGGCGTGGTGGGCGTGTAGTTGTTTGCCGGCGACGTGCCGTTAAAGTAAGACAGCATCTTGTAAGGCTTGCCCGACAGGCAGTCACGCA
This sequence comes from Sodaliphilus sp., assembly GCA_045541835.1. Taxonomy (GTDB): domain Bacteria; phylum Bacteroidota; class Bacteroidia; order Bacteroidales; family Muribaculaceae; genus Sodaliphilus. The sequence continues at coordinate 403 of JAZQJW010000012.1, read as the reverse complement.
AGAACTGCACCTCATAGGGCGACAGCGGGCGCGGACCACGCAGGTAGTTCATCATCTCCACGGTCGCTTGAGGGTTCTCGCAATAGTTGCACAGCACGGCCACCGTGAGCGCTGCCACCTCAAACTCGTTGTGCAGTGTGGCGTAAGGCATCTGCTTCAGTTGCTCGATGTTCTTTGGCAAGAAGGGAATTGCCACGGTACGGGTCGAGTTGCCTTGACCTCCACCTGAATTGTCATTGAAAAGTCCCATAATAGTATTGTTTTCATTAGTGTCCCGTTAAAATTGGGACGAGTTAAATATTAATCAAAAAGCCCCGGAATGAGGGGACAAAATCGTTCCTTGACATGATTGAATTCAGTCTTTTCGAACAACTCTCGTAGAGATGTTTTGTCCGTCAGTGAT
>JAZQJW010000011.1:0-24950 GCA_045541835.1 Sodaliphilus sp. | reverse complement strand
ACCATTTTGAGCCGGTTTATGAACAGGTGATTTATCCTTGTCGATATTTTTTCTCCAGAGCAGATATAGTGCTACAATGGCTACACCCAGGTTGATGAACATGAATATCTCGAGAATTGTCACATCACGGTAAAACGCTTCAATAGCTGCGAGATCCTCGGAAAACTCTACTTGATATTTCCCGTCTAGGGCAATGCCAAGGCACAACAAGCACTCGATTATCGTCAAGACGACAATCAAGATGATTAAACCTATTCTTTTTGTTGACTGTTTCATACTGATGGCTTTGTTTTGAAAAGTAACTTGTAGAGGCGGTAGCACAGATAACAATGCAGTAATACGATAGCTGTGACAAATATCGTGAAGATCATTTGTTTCAAGGTAAGAGTCAGGAAGATTGCCAACGCGTTAAAATGCAGAAGCGCTAATGACGTCAAGATGCAAGAAATCATGAGAAGCACGCTCGCCCACTTCTTGTTTTTGTAGAATAATCGGGGAACATACATCAGAATGACACAAATCTGACATGCAATACTGCCTTTATCTGATATTTCAAAAAACATCGGAATCTGCAAGGCACAAATGAATCCCAATACCAGGAAATAAGTCCCAATGCAACGTATGCTTTTTTCGTTCTTTGTCATTGCCTTCGGCAAAATCAGTCACAATTATCAGCCTGTTTTTTCTTAGTGCGGTATATGATAATCTGTAACAGCAAAATCAGTATATGAACTGATGTTATTATTACCAGATAAAACCACCAAGTAAAAGCAGCGCCGCCAGATCCTCTATAATACATCAAATAATACAAAGGTAAAGAATAGCATAAAAACACAATCGCGTTAAATGCGCTCTTTCTATAGCTAACTAATAGCCATTCTGCAAGAATCGATACGATACATACCGACGAAAGTATCCATATGATCACATCGTCAGTCATTCTCTTCAATCAGTTGCCAGTGGACATCTTGGGTAAGTCCCATCATGACGATATGACGGGTAATCTCGATGGGCCAGCCCTGGGCGTCAAGAGTGGCACTATAGCGTTCTTGCCAAACAGGTTCATCATCCGTGCTGCTCATGTTCCAAATCACGGTTTCGGTGTACTGGATGGAGCCGTCCTCGCCACGGGTTGTGGTCGTGTAGTGATTTTTTTGCAAGTACGAATCAGGTAATTCCTCGTCATTGTTGAGTTCATCCGTTGCGCAGGAGACGACTTCTGAGTCGTCGGCTTCTTCATCCCCTTGTGCATCAGGAGCTGCTTGCTCCATAGCAGCACTGAATTCAGTGAGCAAGTCAGCATCGATTTCTTCGCTCGTTGAGTCGGGCTCCGTTTCCTCGGCCACATCAGGGAGAGTCTCCCAATCGTCGAAACTCTCCACCGAGTCCTCGGGGAGTTCTATGTCGTCAACGATGATAGGATCTTCATCAACCACGTCTTCAATCCATTGACCATCACCCAAGGGCAACGTGCGTCCGTACGGCTCGGTGAACGGGGAAATCACTGCCTGCATTAACTCTGTCACTGTTCTTTTCAAGAAATCACCGTTCAAGCCTTCTTCAATCTCACGCTCCATCTGTTCGGGTTCCATCTTGTTGGCAAACATCTCTCGAAAAGCCGTTGTAAGATACACCTTGAAAGGATCCAAGAATTCGTTATAGAAAATGCTGTCGACGGTCAAGTCGTTGCGATTGATCGAGAAACGGAATCCCTTGTCTTGAAACATGTCAAGAAGCATCTTGGCTTGTGTCGTGGGAATATTTTCAGGCATCTCATATTGCATTTTGTCCAAGTAGAAGAAAATACCATAATGATCCTGATCGACCGACTCCACAGTAAAGCGGTACTCGGCCGAATTGCTCTCGTCAAACTGGTCATTATAGTGGTTGGTGAAGGTGGCCAGATAGGTGCGGGTGTCGCCCAAAGAGAAATTGGGCACGATGCGCACCGAGTCGGTAATGGCCGCCGTGACATCATGGAATTCAACGGCAGGTTGCGCCTGGGCTATTAACGAGCCAAGGATAATGGCTACATATAAAAGGATCTGTTTCATAGTGAATGCGATGATTTCTCAATTACTTATCTAAGTTTCGCAGGTCGTTAACTTGCTCACTGGTTAAAGGTTAATGAAGTTAAGTTTGCAGGTTACCTCCATTCTCCTTTCTCCATTCTCCATTCAAGTTTTCTAAAGTAGCTCCGCCACTTTAGGAACTTGAATTACTGAACAGGCGAAGGATGGTGTTGACAAAGTTCTCCTCGGTGGGTTCTCCCTCAAGCCAGCCGTAATTGAGGTGGTTAAAGCCATCGGGGTAATCACTGCCCGACGATGCCTCATTTACTTCATCATCTATTGCCATACCTCCCACGACATAGGGGTCGGCAACGCCAGATTCTCCAAAGAAATTATAGGTCTTTTCCAGTGTATAGTAACGGCTTAGACCGTTCTTCTTGTCCATCACGTAGGCGGCATACTTGCACAACGGTGGGCGGCTTGGCTCGGGCATGTGGATAACATGAACGGTGATCGAGTCGTCCACCTGATGTGTACTGATGGACAGCGAGTCCAGGTCGCACTCATAGTGAGTAAACAGGAGCCAGTAACCCAACTGCAGGTTAAGCAGTTCCAGGTCGATCAGCTGCTCCTCGTCGATGGCGCCGTTAGCATACGCGCCTAACCGCAAAGGCAAGATCCTGAATTGAAGCTCATAGGCGCTTAGCGTGTCGCCATTATTGATGTTGGCTATGGCTTCATCAATGTCTTGAATGGTACTTTCCTCCTGACCTATCTTCAGTGCCTCCAGGCACTGGATTGCTTTATCTTGGCTTTTCTGGGTACCCCAGCCGTTGAAATAGCACAGCGCCAGCATTTCAAGGGCATCAGGATAACTCTGTTCTGCTGACCGCATGAACAGGTCAAAACTCTTTTTCCAATTCCGTTGAACGCCATCACCTGACATGTATTGCAGACCCAATTCATGTTGCGACAGAGGGTCTCCGCCGGCAGCGCCCTGCTCATAGTAATGGATCGCCTTGGCCAAATCCTGTTCGGTCCCTTGGCCGTACTTGTAGGCTTCTCCCAACATGCCCATGGCACTCATATTACCTTTCTGGGCCGAACTCATGAACCAGCGAAAGGCCTCGTCATAATCAGTTTCGACGCCATAGGCGTTTTTATAGCACATTCCCATCCACAACTCGCCATAGCGGTTACCCTTGTCGGCAGCATCACGGATGAGCGACATAGCCTTCTCGGTGTCCTGCTCAACACCTTCACCGAAAAGATAAAGAAGCGCCAGATCAACCTGGCTATTGAGGTTGCCGGCCGCCATGGAATCACGCAAGGCTTCAATCGATTGCGCTTGGGTCGCAAGCGAGCCCATGAGAAGGGCTGCAAATAAAAGAAGTTGCTTCATAGCGCAGTGTTGTTTACTTCCATCATAATTGTGATGCTATTTCATTTTACAGACGATTTTCATCTGTGTCAGTTCGTTAATCCAGTCATCTTTTTTTTATATTGACACTATGGAGTCCTTTTTGTTGAATCGGGCTGAGTTTGCTTTTGCTCCATCATCTCGCTGGCAATCTTGGCAAATTGGTTGGCTTCGCCTTCGAGCGTATGGATGCGTGGGAGCATCTGGCCGACCATCGATCCAAGGCTAATGGAACCAGGACTCTTGTTGACATCGTCAAGATTGATGTGAACCACAATGCTGTCACCGAGGCATGGGTAATTCCTCTCGACAATAGTCAATGTTTGACCTGGAGCGGTTTTGGCTTTGGTGCTCAACACGAATAGGCTCTGTTCCTGCAGGGTGACAGTATCTTTCTTGACTTTTACCCATTTGTCCGGTTGCGCTACCTTAAGGTCAAACTTCAGTGGTTTGCCGTCTTGATATATTGTGATGTCCTTCTTATTAAGGAGTGTAGGCGTGTTAGTCTTGATGGCCTGAAGTAAGTCACAATGGTCCTTATGATTGGTATGCCTGATATTCACGACACCAAAAGCATAGCCCAGCGTGTCACCCGCATGAGAATTGCTATAAGCAATCTTATCCTGAGGGACAAAATAAGCAAATGGGCAGCATGACGTTAGCATAACCATTAATGCCGCAAAAATAGTAATCCTTTTCACCATGATTTTTAATAAAGATTGCGATTACAATTTGAATGTGATGGGGAGGGTGAACCATACGCTCACGGGCTCACCATTCTGGCGGGCAGGGATGAAATCGGGCAACAACTTGCAAACGCGTATGGCTTCGGTGTCCAAATAAATATCCACCGATTTGGCGACCTTGATTTCAGTCACTTTACCCGTCTTGTCAACGACAAAAGTCATAACAACTCTGCCTTGGGTCTTTCTTTTGGCAGCCATCGGCGGGTATTTGACATTTTCTCTGAGGAACTCCATCAGGGCTTTCTCGCCCCCTGGGAACATTGGCGGCTCGAAATCATCGGGCACATCGGAACCTTCACTCACCATGAGCGGCTCCATCTCATCGAACAGCTTGAAGGACACTGGTATCGTGTACGGCATGTCAGTGACTTCCCCGTCCTGCTTGGCCGGAATGAAGTCGGGCATCATCTTGACAACCCTGACGGCCTCGTCATCCAGGTCCTTGCGCACTGAGCGAAGCACTTTGACATCGTCGATTTTTCCCGTATTCTTTACCGTAAACTGTACAATGACTTTTCCTTCAACTTTATCCTGGGCCGCTTGTGATGGATAAACGATGTTTACATTGAGGAAGTTGATCAACGCAGCATCGCCGCCAGGAAATTGGGGCGGACAGGTTTCGTCAATCACTGTATCTTGAGCACTCACAGTCATGCATGCCAGCATCGCCAGCAGCAGGGTCATCAGTTTCCTAGTCATGTTCATCAAATATCTCGTTTCAGTTATTATTCTACGTCAGAAACAACCTTTAGGTCATAAAAGATGTTTTCACCTTTCCAACTGCCGCGACCACCAGGACCACTGACACTGCGATACCATACGACTTCATTATTCCATTTCTCGGGTTTCAAAGCATTTTCCCCGATCTTGATGGACTGGATAAATTTCCACAGAGGAGTGATCTCATCCATTGGGGCTGCTGTTTTTCCAATACGATTGCCAATCTTAACGGACAGTTTTTGCTTTTTGTGCAAGACTACAGTCAAATCATCTTGCCACTTCTGTTGATCGTGAGAATATATTTTATCACCTCCAAATTTCACACAATCAATGCTTGCTCGATCCAAATGCATATTGACAGATACCGTATCATTTGTCATGTTTTGGACAGTAAAATAATAAGCTGAGCCAGGGTCGCATGAGCAAAGTAGAGCCAAGCAACACGCCAGCAGCAGGGTCATCAGCTTCTTAGTCATGTTCATATCTAATTCTGGGCTAATATCAGGTCTATAATGACGTTGATGTCGGCGATGTTGACCTCGCCGTCGCCGTTGATGTCACCAAGCAGTGTGCCGTCATTATCGCCGGGAGCATGGCCATGGCCGCTGCCACCGCCGTTGATGATGATGTGGATCACGCTGTTGGCGTCGGCGACGGTGACCTCGCCGTCACCATTCACGTCACCAAGGATAGTAAAAACAATACCTTCGATCTGATAGAACTTTTGCCATCCTTCATGGCTCTTGTAGGCCTCCAATGATTCCTGTGGCACATACAGGGTCGCTGAAGAATAGGGGAAGGCAGGATCTTGATCGAAATCGGGCGGAGTTGTCGCTCGGCTGACGACACGTGTCATGGCGACAGTATTCTTGAAGGCTTCATTCTCGATTGTCCTGAGACTCTCGGGGAGGACGATGCTACTCAGTGAGGTGCAGGATTGGAAAGCCTGTTCTCTAATAACGTTTATTGAATCACCCAGGTTAACCGTGGTCAGTGAAGTGCACCAATTGAAGGCCAACCGAGGCACCTCGGTCACGCCGTTCCCGATGGTCACCGTCGTTAATGCGCTACAGTTGGTGAAGATGCAGTAACCCATGGAAATCGCCGAGCCGCCTTCTATAGTAACCTCTTTCAGGCCCGTGCATTTCGCAAAGGCATAGTTGCTGATGGATTGCACCGAGCCAGGAATGGTGAGTGACTGAATGGCCCCACACTCTTCAAAAGCGCGATAACCGATGTGCTGGAGCCCGTTGCCCAACGAGAGATTCTGCAGGCTGTGGCAATTACGGAATGCGTCCTCGCCGATTCTTGTGGTGGCGTCCGGGATGTTGATCGACTCCAGGCTCTGGCAATTGTAGAAGGCTTGGTAATCGATGTTGGTTACCTGAGCAGACAACTCGACATGCTTCAGGCTAGAGCAGCCTGAAAAGGCAAATTGGCCAATGTTGGTGATACTACTTGGCATGACAATGGACTCCAACCGTGAACAATCCATAAAGAAGTAGTATCCAATCGTGGTCATGCCTTCGGGCAGGGTGACGCTCTTCAGGTTGTAGCAGCGGCGGAAAACACTGTAGCCAATGCTCGTGACCGAGTTGGGAATCACCATTTCGGTCATTTTATTACTGCATCCCTCAAAGGCAGAAGTCCCTATGGTCTTCACGCCATCGGGGATAATGAAACTATTCAGATTGGTGCAACCTGCGAAGGCACTCCCTCCGATGCGTTTGATGGTATTCGGCAAGGTCACACTCGACAAGCTGCTACAGTTGGCAAACGCCCCGTTGTCGATGGCTGCGACCTGATAGCTGTGTCCATCGATGGTTACTCTCTCGGGGACCACCACATTGCCGCTATAGGAGCCTGTCCCGTTCGGTCCATGAGTCACCTGCATGGCAGACACGGCATCGAGGCTGGTGGTGTAATAGATGCCGTCGACCTCATAGGTCTCGGCCATTGCACCGACATATGACGCCAGCACAAGCATCGCAACGAAGAGAAGTATCTGTTTCATAGCAACAATAGTTTATTTTTCGCTTTCAAAAGTAATGAATATAATCCAAAAGACCCTTATTGATTGTTGAAAATATAGTTAATGACGACGTTGATGTCGGCGATGTTGACCTCTTGGTCATCATTCATATCGTATCTGCTTCTCTGCTTACCGACTAGGATGGCATCAACGATGGCGTTTGCGTCGCTGATGTTAACCTCGCCGTCATAGTTCACGTCACCTGTTGAGAAGTCGCCGATAGGCAGGATCGTGGTGAAACGACTCCAGTAATCAGTGGTCTCATAGGCCTCTATCGAAGCGGCAGGTACACGCAGCACGGGCGTGGTATAATTGCTGAATGAGCTACTGTAATGTATTGTTGGCGGCGTGGTGGCCTTGCATATCACTTCCTGTAAGCTCGTGCAGCCCTTAAAGGCCATATCCCAAATGTCGGCAACAGCCGAACCGATGGTGACACTCTCCAGACTGGTGCAATTCAAGAATACATTGCAGTCGACATAAGTAACCGAGTCGGGTATCGTTATGCGCTTGAGATTGCTGCAACCGTAGAATGCATCATAGAGAACGGTAGCAACCGTTTCAGGAATATCGAGTTCAGTTAGGCTGACACAAAGGCTGAAGGATCCGCCACCGATACTAATAACATGTTCAGGCAGTGTCACGTCAGTAAGGTTGCTGCAGTCATAAAAAGTCCTCCAGGGTATGTATTTGATGGAATTGGGCAGGGTGATGGCAGTCAGGCTGGTGCAGCCCCAAAAAATTCCTTCGCCAAAGGATGTCACCGACTCGGGGAGGGTGACATCTTCAAGACTGCTGCAACCGTTAAAGACAAAATCCTCGATCGCGGTGACCGTGCCCGGCAACGTCACACTCTTGAGACTGGAACAGCCACTGAATGAGGATGCCCCCAGGCGGTTGACAGCGCATGGGATATTCACTGTCGCCAACTTGCCGCAATTCCTGAAGACGTTGTCATGGATCCAGGTGATTGACTCGGGGAGGGAGACCTTCTTCAAGCGGGTGCAGCCAACAAACATGTGACTCTTCAGGTCAGTGAGGGGGCCCAGGATGGTGACTTGCTTGAGGTGTTCGCACTTCTCAAAGGCATATTCCCCGATGCGGGTAACCGACTGGGGTATAGTGATTTCGGTCAAGTCATAGCAATTGGAGAACGCACGATCACCAATCCAAGTGACCGATTCGGGAATAATAACATCGTCTAAAACACGACAGAAAGCGAATGCCTTTTCGCCGATGGCAGTTACTGTATTAGGGATGGTGATTTCTGGCAGGATGACACAATCATCAAATGTATAGCTGGCTATGGAGGATAGCGAGTCGGGAAGCGTAACACTTATCAGGATCTGACATCCTTTAAATGCCGACTTGCCGATGCTGGTGACTGAATTGGGAATGACGATTTTCTCCAGCATCTTACACTCACGGAAACCACCATCACCGATGCTGGTCACCGTGTTGGGAATTGACACGCTCTCGATGCCACACCGGCGAAAGGCAGAGCGCCCGATGCTGGTCACCGTGTAGGTCGTGTCGTTGTAAGTCACCGTTGACGGTATCACGATTTTGCCCCAATAGTCGTTATTGTACTGGCTCACGCCGTTATAAGTCACAGCAACTTCATGGGCACCAGTTTTGTTGTAGTAGAAGCCATCGACCTCAAAGTCATGGGCCATCAAAGACAGACTACTCATGAGCAAAGCCATCAGAACTACTAGTCTCGTCAAGGAAGACAAGAGGGTGGATTTAGTTTTAGTCGTGTTCATATCGGTTAATATTTTGATTAGTTATTATCTGCTTCGTATTCTTTACCGTTGCAAAATTACTCTCCGGTTTAGTGGCTCGCAATACCCATTTGGGTGTTTATGCTCTGTAGCGTGATGTGGCGGTCACAACGTGGTAACCGGTCACTGCAAAGTTACTGCAAATAATTGGATTCTTGGTGAAAAACGGGCTTCATTGTGACTTCATTTTGACAGTCATAAACCATTGATTATCAGATGCACGAAAAATAAAAAGTTCATTTTGGCATAATTCGGCCCGTTGAGGCTGAAATTGTTGCCCAAAAATGACGTAAATTTGCGAGAAGAAAACTACGAATTACGCTAATTGAACTAATTTGGCACCCGCGTTCAATTGCTACGAATTGGACGCCATGTTAACTGGATTATGAATACAAGAAATATCTCTTTTACCGCATTAATAGTTGTTCTCGCTCTGGCATTGGCCTGCTGCAACGGGGGCGGTGATACCGCCACTATGCGCGAATTGGCTGGTATCGACTCGTTGCTGTCAAAGGCTCGCCAGTATGAACTAGCGCAGCAACGTTTGGATTCTCTCCATCCGAGCGGGTTCAACCAGGCTGAACGGGCCTATTACAGCCTGCTGCTCACCCAATCACACTACAAGAACTATATCGATGACACGACCGATGCCGTGATCAACGAGGCGGTGGACTACTATGAGCACCACGGCGACCGCGAGAAATACACCCGCTCACTGCTCTATCGGGGCTGTGTATATCAGATGATGGGCGATGCCGAAAAGGCGATAGCGTCCTATAAGGATGCCGAGAACGCGGCCGAAGATGGTGATCTGGAAAACAAAGCCTTCGCCAAGCTGCGGTTGGCGACCCTCTATGCCGACAATTCAAACTATGCCGACTTGAAAATCAGGAAATACAAAGAGGCGCTTGACCTGTACAACCAGTTGGGCGACAAGCACTACCAGATTGTATGCTTGACCGACATCGGTGGCTATTACCGCAGCCAGTCATTCAACCTCGACAGCGCACACTATTATATCAATAAAGCCATACAACTCTCGAAGGAGGAGCATGAGAACTGGTTCCTGTTCCAGAACCTTTACCTCCGAGCCGAGATGTACTGCCTGATCACCAAAGAGTATGACAAGGCACGGGTTGATATCCTGAAAGCCATAGCGGCCGGCAAAGATGAGATTGACCATCCACGCGCACACTATGTCGCTGCCGAGACCTATCTGAACCTGGGGCGGCCCGATTCGGCCCTCTACTATCTGAACCATGTGCCCGCCAGCGGCATGATGAGCAACCACACCAGTGACACGGTCATGTATTGTCGGCTCATGAGTGAAATCGCCAAAGCCAACAAGGACTGGGATCAATACACCACCTACTATGATCGGGCCAACGAGATGGCCGACTCGATACTGGTGGCCAACGTCAACAAGAACTACCTGGCCATTGAGAAGAAATATGACATCCAGCTGGAAGAACTCAAGAAGGTGAAAAGCGAGTCCCGCACACGTGGTGCAATCCTGCTGGCAACGCTGCTGGCCCTATTGGCGCTGGGCGTGACCTTCCTGGCATGGCGCTACCGCAGCCGCCTGAAGCAGAAGGAGACCGAGTTTGAATTGCTGCGAACCGACCTCGATGCGTCGCTGGCAAGCCTGGAGCAGATGAGAGCGACCATCAGCACCCGGGAACAGGAACTGAAAGCCGCCCAGGACGAGTTGCGAGGCAACGAGGCACGCATGGGCGAGGAACTCGCGGCCCTGGAAGCCAAGCAACGCAAGAGTGACGAGATGCGCGGCATCGTCGATAACCAGATACAGGTGATTCGCCAGTTGCTGGAGTTGTCCTATCAGCCCAACGAGACGAATTTTACCCGCAAGTTCAACGAAGTAATGACATTGCCCGTCGAGGGAGCCGTCCCCACCGACTCCTACTGGAACAACCTGCACAGCCTGACCAATGAGCTGCACAGCGGCGTGCTTGATGAGGCACAGCGCATCGCCGGGGGCACGCTCAACGAGAGCGAGATGAACTTCCTGGCCCTGTACTGCTACGGTTTCTCACGCACGGTCATCATGATTTGCATGAAATACAGCAGCCTGGGCACCGTCTCCAACAAAAAAATCCAGATAGCCAAGAAGCTCGGTGTCAACAACCTCGACGACTTCGTCAACAACTACCGCTGACGAGAATCAAAAAGGAAGACAATAAGTACAATAAAAACAATGGCCTTGGCGCTGTTGAACTTGTTGTACTTATTGCCTTCCCTTAGTGTGTCGTGGGGTATCAGAAGCGGTAACCCACGCCTACGCAGAAGAGTACCCAGTCGGCATTCTTGAGGTATTCATACTTGATTTCGCCGTTGAGCATCAGGTGATCGCCGATGAGGTAGTCGATACCGCCACCCACGTTGAAGCCAATCTTCATTTCACTGTCACCATCGACCTTGATGTGGACATCACCCACGTTGGCATTGATATCATCCACTTTCCAGAAAGCGGCACGGATACCGGCAAGAGGATAGAGACGGATCTTGTCGCCCAACTCAAACAGGTAGTGCTGCTCGGCGTTGAGGTCAAAGCAGGACACCCCGTTCTTCTTGAAGTAGTAATTGCCCGAAACGGCAGAGCGCCATGCGTGGGAATAGTTGCTCTGGAACTTCAAACCCACACCAGGCATGCTGCCCTCGGTGCCAAACACGAACTGGCCGCCCAGGGACCACTCGCCCACGTCGGCACTTGCCATCATCGAAGTGACGGCCATCAGCATGATCAATAAAACCTTTTTCATTGTAACTGAGTTTTTTAAACTGTTAATAAAATAATTATGGCATAATTCTATATCTTCTAAAGCCGGTAGGAAACACCTATCATGAACATAACCTGACCAACATCTTCACTGAAGAACCGCTGGTACTTTATCTCGCTATTGAGCATCAAGTGGTCACCAATGAGGTAATCGATACCCACACCGCCATTTCCGATAAAATAACCTTCAACATCAGATTCCTTACCAATAAGCGTGTCGTAGTGGCTATGATAGTTACGCATTCCTATTCCCAACAAGGGATAAGCCTCAGGTTGTCACCAAGGTGAACATGATAGTTCCACTCCAGGGCAAACTCACTGCCCCACACGTCGTTCTTCTTGAAATAGTAATCGGCCAATAAGTTGATTCGGGTATGATAGGAAAAATTGTATTTCGCGTTTAAGCCAATTCCCATCACCTTATCACGAGTGCCATAGGCCGTTTGTGCTCCGAATGAAAACTCACCGATGTCAGCCCTTGTTGCCATCCATGTCAACAAGATGAATAATGTAAATACTGTCTTTCTCATGTCTTTATAGATTGTTTTTGATTATTTCTTGAACACGATTTGCATGGTGGTGAACTCGTCGGCGGCATCCAGCATCTGCAACAGGTCTTGCCACTGCGAGGCGGGATAGTCACCCTTGTCATATCGCTTGCTCACAACGAGCCGCAACTGCCGCCCTTCAACACTGGCAAGGGCAGTAAACTCGCCCGCGCTGTTCTTGACGCTCCGACTCAGTTTGCTCAGACTCTCATTAGAGACCTCATAGCCATCGGGGATGTCGACTCTGATATCCCATCGCAGCAAGCCAGGGCTACTGCGGTTCACATCAAACGAGCGGTTGCGGTTCACGCCCTCTACCTTGGCCTGTGAACCGATTAATTTGCCCACGCTCACCACAAGATTGGAGCCGGCTTTCTTAACCCAGCCATCCATCGTGTATTGCGTCTTGTAGGTAAACTCGGGATGTTGAGGGTCGATGCCTGTTGAGAGGATCTCGGTGGAGAGCAGTCGGTCCGCAGCCACATCGTGATACATCTCAATCTCAGCCTTGAAGTCATCTTGCTGATCCTCGCTCTGCTTGGAGAACTGCTGCTGTGTGCCCTCACGCAGCCGCTTGTTGACGCCCTTGATATACTCCTTTTTGCGTCCCAGGTACTCGTCATAGGCCTCGTATTCCTGCTCGTCAGTCATGATGGGAGCCGTGCCTTCTTTCATCGTGCCCGTTCGGGACTCGGTACGGTCAATCGTTAGGATTGTGCCATCAATGGTGGCCGTGAGTTGCACATCGTCAAGATTGTCGGCGGCAGTGGACTGAGGCAGCGTGATAAGTTCATATTTCGAGTTATTGTCGGCAAGCTTGGTGATCAGAGCAGCCTTGCGGCCCTGAAGATGTGCAGGCAGCAGTCCCGCTGTCATGCCTTGATAGGTGGGTGGTGCGAAATAGGTATTGCCCACCTTGAGGAGCCACAGGACATTTCCCACATGGATGAGCTTGTCCAGCGGCTCATTCTCGTCATCGGTCGAGATGATAAACTGGTAAGGCACGCTGCAGCGGTCCAGCATCTCGCCCATCATGATGATGAAGTGATAGGGCGTGTAGGCATCATAGTCGTCATGAGCCCTATAAGAATAGAGCAGACCCGTGTAGATGAGGCGTGCCGCTTCTTCCTTGTCGGCCAATTTCTTGGCTCGCGCGATTTCGTCCTTCATCAGTTTCTTGTTCAGTGGCCAATCATAGTATTCTTTGACTTTCTTTTTATGGTTGTGCAGGAAAGAGAAATCATCGCGCAGGATGAACTCATAGTCGGGGTTAGCCTGCAGGTCGCGGTTTTTGAGACTCTTTATCTTCTTGTCACTCACGCTCTTGTCTTGGACATAAAGCAGAATCAATGGCGACTGCTTGACGGGGTTGTACCACAGGGCGGGCTCCACGCGATCCACGTTTCTGACCTCGGCCTCCAGCACGGTGTTATCGTCGTCATCGGTACTGGCCTTGAATTCGGGCGCACCGTTCAGGCTCCGGTACTGAACGGTAAACTTCTTGTCGATGGTGCAATTCACCTTATAGTGGAGCATGGGGTATGGCGCCATGAACGAGAACGTGAATTCAGGCACATTACGATCCTGGACCATCAATTCCTCATACGTGAAAATGTCAAGCACATCACCCACTTCAAGTCCAGGAACTGCCAGCTTGTGACTCACTTCACTACCCTTCTTGCCTTCGCGGGTGATGGCATACTCTTTACTGTCCACGTTGACGATTCTGCCATCGGGTTTGATGACTCTCACGCCTAGCACCTGCTGCACTTTCTCCTCTAGTCCCCTGTAGTTGCGCCCTCGCTTGAATGTCGAATAATCAAACTCCGAGTACTTCTTCAGAGCCGCCGCATCATTGAGCTTGATGAGCATGCGGTTGAGTTCGTGGCGCCCGAGCATCTTGGGATTACCAAACATCATCAGTCCCGTCATGCGGATGTAGGACTTGCGGGTGACATCCACGTCGGTGCGTGCGGCAAGGATGACAGCCGAGTACAATTGGCTGTTTGTGTACTTTTCCGGACACTGGTAGTTGCTGAACATCGGGTCATTGTCGCTCCAAACCTTCTGTCTCAACTCCTCGGCGAAACGGGCGTAATCTTTTTCATCATTGGCATTGACTGTCAGGATGGTTAATCCCATCAACAGCATTACCACATATTTAATCGTTGTTTTCATATCTTTTATGACTATTGGGTTTCACATTTCATTTCAAGACGAGCGCCTCATGGCTGCTTGACTGCCATTTCTTGAGGTTGGCGTTCCAGGTCGTAATGTCCTCACGCTTGATGCGAATCTGGCGCAAATTCATTACTTTGCGATAAATGATCGAAGACCCTTGGCGTTGCCATGTGCACGACATGTCGGCATACTGGTTACTCTCGTTGTAGTCCTCCGGCAGTTCGTCACACCCGATGCCTTCGGGCAGCTGCAGTATCACTTCTCGCACTTGGCAGCACGGCATCGGCAACGTGTAGTCATTCTCTCGTTTGGTCGTATCAATCGGATTGGTGAACAGCATGTTATCAGGATCAAGTTCTACATACACTTCTCCCTCGATCTGCTGGACTGAATGGGTATCGGTCATCTTACCCGTTAACACCGCCCACTCGCTGCGGCAGTCTCTGTCTACCCACGTCGCCTCCGAGACCTTGTTGGCATGGTCATCGTCGTTGAGGGCGTTCCGTTCAAACATGAGTCGTTGTTGCGATTCCCGACTGTCGTAGGCACTGAGGAGCATCTCTTTCATGTCGCCCTTGACACAACGGGTGATTGTCCCCGTGAGTTCGCCGGCCTTGCTGAGCATTAACGTGATGTGTACGCTGTCGCAGTTGGCACTGGCGGGGAGAACGGGCACGGTGCGCAATGAAGGGACACCTCCCGGCTCCTCGACCATGACTTCCATGCCCTGCACATTGCTGGGGATGTGGCCCAGCGGGATGTGGTTGCAGGTGGCGTCCAGGTAATAGGTTTTGCCCTGCCACTCTAGCGTGCAGATAGCGTGGTTTATGGCAGCCAGGGTGGGTATCTCGCTCATCAGGCACGAGGCCTCACGAGTGCCCACGTCGGTCAAGCGGGCATCAAAGCCTTGGGCCACGAGCAGCGTTTTCAACAGCAGCGCCATGCCTTTACAATCGCCGTAACGCTTGCGCACAACCTCGGCAGGCTTGTCTGGCTGATGTCCACTGATGCCTTCCTCAAAGGCGACATAGCGGATATTGTTTTGCACCCAGGCATAAGTGTTCTTGATCTTGTCCAGGTCGCTATGGCATTCACGGTTAATATCAGCCAGGATATCGCTCAATGACGGAATGGCGGTATCGACATCCGACAGCTGGCGTCCCCAGGCAAACATGCCGGCGGCATCCTTGAACGACCCGACAACGAACACCGTGGGATAGACGCTGGCCACGGTCGGCATGGCTTCTTCCTGCTTGATGGGCGCCATGTCGTTGATCGTGTAGGTCACTACCCTACTTCCGTCCTTGTCTTTGTGCTCGATGGTAACTGCCGGGGACATATTCTTGTCGATCAGCCGGTAATGCTCAAATCCTTTGGGCAGGATGAAGGTGACTGTCTTGTGTTTGACAAAGTATTGCTCGCCCAGCACGATGCGCGTGAAGTAGTGCAGGTCGGTGAACGTGCGCTCATAGGTCATCCTGCGCTTTCGGCCCCACTTGCCCAAGGTCACGTCGAAATAACACACGCGGGAGTCGTCAAAGAACACGTTCTCGGGTGTCGCCGACCGATAGTTAGCGCTGAAGCCGTCACAACGTGCCTCATCTAGCTTGATGTTGTCCCCATAAAAGACCGCGGGCTGGATCTTCACGTCATACTGCCGCAAGGACTCATACTCAATAACGGTCTTGTTCTTGACAATAGGCTGGCCGCCTTTCATCTTGAACTCATACACCTCGCTGCATTTGCTCACCATCACCTCGTCGTCCCGCGACTGGCCGGCAACAGGAATGGATGGCAAGACCATGGCACACACCAGCGACACCATGTGCAGGTGCCTGTAAAATGTCTGTATCATTGCTTATATCGTGTTGATGATGTTCTCGGGAAGATCTGTCAAGAACTTGACACCGCGAAGTTACTCAAAAACCATCAAACAATCACTACATCCGACTTCATTTAACAAATCCTAATCCATTGATTTTCAGCATCCATAAAAATAAAAAGTTCATTCTGCTTAAATTTAGGTTCATCCCCATACCCACAATACTCCAAACGCGTGCTTTTCTGCCACGAATTGCCCGTTTTTCCCCATCTGAGGCATGTAAAGAAAAGGCCCACCGAGGCAATCGGTGAGCCAACAAGACTGTAATAAAAAATTATGGTTTAGAAACGGAAGCCGATAGATTGTTGAGCGCTGGCACTCAAGCAAGCAATCATCGCCAGCAGCAGAGTCATCAGCTTCTTTGTCCTGTTCATTGTG
The DNA here is from genome assembly GCA_045541835.1 of Sodaliphilus sp. Lineage (GTDB taxonomy): Bacteria > Bacteroidota > Bacteroidia > Bacteroidales > Muribaculaceae > Sodaliphilus. The sequence goes on along the minus strand of JAZQJW010000011.1, from coordinate 8,450 downwards.
CCAGTTAGTTATGCGATAAAAAAATGCATCCTCATATCAGTAATAGATGATGTGGCGGTCGTAGCTGAGTGAGCCCAAGATGCCCCATCCATCTTTGATATTGCTGTAGAGTCCTATCGGTGTCATATATACATCATCGGTGGAGATGCGAAACACCTGATAGGATTTCAAGAAGTAATACAGGTCTTGACTAATTGTCTGTAATTCTAAGATTACATGGGGATTATCACCATTGCGTTTGCGGGACTCCACCGTGAAAGTATATTCCTGGCCATCAAATAGGTGGTCGTCAAACACATTGCTGAAGCCCGCCGGCCAGTCGCCGAATGGCTTGGTGAGCATATTGTCTGAGAAGATGATGTCATCGGATGTGAAAACATCCGAGAGGTTATATTGTTTAAATGTGATTGTCCCAATTGCTTGTTCTTTTTCTGCAACACCGCAGACCCTTAATCGGTAGAAATTATGCTCACCAGCAGGGTCGTTGAGCTTCAATGTGATTGTCATTACTGAGTCAACGCCGAAACGGTCAAGCGGGTTGCCGACGATGACTGACCCGTCATCCCCATTGTCTTTATAGACAACTTCGGTTTTGGCGATTTGTATCTTTTGAGTCTTCTCAATACGAGTGCTTGCACTGATGTCATGATAACCCGAGGCACTTGCTTTGACAGTGATGTTGTCGCCCTCTCGAGGGACATAATCGCATAGATAAGGGTAGGGACTAACCGGATTATACGTCATTGTGTATTTGTCCGAGCCATTGACCGTTACTTCGACTTGGGCGTTGTCGATGACGATTTCCGTCCTGTAAAGTGTATCCAGTTCACTGTAATAACTACTGTAATGAGAAAACACCACGGTGGGATTGTCGTTGACGGTGAATGACCTTGAAAGTCTTATTGAGAACGGCTCTCCAGGAACGGCTATTGCATAGACAGCAATCCCGTTGTCATATTGTTCACTGAAGTCTATCTCCTTCTCACAACTGGTCAGTATCGCAAGGATGGAGATGATCAATAGATTGAATCGATTCAGTTTGCTCATGGACTAAAATTTTTGGGTAAGACTGATTGACGGCATGAACGGGAAAGGACAGATGCCCTTAAGAATGGCTTTTTGGTCCTTATAACCGATATACACGTTGCTGATGTTGTAATGATTATAGACATTATAGATGCCGAGGCCTATTACGCTCTCGCCAAGGCGGGACTTGATTGACAGGCTGGCATTGATGTCAAGGTGATGGGTGTCAGGGAGCTTAAAGTCATTGATGTTGCGGAACGTGTGGAACGGTTGGGCAACGCCAATAATCCCTTCACTGAAAGCGACTTTATAGATGTCGATACCGAGCGGAGAACTGATGCCTATGAGGTAGAAAAGGATTTCCCCGTAGGCAACAACTGGGATTTGGGCATTATACTCCCTCAGGCTTTGACCGTAGGTAATGGAGTAAGGAACTGTCCCTCTACGTCCTGACTGGTATGTCCATGACGCGCTCAAATCAAGAGATATCCTCTTGGAAAAAGTGAAATGATGCGATACATTTACCGAGAAGTTATGCCTGCGGTCGGTGGAAGCATAGAATTCCTTGCCGCCGTTGATCTCATTGTCTGGCTGGTCAAAGGTGCGTAGTGCCTTTGACCACGTGTAGCTCAGCCAACCCGTGGTGTTGCCGACTTTCCTTTCCACAAGCAGTTCAACACCGTAACTGCGGCCTTTTCCTTGCGCTACAATCTCTTGCCAGTCCTGATTAGCGATAAAATAAGTTGCGCCGTTGCGGTACTCCAGCACGTTGTCCATCGTCTTGTAGTATGCCTCGGCAGCAAAATTAAAGCCTCGCCAGTCATAGTTGATGCCCAAGCCGTAGAGGTTACTCTTCATCAACGGGATGTCTTTGGTAATGGGCACCCAGATGTCGCTGGGCATAATCAGACTGTTGGTCACGAGGCGGTGGATGCCCTGCGTCATGTGAGAATAAGATGCCTTTACAGACAAGTTGTCGCCTATCAGATATCGCAATGAAATGCGCGGCTCAAAAGCAAGATAGGATTTGTCGGTGACGAAATAGGAACTCAGCCTCATGCCGTAGTTGAGTTTCAGGTTACGGAAGACCGTGAAATCATCCTCGGCATACAATGCAAGGTTATTGATGAACATCTCGTCGCCGTTTGTGTAGTCGATGTACTCCTTGTATTCGTCATATTCCGAACCATCTTCGGGGAGATTACCCTTAAAGTTAAGGCCACCTTTAAATCGCTTGATAGTGGCGTCCTTAAAGACCTTGGTGCTCGGATCAAGCCATTGCCTTGATAGCTTCAAGCCGTAGCGTAGCCAATGGGCGTTTCCAGCCTTTAGTGAAGCGTCAACAGTGAGTGCCAGGTCTTTAATGCCCGAATGTGCGGTAATGCTTGCCGTCTCGTCATGGGAATAGAACAGACGGTAGAGGTCAATAATTTTATTATCAATCTTGGTCTTTACAGCCATGTCATACATGTACTGGCTGTAATTCAGGTTGACATTCAAGCGCTGGTTGGGCGTGATGAAAGACGTGAAGTAGAGGCTTGAGAGCAGATTGTTCCACTGGCTCTCGTTGCTGCTGGCACGGAAATCATCCTCCTTATATTGTTTCTCGGTCAAAATATCGACCCTGCCGATGGTACTTTCACTGCGGCGGCTTTCGGTGGGTGATTCATTGTCGGTGTCCTTGCCGTAATAGAAGACCGCCGACAAGCGGTTACGCTCATTGAATTTGTGCACCAGTTTGGCCGTGATGTCGAAGTAGTGCATGTTGCTATAAGGCTGCAATGCCTCTGGCTTGTCATAATAATGCTTGAGCACCGGTTTGGCGATCAAGTCAAAATAGGACATGCGGGCTGCCACATTAAAGGAGGTGTGACCTTTCCAGATGGGACCTTCGGCCTGGATGCGCCCAGTTAATGTGCCCAGACTCAACAGGCCGTGGTAACGCTCGTAGTCGCCCTCCTTGATGCCCACATCAATCACACTTGACAGGCGTGAGCCATATCGGGCAGGAAAGGCACCACGATAAAAGTTAATGCTGCTCACCATGTCGGGATTGATGGCGCTGACATACCCCCTAAGATGCTCGGCATTATAAATCGCCGAACCGTCCAGTGTAATGTAGTTCTGGTCATAGTCGCCGCCACGCACAAAAATGCCTGCACTGCCCTCGGTGCCCGACTGGACACCTGGGAGTTTCTGTATGGACTTGAGGACATCCGGCTCGCCCAAGAACACGGGAACAGACAGGATTTGCTCCTTGCTGAGCGTTACGGCGCTCATCTGTGAGGAAGTCACTCCGAAGTTGTTGTGGCTGCCATAGACCACAACATTCTCAAGGTGCACACCACGTGACAAAGCGCTGCTGTCACTTGGGGCAACTATTGTCGTATCAACAGTGGTTGCCCCTAATGACAATGTGCAAAGTGCTGTAATCAATAGCATTTGAATTAGAGTTCTTTTCATTACTAATTATTTGGTGCTGTATGCCAAATCAATCTTGCGAAAGATGAATGAACGTCATAACCATCAATTGGTGCTGCCGATAACTGTCTGTCAAGAATCATCCTGCTGCTCCCGTTATCGCTCAGGTCAAGAGCAATAATGACATAATTTTCGACAGGAATAGCAAATCCCGAGTGGATTTCTGTTCGAGGTGTTGAAATCAATTCCTTGCCATTGATGGAAAAATCCCTGATTTTACCTTCCTGCTTTGGAAATTTACTATATTCTATGGTACCGTCAACATGTATGTTGGTAGGCCAATATCCACCAAACTCTTTCTTGGGTGACACATGGGAGTTGTCATAGTAAAAGCCATAGTCAAAATACCACTCATGCTCAGTCAAGGCTTTGTTTAATTCAGCGGCGGTGTAATCGATATTGGCATCAACCAAAATTCCATTTTCTAAGAACACTTTGCTGTTGCCATCTTGAACTCTTGAGATTTCCTCAGGCTTTACAGGGTCGGGCTCATCGCTGCCTCCGCATGCCAGCAGTCCAACGGCAAGTACTGATAATAAGAATATTAACTTTTTCATAATACTAAAAGATTGCTTTCCAAACCATTCTGACATAAAGCGAACTACTGGAATACCCATCTAATTCCATGTCTATTTTTCGATCCATAACAATTCTGCCGGAGTCTTCGGTCATGTCAAGGGAAACAACTGTAAGAGTTACAGAAGGATACCATGAGCTTGACCAAGAGGGCGCATTCATGATTGCTGTAATCTGCTTGCCGGAAACGGTGTATAATCTCACCCTTGCGTCCTCTATCGGGAAATCAAATTCAATAGTTCCATCAGGATGGATGATTCGAGGCATGGCAGCTATTTCCATCTTTGGGGAAATCTTGTGATTATCATAGTAAAAACTATATTCCCGTTCCCAGTCATACTTGTTCAGTGCGTCAATTAATTCTGCCTGAGTATAATCCAAGTTGGCATCTACCAGCGTTCCATTCTCAAGAAACACCTTGCCGTTTCCGTCTTGAACACGGGTGATCTCGTTGGGATCAACGGGCTCATCGTCATGACCGCAGGAAACAGCCATGAGTCCTGTAGCAAGCAGCATCAGTATTAAAGTTAACTTCTTCATAGTTGTGATATTGTTTAGTTATTGTATCCGGCAAAGTGATTATACAAGTTAATCTATGTATTGAGTAATCCTCATAATACAAAAAACTAACAGCTGATTATTTAGCATATATTTTCTGTCCGTTCCTGATATAAAAACCATGTGTTGGCTTCGAGTTCAATCTTCTACCTTGCAGGTCATAATAATGGTCTTCGGGCTGTGTGTTTGTGACAATCTCAATGACGCTGCTTGTTGAGTACTCGTTATCACCAATATGGATTGTGTATTGGCCGCTTGCGGGCGTCGGCAATCCCTTGAAGGTGACAACATCTCTTTTCAGGGTTAAATCACCATCATCGACATGGGGCTCCAACTCCCAAGCATAAACATGATAGATATCGTCTCCATTCCGATAATACAGGGAGTAATCGCGATGCGCCCACCTTAACTGAACATTTTCAAATACCACATTTCCATCCTCAATGTAACAGTTTGCATAGCCCTGGTCTACAGGAGAATCGTCATACGAACCTTCCAGCCACCCGCTGTCATGGGCATATAACGGGTCTGCATTGATTTCGCGTGCAAGGTACTCCCCATAGCCATATTCCATCCACAATGATTGAGAACAAACGATATTTTCCAAGTCGTTCATCATAAAAATATCTGTGAATGACCCGAAATCCTCTAACCACTGGTCTGTCAACAGACCATCTGTTGACTTTACGGTCAGTAGTCTCTTGGGCACAGCCTCGCCATAACAGCAAAACGAAGTATTCACAAGGGTATCCGTGGATGCTTCAACCGTCCATTCAATTCCATTTAACGTCGTGAAATGATCGCCTGGAGAGAGATTGAAGTCAAATGCAAGAGTCTCTTTTTGACTATCAAAATCATAGATATACAGTTGTTTATCCGTCCATCTGTAACCATACTGTAGTTTTACAGGATTATATGGCTCACCATAATGGAATATAGAGCTGTCATCAATGATACGATAATATTTAATCCCGTTTTCGGCAGTTTCCACATCACTATGGTATTGAAAAAGTGTCGGTGTTTCATTCCCACTTTCCAAGACGGCCATGGCCCAACGATGGTAAACCCCAGCATGCAATACTAACGGGTTAATTGACAGTAGTACTGCAAAGAAAATACTTTTCATAGATAATCGTTTCATATTCAGAAATTTATTATAGTTCAACATCAAAAGATAGCAAGAATATTTTACACACTCGAAACTGGCTAGCTTTCCGTCTCATGCAAATACCCCTTTTATATATAGACACGCAAATTCTCATTTACTAAACCCCAAAAGTGAATTTTATGTATTCCACGAGAAAGAATCAGAACTTCACGCCGAAGGCCAGCCGGATGTTTCTTTGTCGTGTTCATTGTAATCTATTGTTTTGGTTTAGTAATCATCGTAATTTTAAATTGCAAAGTTAGCAAAGATTATCGTTAAATTGACTAAAAAGTGGACAAATTCAGACTTAATTTTCTGAATTATAAAACACTGAATATCAATCATATAAAAAATTAAATTCTAATTTTGACTTAATTCGCACAAATGATGGGGCTGAAAGTGTTAAATTTGCATGTGGACTTCACCGTTTTCTCGTGAGGATCGGGTGAAAATCCAGCCTAAACATATTTGACAAATGATACACTCCAGACACATCATCATTGTAATTTTGGCCGTCTTTGCTCTCATGTCAGTAGGCTGCCATCATGACAGCGCCACCATGCAGCAACTGGTAGGAATCGACTCCATGGTCTATCACCAGCAAGAGAGGGAGGCGTTGCCCATACTCCAGAAAATGGACGTCAACGGCTTCAACGACGAGGAAAAGTCCTATTACTCGTTATTGCTCGCCATGGCACAATATAAATGCTATCAACCATTCACCAGCGATTCGGCCATCAACGAGGCCGTTGAACACTACAGGAAATCGAACGACAAGGTGAAATACCTGAAAGCCCTTGTGGCCCAGGGGTGTGTCAATGAGGACTTGGGGCACCTTGATCTAGCGGTTGAAAGTTACCATCATGCCGAGGAACTGCCGTTAGCCACCGATAGTTCAATGATCGCTTATGCCAAATTGAGAATGGGTGTACTCTATCAAAATCAGATTATTGGCTCCAATACCATTGCGCTGCAGAAGTTGCAAGAAGCCCTGCCTTTATACCGAAGTCTTGGAGATAGGCACTATGAACTCATCTGCCTTTCAAGTATTGCCGGGATTTATCGAAACATTGAAGAAAAGCACGATTCAGCAGTTTTCTATCTCAATGACGCCATTGATTTAGCAAAATCCTTGAATGAGCAATATGTGGTGTTTGCTAATCTATTCCTTCTTTCAGAGTATTATCTGGTCAGGGAACATGATTATGAAAAGGCGAAGCATTATGCCCTGCAAGCGATATCAACAGACGGAATAACGATAGATCATCCGAGAGCGCATTATCGCCTTGCTTCGTCTTACTTGTTCCTGGGACAACCCGACTCTGCTGTTTATTATCTAAACAAAGCCCCTATTGCAAAGAGTGCGATGGACAGCATTGTTTATTATGAACTCATGTCCGAACTGGAGCACCGTTATTGGAAAAATGAAGGGAAATCCAAAAACTACATCCAACAAGCACATGCCATAGCCGATTCTTTGACCATGAACAGCCTCAATCACCGATTATTGGCTGTGGAGAAGAAATATGATGTGCAGTTGGCGGAGTTGAACAAGATTAAATACCAGTCAAGATTTAGAGGTGCACTGCTGGCATTGGCGGGAGTGATCATCGCTTCGCTGCTACTGTTGTTGGGGCTGATGCGTTACCGCAACCGATTGAAGATGAAGCAGAACGAGGCCGAGATGCTGAAGGCCGACCTTGAGGACTCGTTGACGAATCTGAAAAAGATGCAGCGACTGCTCGGCGACGGTGAGCAGGCCGACGATGGCAAGAACAACCATAGCAACAAATTGCGTGCCATCGTTAACCAGCAGATTGACGCCGTGCAGCAACTGATGAAATTGTCTTACCAATATCACGGCGAGGATTTTGCCGTCAAGTTTAGGGAAGCGATGACCTTGCCCAAGACGGGCGATGAGAGCAACTATTGGTCCAATCTGCAGACCCTGGCCAACGACCTGCACGACAACATCCTGGTCAAGGCCCAAGAGACCGCTGGCGGTACCCTGAACGACAGCGAACTTAATCTGTTGGCCCTTTATTGCTTTGGTTTTTCCTTCACGACTATTATGGTGACGATGGGTTACAAACATATCGGCACGGTTTATAACAAGAAGAATCAAATCGACAAGAAACTGGGCGTTCCCGACCTCGACGACTTCGTGAGTCAATACCGATGACGTCCCGGTCTAAAGCCATGTCTGCTGATGCGTATTGGACTATCCAAGCCACAGATACAAAACATGACTAACCTCTCACGCGTCACCATCTGGAGGTGGGTGAAGAAATATGATTGAGTCCTGACGAGTGATGACGAAAACGATGTAGCAGAATAGAATGATCAAAATGATGTAATTTGAGCCGTTCTCTACTTCGTGCTTCGTCCATCTATGTCATTGCATAAAAGCCGTGTCGTTTTCTAGGCACGGCTAATTTATGGTGTTTCTTGCTTATGACTACGATATGAGCAGAAACATCATCAACGGAGGGATTTGAACATGCGGTTGATGCACTTCTGCTTCTGTTCCAGGTTGGGATGGACATAGAGATCGAGCGTCGTGCCGATGTTGGCGTGGCCCAATATGACGCTCACGGTCTTGTAGTCGCAGTGGCTCGCACTAACTTTGCATCGGAAAAAATTGTACATGAGCGACAGGCGG
>JAZQJW010000010.1:0-13282 GCA_045541835.1 Sodaliphilus sp. | reverse complement strand
CCCACAGAACGACATGGCTACGATCCGACTTTCCAAGTTTCTCTGTCTATTCACTTCTTGTTGAAACACCCGATATTTCGTCCTTTTAATTAATTCCTGCTCTTCGAATGATTGCATTTGGTAATCTTGCGACACAGGTATATTTTCCACTATTTTTTCTTCAACCGCAAGTAATTTTTGCTGGTTTACCCTTCTCCCATCCAACTCGATGCGCATGCGCCAGCCGCCGCCGAACTCGCTCGTGGGGCGGTCAAAGTCGGAGCGCTCAAATCCCAGGCCCATCAGGGTCTTCTCGACCTCGGCCTCGATGTTCTCGCTCTGCATCAGGGCGCGCAACTCGGTCTTCTCGGCCACGCGCTCGATGAGTTCCTGGTAGTCCTCGCTGTCATAGTCGGTGCGCTCGGCGAGTTCCTGGTTCATGCGGTTGATGGCGTCGTCCATCTGCTGCAGGTGCTCGAAGGCGCGTTCGGCTTCTTGCTTGACAGTCAACTCGTCCTTGAGTTGCATCTGCTGCGGCAAGTAGCCGATGGTGATGTCGGCTTGGCGTGCGACGGTTCCGCTGGTGGGCATCTGCTCGCCAGTGATGATTCTCAGCATAGTGGTTTTGCCGGCCCCGTTCTTGCCCACCAGTGCGATTTTGTCATGCTTGTTGATGACATAACTGATGTTCTCGAACAGCACCTGGCTGCCAAATTCCACCTTAAGTCCTTGAATAGAAATCATGCCTCAGTTGTGATTTTGGGCGCAAAAGTACTAAAAATCCGGCAATCGGGAGCAGTCTAGACACACTAGATGCTATAGATCATCTAGATTGTCTAGAAACTCTAGATATTCTAGAAGTTCTGGATGCTCTTGAGAAACTGGATGCTGTTGTCGTCGGGTTTTTCCTAGAACAGGCTCAACGGCTTCTGCTCGATGCTGGCCCGTGCTTGCTTGATGTACTTGTCGTTGATGTCGATGCCGATGCTGCGCAGGTTCATCTCATAGGCAATCTTGCACGACGTGCCGGTGCCGCAGTAGGGGTCAAGCACGATGCCGCCACGGGGGCAGGTGGCAACCAAGGGCAGGCGGTACAACGTGTCGGGGGCGACACAGTAGTGGGCGATGCCCGAGCGCTGCACGCCGATGGTCCACACGTCGCCGGGTACCATGCCATGGCCGCCCTCGGGCTGCAGATAGCGCTCCTTGACCTTATCCTGCTTCTTGCGGCTCTTGTCGTCGTTGCGCACAATCAGGGCATAGGTGCGTCGCAGTTCCTCGTCATTGTAATAGAAGTCGTCGTTCTTGACCAGATGGAACATGAACTCGTGCACCTTGCGCAGGTGGTCCTGGCTGCCCTGGGGCGATGTGGTGGTCTTGTTCCAGACCACCTCGTTGACCAGGCGCCATCCCTGCTTGTCCATCATGGCCAGCACGACACGCCAGGGAATGCCCTGCACGAAGCCGTCGGTCGTGTCGTCGCCCATGTTGATCCACAGCGAGCCTTGCGGCTTGAGCACACGCCATGCCTGGGCCATGGTCTCCAACAGTTCGGCGATGAAGTCATCCATCGCCTCGGCGGTAATGCTCTCGGTGCCCTGATGGCGCCGCCGCCAGTAGGGCGGGGTGGTGACAATGCAGTCGATGCTCTCGTCCTCAATGCGCCGCATCACAGTCGCCGCGTCGCCTTGCTCCAGGTGGGGCAGTTGGGAGCGCCCCAGCCGTGCGACCAAATCTCTCTTGGGCTGATTTTCGGGTTCCTCGTTGCGCTCGACGTTTTCAGGACCCGTCGGGGCCTCCAGCTGCTCGGTGTTTCCCAGCATGGTGTTCAGCAGGGTGGCGGCGCGATTGGCCATCTTGTCGTGGGCGATATGGGAATAGGCTTCGTCGGCGAGCCAGGCGGCGACGAGTTCGTCGGGGTCGGTCTTGAAGATGCGGGCTAACCTGAGCACCTGTTCGCGCTTGGGACGTCGCTCTCCGTGTTCATAGCGGCTATAGGCCGGCACATCGACGCCGATGGCTTTGGCGAGGTCTTTTTGTCGCTTTCCGCTCTCGAGGCGCAATTGTCTGATTTTGTCCGAAAATAACATGACGATAGATAGATTTGTTAGAATTTGACAAAATTAGTGCAAGTCATGCACAGAACAAAATAAAAAACAAAGTTTTTTATGTTTTATGTCATGACGCCGCCGAATTAATTGAAAATTAGTGCAAGTCATGCACAGAACAAAATAAAAAACGAAGTTTTTTATGTTTTATGTCATGACGCAGCCTGAATTTGCTTCAGCAGAAAGAATTATAACCGCCCTGCGGGCGGGAAATTAACCAAATTATTAGTTAGATTTTTATTGGAATAAATCATGTTAATTGTAAAATGAAGATTTGATTAATTTCCCGTGCGATAGCACGGTTATATTGCCGGGTTGTGATTCATAGGGGAGATGTCAAGAAGTTCGTCTTCGACGCACATTCCACTTGACTTTGCTGTCACCATGCTGCACCCGTCTTCAACGGGCTTGCATGGTGTTTTCCATAGAAGTCGAGTCTTCGACCCGACCTGCCTCTTCGAGGCATAAGTCAGGCTCAAGTCTCAACAGAAACTGACATCTGCCTGAATATTATAAAGAATCAGGCGATACTTTTGTTGATTTCAAAAATATCGCCTGAAACTTATGCTGTAAAAAACAGTTGGATTATTTCTTTTTCTTGCGACGGTGCTGATAGCGCCAGTGGTGCTGTATCGAGTGATACATGTAGTGGCGGAAGGGGTGGAGCAGCCAGAAGTGATAGAACAGGAAGGCCAGGGTAGCGCCGATTGTTGCAGCAATCACCTTGGTCATGCGATAGTTGGCGACCATTCTGATGTCCATCCAGATTTCAATCACGAGGGCGAGCACCGATGCGGCGGCCGCAATGACGATCTCCTTGTTGAGTTTGCTGTGGTGGGGCAGAACTGCCTTGGCATAATCAAGGATCATGACCAGGGTGATGATGAAATACAGCACCATCTGGCCGACAAGATCGGCATGCGGGAATATTCTCATGTCGCTGAGACCCAATGGATTCCTGGTAAAAGATATATATAAAGTTATCAGGATGGCCAAGAACGTTGGCACTCCTTTAGGTATCGATAGGATAAAGTTCTTCATATATGGTTTTCTGTCAGTTGTTGAATTGAGTGTGCAAAAGTAGTTATTTTTGTTTTATCACAAAATACTGAAACGCAAAAAAAGTGCACATGTTTACACTTTTTGGTAAAAAAGTTCATATGAGAATGGCTATTTGTGTTATTTTTGCATGATTTCCGAGATGGTTACGGTAATCGTTCGGGAGCAATTCTTGATTCTGATGAAAGGCTTAAAGGATATATTGACAATGTCAAGACGTGAACGGCAGGGCACTATCGCTCTGCTGGCTGTGATTGCACTGTTACTGGTGGCGACAGTCGTTGTGCGCTCTTGCCGTCATGAATCTACGGTAGACCCTCCGAGGGTCGAGGTGCAACAGCTTGAGGCTGACGTGGATACGGTGGATGTTGTTGTCAAGGAAAAAGCCATAAAGCGACAGGACGGCCCGTCAAAACAACAGGAAAGCCCGTCAAAACGCTCGCCCAAGCGTTTCCGCCATCCCAAGCGGACCAAGCCAGCTCACGCTCCGCGCCCCCTTGATCCGGTTCCGGCCTTCTGAATCTCCTTGAAATTTCGTCAGGACAGTTCTTTTCTCGGATTTTGCTTGAATGATTCGGCAGAATGTGTTACTTTTGCGCATATTCTTGAGAAATATTGATAGTACTATGGCAAAACGAGTAGGATTTGCGACACGCTTGGGTGCCATCGCCGCGGCGGTGGGTTCGGCAGTGGGTTTGGGAAACATCTGGCGTTTCCCCTATGAGGCTGGAGAGAATGGTGGCGGTGCCTTCATCCTGGTGTACATAGTTTGTATCCTGGTGATGGGCATCCCAGTTATCCTGAGTGAGTTCATCATCGGCCGCTCCACCCACAGCAACATGAAGGCTGCGCTCAAGCAGTTGGCGCCGGGCAAGAAGTATTACTTGTTCAGCTATATCTGCATCCTGGGCAGTTTTGTCGTCATCGGCTTCTACAGCGTGGTGTGCGGTTGGATTATCGAGTACCTTTTCCAAGCCATCCAGGGCAACCTGACGGGTCACACGCCACAGGAATACAGCGACATGTTCACGACTCTCGTGGTCAGTCCCTGGCGTTGCGTGGGCTGGACGATGCTCTTCCTGCTGCTCAATTTCATCGTGATGAGCCAGGGCATTGCTAAAGGCATCGAGCGCGTGGCCAGCATCATGATGCCGTTGCTGTTTGTGATTCTTATCATCTTCTGCGTCAACTCGTTGCTGATGGACGGAGCCGGCGAGGGCTTGAAGTTCCTCTTCTATCCCGACTTCTCGGAGTTGACGGCACGTGGAGTGCTCGCCGCTTTTGGTCAGGCCTTCCTGTCGCTGTCGATTGGTATCTCGTGCCTGGTGACCTACAGTTCCTACTTCAAGGATGACACGTCGCTAATCAAGGACGCCACGACGGTGGCTGTCCTCGACACGCTGGTCGCCATCCTCTCGGGCGTGATGATTTTCCCCGCCGTGTTCTCCTTCGGCATGGAGCCGACGGCAGGACCGCGCCTCATCTTTGAGGTCTTGCCGAGCATTTTCCAGCAGATGGCTGGCGGCTACATTTGGGCGCTGCTGTTCTTCCTGCTGGTGTTCTTTGCCTCCTTGACCTCGACCATCTCGTTGAGCGAGATTCCCATCACCTTCCTCATCGAGGAGCGCAAGATGTCGCGTCCGCGTGCCATCGCCTGGACCGCCATCATCACCCTGGCTCTTGCCGTGTTTGCCGCGTTGTCGTTCAGCTCGCTCGATAATATCAAGTTGTGGGGCAAGAACATCTTCGACATGATGGATTATGCTGCCAGCAACATCTTCATGCTGTTGGGTGGCCTGTTCACGGCAATCTTCGTGGGATGGATTCTGGACCGCAAGGTCATCCGTGACCAGATCACCAACGGTGGCCGCCTGAAGGGCACGATGGGTCCTTACCTCATCTTCTGCATGCGCTATGTCGCTCCCGTGTCCATCGTCTTCATCTTCCTTTACCTCACGGGTCTGGTGAGCTTCTAAGTGACATAGTCAAGCCGGTAACAAGTAACGATGTCGCGCGTCCCGGTGTGGGGCGCGCGACATTCAGTGATTGTGTGCTGTGCCGTCAATCGACGGGCGGCAGTGGTTTAGATGTTGTTGAGGATGTTGTTGATCATGTCGATCACGTCGGTGATGTTGATTTCGCCGTCGTTGTTGAAGTCGGCATTCTCATCGTGGAAGACTTCCGCTCCATCGTTGAGGATGTAGTTGATGTAGTTGGTGACATCCGAGATGTTGAACTCGCTGTCGCCGTTCACATCACCGGGAACCTCAGGCTCGGTGGGCTTCTCAAACACTTCCAGGTAAACGATGCCTGACGACTGCTTCACGCCATCCACGGTGTAGTGCAACTGGATGCCGATGCGCCACTTGAAGAAGGGCTCAAAGCCCTCGGCATTGGTGCGGTAGAAGTAGACGCACTCGGGCCTCAACCTCCAGTTGTTCTGCCACATGTCGTAGGTGACCTCGGTGACATCCTCGTCAAGACCATACTTGCTGGCCTCGAAGGTGAACAGCTTGTCGTAGTCGGTGTAGATGCTGTAACTCAAAGCGTCGTTAAAGATGGGCAGGCCTTCCGTATCGACATCGGGCACATCTACCTCCAGGCGATTGTTGCCGTTCTCGTTGTTATAGTCATACCAGCCATTGACCACGGGATCGGGCAGGGTAGTGGGGTGCTTGCTCACATAGACGGTACCCCAGTTGATCTCGCCGGTCCAATCATCATTATTATCCAGATAGACAAGACCTGAAGTCACTAACCATGGAGCTACCATTTGCTCAAACGTCTCACGGTCGATGTCGCCATTGTAATACAAAGCTTGCATGGCACTGTAGTCAATGTAGGAGCCGCCTTGCGTGTTGTCCAGATAGATGCAGCCGTTATCGATGGTGTAGGTGACCTCGGTCATGTCGAAGTCGGGACTGAACCCCAGGCTCAGATTGCCATTGCCCTCGAAGTCTGTCAGTGACGTGGAACCCCATGCCAGCTTGTCGCCGGTCTCGTTGTTCAGATCCCAGGAAACATACTGCCCCAGTGGCACATGAATCTTGGTGTTGTTGTCGCTCAGGGTGCCCTTTACCCACGTGCCGCGGTTATACTGGAAGCCGCAGTAAACGGGATCCTGCAGATAAACCGTCTGTCCGTCGGGGGCATAGACGACGTTGACCTCACTCTCTTGAGACTTGATTTCAGGAGCATAGATGTAACGGTCACCCTTCTTGTTCAGTTCTTCGTTGCGGTAGAAGGCGCTACCGGTCCTCTTGTAGGTCACCAGGTCGCCAGCGGGCTGCTCGGTGATTACCGACGGGCCGTTGTAGCGGGTATAGTAGGCTTCGTACTCGACACCCCGTGCGTACTCGCTAACTTCCTGCATGGCGGTGGGACCATGGTAAACGGGCGCCTCATTCTGGCCGTCAAGCATATAGATGTTGTCCTCGTAGATTCCATACTGAATAGTTGCCTTACTATAATCCGGGGTGAAGTCGTAAATCCAAGTTGTCGTGTTCAGGGCCATCTTTCCCCATGCCAGGACAGTGTTATATTTACCCTTGGTCGAGAGAATCTGTCCAACGGGCACGTTGATGATGTTGTCATCGCCTATGGTTCCCATAACCCACGTGCCGTTCTGTGAATCGTAAATGGGATCCTTGATATAAACCGTCTGTCCGTCGGGGGCAAAGACGACATCCATGAGGCCTCCGAGCGGCTCTACCGAGCCCGACTCATAAATCCAGTTGCCGTGGCGCACATACTGCACCAGTTCGCCCTCGGGCTGCTCGGTGATGGCCGTCGGTGTGTAGAACTGGGTAAGCACTTCACATTGGAAGAAATAATCAGGCTCAACATCTACGACGATAACCAGACCTGTCGCTCCGTCGGGGCCGTCATCAGGACCGAATGAACTGTTGTCAAGAGTGATGGTGCCGCCATCGATTGTATAGGTGGCTTCGGTCACGTTGGGGTCGTAATTGAGTTTCCATTCATTATTGCTGTTCAAGTAAGACTGTCCCCAACCAATAAAGAAGTTATATCCGTTGCCACAATAAATATATTGTCCTAGAGGCACATGGAGTTTGCCATTCTCAATGGTACCCCTCACCCAGGTGCCCATGTCGTCAAAGAAAACGATGTCGCGGATATAAACCGTGTGTCCGTCAGGAGCATAGACAATATCAACAGAGCCTTCTTGGTTATAAACAGAACCCTCAGCAACGGTATAACCACTGCGTGTGTAGGTCACCAGTTCGCCCTCTGGCTGCTCGGTGATCACCGTCGGCTCAACATAGGGTGAGGCCGCCGTGGAACATTCCATCCAAAAGGCTGGAACGACATCAGGAAGAAGGGTTTCATACGTCACCGCCAGACCGATGGCACCATCACCATCATTGCCTGCATAGGAGTTGTCCATGGTGATGTTCTCGCCGTCAATGGTGTAAGTGTACTCTGTCACGGTGGGATCAGGAGTGAACTTATAACAGGTCTGTTCATCGTCAGGAGTTCTTGTGCTGGTACCCCAGGCCAAAACGAGACCGCCGTCTAATTCATTGAAATCAACATGCTGACCTAATGGAACATGGATCTTGTCACCTGATATGGTGCCTCGAACCCATGTTTCTGCGTCAAACCAGGCAACAGGATCTTGGATATAGACTGTCTGTCCGTCAGGCGCAAAGACAAGGTTGACCGTAGCATTGACTGTAATCGGCTTACCATTCCAATACGCGATATCGCAAGCGGTACGCCTGAGGGTCACTAATTCGCCTTGAGGCTGCTCGGTGATGACTGTGGGGAAATCAGTTGGAGTGAACACAGTATTCCACTCCATTCCATATGAATAAAGGCTATTTTCCCACATGGCACCAAGACCTACGGCACCGAAACCGTTATCTCCGCCATCAGAGTTGTCCATCACGATATTGTCACCATCAATGCTATAGGTGACTTCAGTCACTGTGGGGTCATAAGCAAATCCATTATTGTTGGAGCCCCAAGCTAATACTTTGCTTTGCTCATAATCTCCATTATCATCATACCATTCGTCGATATATTGTCCCAATGGCACAGAGATTTTGCCATTGGCTATGGTGCCCTTTACCCATGTGAGTTTGCTAACATCTACACCAAAAGTGGGATGCTTAATATATACCGTCTGTCCGTCGGGGGCATAAACTATGCTAACCCATCCCGCTTGATCAAAAACTTGATAATCATTAAACCTTATATATTTTCCAGAGCGGCTATAGGTTACCAGATTTCCGTCGGGCTGATCATAGATGAGTGGCGGTATGTCAGTGAGGGTAAACTCAGTGTCCCAGTCCAAGCCTTCCATTACGGTGGCTGAGTTGGTGAGCAGGATAGCTAGTCCCACAGCACCATCGCCGTTATCACCACCACTGGAGTTATCCAAAGATATTTTGTCACCATCGATGGTAAAAGTTGCTTCGGTTACCGTGGCATCTTGGTCAAAATAGAATCCTGACCAGCCACCTGCTCTTGCTGTTCCCCATGCGAGGATCTCATCGTACTCACCAATAGAATCTTCACAATGCGTGAGAATCTGCCCAAGTGGCACGTGGATTTTTCCGCCTTGTAGAGTACCTCTTACCCAAGAGAAATGTCTATCGCCAAAAACAGGATTATTGATATAAACGGTCTCGCCGTCGGGATCAAAAACGATTTTGATATAGCCTGTTTGTTCAAATACCTGCATCATCCATCTGTTGTCTAATTCAGAGTTATACCACCATTTGACTCCATGCCCCGAGCGCTTGTACATTTTTACTTCGCCCTCGGGCTGCTCGGTGATGGGATCCGGAATAATTTCTGGGATTATGGCTGAATATTGTGATCCCCATTCCAAACCATAAGAAATACCTTCTTCGTCAACAACAGCCAGACCAGCAGCGCCTTCGCAATAATTGCCGGCACTGGAGTTATCCAGGTAGATATTGTTGCCATCGATGGTAAACGTGATTTCGGTCACATTGGGGTCTTGAAAAAACACAATTTCGTTGCTTTCATTTCGGATTGTAGTTCCCCATGCCAATTTCTTGTACCAACCGTAATAACTGCTATAGTAAAGGTATTGATCCAAGGGTACCGTAATCTTGTTACCGTTGATGGTGCCACTCACCCATGAATTTGATGTATAAACGCCACAGATGTTCTTGATATACACCGTTTGTCCGTCAGGGGCATAGACGATATAGGATTTTATCGTACCGGTGATTACCTCTTGGTCGGAGAAACTGAAAACACTGAGTGCATGATCGTATTCCACGAGTTCGCCTTCGGGCTGAGTGTCAATGACCACGGGAGTTCTGTTCGGAGCCTTTGCCACTGTGACGGCCTTGTAGGGTGCTGTCCTGAGGATTTCCTTTTTAGCAGCCAAGTCACTCTCTGTAAAGCCTTTGAAGGCTTTTGGTTTTACCACATTTGCCTGTCGGGATACAGAGGCCTGAGTTGATGTGGGTGGAGCATTGTGGGTTTTTACACGCGGCTTGAAGTGTTCTTGGAACGTTTGGGCCGACGCTTGTTTCTTGGTGGGCTTGAAGTCACGCAAATTACCCACGTCAGCCGAGGCCCCCACCGCAATGGTGAAGCCAAGTAGGAGAAATAGAAATCTTTTCATACGCAATAGGGTTAAAAGGTTAATAAAAATAATGAATAGTTTCCAAATTTGGTACAAATATAACGTTTATATCGGAGAAAGCAAAAAATCGTTAATTAATTAATATTTATTAACGAAGTGTGAGGTGAATCGTAACTGTTCAGCGAAAGTAACCCCACGCAAAGCCGCTAAGATATTCATATCATTGGTGTCCGGAGAAAATGGAAATAGTGGGTTCAAACATTTGAATTTGAACCCTATAAGCTTCATAGTTGTAAGTGGGGCTTACTTTATTTCCTCGAAGAGGAAGGTTGGGTCGAAGACCCGACTTTGTTGAGAAACACCATGCAAGCCCATTGGATATGGGCGCAGCTTGGTGCATGTGACATGAGGCATGATGTGCGTCGAAGACGAACTTCCAAATCGGGCAACTTGCTGTCGGTTATGAAGTTCCTCTACGAGGCACTTGTCTTGTTTGGCTTTTGGACCAAGCTGCGAACCTCTGCGAGGTTCTGGCATGGTCTTCTCCATTGAAATCGGTTCTTCGAACCGCTTACTTCTTCGAAGTTTTTTCCCGGACATCAACAAATAACGATAAAACAAAGTCTAAGCATCTTTGCGCCTTAGCGTGAGGCATAACAAAAGGCGTTTGGCTGAATGGTTACGAGTGAATCGTTGTTCTGGGAGGGGTTAATGCTTGAGGTAGTCGCGGATGGCGGCAATGAACGGACGCCAGTACTTCTGGCACTTGACCTCGCCGACGCCGTGGAGGATACCGAATTCGGCCTGTGTCGTCGGCTTTTCGGTCGCCATGGCCTGCAGTGTCTTGTCGCTGAAGACCATGTAGGGGGCGATGTGACCTGCCGTGGCAAGGGCCTTGCGCACATCGCGCAGGTGCTCGAACAAGGCTTTGTCCATCTCCTTCTCGGCGGCGGGAACGATGGTGCCGGGAATGGCTGGCTCCTCGGCAGCCTTCGGCTTGCTCTTCTTGAAGTCGCGACGCTCAAAGCGGTTCAGTTCAATCGTGCGCTTGCCGTAGAGCACTTCGTTGCCGAAGGCTGTGATTTTCAGGTGGTTGTTTTCGTTGTAGGCGACATCAAACAGGCCCAGTTGCAGCATCTGCAGCAGGTAGGCGTTCCACTCGGCAATGGTGAGTTCGCGTCCCACGCCAAAGGTCTTCAGCCGGTCGTAGCCGTGTTCAATGACCTCGGCCTTGCGCCAGCCGCGCAGGATGTCGGTGACGGTGTACATGGTGGCCTGTTCGTCGGTGCGCTTGATGGCGCTCAAGGCCATCTGGGCATAGCGTGTGCCGTCGAAACGCTCGGGCGGGTTGTCACACACGTCGCAGTTGTGGCAGTCGTGGTCGAAGGGCTCGTTGAAGTAGTTCAGCAGGATGCGCCGTCGGCAGACCCCGCTCTCGGCATACTGCTGCATGCGTTGCAGCTTGTCCATGTTGATTTGCACCTGTCCCGACTGCCGGGCAAACTGTTGCAGGGTCACCATGTCGCCGTAGTTGTAGAACAGCAGCGCGTCGGCAGGCATGCCGTCACGGCCGGCTCGCCCGATTTCCTGGTAGTAACTCTCGATGTTGCGCGGCATGTTGCTGTGGATGACAAAACGCACGTTGCTCTTGTCGATGCCCATGCCGAAGGCGATGGTGGCGCACACGACCTTCACGTCGTCGTTGATGAAATCGCGCTGGACGCGCAGTTTCTCCTTGACGCTCATGCCGGCGTGGAAGGGCTCTGCCTTGATGCCCAGGCGGGTGAGTTCGGCGGCCATCTTCTCGGTGTTCTTGCGGCTCAGGCAGTAGATGATGCCGCTCTCGCCACGGTGCAGGTTGATGAACTGGACGATGTGACGCAACTTTTGCCGGCCAGTGGAGCCTTGCACCACGTTCAGGGAGATGTTGGGGCGGTCAAAGGAACTGACGAACAGCCGCGCCTCGGGGATGTGCAACTGCTGGGCGATGTCGTCGCGCGTGATGCGATCGGCGGTGGCGGTGAGCGCCATCACGGGGATGTCGGGGTAACGTTGCTTGAGGATGCCCAGTTGGGTGTATTCAGGCCTGAAGTCATGTCCCCACTGCGAGATGCAGTGAGCCTCGTCGATGGCGAACAGGCAGATGCGCTCGGTGATGCTGCTCGACCATCGGTCGATTTCGCTCAAGAGTTTCTCGGGGGAGATGTAGAGCAACTTGACCTTGCCCTGCATGAGCAGTTCCATGGTCTGGCGGTTCTCGGTGTCGGTCTTCTCGCTGTTAAGGGCCAGCGCCGGGACGCCATTCTGCTGCAGGGCGTCGATCTGGTCGTTCATCAGCGCCAGCAAGGGCGAGATGACGATCACGAAGCCATTCTCGCTCATCAGGCCCGGAATCTGATAGCACAGCGACTTGCCGCCGCCTGTGGGCATGAGCACTATGCTGTCGCCCCCGTCAAGCGTGTGGTCGATGATCTCCCACTGCAGGCCGCGGAAACTGTCGTAGCCATAACAACTCCTCAACAGCATCAACGCATATTCCTGCCGTGACATCATCTGAAATAATGAATTTAAAATGAAAATGTCTAACGTCTAACGTCTAAAGTCTAAAGTCTAACGTCTAACGTCTAACGTCTAACGTCTAACGTCTAACGTCTAACGTCTAATAAGCATTATCCTCCCCCTTAATGGCATTCCAGACCGTGCGGACGATGATTTTCAGGTCGAGGAAGAACGACCAGTTCTCGGCATACCACACGTCATACTCCACGCGCTTCTCCATCTGCCACAGTTCCTCGGTCTGACCGCGGTAGCCGCGCACTTGAGCCCAACCGGTGATGCCCGGCTTGATGGTGTGGCGTAGCATGTACTTGTCAATAAGCTCACTGTACATCTCGGTCTGGGCCACCATGTGGGGACGCGGTCCCACGATGCTCATTTCTCCCCGCCACACATTATAGAATTGCGGCAGTTCATCAATGCTCGAGCGTCGCAGGAAGTTGCCGAATCGTGTCACACGAGGATCCCCCTTGGTCGCTTGCTTGGTGTCGCTGTCCTTGTTCTCGCGCATGGTGCGGAACTTGTAGCAGTTGAAAGCCTGCCCGCGGTAGCCGGTGCGCTTCTGTACAAAGAATATGGGACCAGGTGATGACAACTTGATGCCAATGGCCACTGGGATAATGACAAGTGGGGACAGGATGAGTGCTATGGTGGAGAATACCAGGTCAAACACTCTCTTGAAGAGTCGGTTAATGGGGTTCTTCAAGGGGTAGGGGTGTACGGCAAGGATGGGGACGTCACCTACCGATTGCAGCTCGAATTGTCGGGTCACCGTTCGTCCGAATTGGGGCACATAGTAGAAGTCCACGGCATTGTTATCGGCAATGCGGATCATGCGCGAAACATTCTGGTTGTCCTCGATGTCGGGCACGGCGCAGAACATCTCGTCAACCTGATGGGTCTTGACGAACTGCTCCACGTCATCTAGGGTGCCTTGATAGGCGGCAGAGGCCGACCTGGCTTTGGGGTTGTTGTCAAAGAAGCCGAC
>JAZQJW010000009.1:0-28382 GCA_045541835.1 Sodaliphilus sp. | reverse complement strand
GGGTGATACCGCAGTTGGCGCCGCCGGGATACTCGGTGTTGGCCAAGCCGTTCTGATCGACAACGATGACCTTCTTGTTGGCCTTGTCGTTGATGTAGAACTTGCCGTTCATACCGAAGCCCTGACGAACATCACCGACGGTCAGGAACGACAGGTCGTCAATGCCCCACAGCTTCTCAATCTTGTAACCATCCTCGGTATCGCCAGCCTTAGCGGGAACAACGATAGTCTCGGTAGCGGTATCGCTGATGAGCTTGCCGTCGCCCTGGGCGGTAGCGGTTACAACAACAGTAACGTCCTCGTCACCACGGGGGATAACGTAGGGATTCTCAACTTCCTCACCGTCAACATAAACGTGGATCTCACCCTCACCGGTTACAGTGATGATGACACCATCGTCGGTCACCTCGTAGGAGATGTCGGGAGTCTCGGTCTTCTCAGGCTCGGGAATGTTAGCGCTGGTCAGACGATAAACGGCAATATTGCCACCAGGATAGTACTGGTAGATGGTCACAACACCAAACTCGTCAACCTCGGCATTCAGCCAGTTGGAGGTGAAGGCGTTGGCGTTAGCGGTAACGGTGGACTCAACCCCCACGATAGCCTCCTCGGCATTGGCCTCGGCTACAGCAAAACCGTTCTGGTAGTTGGGCAGGGTGGGATATACGAAGAATTCCTTGCCGTCCCAAACGAACGGGAACGTGCCGTTGCAAGCACCCTTGTTGGGCAGGGTAAGCGTGGTAGCGGTCATGTTCTCACCATCGATGGCGAGCTTAGCGAGAGCCGCATTGCGGGTAACGTAAAGCAGAGCCTCCTCACCAGCGAGGTCGGTGTAGTAGTTGATAACGGTCGAAGTGCTGGGAGTCAAGCCGTCGCAAGCGGCAGGATAGCACTCGTCGGTGTTCACTTCACCACCGGTGATGGTCATCACCGAAACGCCAGTGTTGGTGGCACCAGTGAGGTAGATGACGCCGTCCTCCATGAGGTTGCCCTTGGCAAAGCCGATGAAGTCGCAACGTCCGGCCATGCCGCACTCCTCAGGAACAACATATTCCTTCATCTCGTTGGTCTCGGGGTCAACCACCACGAGGGTAGCCTCGGCACTCCAAGCATCGGGGAAGGTAGCGTTGCTGATCACCAGGTTGCCGGCCTCGTCGCGGGTGATACCGCAGTTGGCGCCGCCGGGATACTCGGTGTTGGCCAAGCCGTTCTGATCGACAACGATGACCTTCTTGTTGGCCTTATCGTTGATGTAGAACTTGCCGTTCATACCGAAGCCTTGACGAACATCACCGACGGTCAGGAATGACAGGTCGTCGATGCTCCACAGTTTCTCAATGGTGTAGGGATTATCCTCATCACCGGCAGCAGTGATCATCACTGTCATGGCATCGAGGTTAACAGTCACCTCATAGGTGCCAGCGGGAATCTTGTAACTGAAGTTTGAGCCGAAACCGCCCAGGGGAAGTTCGATGCCCAGTTGGTCTTCACTCAGCAGGTAGTTATCGTCGGATGCACCGATGCGATAGGCTGCAATGCTGTTCCAGTCCTCACCCAGTTTGCTGGTGAAGGAGAAGTAACTGTAGCCAATGCCGTCTTCATCATCATTCTCACCAGCGGTGGTGATAGTGGCTTTGTAAATGTTGTTGTCCTCGGTTTCCATCTGCAGGCCGACGTTGGGATTCCAAGCGTTGCCGTTGACTTCACCCAAGATGAACAGGTCACCCGTGCGTGGATCAAAATCACCTACTATAGAAGCCTGAACACCGATGAACTTGGTGTTCGGATCGAAGGTGAAGCGCAGGTTGTAGATGCCAGACTGATCTACCTTGAACGAGAAGTTCTCCTCGGGCCAGCTGAGACCCCAGTCGCGGTTACCCACAACCTTGAAGAGCAGCTCGCCATCGGCGCTCAGCTCGCAGTTGTACTTGTCAAGTTCCCACAGACCGTTGTCAAGCTCGGTCATGTCGTTGTCGGTGTTGCTGGGATCCCAGGAAGTTCCAAAGATTGAAACAGGCTCACCAGCAACGGTGTAGGTGGAAATGGGCACTTCGTGCACATCACCCTCAATCATGAACTGCATGGCAGCGGGGATGAACTTGAACACATAGCTGTCACCAGAACCGGTGAACTTGTAGGATTTGGAGCCAGCAGGAGCCTTCTGGGTGGAAACCCATGTGCCAGAGGTTACTTCCTCATCGTTGGTGCCAGTCGGGCCAATGCGGTAGTTGGCATTGAAAACATTCCAGTCGCTGTCGAGACCGTCAGCAAACACAAACCAGATCGTTCCGTTGATCGTGGCTGTACAGGTGTACGCACCCTGGGCATCCTGGGTCATCTCGACACCTGCGCCGGGATTCCAGTTTCCGAACGGATCGCTGCCCACGATGTAGTATGCCGCCTGTGAAGAGAAGGCGAACATCACCATCATTGTTAGAAAAGTAAAGATTTTTTTCATAGACATGAATTAATTAAAAATTTATGAAAACGAAATAAATACTAAGTTCTTATTCAAATCAATAGTGCAGAATGACACTGCTATCGATAAAAATTTTACACTCTGCTACAATCTGCAAAATTAACAAACTTATTGTAACAAACAAATGATAAAAAGAGAAAATTTTGTGTTTTCGCACTTTTTTTCATGCCGATATTCTCTTTTTGAAGTGTTACGTCAACTGCTTGCAGAATTATTCATAAAATGTGGTGTGGTCGGGAAATATGTTGTAATTTTGCAGCGTGTTTTACAAAGGATTATCAAAAACAGAACAGTTTTATTTTTTTGGTCAAAATGGCAGAAAAAACTGAAAAAGCAAAAGTCCAGTTCCGTCAGAGCATCGTCGTGCGCTTTTCGGGCGACAGTGGCGATGGCATGCAGTTGGCTGGCAACATTTTTTCTAACGTGAGTGCGGGACTTGGTGACCGCATTTCCACTTTCCCCGACTATCCCGCCGAGGTGCGTGCTCCGCAGGGCTCGCTCGGTGGTGTCTCCGGTTTTCAGGTTCACATCGGCCACGGCGTGCACACGCCTGGTGACGAGTGTGACGTTCTGGTGGCAATGAACCCCGCAGCACTCAAGATGAACGCGCAGTTCCTGCGCAAGGGTGGTGCCGCAATCGTTGACATCGATACCTTTACCCAGGCTGGTCTCGACAAGGCGTTGTATACCACCAATGAGCCCTACGAGGAATTGAACCTCAAGGCTCAGGTTATCGAGGCGCCCATCACCACCATGGTCAAGGAGGCGCTCAAGGACACGGGGATGGACCTCAAAGCCCAGCTCAAGTGCCGCAACATGTTCGCCCTGGGTCTCGTTTGCTGGCTCTTTAACCGCCCCATGGAGGCCCCGTTGAAGTTCCTCAAGGCCAAATTCGCCGAGAAACCTGATGTTTATGCCGCCAACGAGCTCGTGATCAAGGGCGGTTACAACTATGGTCACAATATCCACGCCACGGTGTCGACCTACCGTATCCAAAGCGATGAGGTGCGCCCGGGCACTTATACCGACGTGAGTGGTAACAAGGCGACCGCATGGGGCCTGATCAAGGCTTCGGAGATGAGCGGACGTCCCTTGTTCCTGGGCTCTTATCCCATTACCCCGGCTACCGACATCCTGCACGAGCTGGCCAAGCGCCGCGACTTGGGCGTGAAAGCCATTCAGATGGAGGATGAAATCGGTGGCATCTGTTCAGCCATTGGCGCAGCGTTTGCCGGACATCTGGCAGTGACGACCACTTCGGGTCCCGGTCTGGCGCTCAAGAGCGAGGCTCTGGGCCTTGCCGTTATGGCCGAGCTGCCCCTCGTATTGGTTGACGTGCAGCGTGGCGGTCCCTCGACAGGTCTGCCCACCAAGACCGAGCAGACCGACCTGCTGCAGGCTTTGTATGGCCGCAGTGGTGAGAGTCCCCTGGTTGTGCTCGCCGCAGCATCGCCCACCGACTGCTTCAAGATGGCCTTCCAGGCAGCCCGCCTGGCCATCGAGCACATGACACCTGTCATCCTGCTCACCGATGCCTTCATCGCCAACGGTTCGTCGGCATGGCGCATCCCCGAGGAGGGTGAGTATCCCGTCATCAAGCCCAACTATGTCCCCGAGGCACTTAAAGCCACCTGGACCCCGTTCATGCGCAATGCTTTGGGCATCCGCTATTGGGCTATTCCCGGAACTCCGGGGTTGGAACATGTCGTCGGCGGCCTGGAGAAGGACTATAACCTTGGCGTGCTCAGTAATGATCCCATCAACCATGCTCACATGGTTGAAACCCGACGCATGAAGATTGCCAATGTCGCCAACGATATTCCCGAGCTCAAGCTCAAGGGTGATACAGGTGCCGACACCATCATCCTGGGATGGGGTAGTACCTATGGCCACATTCTGGATGCCGTGAACCGCTTGAATAGCGAGGGTTTCCGCATTGCGATGACTCACATTCGCTACATCAACCCGCTGCCCAAGAACACTGCCGAACTGCTTAGCCGATTCAAGACCGTGATTGTCGCTGAGCTGAATACCGGCCAATTGGCCAGCTACCTGCAGAGCAAAGTGCCTAACCTGAACATCTGCCACATCAACAAGGTGCAAGGTCAGCCGTTCCTGGTTCAGGAAATTGTCGACGGAGTTAAAAACATCATGATGGAGGAGGAAATCTAATGGAACAGAATAATATGAACAACCAAGATATGGCCTTAAAGCCTCTGGATTTCAAGAACAATCAGCCCGTGCGCTGGTGTCCGGGTTGTGGTGACCATGCTGTGCTCAACGTCCTGCTCAAGGCGATGGCACAATTGGGTATCCCCCGTGAGAAGACTGCTGTGATTTCAGGTATCGGATGCAGCTCGCGTCTGCCTTATTACACCCGAACCTATGCCTTCCACACCATTCATGGCCGTGGCGGAGCTGTGGCTACTGGTTTCAAGACGGCCAACCCCGACATGACCGTTTGGCAGGTGTCGGGCGATGGTGACTGTCTCGCCATCGGTGGCAATCATTTTATTCATGAGGTGCGCCGCAATGTGGATCTGAACCTGTTGCTGTTAAACAACCGCATCTACGGATTGACCAAAGGCCAGTTCTCGCCCACGAGTGCGCGTGGATTCAAGTCTAAGTCATCGCCCTATGGCACAACCGAGGACCCGTTCATCCCCGCCGAGTTGGCTTTCGGTGCCCGCGGCACATTCTTTGCCCGCAGCCTTGACGTGGCGCTCGACATCAGTCAGGAAGTGATGATGGCAGCAGCTCAGCACAAGGGTTGCTCGGTGGTTGAGATTCTGCAGAACTGCATGATTTTCAACAATGGTATCCATAACTATATCACCGACCGCGAGAATCGAGCCGACCGCACCATCCACCTCGTGCATGGCGAGAAGATGATTTTCGGCAAGGACAGGAACCGTGGACTCGTGCAGGACGGATTCGGCCTTAAGGCTGTGACCATCGGCGAGGACGGCTACACCATGGACGATATTCTCGTGCATGATGCTCATTGCGAGAGCTTCTTCCTGCACCAGATGTTGGCAATGATGGACGGCACTGACTTGCCCGTGGCACTTGGCGTCATCCGTGCCGTGGAGGCTCCCACCTATGAGACGGCAGTTGCCGAGCAGGTTGAGGAGGCTAAAGCTAAGCATGGCTTTACTTGCCTCGAGGACGTCATCATGGCAGGTGACACCTGGCAAGTGGATTGAGCTGTTAACAAATAGCATTATAATTGTTCAGGTGGACTCATGAAGAGTCCGCCTGAACTGTTTTAAGCCTCTCTGTCAGTTCATAGAAGCACAATGATGCTGTAGCTTATAAAAAAAGTAGAGACGCAAGATTTTGCGTCTCTACAAATTCGTCTGCAATAGACCTAAAGCCTAAATGATTACTTCATCACCTTAACAGCGCTGGTGGTGCCGTCGGTGTAGGTGGTAACGACGATGGTCAGACCATTGGCCTCGGTCATCTCCTGACCAGCAAGGTTGAAGTAGCGAACGCCAGCAACCTGCTTGTCACCAACAACCTCCTGAACACCGGTCATCTTGTCCAGAACGAACTCATAAGCAATCTCCTCGCTGGGGAGTTTGCCAGGAGCAACGGCATAAGCCTCGATGCGGTACTTGCCTTCGCCAGTGAAACTCAGCATCTCGGTGTACTCAGCCCACTCGGTCTCGGTGCCGTCGGGATAGATGATACGGTAGTAGATGGTGCTGGGCTCGGTCTCGTTGATCTCAACGAAGTAAGCGTAGATACCGTCCTCGGTGTAACCGTTGAAGGTGGGAGAAGCGGTCTTCTCGGTAGGATCAACGGGAGGAGTTACCTGGCCAGGCTCATAGGTGAAGTCGATAGCGGGCAAGAAACTTGAGCGACCATTGGAATACAGATCACCAGAGTAGCCCATGTTCTCATAATAGGAGGGAGTGTAGATGTCATTATCATTCTCATCTACCATTGCGTCACCCAGGAAGTAGGTCGTGCCATAGCCACCAGGAGTGGTAATGGTTACCTCGACGAGGAGGTTGCCACCATTGTACTGGTAGGGCTGGTCCAGAACGAAATCCAGAGTTTGTGCACCATACACAGGAACTGTTGTAGCGACAACCTGTGCACCGGTAATAAATGCATCCTCCTCAAAGCCAAGCTGATCAACCTCCTTGAGGGCCAGTTGAACCTCACCCTCAGAGAATGCAATGGTGTAGCTGGTGAAATCACCATACTCATTAACGCCAAGAGTAGACAGCGTCAAGAAGGAAAGGTCAGTAATCTGGCCACCTGCCATCTCGGTCAACATGTCGGCAGGATAGATCGTCTGGGTCTCACCCGGAGTGTCATACCACAGGCCGTAAACAGGATACACACCAGAATACCATGTATTCTGGCAAACACTCAAAACGTCGGCCTGAGCGGCAAATGCCATAGCTGCCAAAGCGACTAAAGTAAAGACTTTTTTCATAATTACTTGAAATTTAATACGTTAATAAATAAAAACTAATTAATTAATACTATTATTCAACAAAAGTAGTGTTTTATTTGATATGATTCTTATAAAAAAACCAAAAAAATAAAAAAACTGACAGAAACCGTAAGTTGATGGACAAACATCAAACACTCGAGCCGCCCTACCGATAACCCCACAATGCCTGCTGCCATCATGACGCTGGGGACGGACCGCTATGGCCCGTCCCCAGTATCAGAATTATCGTGATTGAGGAGATTCTCTCCTCCCGTCAATCAGCGACTGTCATTACCATTCTTCGTTCAGGACGAAGTTGATGAGCTTGATGGCATCGGTGATGTTCACCTCTTGGTTCTCGTCAACGTCGGAGTTATCGACGTTAACCTCAGTCATATCACTGTTGAGGATTGCACTGATCAGTACAATAGCATCGCTGATGTTCACCTCATGGTCACTATTCACGTCACCCTTCAAAATCTCGGGTTGAGGCGTGTCACCTGCCTTGTCATAGGTGAAGGTCGCCATGGGCAAGAAGTTAGAGGGCCACTCATTGGGGTTAGACTGTTTGTAGTGATAGAACGAGGGGTTGTAGTTATAGGTGTTGCCATGGAAGGAAGTGTGAGCGAAAGAGATGGCACGCTCAACAACCAGAGCCTCGATAGCCAGGTTACCGCCATCATACTGATAGGGTTCATCGAGAACGAACGTGAGCTCGGTCTCACCACCGGTGAAGGTGTAGGTGGCCTGAGCGGTCATCTCGGTAATAGCAGGTGACCCTACCTCAAAGCCGGTCTGTTCACCCACATTCTTGAACGACAGCTGAACCTTACCATCAGCCACAGAGGACGACATAGCGGCAGTGGGATGGAAGGTCACCTTGGTGATCTTGTTGCCCTTGAGGTCACCCAGCATCTCCTCGGTGTAAATCATCTGGCCGAAGGTTCCTACTTCATCAAAGTAGTAGGTGTAAAAGGGCAAGTACTCATTGGGGGTACCGGTCTTGTCACCGACAACAACCTCGTAAACGGGTGCGGTGGCAGTGAAATCAATATTCACCTCGAAGGTGCCAGCCTGACCACAGTCGATAGTCAATTTAGCATTGCCTGTGAGCTGCTCGTTGGGGGCAAACCTCACGGGAATCTCAAGCTTCTGGCCAGTGGTCAACTCAACGGGAACAACATCAATGTACAGGGGGGCTTGAACTTCGCTGAGAACAGGGGTGAAGGCATTCAAACCCTTGTTCACGATGGTGATGATCTGTGTCTCCTCACGCTCGGCGGGAAGATTGAAGTTCAGTTCAAGAGGATTAACGGCAACATCCCACTCAGCGGGAACGCCGTAGTCAAAAGTAGCCTTGGGCAAGAACTTGTCCATAGCGCCATTGGAACCGATGGCCGAGTAATAGTCCATCTGCTGACCATACCAGTGATTCCAACCATAGAAGTTATCATCGCCCTGCTCGGGGTTGGTGAAATCGATAACGAGGTTACCGCCAGTGTACATATAAGGCGTTGCTAAGTCGATAACAAATTCGGTAACACCTTCGGTCAAGGGCAGGGAAGCCACCTCGGCAAGACCAGAGCGGAAATCGGCAGCGGTAGCATAAACGGCATTGTCGGTCTCGCCCATCTTGACAAGAAGAAGGCCATCGGCACCGTACATACCATCCGACTCACTCAGATAGAACTTGATGGAGTTGATCTGCTGGCCGGCCATTGCGCTGATCATCTCGGCAGGATAAATCAACTGAGAGTGCATACCTTCATCCTGGAAGTCAATCGGCCTGAAGGGGATGTAGGAAGACGTTCTGGTGTCGTTGCAGATCGTCAGTTGGTCGTTGGCCTGTGCAGGCACAACCATAGCCAGCGCCATCAGCGCTGCAGCAAGGAGTTTAAAACTTTTCTTCATAAACAATAAGTTTAGTTTTATAGGTTAATAATTTAAAAGAAGTTTTATCCGTTTATAGCTAATGATGCTTTGCGTCACATTTCAACCGCAAAGATAAACGAAATCACCTTTTCTGCAAAATTATTCATTGATAAACATCTGTTTTTAATTGATTTCGGGTATGTTAGTGTCCTTCGTCGCAACTGATGATTTCTCCCTTCAAGTCCTTCTTTTCCCCATCAATAGCCTATTCTTGATAAATTTGTTGTCAGACATATCGAGAAAAAAATGACACAGTGGGCTAAAAACGTATACCACAGTTTGCAGCATTGGGCAAAAAGTGCGAAATTTGCAGCCTAATTGAACTGCCACGACCCAATCTGTGCATCCGGATTCCGGATTGAGCCGTGGCGGTATTACGCACTGCGCCATCAAACATTAACTACTACATAAACTGCTTTTGGAAATAATGAGAAAGAGTAACTACCTTGTTCTGGCGTTGGCTTTGTTGGCCACCGCTTTCAGCGCTATGGCGCAAAAGACGGCCTACGGCTACACGATGATGCCATGCACGTCGCCGTCAATGATCAGTTTCACCACCGACAATCCGTCGGCCGTGACCCGTCTGGGCACCTATAGCAAGGCCGAGCCGCGCTCGGGCGCTGTCGTCGGCAGCACGCTCTACATGATGGGCATCGATGACGACTTCAACATGTGGTTCTACAGCATCAAGCCCGACGGCGATGGCGAGACCATCAAGAAACTGGGAGACGCTACCTGCCCCGGCGACCTGAGTTACGACTACACGACCAACACGATGTACTTCATCGCCAACAGCGAGAACGTGGATGGTGTTTCGGCCATCGGTACCGTGAATCTTGAAAACGGCAAGATGACCTTTATCCACGACCTGCCCAGCTATTGCAAGGCCCTCGCTGTTGATGCCCGCGGACAGATGTACGTCATGACCAACAGCGGCTATCTGCTCAAGGTGAACAAGGGCACCGGCGAGACACAGGTCATCGGCTCGACCAGCGTCACGCTGGCCTCCTGGTGGAACTTCCAGAGCATGGAGTTTGACCGCGAGAGCGGCACCCTTTATCTGGCGGCATGGGGCAGCAATGAGAAGACCACACTCTACACCGTCGACACGACGACAGGCAAGGCCACCGAAGTGGGACTCATCGGCGACGGCACCCACGCCGTGGCCCTTGGCATCCCCTTTGAGCCGACGAGCGGCAACGCTCCGGAGCGTGTGAGTGAAGCCACCATCGAGGCCGACGAGGAGGGAGAACTCCAAGCCATCCTGCAGTGGGTCAACCCCGTCAACGACTACAGCGGCGCTCCGCTGGAAGGCACCATCAGCATCGAGATTGTCAATGCTGTCACCGGAGAAAAAACCGTTCTTGAGGACTGCCAGCCGGGCGAGGCCATGAGACACGCTGTCACGGTTGAGGCAGCAGGCATGTATGAATTCACCATCACTGCCGTGAACGCCGCCGGTGCCAGTCTGGAACAGCCCGTCGAGTGCTGGATTGGCCATGATGTGCCCGCCGCTGTCACCGCCGCCAAAGCCACGCTGAGCCGCATGCAACTGATGGTCAACGACCTCTCTTGGTCAGCACCCGTCACCGGTGCCCATGGCGGCTACCTTGACAAGCAGAGCCTCACCTATGACATCGTGCGCCTCAATGACAACCAGACCGTCGCCACGGACCTCACCGACACCCAATTCAGCGACGTCAAACTGATTGATGAACTGACGCGCTACACCTACCAGATTGTCGCCAAGAATGCCGACGGCACCGGTGAACCCGCCAAGACCAACGACCTAGTCAACGGCCCCGCCGTCGAGTGCCCCTATGTTGCCCCGTTCAACTCGTGGGAAGAAAGCGGCCAGTACTGGACCATCCTCGACGGCAACGAGGACGGCTACACCTTTGTGTGGTACAAGGACTTCATGAACATGTTCGGCCAGGGCGAAAACAAGTGTTTCTACATCTATCAGAAAAACGAGGTCTTCTATGGCTATGATTTCATTATCTCACCGCCCATCCTGTTCCAGGAAGGCCACGTGTACAAGATCACGGCCAACGTGAGCAACGACGACATCGCCGGCTACAGGGAGGAGCAGTTCCGCTTCTACACCTTCTCGGACTATGACCTGGCAGGCGCTGTGCCCCTGGGCGACGAGGCCTTCACGGTGAAGCATCCCGGTGAGTTCCGCGACTACAGCTTCTGCTTCATGGTGCAGGACGACGGCTACGGCAGCTACGATGAGCAATTCCCCAGTTTCATTGCCCTGTGCTGCTGCTCGCACTACGACATGGGCATGCTGCTCGTCAACAGCATAAGCATCGAGGACATCACCATTAATCCCGCACCCCATCCCGGTGACGTGAACGAAGACGGTGAAATCAACATTGCCGACGTGAACGCCCTCATTGCCATGATTCTCAACGGCAGACCCCAGCCCATCGGTGACGTGAACGGCGACAATGAAATCAACCTTGCCGACGTCAATGTCCTTATCGACATGATTCTGAGCATGTAACGACCGAGTCCATCAACGACAAGCGAGGGAACGCGCCACGACGTGTGGTTGCGTTTCCTCGCTCGTTTTACCGGGATGCCCCGCAGCAGTCCCCTGCCTTGTGAACGTTTAGTTCAGGATGATGTCTATCAACACATTCACATCGCTGATGTTGACCTCACTGTCCCCATTGATATCGGCAATCGGGCTGAAGGCATCGGACAATATCATATCAATGAGCACATTCACATCACTGATGTTGACCTCGCCATCCCCATTCACGTCGGGAGGCGTCACCCAGTGGAACTCGGCATCGGGATGGTAGTCGATGCCACCGGCCACCTCGGTCGAGGTCTCGCCGAGCCATCCGCAATACTGGTTCATACCGTTATAGACCTTGATGAAATCGATGTGCGAGAGGTTGACATGGCGTCCCTGCTCATCCACGGCCCAATCGATCTTGAAACCAGGATTATAGACGGTGCCCTCCTGGGGCACACGGGCCGGATTGTTGGGCAGGTTGTCCACATAGCCCCAGTCGAAGAAGTGAAGCACATAATAGGCATTGCCTTCCTCACCCCCATAATCACGCGCATTGCAACGCAGCTTGGCGCCCCGGAACGTGAGCGTCTCCTCGTCCTGGAGCCACAGGGGCCAATAGGGCTGCGGATGGAACGTGTTGCGGCTCATGTAACCGCTGGTGCTGTCGGGGTTGACGTCGTTGCTGGTCCAGCGGATGTAGGTCGTATCGGACAGATTGGGGTCAACGTGGCTGGGCGTGCGCGGCTTGCCCTCGTCGGGGCGGTAATAGGTGATGGCATAATCGTGCTGAGTCTCGGGGTGATAGTACTCGCTACCTGCCAGTTCATACCACTTGTCGCCGTCGCTGGGCACGCCGTCACCGTCGGTGTCCACGCCCACCATCACGATGCCGGGCTCGCAACTGCCGCCCGCCGATGTCTGGTCGCTATAGAACGCGTTACCCCATATCTCGAAATCCCAGGTGTGCATATTGAGCACCGGGTGGTCAAAGCCGATGACCACATAGCCGCCGTAGCCGCCAAGGGAAATCATGCCCTCGGCCCAAACGGTATCGATGCGGGTAATCAGCTGCCCGTGAAAAGTCTGGGTCGTCGTGTCAATGCGGCCACAGATGCTCGTGTGGCACCTCGCCAGCACGCTGTCCACCGGCTCCCCCACCCTGCACACGGGCATGGTGTTGATGAACTGACCCGGTGCGGGACGGTATTCATAGACACGGGTGAGCCACGGGTGATTGGCCCACATGGTGAACACCGTCATCAGGAGCAGCGCCACGGCTGCCATATTCCTTAATTTTCCCATATTCCTGTATTTTTGAATTGTTGAAAACTGATTGCTGAAAAACTAACGCTCATTGATGTTCTTGCCCAGGAAGGCGAAATGAGCAGGGATATCGCCCGTGCGCACATCCCACTTCTTGACACCGTAGCGGTCGAAGCAGTAGAGGCGGCCCGGCGAGACGTAATCCTTGGCATCGGTGACATAGATGTCCTTGGTGAGCGGATTCACTGCGACAGCATAGGGGATGACGATCCCCTTGTCGGTGCCGTCGGTGATGAAGTTGTCGCACACGATCTGCCGGGTGCGGGTATTGATTACCGCATAGGAGAACGTGTTGTTCATCGACACATAACTCCACTGGGTGCCCACCACGTAGATGGAATCGCCGTCGAGCCACATGTTGCTCACGCGGCAGTCGATACTGTCAACGAGCTGCTGCTTGCGCGTGTCATAGGCATATATCTTGCTGGGCTTGGTGTAGTAGTCGCCACGTGAGGCCACCCATAGCATGCCGTGACGGTCACCCTTGACCCACGACAGGTTGATGGCGATGGGGATGCGGCGCTCTTCCTTGAATGTCGCCACATCGATGACCGACAAGGTGTTCTCGTAGTTGGGGACCATATAGCCGCCCGAGTTGGCGACGTAAATCTTGCCCTCGACAATCTCCAGTTCATCGGGTTGGAAACCCACCAGGCAGGTGTCCACGACCTCCATGGTCACGGTGTCGATTTTGGCGACGTAGCCGCGCTGCTCGTAGTTGGGGTTGATCTGCACCGGGCCGGCATAGCTGGTCACGTAGGCATAACCGCCGTAGAAGCGGATGAAACGGCAGTTGGGGATATTGATCTGGTGCTTCTTCTCGCAGGTGTACTTGTCCAGGACGTCAATCTTGTTGGAGCAGTTGATGACACAGAACAGGTTGCTGCCATAGATGCCGATGTCGTTGCCCACGTCGCCCATCTCCTTGGGGACCGTCGGGTTGGCATAGGAAAAGATGTTGCGCAGATACTCGCCATAGGCGTAGTCGTAGTAGTCCAGCGTGGCCTTGTTCCATCCCATATTGCCCTCGCACAGCAGGTAGAAACCCTCGATATCGGTAAACTCGGGCTGAGCCACCGACACGTGCTCCGGCAGGAAGATGGTCACCTCCTCGCGGCAACCCGTCAGCAACAATAAGGGAACTATGATGTAGAGTATTCTTTTCATCAGATGTCGAATTTGAGGATGAGTTTGTAGTTGCGGCCGGGCATCGGATAGTTGAGGATGACGTCGTAGTACTGGTTGAAGAGGTTGTTGACCTCGCCCGAGACTTTCAACGTCGTCTGGCCCAAACGGAACACATAGCCCGCCGACAGGTCGTGGGTGTACCAGGGCTGCTCGTGATTCTCTCGGGTGTTGGCACTGGTGTGGTAACGCTCGCCCACATAGATGAAGCTGTAGTTCACGTCCAGGTCGTGCCAGCCGAGGTGCCCGACCACCGAGCCGCTGTGCCACGGGATATAGGCCAGCTGGCCCTTATAGGTGCCGCCGTCCTCATTGTCGGCTGGATTGGTGTAATCCTGGGCCTTCTGGTAGGTGTAACTCAGGTTGATATCGAGAATCACGTCGGCAGGCAGGCGCAGTGTGGTGCGCGCGCTCACGTCAATGCCGCGAATCTTCACGATTCCCACATTCATCATCATCCAGCGGTACTGGCCCGTGCCCTTGGGGACGGCGATGATCTTGTCGGTGATATAGTTGTAATAGGCGTCGGCACTCAACTTGACACCGGCAAGCAGACCGCGGTCGGTGAGCAGACGGTAGAGGAAACCCACATTGTACTGGGTGGCATACTCGGGGTCGAGCGTGATGTTGCCCATGTCGGTGTAGTAGAGGTCGTTGAACGTGGGCATGCGGAAGATGCGCTTGTAGAACGCACGCAGGTTGAACTCCCTGTCCTGCCAAGGTTGCCAACTGAGGAAAACAGCGGGCGTGACCTTGTTCATGTACTTACTCATCTTGCCCACCACCTGACCGTCGAAACGTGCCGAGGATCGGTCGTTGACCATCGTGTAGAGCAGACTGGCCTGGGCCTTGAAACCGTGCAAGGTGTAGGCGGTGGCCAATGCCGTGAGCACCGTGTGGCGGATGGGATAGCCAAAGCCCGTCAACGTGGCGTCAAGGCTGTTCCACTGGTAGTCGACCGAGAGGTTCACGTCCCAGTCGGTGAGGATGGTGTACTTGTTGGCCGTGGACAGGTAAATCTCGTCCTGCCAGAACTTGTTGTCGATGTACATCAACGTGGTGTCAGGATTGAGGTAGTGCAGGTAGTCACGCGAGTACTTGGCATTGAACATCATCTCGTAGCGGTCGGTGAACTTGCGCTGGTAGGCTCCCTGCAGGAAGAAATTGCTGTCCCACTGCCGCTGGGCGTGCTTCCACACGTTGTTGACGATGGCACCGGGAATGCCCTTGCGGCTGTCATACCAGTAGGCCTTGGCATGCCACTTGCCGCTGGGCATCACGCCGAAGACGGCGCCCTCGACACGATAGGAGCGCACATCGCCGTTCTGACGCACGGCTGTCGTGTCCCAAGCCAACGAGCCGTCGCTGTAGTGACGCATGTAACGGAAACGGTACTTGCCCGTGGCATAGGTGAACTCGCTGTTGAACGACAGGCTCACCGCGCGGCTCAACTTGTGCTCCCAGCGAATGCTGGGGTTGACGAGGCCAAAAGAGCCCGTCTTGAACGACACATTGAGGTTATCGCGCTTGCCGGTCTTGAACTTGGGGCGACGGGTGCGCAGGTAGATGGTACCTGCCGAGCCATAATCCTTGGCACTCTGGAAGATGTTGCTGCGCTGACCGTTATAGAGGGATATCGCCTCGATGTTGTCGAGCGAGAATTTTCCCAAGTCCACCTGTCCGTTCTGGGCGTTGCCAATCTGGATACCGTCATAGAAGACGCCCATGTGGTTGGTGCCCATTGAGCGGATGTCGACCGTCTTGAGACCGCCCACGCCGCCGTAGTCCTTGAGTTGCACACCGGCAAAATAGCGCACGGCATCGGCCACCGAATGGCTGTTGAGTCCCTCGAGTTGCTTGCCCGTGAGTTCCTGGGCGGGAATGACGTCCTCATAGGGGCGGCGGCCGTAGATAATCACATTCTGGATATATTGCATCGAGTCCAGGCGGCTATAGTTCACAGGCGCCGCGACCGAGTCGGCCTGGTGCGCGAGGACGCCCTCCTGGGCATGGGCGCACAGGACACACACGATGGCAATAAATGCTATGACCGACGTTCTAATCATTGTTGTTCCGGGTTTCTGTATTCTCGATTTGGCAGGTCTTCTGACTCGCCCCAAGCCGTTCATGCGCCGTCCCTTCCCACGCAGCCCCTTGTCATCGGAGCATGGCGCAGTGGTCCAGTGCGAGCTTTCTCATCAGGGGCACACAGCAGCACCGTCTGTCCGGGATTCCCACCCGGTTCCCTTTTCACCCGGAGTCAACCACCCCAGGCACCAAATCACGCTGCAAAGATAGTGCAAAAAATT
Organism: Sodaliphilus sp.; assembly: GCA_045541835.1. Classification (GTDB taxonomy): domain Bacteria; phylum Bacteroidota; class Bacteroidia; order Bacteroidales; family Muribaculaceae; genus Sodaliphilus. The sequence continues at coordinate 12,168 of JAZQJW010000009.1, read as the reverse complement.
GATAGTGAGCGTAAATTGAAGCATATAAAAAAACTCCGGTGCGCATCACTGCGGCCCGGAGTCTCAATAAACAAATTAACTATGGAAAATATACGATTATTACAATCTTAGAGTTATTATCATTCAATGTCCAATTGGTAATTTCTGGCTGGACCGTGGCCGCTGAAATAAGTTTCCGGGGCACTCGGCCAGCGCAGAAATTGGCCTTTTGGCTGATTAAGCGTTCTCGGCGAGTTCGCGCTCCTTGCGAGCCTGCTCGGCGAGCGCCATCTCGTTCTTGTCACCGACGATGAGCGTCTGGTATTCACGCAGACCCGTACCGGCGGGAATCAGGTGACCGCAGATAACGTTCTCCTTCATACCCTCGAGGGTGTCCACGCGACCATTGATGGCAGCCTCGTTGAGGACCTTGGTGGTCTCCTGGAAGGATGCTGCCGACATGAAGCTGCTGGTCTGCAAAGCGGCACGGGTGATACCGAGCAGAATCTGCTCACTGGTAGCGGGCACCGCGTCACGAACGACAACGAGCTTCATATCACGACGCTTGAGCGACGAGTTGATGTCACGCAACTTGCGTGCAGTGATGATCTGACCATTCTGGACCTCATCGCTGTCACCACTGTTGGTGACAATCTTCTTGCCCCAGATGCGGTCGTTCTCTTCCATGAAGTCGCGCTTGTCAACGGTCTGCTCCTCGAGGAAACGGGTGTCGCCCGGATCGATGATGCGAACCTTGCGCATCATCTGGCGCACGATCACCTCGAAGTGCTTGTCGTTGATCTTCACACCCTGGGTGCGGTAAACGTCCTGAACCTCGTTAACGATATAGTCCTGAACGGCCGTCGGGCCCTTGATGCGGAGGATGTCGGCGGGAGTGACGGCACCGTCGGACAACGGAGTACCGGCACGCACGAAGTCGTTCTCCTGAACCAGAATCTGCTTGGACAGGGGCACGAGGTACTTCTTCTCCTCACCAATGCGGTTCTTCACCGTGATCTCACGGTTACCGCGCTTGATGCGGCCGAACGATACCTCACCGTCGATCTCGCTCACGATAGCGGGGTTGGACGGGTTGCGGGCCTCAAACAGCTCGGTTACACGAGGCAGACCACCGGTGATATCACCAGCGCCACCCGAGAACGAGCGCGGAATCTTGACGAAGACCTCACCAGCGGTGATTTCCTCACCGTCGTGCTTCATCAGGTGGGCACGCACGGGCAGTGAATAGGACTTCACGACATTGCCCTCGGTGTCAACCACCTCGGCCTCAGGAATGCGGTTGTGGTCCTTGGTCTCGATGATGAAGATCTCGGCATTGCCCGAAACGTCATCATACTCCTCGCGGAAGGTCACATCCTTGATGAGGTTCTTGAAGCGCAGGGTACCCTCAACCTCGCTGACGATAACAGCATTGAAAGCGTCCCACTCACAGATCCTGTCGCCGCTCGACACCATGTCACCGGGCTTGAAGAACAGCCTTGAGCCGTACTCGATGGGGGCATGGGTGAGTACCATATTGGTGTGAGGATCCTTGATGGACATCTCGGCCATACGGCCAACGACAACGCTGACGCCATCCTTGTCCTGAACGGTGCGCAGGTCTTCAATCTCGATGCGACCGTTGTACTTGGAAGTGATATTGGACACTGCCGAAGCGTTACTTGCCACACCACCGGCGTGGAAGGTACGCAGGGTCAGCTGGGTACCGGGCTCACCGATTGACTGGGCGGCAATCACGCCGACAGCCTCACCACGCTGCACCATGCGGTGCGAAGCCAGGTTGCGGCCGTAGCACTTGGCGCAGACGCCACGCTTAGCCTCACAGGTGAGGACGGAACGGATCTCGACCGACTCGATGGGCGAGTTGTCGATGCGCGCTGCGATAGCGTCGGTGATTTCCTCACCGCTCTCGACGATGATTTCACCCGTGGTGGGATCTACCACATCGTGAACCGAAACACGGCCCAAGATGCGCTCGCCGAGGCTGGCAACGACGCGGTCACCGGTACGCACCTCGCGGCAAACGAGGCCACGCAGGGTGCCACAGTCCTCCTCGTTGATGATCACGTCGTGAGCGACGTCAACGAGACGACGGGTCAAGTAACCGGCGTCGGCGGTCTTCAAAGCTTATCGGCAAGACCCTTACGGGCACCGTGGGTCGAGATGAAGTACTCGAGCACCGACAGACCTTCCTTGAAGTTCGCGAGGATGGGGTTCTCGATAATCTGGTGACCACCCTCAACACCCGACTTCTGCGGCTTGGCCATCAGACCACGCATACCGGAGAGCTGACGAATCTGGTCCTTAGAACCACGAGCACCCGAGTCGAGCATCATGAATACTGAGTTAAAGCCCTGCTTGTCGGCAGTGATCTGCTTCATCAGTTCGCTGGTAAGCTCGGTATTCACATTGGTCCAGATGTCGATGACCTGGTTGTAACGCTCGTTGTCACCGATAAGACCCATCTCATAACTGGCCTTGATCTTCTCGGCCTCGGCATCACCGGCGGCGATGATTTCGGCCTTCTTGTCGGGGATGAGCACGTCGTTCAGGTTGAACGACAGGCCACCCTTGAACGCCATGTAGTAACCCATGTTCTTCACGTCATCGAGGAACTGTGCCGAACGGGGCACACCGCAATTACGGATCACACGGGTGATGATGTTGCGCAGCGACTTCTTGGAAATCAACTCATTGATGTAGCCAATCTCGTAGGGAACGGTGTTGTTGAAGATGATGCGGCCCACCGAAGTCTCCTCGATGAGGCGCTGCTCATGCTCACCGTTCTCGTTGACAACGTCGGCCATGACGCTGATGATGGCGTGCATGGCAACCTTGCCCTCGTTATAGGCGATGAGTGCTTCCTCAGGACCGTAGAACTTGAGGCCCTCGCCCTTGTCGCCCTTGCGCAGTTTAGTGATATAATAGAGACCGAGTACCATATCCTGTGAAGGAACGGTAACGGGGTCGCCATTGGCGGGATTCAGGATGTTGTGGGGCTCGAGCATCAGCATCTGAGCCTCGACAACAGCCTCGTTACCCAAAGGCAGGTGAACGGCCATCTGGTCACCGTCGAAGTCGGCGTTGAACGCGGTACAAGCCAGGGGGTGCAGCTGGATGGCCTTACCCTCGATGAGCTTGGGCTGGAACGCCTGGATACCCAGACGGTGCAGTGTCGGTGCACGGTTCAAGAGCACGGGATGACCCTTCATCACGTTCTCGAGGATGTCCCAAACGACGGGTTCCTTGCGGTCGACGATCTTCTTGGCGCTCTTCACCGTCTTGACGATACCGCGCTCGATGAGCTTGCGGATCACGAAGGGCTTGTACAGCTCGGCTGCCATGTCCTTGGGGATACCGCACTCACCCATCTTCAGCTCAGGACCGACAACGATAACCGAGCGGGCTGAATAGTCCACACGTTTACCGAGCAGGTTCTGGCGGAAGCGGCCCTGCTTACCCTTGAGGCTGTCGCTCAAGGACTTGAGGGGACGGTTGGAGTCGCTCTTGACGGCACTCGACTTGCGGGAGTTGTCGAGCAGCGAGTCGACGGCCTCCTGCAACATACGCTTCTCGTTGCGCATGATGACCTCGGGAGCCTTGATCTCGATGAGCCGTTTCAGGCGCGTGTTGCGGATGATGACGCGGCGGTAAAGGTCGTTCACGTCGCTGGTGGCAAAGCGGCCACCATCGAGCGGAATGAGGGGACGCAGTTCGGGCGGGATGACGGGAATCACCTTGAGAATCATCCACTCGGGACGGTTCATGCCCTTGCTGGCGCGGAACGATTCCACTACCTGCAGGCGCTTCAAGGCTTCGGTCTTGCGCTGCTGCGAGTTCTCCTTGTAGGCACGGTCACGCAGGGTGTTGGCCAGGGAATCCAGGTCGAGTTCGGCCAGCAGGTCGTAGATAGCCTCGGCACCCATCTTGGCGATGAACTTGTCGGGGTTGTCATTCTCGAGTGCCTGGTTCTCGCTGGGCAGTTTCTCCATGATGGCAACATACTCGTCCTCGGTGAGCAGATCATACTTCTGCAGCTCGCGGCTTTCTGTACCGTTCTCATACTTCACACCAGCGGGATTGATAACGACATAACGCTCATAGTAGATAATCATGTCGAGCTTCTTGGTGGGGATACCCAACAGATAACCGATCTTGTTGGGCAACGAACGGAAGTACCAGATGTGAGCCACCGGCACCACCAGTTCGATGTGACCGCTGCGCTCGCGGCGAACCTTCTTCTCGGTCACCTCGACACCGCAATGGTCGCACACGATACCCTTGTAACGGATGCGCTTATACTTACCGCAATGGCACTCGTAGTCCTTCACGGGACCGAAGATGCGCTCGCAGAACAAGCCGTCGCGTTCGGGCTTGTAGGTGCGGTAGTTGATCGTCTCGGGTTTGAGAACCTCACCATGTGAATTCTCCAGGATTTCGTCGGGCGAAGCCAGACTGATGGAAATCTTGGTGAAATTGTTCTTTATCTTTGTATCTTTCTTGAAAGCCATAGTAGAGAGCGTTATTAATCGAGTTTCACATTGAGACACAGTCCGCGCAACTCGTGCAGGAGCACGTTGAGCGATTCGGGAATGCCCGGGGTGGGCATGGGATCACCCTTGACGATGGCTTCATAGGCCTTGCTGCGGCCCACTACGTCATCACTCTTGACGGTGAGAATCTCCTGGAGCACGTGGCTGGCACCGAAGGCCTCCAGAGCCCAAACCTCCATCTCACCGAAACGCTGGCCACCAAACTGGGCCTTACCGCCCAGAGGCTGCTGCGTGATCAGGCTGTACGGGCCAATCGAACGAGCATGCATCTTGTCTTCTACCATGTGACCGAGCTTGAGGAAGTAGGTCACACCCACGGTAGCCTTCTGGTCGAAGGGCTCGCCAGTGGCGCCGTCATAGAGCTGCGTCGTGCCGGCACGCGGCAGACCAGCCTTGTCGGTCCATGCGTTGAGGTCATCGAGGCTGCAACCGTCGAAGATGGGGGTAGCGAACTTGACGTCAAGCTCACGGCCTGCCCAACCGAGGACGGCCTCGAAGATCTGACCCAGGTTCATACGTGAGGGCACACCCAGGGGGTTGAGCACCAGGTCGACGGGGGTACCGTCGGCGAGGAAAGGCATATCCTCCTGGCGAACGATGCGCGACACGATACCCTTGTTACCATGGCGACCTGCCATCTTATCGCCGACGCTGATTTTGCGCTTCTTTGCGATGTAGACCTTGGCCAACTGCATGATGCCCGAGGGCAGTTCGTCACCGATGCTGATGTCGAGCTTCTTGCGCTTGAGCTCGGCCTCATAGGCCTTGCTCTTGTGCAGGTAGTTCATCACGGTGGCACGGATGAGCTCGTTGCGGTGGCTGTCGGCAGTCCAACGGCTCAGGTTGATGCTGTCGAAGTTCTCGATGCCCATGATGATCTCACGGGAGAACTTCTCGCCCTTGGGCACGACTTCCTCGTCCATATAGTTCTTCACGCCCTGCGAGATGCGACCCTCGGTCAGGGTGTTCAGTTTCTCGATCAGGATGCCGTGCAGCTCTTCCTGACGTGCCTTGTACTCGTTGTCAAGTGCCTCGATCTCGGGGTCAACGCCACGGGTGCGTTTCTTGACGGCACGGGCAAACAGGCGGGTGCCGATGACAACGCCCTTGAGCGACGGATTGGCCTTCAACGAAGCGTCCTTCACGTCACCGGCCTTGTCGCCGAAGATGGCACGCAACAGTTTCTCCTCGGGGGTGGGATCGCTCTCGCCCTTCGGGGTGATCTTACCAATCAGGATATCGCCGGGGATGACGTGAGCACCCACGCGGATGATGCCGCGCTCGTCGAGGTCCTTGGTGGCGTCCTCGCTCACGTTGGGGATATCGTTGGTCAGTTCCTCCATACCACGCTTGGTCTCGCGCACCTCGAGGGTGTACTCGTCCACGTGGACACTGGTAAGGATGTCCTCACGCACGAGGCGCTCGTTGATCACGATAGCGTCCTCATAGTTGTAACCCTTCCAGGGCATGTAGGCCACCTTGAGGTTGCGGCCCAATGCCAGCTCACCGTCCTGGGTCGAATAACCCTCGGTGAGGATCTGTCCCTTGACAACACGGTCGCCGGCGTCACAGATGGGGCGCAGGTCGATGGTCGTGCTCTGGTTGGTCTTGCGGAACTTGGGCAGCTTGTATTCCTTGACAGCACTGTCGAAGGAGACGAACTCCTCGTCCTCGGTGCGGTCATAGCGGATGCGGATCACGCTGGCGTCAACAAACTCGACAACGCCGTCGCCCTCGGCCTGCAGCTGAGTGCGGCTGTCGTAGGCCATGCGCTGCTCGATGCCGGTGCCCACGATGGGCGCCTCGCTGCGCAGCAAGGGCACAGCCTGGCGCATCATGTTCGCACCCATCAGAGCGCGGTTAGCATCGTCATGCTCCAGGAACGGGATGAGGGCAGCAGCAATCGACGCGATCTGTTGCGGAGACACGTCCATGAGCTCTACATCCTCGGGAGCGACAACGGGGAAGTCGGCGTTCTTGCGGGCTTTGACACGGTCGCGCATGAAGGTGCCGTCCTCGTTGAGCGGAGCATTACCCTGAGCGATGATGCGGTCTTCCTCGTCCTCGGCGGTGAGATAGACGATATGGTCATTGTCCAGGTCGACCTTGCAGTCCTCCACCTTGCGGTAAGGAGTCTCGATAAAGCCCAGGTTGTTGATCTTGGCATACACGCACAACGACGAGATCAGACCGATGTTGGGACCCTCAGGGGTCTCGATCGGGCACAGACGGCCGTAGTGGGTGTAGTGAACGTCACGCACCTCGAAGCCTGCACGCTCACGCGACAGACCACCAGGACCCAGGGCGCTCATGCGGCGCTTGTGGGTAATCTCGGCCAACGGGTTGGTCTGGTCCATGAACTGGGACAGCGCGTTGGTGCCGAAGAAGGTGTTGATCACGCTCGAGATGGTCTTAGCGTTGATCAGGTCGATGGGAGCGAACTGCTCGGTGTCGCGCACGTTCATGCGTTCACGGATCGTGCGTGCCATACGAGCTAGACCCACGCCGAACTGGTTGTACAACTGCTCGCCCACGGTGCGGACGCGACGGTTGCTCAAGTGGTCGATATCGTCCACATCCTCCTTGCTGTTGATCAGGCCAATGAGATACTTAATGATCTCGATGATGTCCTCCTTGGTGAGCACGCGCTTGTCGGCGTCGGTCTCCAGACCCAGCTTGGTGTTGATGCGGAAACGGCCCACCTCGCCCAGGTCATAGCGCTTCTCGCTGAAGAAGAGGTTGGTGATTACCTCACGGGCGCTATTGTCATCGGGCGGCTCGGCATTGCGCAACTGGCGGTAGATGAAGTTAACGGCCTCCTTACCACTGTTACAGGTGTCCTTGTTCAGGGTGTTGAAGATGATCTTGTAATCCTCGGTGTTCACATCCTCGCGGTGAAGCAGGATCGTGGCAACGCCCGAGTCCAGGATTTCGGCAATATTCTCCTCCTGCAGCTCGGTGTCACGGTCGATGATCACATCATTGCGCTCGATGCTTACTACCTCGCCGGTATCCTCGTCCACAAAGTCTTCACTCCATGAGCGCAGCACGCGTGCAGCGAGCTTGCGGCCCACAGCCTTCTTGAGGTTGGTCTTGTTGACCTTGACCTCGTCGGCCAGTCCGAAGACCTGGATGATGTCATTGTCATTCTCCAGTCCGATGGCACGCAGCAACGTGGTCACCGGTAATTTCTTCTTGCGATCGATGTAGGCATACATCACATTGTTGATGTCGGTTGCGAACTCGATCCACGACCCGCGGAAGGGGATGATGCGAGCCGAATACAGCTTTGTGCCGTTGGCATGCAAGCTCTGACCGAAGAACACACCAGGCGAGCGGTGGAGCTGTGAAACAACAACACGCTCGGCACCATTGATGACAAAGGTGCCTTTCTCGGTCATGTACGGGATGGAACCCAGGTACACGTCCTGAACCTCGGTGGGAAAATTATGGTCGGGGTCGGTGCAATAGAGCTTGAGTTTTGCCTTCAGAGGCACACTATAGGTCAAGCCGATGTCCAAACACTCGTCGATGGAGTAGCGGGGCGGGTCGATATAATAGTCAAGGAATTCAAGCTTAAAGTTGTTGCGCGTGTCCTCGATGGGGAAATTCTCGGCAAAAACTTTATAGAGTCCCTCGTTTTTTCTTTTCTCAGTCGGTGTATCCAGTTGAAGGAAATCACGGAATGACTGTAACTGCACGTCGAGGAAATCAGGATAAGGATAAGGATTTCTTACTCGCGCGAAATTGACTCGTTCTTTTTTTGAAACTGACATTGACAATGAAGTTTTGTGAACTCAAATATAATGCTGAAATGCTAAATAATGGGCGCTCAACCACTCCTCGCGGCTTGAAGAGACAGAAAAACACTCCCGCGGGGCGGTGTGAGTGGGGTCGTGACATTCATCGGACGGGTTGCCGCGGCGACGGGAGTGCCCCGTGCCGCGGACAACTCCGATGAATCATCTTGAATGCAGGTCAAATTTGACACAAAAAGGTTAAGAACCCACTCGCGTTGGGGATTCTTAACCCAAACACCCGTTAACGGGGTGCTATTATTTCAGTTCAACCTCAGCACCAAGGCCTTCGATCTCAGCCTTAAGGGCTTCGGCCTCATCCTTGGAAGCGCCCTCCTTGAGGGTAGCGGGAGCCTTGTCAACAAGGTCCTTAGCGTCCTTCAGACCAAGGCTGAGGAGCTCCTTAACCTTCTTGATCACCTGGAGCTTCTGAGCACCAGCGGCCTTGAGGACAACGTCGAACGAGGTCTTCTCCTCGGCCTCAGCGGCACCAGCGGCAGCGGGACCGGCGGCAACAGCAACAGCTGCAGCGGCGGGCTCAATGCCATATTCGTCTTTCAAAATCTGAGCGAGTTCGTTAACTTCCTTTACGGTAAGGTTCACTAACTGTTCTGCAAAAGCTTTCAAATCTGCCATAATAGTATGGATTTAAAATTGGTTGTTTTTAATTTTTGTTTAGTTTTCTTTCTTGGATAAGGTTTCCAGGACTCCGTGGAGCTTATTGCCACCCGACTGGAGAGCGCTGATAACGTTCTTGGCCGGCGACTGCAGCAATGCCACAACATCGGCGATGAGCTCGTTCTTGCTCTTGATAGCTACCAGAGCGTCGAGGTTCTGCTCGCCAACATAGACGGTCTCCTCAACATAAGCAGCCTTGAATGCGGGGATGGTCTCCTTCTTACCGCGGAATTCCTTGATGAGTTTAGCAGGCGCGTTACCCGTGTCGCTGAGCAACAGGGTCGTCGGACCAGCCAGGGAGTCATAGAGGCCACTGTAGTCGATGTCACAAGCATCCATGGCCTTCTTCAACAGGGTGTTCTTGACAACCATCATCTTGATACCAGCCTTGAAAGCAGCGCGGCGCAGGTCCACGGTCTTCTCAGCGTTCAACGATGTGGTGTTAGCCAGATAAACTACACTGTACTTGTCAAGAGTGTCCTTGATCTTCTCAATCATTAAGGTTTTATCTTCCTTCTTCATTTCGTTCTTGTCGTTTTAAAATGTTTAAGCCTCGATGGACTTGGGATCAACCTTGATACCCTTGCTCATGGTGCTTGAAAGATAAATGCTCTTGATGTACGTACCCTTGGCAGCGGCGGGCTTCAGCTTGATGAGCGTGTTGATGAACGCGGCAGCGTTGTCGCGGATCTGCTCGGGGGTGAAGGATACCTTGCCAATGGAGGTGTGTACAATACCACCCTTATCGACCTTGAAGTCGATCTTACCTTGTTTCACTTCTTTCACAGCCTTTGCCACGTCAGGAGTAACGGTGCCGCTCTTGGGGTTCGGCATCAGGCCACGAGGACCGAGCACGCGTCCGAGAGGACCCACCTTGCCCATGATCTGGGGCTGAGTGATAATAACATCAATGTCAGTCCATCCGCCCTTAATCTTGTCGATGTACTCGTCAAGACCGACATAGTCTGCTCCGGCTTCCTTAGCGGCAGCTTCAGCCTCCGGTCCACAAAGAACCAGAACGCGAACCTGCTTGCCAGTGCCATGAGGCAGAGATACAACGCCACGGACCATCTGGTTGGCCTTACGCGGATCAACGCCAAGACGTACGTCAATATCAGCGGAAGCATCAAACTTGGTGAAAGTGATTTCCTTAACCAATGCTGCAGCTTCCTCAAGGGTGTACGCTTTCCCCGTTTCAACCTTCGCGTTGTACAACTTCTGATTTTTCGTTAACTTACTCATAATCAATAAAGTTTTTAAACGTTCTCAGGGAATTGACCCTTTACAGTGATACCCATACTTCTTGCTGTTCCGGCCACCATACGCATAGCCGAGGCTAATGTAAAACAGTTCAAATCAGGCATTTTGTCTTCGGCAATTTCCTTCACCTGATCCCAGGTCACCGATGCCACCTTCTTGCGGTTGGGCTCACCGGAACCGCTCTTCACCTTTGCGGCCTCGAGCAGCTGTACGGGCACGGGAGAAGTCTTGACGATGAAGTCAAAACTCTTGTCGGCGTAGTAAGAGATCACTACGGGCAACACCTTGCCAGCCTTATTCTGGGTGCGGGCGTTGAATTGCTTGCAAAAATCCATGATATTGATACCCTTGGAACCCAGAGCGGGACCTACGGGAGGAGAGGGGTTTGCTGCCCCACCCTTAATCTGCAATTTGATCTGTCCAGCAATTTCTTTAGCCATTGTACAAATTCAATTAAATATGTTGTTAAAAAACACTGCAAGAGACACTCGGAAGCGTAACATCAACCGGGTATTACTCTCGCTCGACTTGCGAATTATCCAACTTGAGCGGAGTTTCGCGCCCGAACACTTTCACCATCACTGTCAGCTCGCGCTTCTCACGGTTGATCTCCTTGATCTCACCGATGAAACCGCTGAAGGGACCGAAGTTGACCTTCACCGACTCGCCAACGACATAGTCGCTGACAGCGTCGGCAGCAGCCATCTCGCGAACCTCTGCCTGACCCAGCATCGTCAAAATCTGCTGTTCGGGCACCGGCTCGGGACGGCGCTCGCCCTCACGGCTGCGCACGAAGTTCACCACGTTGGTGGTGTCCTGCAACGTCACCTCGATGTCGGGGGTCAGCTGAAGCTTCACAAACACATAACCCGAGAACATGACCTTCTCTTTGAGGACCTTCTTCCCGGCACGGGTCGTGTAAACCTTCTCTGTCGGCACGAGAATCTGAGAGATGTTCTCTTCGAACACAGGATTGTTCTTCCTGTACCCCTCGATCATCTCTTTAACCTTCATCTCCTTGCCCGAAATGGTGCGCAAGATGTACCATTGATGCTTACCTTGAGACATAGTAGTGAGTAGTGCAGTGACAGTTTGTTAAAAATGTAAGGGTTAACGAAAATCCGCACACAAGGGTGCATTGTGATGTGATCGGTGCCTTATCAAGCAGCCACCACACCGTAGACCAGGTGCATGATCTTGTCGATGCACAAGTCGATGAGCCAGATGACCAGCGACGCGATGATGGAAGCAACCATCACGACAATGGTACTGTTGGCCAATTCACTCTTAGTAGGCCAAGAAACCTTATGAACGAGCTCGTTATAAGATTCCTTGATATCCGTAAGTCGGTTATAAAAAAACTTCTTCATTTGTTTATTTGTCTATCTTTATTTGCACGGGAAGTAAGGCTCGAACTCACGACCTACGGTTTTGGAGACCGTCGCTCTACCAACTGAGCTATTCCCGTATTAAAAAAGGTCTGACTGGCATGCAGCCAGACCTTTGTAACGTTGCCATCGTCACACCTGACGAATGGCTGATGAGGGCAGTTGATTAGTCCTCAATGATGCCGGTGATCTGACCGGAGCCTACGGTGCGGCCACCCTCACGGATAGCGAAACGCAGACCTTCGCTGCAAGCAACGGGAGTGATCAGTTTGACGTCGATCTCAACGTTGTCACCAGGCATTACCATCTCGACACCAGCGGGGAGCATGATCTCACCGGTTACATCCAGGGTGCGGATGTAGAACTGGGGACGATAGTGGTTGTGGAACGGGGTGTGACGACCGCCCTCTTCCTTCTTCAGGACGTAGATAGAAGCCTTGAAGTGATCGTGGGGCTTGATAACACCCGGGTGGCAGATAACCATACCACGCT
>JAZQJW010000008.1:0-5524 GCA_045541835.1 Sodaliphilus sp. | reverse complement strand
TCGCTCAAGTGGCGGTCGTTATAGTGGATGGCATTGGCATTGATGGCCTTGCGCATGTCGGGATGTGACTGGTAGGGTGTGCGGAAATTTAAGGAAGTCGGAGGCCCAAGCGGTCTTAGGAAGACAATTAATTAAGGCAACTCCTTGGCTCACAGAACGACATGGCTACGATCCGACTTAGCCAACTCGCTCAAGTGGCGGTCGTTATAGTGGATGGCATTGGCATTGATGGCCTTGCGCATGTCGGGATGTGACTGGTAGGGTGTGCGGAAATTTAAGGCGTCGGCACGGGTCAGTTCGCCGTCGATGTGGTCGCTGGTCGAAGCGCCGGAGAACAGGTTGATCTTGAACTCGCGGCCTGCCTCATGCTCGCGCTTGGCGCGCTCGGCGATGGCAACGGGTACTGCTTGAGGGCAACCGGGTGAAGTGAAGCCCGAAACACCTACTGTGAAGCCATTTTGTACAAATTCGGCGGCTTCCTCGGCCGAAAGAATCGGATAAATCATTTTGTTTAGTTTTTAGTCCCTAGTTTCTAGTCCCTAGTTTCTAGTTCTTAGTTTCCAGTTAAATCAAACAACTGTAACAACGCTGAACCACATTAACAACAATCTAATAATTGGTCGCTCGTGTTGTTATCGGTTGTTCCTGCTGTTTGATTATTAGGCGTTGTTTTGATTATTATTTGTTATTGTTTGAGTCTTGCTTTGATGGCTGCTGTGGCCTCCTCGTGACCGGGTTTCTCGAGCAGGGCGAACATGTTCTTCTTGTAGGCCTCTACACCGGGCTGGTCGAAGGGGTTCACGCCGAGCATGTAGCCGCTAACACCGCAGGCCTTCTCAAAGAAGTAGATGAGTTGTCCCACGAAGCGCTCGGTCATGGCGGGGATGGTGATGAGCAGGTTGGGCACGCCGCCGTCGATGTGGGCGAGTCGGGTTCCCAGTTCGGCCATCTTGTTGACGTAGTCCACGTTCTTGCCGGCGATGTAGTTCAAGCCGTCGAGGTCCTCGTCATCGCTGGGGATGATGACCTCGTGCTGCTGGTCGCCCACACTGACCACCGTCTCAAAGATGGTGCGCTCGCCGTCCTGAATCATCTGTCCCATGCTGTGCAGGTCGGTTGTGAAGTCCACGCTGGCGGGGAAGATGCCCTTGTGGTCCTTGCCCTCGCTCTCGCCGTAGAGTTGTTTCCACCACTCGGCCAGGAAGTGCAGGCGCGGGGTGAAGTTGGCGAGAATCTCTATCTTCTTGCCCTGCTGATACAAGGCGTTGCGTGCAATGGCATAGTTGAGCACCTGCTCGTCGCCCTCACGCTCCATCTCGACGGCACCAGCCACGAGGGCGCGGATGTCAAATCCTGCCACAGCGATGGGCAGCAGACCCACGGGAGTGAGCACCGAGAAGCGGCCGCCTACGTTGTCGGGGATGACGAAGGTGGTGTAACCCTCCTGGGTGGCCAGGCCACGCAAGGCACCCCGGCGCGCGTCGGTGATGGCGATGATGTTGCGGCTGGCAAACTCCTTGCCCTCCTGCTTTTCAAGCATCTCCTTGAAGAGGCGGAAGGCGATGGCGGGCTCGGTCGTGGTGCCCGACTTGGAGATGACGATGATGCCGAACTTGTGCCCACGCACCAGGTCCATCATGTCGAACAGGTAGTCCTCGCCGATGTTGCTGCCGGCAAAGAGGACTTTGGGTCCGTTGGTCTGCTTGTAGGCTGCGAAGTGGTCGCTCAAGGCCTCGATGACAGCCTTACCGCCCAGGTAACTGCCGCCGATGCCGATGCTGATGACATACTCGCACTCCTGACGCAGTTGGGCCGCGCTCTGCTCAATGGCTTGGAACTGCTGTTCGTCGATACTGCTGGGCAGGTGGAGCCAGCCCAGGAAATCGTTGCCTGCGCCACTGCCGCTCTCCAATGTCTGTTTTGCGGCAAGTGCGGTCTCGCGCAATGCCTGTGTCTCCAGCACTTCAAGGGCGTATTTGCTGATTACTTGAATTTTATCGTTCATGTTGATTCATTTGTGATAGTATAGATAATCTAGATGGTCTATAGAGTTTGGATATCGGTGGTTAAATTTCCTTGGTGAAGGCGCGGCGGCGCTTGTGCTGGTCATACTCGAAGTATTCCCATTGCTTGAGCACCTTGGAGTTGAGTTCCAACTCGTGGTTGCTCTCGGCATGGGTATAACCATGCTTGTTGAACACGGGGATGAGGTCGTTGAAGATGAGTGAGTTCACACCCTTGTTCTGGAGCTCGGGCTTAACGGCAATGAGCATGAGGTCCACCACATTGTTGTGCTTGAAGGAGTCAAGCAGGTATTTCCAGCCCATGGGGAACAGGCGGCCGCGACTCTTGATGAGCGCCTTGGACATCGAGGGGATAGTGATGCCTACACCGACGAGTTCGCGCGTGTCTTTGTCGATGACCATCGACAGGTCGTCGAGCGGCAGGAAGGGCAGGTACATCTTGATGTAGTGCTTGATCTGCTTGTCGGTGAGCGGTGAGTAGCCGAATAACTCGTCATAGGCCACATTGATCAGTTTGAAGATGCTGTCGCCATAGTCCTTGACCAGTTGCTTGCGGTCGGTGTACTTGATAGTCGTCACATTCATGCGTTCGCTGATCAGGTTGGCGATGCGTTGCATCTTCTCGGGCACCTCGGGGGGGATGGTAATCAGGAACTCCAGCCAGTCCACATCCTTGACAAAGCCCATGCGCTCCAAGTGCTTGTGGTAATAAGCGTGGCTGTACACAGCGCCTGTGGTGCCAATGCGGTCAAATCCCTCGACGAGCAAGCCCTCGGGGTCCAAATCGGTGAAACTCAGGGGACCTGTCAGGTGTTCCATGCCTTTGCCCTTGGCCCACTGGGTCACGGCATTGATGAGGGCGTCGGCTACCTCGGCATCGTCGATGAAGTCGATGTAGCTGAAACGGGCCTCTTTCTTGTTGGAGCGCTCGTTGACCGCCTTGTTGATGATGCCGGCGATGCGTCCCACGATTTTCCCGTCACGGTAGGCCATGTAATACACTGCCTCGCAGAAGTCAAAGGCGGGATTCTTGTCGGGCCTCAAAGTATTCACCTCGTCGGTCACCAGCGGCGGAACGTAGTACTCGCTGTCGCGGTAGATGACATCGATGGGGAAACGCACAAACTTCAGCAGATTGCGCCGTGTGGGTTGGATTTCTTTGATTTCAACCATATTGAGTATTTAGTTTTTAGTTTCTGGTTTTTAGTCCCTAGTCCCTAGTTTTTAGTCCCTAGTTGGCATCCGTCTAAAGTCTAACGTCTAGCGTCTAAAGTCTAGCGTCTAAAGTCTAACGTCTACGAATAAACAACATTATTTAGCCACCACAGCAGGGCGAGCAGCGCTACCAGGATGAGGTCCAGTTTGATGAAGAACCAGAAATAATATCGTTTCTCGGGATTCATGCCTCTGTCGATCAATTGCCGCTCTTGGCCTTGTCATGGACCAGGTCGTAGTTGATGGAGCCGCTGGGCGTCTTGATGTGGACGGTGTTGTCGCCGCTGAAACTGATTCCCGAAGCGTTCTTGCCGGCATAGATGGTGAAGTACTTGCGGGAACTCTTGTTGAAGCCCACTACCGAGCCCTTGGTGTCCAGGAATACCAGGTAACGGTCATTCTCGAGTTTTTCCTTGATTTCCTTCATGTTGATGATGGGCTTGTCATACTGGGTGGGCTTCATCTTCACTTCCTCACCCTCCTTGAGTTTGTCCATGTTCTCGGCGTTGTCGTGGTCCCACTTGGCGTCGGCGTTCTCCTCACCCTCGAGGGCTTTCTCTTCCTCTTCTTTGGCCTTGGCTTCTTCCTCGGCGTCAATCTCTTCCTGGGTGGCTACATGGATGGCGCCGATGTGGGCGGCCTCCTGCTGCAGCAAACGGCGCTCATTGGTGTTAATGCTCTCGAGGGGACCGCGGCAGTGCACATACTGGCGGCCGTCGGTGCGCGAGCGGATTGTTCCGTCATAGGTGAGCGTCGTCAGGTTTTTCCCGTCAATGTCATACAGGCAGAGCGTGACGCGTCCGTTACTTCCCTCGCCGGCACCTTTGAGGTGGTTGAGGAAACCGAAGTAGAGGTATTGCTTGCCATTGTCGGTCACTTGTCGCGGAATGTTCAGGTTGTCGGCAATCAGCGACGAGTTGTCCATGGTGATGATGCGTCCGTCAAAATACTTGGTTTGGGTTAACTCGGTCTTCCACTGGGCACCGTCGCGTGTGAGGGTGTAAACCTTGATGAAGGGACGGTCGGTGTCATCCTTGTAGGTGACGCCGACGATGCGCTCGGGCTTGTCACCATCGGTGAACTTGACTGCGCAGCCGGTGTAGGCCTTGTCCTGGGTCATGCCGTTGCGACTGAGTTCGGCGCTGAAGACCGCCATCGGGTCCTGGCTGTTATCGGCAGCGATGGCAGCACTGTCGGCACGTTCCTGGAGGCGGTCATTCTCCTGGCTGTTGCAGTGTCTCAACATGCTCAGCAGCGCGATGAGGATTACCACTGCAGCAATGCCGATGATGAGGTTGCGGTCGTAGTGTGAGCGTCCGCCACCACCATTGTCGTCATCATCATCATCGTCGTCATCGTCTGGCTCGACAGGCTTGGGCTGTTCCCATGCGTTGGCCTGCTTTCTTGCGGCCTGCCGTTGTCTTTCCTGTCGCTGTTCGTTGTAAGTCCTCCCCTTGGGTGCCTGAGGACGAGCCTCCTCGGTAGCCTGGCCCTCCTGGGGGGTGGCATTCATCGCATCTTCGATGGCTTTACCGCAATGGGGGCAAAACACTGATGTTGACGGCATCGGTTGGTGGCAATAACTGCAAGTGACCTGATTATTCATCCGGTAGCCGCAGTGGTTACAAAAAACTGAACCCTCGGGCACTTCGTGTCCGCAATGTTGACATCTGATCATCGTATCTGTTTTTTAATCGTTTGGTTTAGTACTTCTTGTGGTTTCAATCAACTTGGCGATACCTCGCGAAAATGAAGTGGAATCATCTCGTCGGGCTTGCTCAAGTTTTCAACCTGCAAAAGTAAGCAATAATCTTTGATTATTGACTTTTTTTAAGAAAAACTTTGTCACATCCATCCCGACGGCTTCTCGTCAGTCATGTGGAGACGCAAAATCTTGCGTCTCAATTACCACAAAAAAAGTAGAGACGCAAAATCTTGCGTCTCTACAAATCGTCTGCAATAGACCTGAGGTCTAAAGCCTAAATGATTACTTCATCACCTTAACAGCGCTGGTGGTGCCGTCGGTGTAGGTGGTAACGACGATGGTCATGCCGTTAGCCTGGGTCATCTCCTGACCAGCCATGTTGAAGTAGCGTACGTTAGCAACGGTCTTGCCAGCGTTCATCTCGTCGATGCTGGTGGGATTCTCCTGCTTCTTGGAAACGGTTACAGCAACGGGCTCGCTCTCAACAACCTCACCATTTACATAGGTTGCAACAGCAATTACGGTTACCACGTAGTCCTCAGCCTCGCGGGTGAAACTCTCGGGGTTCTCTACCTCGTGG
>JAZQJW010000007.1:0-12501 GCA_045541835.1 Sodaliphilus sp. | reverse complement strand
AGAGAAGTTAAGCCTCACCACGCCGATGGTACTGCGAAAGTGGGAGAGTAGGTAACCGCCCCCTAAGAGAGGTGATGTCAGCAATGATGTCGCCTCTCGTTTTTTTATGGCCATGGCAATGCCCCGGCACACGGAACGGGCCAGCACACGGGAC
Source organism: Sodaliphilus sp. (assembly GCA_045541835.1). GTDB lineage: Bacteria > Bacteroidota > Bacteroidia > Bacteroidales > Muribaculaceae > Sodaliphilus. The sequence goes on along the minus strand of JAZQJW010000007.1, from coordinate 12,347 downwards.
CGGCCTGGCGCAGAGGGAGAGTGGCCGTGGCAGAGCCCCGGCACGGGGAACAAGGCTGGCGTGCAGGGAGAGTGGCCGTGGCAATGCCCCGGCATGGGGGAGCGGGCTGGTGCGCAGGGGGAGTGGCCGTGGCAGAGCCCCGGCACGGGGAACCGGGCTGGCGCGCAGGGAGGGGGCCGTGGCAGAGCCACGGCATGGGGAACCGGAACCGGGCGCGCGCGGTGGGCTGGAATGGTTGCCTGCTTGACATGCTGGAAGGGTTGTGGTGAAATGAAACAGCATCGCGGGGGATTAACCCTGCGATGCTGTTGTAGTTGATGCTTTGTGATGTGTTACCAGATGATGACGCGGTCGGCAGGATTGCGCCACATCTTCATCTCGGGCTGGATGTCGAAGGCGTTGAAGAATTCCTCGAGGTTGCGGATGGCTACATTCACGCGGTTGACTCCGAGGCTGTGAGGATCCACCTTGGTGCGGCGCAGCATCTCCTCCTTGGTGATGTTGGCGGCCCATACGTTGGCATAGCTCAGGAAGAAGCGCTGGTCGGGTGTGAAACCGTCAATCTTCTTGTCGCCCTTGCCTTGCTCGGTCTTCTTGAAGGCGCTGTAGGCAACGCGCAGTCCACCGTGGTCGGCGATGTTCTCGCCCATGGTGAAGGTGCCGTTGGCATGCACATCATCGGCAACAATCTCGGCGCTGTACTGCGCACCGAGCTTATCGGCAAGTTCCTGGAACTTGGCAGCATCCTCGGCCGTCCACCAGTCCACCATATTGCCATTGTGGTCAAAGTTGCGTCCCTGGTCATCGAAGCCGTGGGTCATCTCATGGCCGATCACGACGCCGATGGCACCGTAGTTGCAAGCCTCGTCGGCATTGGGGTCGAAATAGGGTGCTTGCAGGATGCCTGCGGGGAAGCAGATCTCGTTGCTTGAAGGCTCGTAGTAGGCATTGACGGTCTGTGGTGTCATGAACCAGCGTTCCTTGTCCACGGGCTTGCCGAGCTGCGAGTATTCATAGGCGGCCTGGAAACGGCGTGCAGCCATGATGTTCTCCCAGTAGCTCTTGCTCGGGTCGATGTCCAGAGCACTGTAGTCAAACCACTTGTCGGGATAACCGATCTTGACGGTGAAGCTGTTGAGTTTCACCAGAGCGTTGACTTTGGTCTTGGGGCTCATCCATGACAGGGTGGCGATGTGTTCTCCCAGGGCCTTCTTGAGGTTGTCCACGAGCTGCTGCATCTTCTTCTTGGAGTCGGCGGGGAAATACTTAGCCACATAGAGCTGTCCAACGGCCTCACCGAGCAGGGTGTTAGGCACGTCGAGGGAGTGTTTCCAGCGCGGCATCTTCACCTGCTTGCCCGACATGGCACGGCTGTACATGTCGAAGTTGGCGTCGGCAAAGGCATCGCTCAGGTAGGGTGAAGCTGCGTCCACATACTTGAAAATGAGGTATTCCCTGATGTCCTCTTCTTTGAGGGTTTTCAACATCTCGTTGACCTTGGCGAGTGACTTGGGCTGGAACACGCAAACCTTGTCAAGGTTCTTGATGCCCAGCGTGCCGAAGTACTGGTCCCAGTTGATGTTGGGATAGTCGGCCTTGAGCTGCGTCATGGTAGTCACGTTGTAGAGTTTGCTGTAATCGCGTGTCTCCTCGCGTGTCATGGCTACTTGGGCCAGTGCTGTCTCGATGGCCATCACGTGCTGCGAGGCCTTCTTGGCTTTGCCTTTATTGTAACCGATGAGCTGGAACAGCTGCTGGATGTAGTTGGCATAGGCGTTGCGCACCTTGACGGTGTTGGCGTCTTTCTCCAGGTAATAGTCACGGTCTCCCATTCCCAATCCGCCTTGCATGAGGTACATCATGTTGGTGTTGGAGTCCTTCAGGTCGGCCATTACCGATGAGTTGAAGAAAGGAGCGGCAATGCCGTTGTGCTGGTCGGCGATGGCGCCGATGAACTGATTGCGTGTCAAGGTTTTGAGCTTGGCGATATCAGCCTTCAGCGGGTTCATGCCTTCCTGATTGAGGCGTACGCTGTCCATGCCCTGGGCATAGAGGTCGCCCACCTTCTGCTTGATGCTGCCACGAGGATTGTTGGTGCCCAGCGTGGTGATGATGTCCTTGACCTGGTTGCGGCTGTTCTCGGCCAACTGGTCGAATGTGCCGAAGCGCGCATACTGCGGATCCAGCGGATGATTGAGCATCCATCCGCCACAGGCGTACTTGTAGAAGTTTTCACCCGGGCTGACAGTCGGGTCGAGGTTGTCACGGTCAACCGCCTTGATGGGTTCGGTAGCGGTTGCGGCCATTGCAAAAAATGCCATGAATAAAAGAATGATTTTTCTCATAATGATATTTATTAATAATGTATTATCGGCTAAGGGTCTTGAGCATCTCCATGAGTTTAACCTCCATCACGTCATATCCATTGGCGTTGGGGTGCACTCCGTCATCGGTGTAGCTCTTGTTCATTGAGCGCCCGTCAGTGGTCATTGAGCTGAAGTAGTCAAGGTAATGCACACGCGGCTTGTCGCTCGTGTATTCCTTGATGCGCTTGTTCAGGCGGTCGATTTTCTCGGGAGAATCCTTTACAGAATGGTTCCACAAGAAGCCGTCACAAGGCAGCACCGATGCCAGAACGACCTCGATGTCGTGGTTTAGTGCCAGCTCGGTCATTGACTGGATATTGTCCATGGTGATGTCTTCGTTATAAGGACCGTCATTCTCGGCGATGTCGTTGGTGCCGCAATTGATGACCACGACGTCGGGCTTGAGGTTGATGACATCATGGCGGAAACGTATCAGCATCTTTGCAGAAACCTGGCCGCTGACACCGCGTCCCACCAGGTGGTTAGCCTTGAAGAAGTCGGGGTGTATCTCGGCCCACAGTTCGGTGATGGAGTTTCCCATCATTACCACGCGCAACGAGTCTTGGCTGACAGTGTTGGCGGGAATGCTGTCTTGAGTGTTTTTAGCCTTATTGGTGCATTGGTGCATGTAACTGCTGCACAGAAACAGGTTCCAGAACATGATGGTTGACAAAAGGATTGGTTTCATATCTTCATTCCAAATGTTTTGAAAGTTCAAAGGTACAAAATATCATTGTATTCTCGCCAATCATTCCTTCAAAAAATAAAGAATTCACCTGTTGCACTTGACCCGTTCATCGGAGTAAGTACAACAACCGGTGTAGTAACGGCTTCCTCTCAGGTTCCGGGAAACCATCGTTAACGATGCTTGGACAGCCTTGCTATTCTGTAATAGGGCTTTGGGGTTATTGATTCTTGCCTTGAGTGTTGTTGATGTCATCGGCCTTCTTCCTGTACTGGAGAGGACTGATGCCGAATTGCTGTTTGAACGCCTTGGAGAAATGAGACAGGTTCTGGAAGCCGCATCGGCTGGCAATGGCCGTGAGCGACACGTTCTCATTGGTGATAATGTGGCGCGCATAGTTCAGTCGGACCTGCAGGACAAAGGCGACCGGGGTCATACCTGTTATGGCGGTCACACGAGTGCGCAACTGCTTGGTGCTCATCGATAATGCGGTGGCGATGTGCTCAATATTGATGTCGTCGTTACCCATATTGGCATGTATGATGTCGATCAGCTTGTTGAAGAACTCCTTGTCTTCCTTGTTCATCGGTGGAGTGCTCTTCTCGCCGTTAATGGTGTCGCTGGCCTTGGTGAAGTGTTCGCGCAGCGCCAATCTTTGGCCGATGAGGTGAGCAGCCATCAGGCGCAGCTCTTGGGACATGAACGGCTTGACGAGCACGGCATCGGCACCGGCCTCGATGCAGGAAATGCGTTCCCTCTCGCTCAGGTCGGATGTCATGGCAATGATGGGGATGTGGCTGAGTGACGGGTTACCGCGCACCTGCATGATGAGTTTCTTTCCGTCCAGCACAGGCATCTTCACATTAGTGATAATGAGGTCAGGCACCATGTTCTGTGCATTCTGTAACGCTTCGCGCCCGTCGAGAGCAAAGCGCAGGTTGTATTTCTCACTCAGATGGCTGGCGATGAAGAACGCCACGTCCTCGTTGCTCTCGACGATGAAGACCAGGGGAAGCCGTTTGTTGACGTTGTCATCGTTCTGGGGCAGCAAGTGCCTTTCGGTAAACTGCTGGGTGTTGCCGTCGGCGTTGTCGTTGCCCTCGTTGTTCATCGTGGGAATGTCGATGGTGAAAGTCGTGCCATGTCCCAACTCGCTTTCCACCTCAATGGTGCCGTTCATGGTGTGCACAAGTTGCTGGACCAGATACAGATCCAGGACGGTGTCGACTCCCTCAATGTCGTTAACCGACTGTGAGAAGGGTTCAAACAAGCGGTTGCGTGCTTCGACAGGTATACCCTTGCCCGTGTCACTGACAGCGAGTCGTATCTTTCCGGTCTCGGGAGAGGTCAATCTCACGGTGATGCTGTCGTTGCGTGACATGAACTTGAGAGCGTTACTGATAAGGCTATGGACAATCTTGCGGATATAAATCGGCGCGAACATCACGACCATCGAGTTGAATGGGGACTGGAAGTCAAGACTGACCCGTTGCTGATGGGCGGCCTCGCTGAAGTTGTCGACGAGCATTCTGACAAACATCACGATGTCACCACGCGTGTATTCGGGCAATTCTATGGCATCCTTGACGCGCTCGATGTTGAGCAACTGATTCACAAGGTTCAGCATGCTCTGTCCGTGGCTCACAATCAATTCGCCCATGCGCTTGTTCTCGGAGGCGTTGTTCTTGCCACCTTCAATCAAGTGTTGTCCGGCACTCATTACCACGTTTAGCGGAGTTTCCAGTTTGTTGGTGATGTTGGTGAAGAAGTGTGACTTCAATTCCTGGATTTGACGATACATTTTCAGGCTTTTCCTTGCCTGGCGCCACGAGAAGAAGATGGCAGTCAGCATGCCGAGCAGCATCACGACGAGCGTGATACCTCCCCACTTCAACAGTTGGTTATAACGTCTGCTCTTCTGGTCCAGCTGGGCTTGCTCGCTATCCTGGTTGGTGGTCTCGAAGACACTCAGTTTGATGGACTCCATCTCGGCACGCATCGAGTCGTTGAGGGCGGCATAGCGTTCCAGGTGCAGCAGCGCCACTGCCGGGTCGCTCTCGCGCATTGTCTCCCACAGTCCTCGTTCGGCAGTGAGCTCAAGTTTGGTCGATCCGCACTTGATGCTTTGTTCCAGCGCTTTCTTGTAATGGGTGATGGCATCTTGCGTGTTGCCCAGTTTCTTCTCGATGCTGCCCAGCTGGTTATAGGCGGTCGCCAAGGTGTGGATGTAGCCACCCTGCTCAAGAACGGACAGGGCTTTCTCGATGGTCTTGCGAGCCTCGTTGAGTTGTGACTGGTGTTCCAGGATGGCACCCTTCTGCACCAGTCTGCTTGCCGCCTTTTCTTTCCTGCCGTCTTTGAGGTCGATGTCGTAGGCTTCGTTGATGGCAGCCATCGCTCTGTCGGGCTCGTTGTTGAGGAGATACAGTTCGGAAGCCGTCCCCAGCCTGGCAGCGATGCCCTCGGTCCGGTTAAGCTCTCGCTCGATGGCGATGGCTTCGGTGATGTGTCGCAGGCCGGGCTCCGGTTGCTCAACTATCAAGTAAATTTCGGCCAATGCCCCCAAATTGTCGCTTATGAGTTCTTTATCGTCAAATGCCCGGGCAATCTTGTAGGCCTCAAGGCGTGTCTTCAATGCCTCGTCATAATCACCTGTCCTGTACTGGATGGCGCTTAACAGATTCAACAGATTGCTCTGCAGCCTGTCCGGTTTGTCGCCAACGAGAATCTCGGGACTTGCCAGTGAGGCTTCGCTGAGCGCTTGTTGGAATTGTTCGGTGGAATAGTAGTGCTCAGCCATCAAGTAATGAGTCAAGGCATCCACTGTGCTCTTCTTGGTGGACAAGCCGCAATGATATAACGAGTCGATGATGTTGCTGTCATAGAGCCGCTGAGACATCTTGTTGAATACTTCGACGCGTTGTTTCCAGCCAGCGTTGGAATAGACGTGATAGAGCGAATCCACCGTGTTGCCCCTTATCGGCTGCTGGGAGAGGAACAGCGCGATGACGACCATCACAAGTCGTGACAGGCAATGTTTGCAGCATGGTATGGAGGCGATATCCGTCATTGTTTGCAAATGTAGTGTTTTTTTCTGATTCCATGCGGTTTTCCGGTTTTTTTTCTTGACGTGACATCAGTGATGGCGCGGGCACGACAGGCCATTCTGGCACAAGGGTGACAGCGTTTTTTCGCACTTTGGGGTGAATTCTTCATGGCACGACATTTGCATTATTGATATAAAAAATGTATCTTTGAGGTCAGAAAAAGAGAAAACGAGATTATGGCAGACACGAAGAAACCCATTCAAGGCGGGACGGGAACCGGTACCAAAACCCGTGAACACATCCAGATTGAGTTGCCCCGTCAATACAAGGTGATTTTCCATAACGACGATTTCACGACAATGGATTTTGTCGTTGAGGTCTTGCGGACGGTATTCAATAAGGGTGTCAATGAGGCCACGTTGCTCATGATGAAGGTGCATCGTGAGGGTCATGCCATTGTGGGCGTCTACACCTGTGACGTGGCGATGACCAAGGCCACCCAGGCGACCAACATGGCACGCTCCAAGGGTTTCCCGTTGCGTGTCACCTGTGAGCCCGAATGACGTGACGGGACTGCCGAACGTGTTGTTAATCATGTGTTATCATTAAAGAATAAAATAGAATAAAAGTGGAATTTTCGAAAAATCTTGAAGACATCATCACCAGCGCCAACATCCTGGCTTACACCAGCAGGACGCGCTTGGTGACCCCAGAGCACATCTTGTTTGTCACCCTTGATGACGCACCCATGAAACAAGCATTGCGTTATATTGCCGCTGTACCTGTTGATGAGGTGAAGGCCAAACTTGACGAGTATATCGAAGGCATGGAGAAATATGCTGATAACGAGGAGCAGCCCGATGAACTTGTCGGCTCGCATCAACTGGGCAAACTGTTTGCAAAGATGGAGCGCCACTGCAGGGACTCCTTCAACGACAAGATTGACGTGCCCCACATGCTGGTCTCGATGCTTGAGTTGCAGGACTCCTTCGCTTGCAACTGCCTGAAGGCGCTTGTTGGTGAAGACAAGGGATTGTTCCTTCAGGCGGTCATTGATGCCTATCAAGGCAACTTGGTGGAACCAGCCGAGTCGTTTGCCGCCCAGGGTGGGGCAGGGCAGCCTGCCAACACGCCCAATTGGCGTGACTTCGTGTTGTGCATCAACGACCATCTGGCGGACCACAACCCGCTCATCGGACGTGAGGCCGAGTTGGACCGCACCATTCAGGTCTTGTGCCGCAAGGACAAGAACAACCCGTTGCACATCGGTGAGCCCGGTGTGGGCAAGACATCGATTGTCTATGGTCTGGCGCAACGCATCCAGGACGGCAATGTCCCCGAGTCGTTACAGGGATCACAGATTTATCAGTTGGACCTGGGAGCCCTCATTGCCGGTACGCAGTTCCGTGGCGACTTTGAGAAACGCCTCAAGCTGGTCATGACGGGTGTTGCCGCCGTGAAGGGAGCCATCGTTTACATCGATGAAATCCACAATATCGTGGGCGCCGGACAGACGGGAGAGGGCTCGATGGACGCCAGCAACCTACTCAAGCCTTACCTTGAGGGCGGACGCATACGCTTCATCGGGGCGACGACCTATGAGGAATACAACCGCTTCATCATGCGCAACAAGGGCCTGGTCCGTCGTTTCCAGCAAGTGCCCATCGAGGAGCCCAGTATCGAAGACACCCTCAATATCGTGAGAATGCTCAAGGAGGGCTACGAGACATTCCATAATGTCAAGTATGACGATGACGCCTTGGAATTTGCTGTGAAAGGCAGTGCTCGTCACATCACCGACCGTTACCTGCCCGACAAGGCCATCGACCTGATTGACGAGGCCGGAGCATGGCTGCAGATGAACCGTAAGGACAACGATGAGGCTCGTGTGGACAAGAACCTCATGGCGAGCGTGTTGTCACGCGTTGCTAAAATTGATGCACTCTCGCTGGACGAAAGCGAAAACGATAAACTGGAAGACCTGGATTCACGCATTAAGGGCAAGATCTACGGCCAGGACAATGCCGTCAAGCAGGTTGTTGAAGCCGTGCAGATGTCCAAGGCCGGCCTCATCGACGAGAACAAGCCCTTGGCATCGCTGCTCTTTGTCGGTCCAACAGGTGTGGGCAAGACCGAAGTGGCTCGCGTGCTGGCCAAGGAGTTGGGTGTCGAACTGGTGCGCTTCGACATGAGCGAATATGTTGAGAAACACACGGTTGCCAAGCTCATCGGTTCGCCGGCGGGTTATGTGGGCTATGACGACGGAGGCTTGCTGACAGACGCTGTGCGCAAGCATCCCGACTGTGTGCTCCTGCTCGACGAGATTGAGAAGGCCCACGACGATATCTTCAACCTGCTGCTGCAGGTGATGGATTACGGCACTTTGAGCGACAACAAGGGCCGCAAGGCGGTGTTCCGTAATGTGGTGCTCATCATGACCAGCAATGCCGGCGCTCAATTCGCCCAACAGGCATCGGTGGGTTTTGCTTCGACAGTGACAGCAGGTCAAGCCATGCTCAAGCAGGTGAAGAGGACTTTCAAGCCCGAGTTTATCAACCGCCTGTCCTCGATTGTCGTGTTCAATGACATGGACCGCACCATGGCTTCCATGATTCTGGACAAGAAACTGCGTGAACTGCAGGAAATGCTCACGCCCAAGGGAGTCACCCTCTTGTTGACCGATGAGGTGCGCGAGCAGCTGCTGCAGGAGGGCTACAGCACGGAATATGGTGCACGTGAGATGGACCGCGTGATTCACAACCGCCTAAAATCCAAGCTTGTGCGTGAAATCCTCTTCGGTTCGCTCAAGCAGGGCGGCGAGTATCTGGTAGAACATTTGGAGGAAGAACAGTCATGATTTTTGAGTTGACCGATGATATTGCTTTCCCCGACCCCAGGATGGGAGAGGAGAATGGACTGTTGTGCGTCGGCGGAGACCTGAGTGTGGAACGCCTGGAGGTGGCCTACAACTACGGCATCTTCCCGTGGTTTTCCTTCCGTGACTGGCCTTATCCGGCATGGTACTGCCCGATGCAGCGCTTTGTGATTTTCCCCGATGAGATTCATGTGTCACACTCGATGCGCACGCTGATGAACCAACAGAAGTATCGGGTAACGTTCAACGAGAATTTCGATGGCGTCATTCGTGGCTGCAGCGAGGTGGACGGCCGTTATTACTGCAACGGAGCCTGGCTGGGTGAGGACATGATCGAAGCTTACACCGACATGTATCTCCGCGGTTATGCCAATAGTGTGGAGGTTTGGAACAGTGAAGAGGAACTGGTGGGCGGCCTTTATGGCATTGTGGTGGGCTCCTGTTTCATTGGAGAGAGCATGTTTTCCAAGGAGCCCAGTGCGTCAAAACTCGCGCTGATTCATCTTGCACGGCGCATGAAAGAGAATGGTGGCAAGATGATAGATTGTCAGCTTGAGACCCCGCATCTCAAGTCGATGGGCGGACGCTTTATCCCTTACAAGGAGTATCTGGAAATCCTTAATCCAAACGGCGCGAAATACCTGTTCAGTCAAGAAGCAGAGGCCACCCAAAGTGAGGAGAAAACCGATTAGTTCACTTGAGTTTTGTCGGGCTCTTCTTGTTTATTTACATGTGATTAATATTAGGATTAAATAGTTGTTATAAAGCGTATCATCAATAAAGGTTTAAAGTAATATCTAAACCAAGTTAACACAAATAACATAAAGTGTTACTTTAATATAAAATCAAGCGATATTCGTGGGGCGGCGACGGCTGCTCAGGGACGCCTGAAAAGGCGGTTTGTCGCCATGGTCATTAGCGGGGATCCGACAATCAGGAGGAGTCCTGCCATGGCGGTGTAACGGCAGGCGTCAACCTCTCCCAGGTAGTGGATGAGGCAGCCTGCGATGGCCCCAAGGATGAGGACGGCCAGCGCAATTGTCGTGGCATAGATGCCCCTGGCGCGTTTGGTGAAAGCCGGGCGGTTGCCCCGGTTGCTCATCAGGATGACTATTCCCTGGGCAAGGAGCGCTGCGGCGAGAATGAGCACCACGATCCATGACATCTGTGCCATGTCGGTGAACAGGCCCAGCAGCACGGCCAGCGCGAGGAGTCGTTTGGACGAAGTGAATTCGCTGTTGTCTTTCAGTCGCTTGTTGTAGGCTTGGTGGTCGAATCCGAGCTCCTGCAGCGTCAGTGTGTCGAGCCGCAGCATCACGAGGAGGTCAAAAAGTCCTGCAGCCAGCAGGATGATGTAAGCAGTCAGTGTCATTGTCGTTAGCTTCGTTGTTTAATCCGTCTGCAAATGTATCAATAAATCGTCTTTCGGCCTCGCGCTGGGGTGGAAAAAGTTTAGACTTCCCTATATATTATATATAATGTGTAAGTCAAGAGTGGCTCTTGACGGCGGGCTGCGGTGTGAGGACAAGCGGATGTTGATGTTGGAATAATAGTACGAAAAACGGTAAGGAATCATGCTAAATGACATTAAATAATGTTAAGATTGAATAACTTTTACAATTCGTTAGGGTGTCTGATTATCAGCGTTTTAGGTCTATTATTATGGTAAACAGGGGGTTGAATTGCTAGTAAAAATCACATTATATATAGAATAAAAGTGGCTAAAGGTTTGGCTATTACAGAAATTGTTTGTAATTTTGCAACGCTTTTTTGCGCCGGAAGGGCCGAAAATGACGTCTAAACGCTTGATAGTGTGGGCGATTAAGTGGTCTTCGGAGCAGAGGAGCAAACTGAAAAATATTTGTCAAATTAATTAAAAACAAAACAAAAAACTAAGATGCCTACTATTCAGCAATTAGTAAGAAAAGGCCGCACTGCGCTGGAATCGACCAGCAAATCGCCCGCTCTGGACTCTTGTCCTCAGCGTCGCGGTGTATGTGTTCGTGTTTACACGACCACGCCTAAGAAGCCGAATTCGGCTATGCGCAAGGTTGCCCGTGTCCGTCTGACCAACGGTAAGGAGGTGAACTCCTACATCCCTGGTGAGGGCCACAACCTTCAGGAGCACTCGATCGTCATGGTACGCGGTGGACGCGTTAAGGACCTTCCCGGTGTACGCTATCACATCATCCGTGGCACTCTCGACACCGCCGGTGTTGAAGGCCGCACCCAGCGCCGCAGCAAGTACGGTGCCAAGCGTCCCAAGAAGAAAAAATAAGCCGTGACGCAATCAGGCCCTGACTTACTAAAAAACAATTCAAAGTAAAATTAATTTCAAACTTAGTTTTCAGTTTTATTGGATTGGATATTTGGTTGAGTAAACGCGCCGCAGCGGCGGGCGTTGAAGAACAAAGCAAAAGACAACCAAGCAGACTTAAAACTACAACTGTGTTTAAAAAATGAGAAAGGCTAAGCCAAAAAAGCGGATCATCCTTCCCGATCCCAAGTTCGGTGACGTTCGTGTAACGAAGTTCGTCAACCACCTCATGTTTGATGGTAAGAAGAACACGTCTTACCGCATTTTCTACAGTGCCCTGGATCTCGTGGGCAAGAAGATGGCTAGTGAAGAGAAGACCCCTCTCGAAATCTGGAAAGCCGCGTTGGAGAAGATCACTCCCCAGGTGGAGGTGAAGTCCCGTCGCGTTGGTGGCGCTACCTTCCAGGTGCCTACCGAAATTCGCCCCGACCGCAAAGAGTCGGTTTCAATGAAGAACATGATCATTTTCGCTCGCAAGCGTGGCGGCAAGACTATGGCCGACAAGCTGGCTGCTGAAATCATGGACGCTTATAACGAGCAGGGTGGCGCGTTCAAGCGCAAAGAGGACATGCACCGCATGGCCGAGGCTAACCGCGCATTCGCACACTTCAGATTCTGATTTAGCGACGACGTGAACTAGACAATGGGCACTGACGCACAACTGAAATATACACGCAACATCGGCATCATGGCACACATCGATGCCGGCAAGACCACCACATCGGAGCGGATCTTGTACTACACGGGCCTGACCCACAAGATGGGCGAGGTTCATGAAGGTACCGCCACCATGGACTGGATGGAGCAGGAGCAGGAGAGGGGCATCACCATCACCAGCGCCGCCACCACCGCGTTCTGGAACTATGACGGTAACAAGTACAAGATCAACCTAATCGACACTCCGGGGCATGTGGACTTCACCGTCGAGGTGGAGCGCTCGCTGCGCGTGCTGGATGGCGCTATCGCCACCTTCTGCGCCGTGGGCGGTGTAGAGCCCCAGAGCGAGACCGTGTGGAGGCAGGCCGACAAGTATGAGGTGCCGCGCATCGCCTATGTT
>JAZQJW010000006.1:0-21136 GCA_045541835.1 Sodaliphilus sp. | reverse complement strand
ATTCATCAAATTTTTTATTATTATTTTATTAATAATTTTGGCAATGATATAGATGTTGGCCCTACCTTTTGCGAAACCAAACCCTGCGGGGCTAATGCTTATTTCACGAATTTATCTGATTTTAATGATGTGATTCTTTATTATTGTAATTCGTCTAATTAGAGAAATTAGCATTGAAAAAAATCAATGGGCCAACTGCTATATCGTTCCCTAATTTTGTTTGATTTGGCTACGCCGAGCTAAAGGTTCTCGCGCGTAGCGCGATCACTACTGTTAGTAAATGAGTTTTGCAACACTCTCATTAAAACTGAGTCAGGTGTGGTTTTGGCTGCAGTCACGAGCGTCATTCCCAGCCTTCCAGGCCATCGAACAGCGACGGCTGCGGTAGCAGCTGGAACGTGCGGCGGTGATAGGGCGTCACGCCGTGGGCCGCGATGGCGGCACGATGGTCTGCCGTGGGATAGCCCTTGTTCTTGGCCCAGCCATATTGCGGATACTCCTCGTCCAACCGACGCATCAGCTCATCACGATGCGTCTTGGCGAGAATCGATGCGGCAGCGATGCTCAGCATCTTGCCGTCACCCTTAACGATAGTGGTGTGGGGAATGTCGTGGTAAGGGAAAAAACGGTTGCCGTCTACCAGGATACCCTCGGGACGAACCGTCAGCTGGTCCAACGCGCGGTGCATCGCCGTGATGCTGGCCCGCAGGATGTTGATGCGGTCAATCTCCTCGGCCGACACCATCGCCACAGCCCACGCCACAGCCTCGCGCTCGATGACGGGGCGCAACTTCTCGCGCTGCCGCTCGGTGAGTTGCTTGCTGTCGTTTATCAAGTCGTTATGGAAATCGGGAGGCAAAATCACTGCCGCGGCAGTCACAGGGCCGGCCAGGCAACCTCGCCCGGCCTCGTCACACCCGGCCTCGACACGGCCCGCTATCAAAAACCTCTCCAGCATCCTAGAATTGATTATTTCAAACAACTAAAACAACGATGAATATCACCAACAACAACTCCTTTTATGGTTTCAATGTCCACAATCTCAAGCGACTCTAAAGCATCATCAAAACAACAAGTCAGGTTGTCCTTGTTGTTTCATGTTGTTCCTGTTGTTTGAAAAAAGGCGTTGTTTGAGATGGGGAAGCCTACAGCCTCCGCTCGATCACATAGTCAAAAATCTCCCTGAACTGGTCCACAGTCACGTCAGGAGAATAGGGCGTGAGCACGTCATTGGCCTCGCCACGCAGACGCTCCATCACCTCGTAGGCATAATCGATGCCACCGGCGCGCTTGGCAAAATCTATCAGGCGGTCGATATCCTCGCCAGTGAGCGTTTCCTTCTTCACCAGCGCCAGCATCTCGTCATGCTCGGGCAAGTCGGTACGGTTCAACGCATAGATGAGCGGCAAGGTCACCTTGCCCTCACGCAGGTCATTGCCCGTCGGCTTGCCGATGATGGGGTCGTGGTAGTAGTCGAAGGTGTCATCCTTGATCTGGAAACAGATGCCCAACAGGCGCGCGTAACGACGCAACTCGTCGATAGCCGTCTGAGGCGCGTTGTTGGCATAGCCACCAACAACGGCACAGCACTCGAACAGCGAGGCCGTCTTGGCACGGATCACGCTCATATAGGTGGCCTCGTCGATGTTGCGGTTGCGGGCGATGTCCACCTGGTCAATCTCGCCCAACGAGAGGTCACGGCCCATGTCGGCCAGCGCGCTCAGGATGCGTCCGTCGCCTGTCGCCACGCCACACCTCAAGGCGCCCGTGACAAAGAAGTCGCCCACCAGGACCGCCACATGATTGCTCCACACGTTGTTGATCGAGGGATGGCCGCGGCGCTCCTTGGCCTCATCGATGACGTCATCGTGAATCAGCGACGCGTTGTGCAGCATCTCCAGCGCAGCAGCAGCCTGCAACGCCTTGTCGTTGATGCCACCAAAGAACTTCGCGCTCAACAGCGTCACGATGGGACGCAGCATCTTGCCCTTGCTCTTGAGATAATTGGTCACAATGGTGTTCGTCAACTCGCTCTCGCTCGTCAACGTTGTCTCGATGATGCGGTCCATCTTGTCCAGTTCGGGCCGCAGTTGCTCTTGAATATGTGTCAGCGTCATAACCATATTAGAATGCAAAGGTAGCAATAATTCTCGGGAGTGTCACCAAATTTAATGGTTATTTTTCAATATTCCCTTTTCCTCAGCCCAACCATCGCGTCGGCCCTGCCCGGTCCATCGTCACCATTTGCCCATTCAAGAAAAAATGACTATCTTTATGGCCTGTAAATGAATCACTATGATGGAACCTAACAAGAAACTGCTGCTGCTTGACGCCTACGCTTTGATTTTCAGGGCCTACTATGCCATGATTCGCAGCCCGCGCGTCACCTCGACCGGCATCGACACGTCGGCCGTCTTCGGCTTTGTCAACACCCTGCAGGACCTGCTCAAGCGCGAGCAGCCCTCACACATCGCCGTGTGCTTTGACCCACCGGGCGGCAAGACCTTCAGGCACGAGAACTACGAGCCCTACAAGGCCAACCGCGAGAAGACGCCCGAGGGCATCCTCGTCGCCGTCCCCTACATCAAACGTATCCTGCAGGCCTATCGCATACCCGTCTTTGAGGTCGAGGGCTTTGAGGCCGATGACGTCATCGGCACTCTGTCCCACCAGGCCGAGCAACAGGGCTTCTTCACCTACATGGTCACCGGCGACAAGGACTTCGGCCAGCTGGTGACACCCAACATCAAGATTTTCAACCCGGGCAAGAACGAGATCATGGGTGTCGAGGAGGTCAACGCCAAGTACGGCATCCAGTCCCCACGTCAGCTCATCGACATCCTGGGATTGATGGGCGATACCGCCGACAACATCCCCGGCTGTCCCGGCGTAGGGCCCAAGACCGCCGAAAAACTCATCCAGCAATACGGCTCCATCGAGAACCTCCTCGAGCACACCGGCGAACTCAAGGGAGCCTTGCAGCAGAAGGTGACCGACAATGCCGAGCAGATTCGCATGTCGAAGTGGCTCGCCACCATCATCACCGACGTGCCCGTCAACCTCGACGCCGCAACCCTGCAGCGCGAGGCGGCCGACATGGACGCCCTGCGCGAGGTGTTCAATGAACTGGAGTTCCGTACCCTCACCCAACGCATCATCGACGGTGGCGAGGCCAACGCGGGCCTCGGCACCAAGGTCGAGGCGCAAAACCCCGCGGCTCCAGCTCCCGCCCCGGCCAATGCAGCGACGCCGGCCCGTCCAGCCGCTCCCGCAGCCCCGGCAAGTCCGGCCCGGCCAGCAACCGGCCAGCAACTCTCGCTCTTCGACCTTGACAACCCGGAGCCGGAACAGCCTGCTGCCCCCGCCCCACCCCGCTACAAGACCCTAACCGACGTGCCCCACAACTACCGCATGATCAACTCGCCGCTCGACCTGGCGGCCCTGGTCAGCGACCTGCAGGGGCAAGAGCGCGTCGCCGTCAGCCTCTTGGGTACCGGCAGCAGCGCCATGCTGTTGAAAGTGCTGGGTGTCGCCCTGTGCGGCAAGCAGGGCGAGGCGACATTCGTCCCGTGTGACAGCAAACCCGACATGCTCAAAGCTCTGGCACCCCTGTTCACGGGCGACACGTGCATCGTGGGCAGCGATATCAAGCGGCTGATGGTTGTCCTGCACCAGCATGGCATCGCATTCACCGCCCCCTACTACGACACGGCGGTGGCACACTACCTGCTCCAGCCCGAGCGCGGCCACTCCACGGCCGAAGTGGCCTACGAACTGCTGCACTACACGGCCATCACGCCCGAGAGCCTCTTGGGCAAAGGACGCAACCAGCTCAAGCCGCAGCAAGTCTCGCCCGAAGCATTGACACAATGGGCCTGTGAAGCCGCCGACCTGACGCTGCAGCTGCCCCGTGTGCTCGACAGCCAGTTGAAGGAGCAAGGTCTCGACAGTCTGCTCAACGAGATTGAATTGCCGCTCATCCAGGTGCTGGCAAGCATGGAACTGGCCGGAGCACGCATCGACGTCAAAGCGCTCAACGACTATTCCACCACCCTCACCGAGCAGATGAACAAGCTCGACGAGGAGTGCCACCAGCTGGCCGGAATGACCTTCAACACGGCATCGCCGGCTCAAGTGGGAGAAGTGCTCTTTGACCACCTGAAAATCGACCAGAAGGCCAAAAAGACCAAGACCGGGCAATACAGCACCACCGAGGACATCCTGCTCAAGTTGCGCGACCGCCATCCGCTGGTCAACAAGATACTGGAACTGAGGGGCATTCGCAAACTCTTGTCCACCTACGTCAACGCCTTGCCGGCCCTCATCAACCCGCAGACGGGCCGCATCCACACGACCTACAACCAGACGGTCACCGCCACAGGACGCCTCTCCTCGACCAATCCCAACCTGCAGAACATCCCCGTGCGCACCGACGACGGCAAGGAGATTCGACGTGCCTTCATCCCCGCCGACGGCAATGTGTTCTTCAGCGCCGACTACTCACAGATTGAACTGCGCCTGGTCGCCGACCTGAGCCACGACAAGACAATGCTCGACGCCTTTGCCCACGGGCACGACATCCACGCCATCACCGCGGCACGCATCTACCACAAGCCGCTCGAACAGGTCACCGGCGACGAGCGCCGCAAAGCCAAAACGGCCAACTTCGGTATCCTGTACGGCATCAGCGCCTTCGGGCTCGCCCAGAGGCTGAATATCCCTCGCGACGAGGCCAAGATGCTCATCGACGGCTATTACACCACCTTCCCGCAAGTGCGTGACTACATCGACCGCAGTATCGCTCAGGCACGCGAAAAGGGCTATGTGACAACGCTCTACGGCCGCCGTCGCATGTTGCCAGACATCAACTCCAGGAATGCCGTGGTAAGGGCCTTCAGCGAGCGCAACGCCATCAACGCGCCCATACAGGGCACCGCCGCCGACGTCATCAAGCTCGCCATGGTGCGCATCCACAAGCGATTCCAGCAGGAAGGCATTCAGTCCAAGATGATACTCCAGGTGCACGACGAACTCAACTTCGACGTCATCCCCAGCGAACTCGACAACGTGCAGCGCATCGTCATCGAGGAGATGGAAGGCGTCTACCACGGACAGGTGAAACTCACCGCAAGCCACGGTGCCGCCAGCAACTGGCTCGACGCCCATTAAACCGCCCTCAACAACAATCAATCAGTAGAGGCGCAAAATCTTGCGCCTCTGCTCCCTTCTCGCCTGTCGTCCGTCTCTCCCCACTCGCCCGTCGAGGTATTGCGAGCCTCCGGCTCGCTAAAAACCACCCCATCCCCCTCATCCATCCACCCCATTTAAATAAACTGAGCAAAAAATTGCTCAGTTTAAAAAAAAGCAGTACCTTTGCCGCGCTAAAATGAGATTCGGGGTGTAGCACAGTTGGTTAGCGCGCCACGTTCGGGACGTGGAGGCCGGAAGTTCGAGTCTTCTCACCCCGACTCCAAGCACAAGGCTGATGCAGAAAATTCTGCATCAGCCTTTTTTTGTTATTGCGCTTTACGCTTGCATTTGTCGGAAAAAATAGATATTTTCGCAGCCAAAATCAACGCCTCTCATGAAACCTACCAACATCACTCAGCTGGACCTGCAAGACGTGCCACAGGTTTACCATAACCTCAAGTATAATGACGGCGAGATCTATTTCGCCGACAACATCACTTCCATTCCTGGACTGATGAAACAGTTCAAGGTCAATTTCATCGCCTATGTGATTGTGACCGAGGGACGACTCTCACTTGACATCAACGGGAAGAGCTATCAACTCGAGAGGAACTGCTCACTGTTTGTGGATCGTAACATGCTGATTGACAACGTCAAGCGAACCGAGAACTTCAACTGCGTCATCTGCGCCATGAGCACCGACATCGGCTTCGGGTTCTTCAACAAGAGTCTGCTGCAGTCCATCATGCACATCATAGCCAATCCCGTCATCAAGATGGAACAGAACGAGGTGGACCTGATGATGAAATACTATGAGTTGCTGGTCTTCAAGATGAGCCATCAAGAGATGAACTTCGGACGCGAAACGATGCGCGATATCATCCGCTGTTTTGCCTATGACCTGTTGTCCAACCTCAACAAGCACCTGGACAACGGGGGCGAGGGCGACATGCTGCGGCAGGGTGACCGCATCTACTGCCGATTCATGCTGCTGCTGGCCGAGAACAGCAATGTGAACCGCAGCGTCAAGTCCTATGCCGATGAGTTGTGCGTCTCGCCCAAATACCTGACCAGCGTGTGCCGCAAGCACAGCGACAGCACCGCCAGCGAACTCATCGCCACCTCAATCGTCAGCCGCATCAAGCAACTGTTGCTCTACAGCGACTTGAGCATCAAGGAGGTCGCCACCGAAATGGGATTTGACAACCTTTCCTTCTTCGGAAAATACGTGAAAAAGCATTTGGGACTCTCTCCCAACAACTACCGCAAGCAGAACAACTACGGCAAGTAAAACGTCATCACAGGGACTGTTCCTTCGTTGACAATTGCTCCAGCATCTGACTGGCTGTCAAGCCCTTAACGGGATGGCGCCACTCGGGGGCCAGTTGCATCATGGGCTTCAAGAAAAAGTCACGCTCGGCCAGATGGGGATGCGGCACTTGCAGCGTGGGGCTGTCGATGACCTGGTCGTCGATGGCGACGATGTCGATGTCCACCAGGCGGTCGACGTAATGGCCCTCACTGTCGCGGTGAGAAGCGCTGCCCAGGCGGCGCTCAATCTCATGGATGCGCTCCAGCATCTCCTGCGGCTCCAATGAACTCTCCAGACTCACGCCGAGATTCAAGAAACCATAGTCGCTGGTGAACCCCCAAGGCTCACTCTCGACTATCGACGAAACTGCACATCCACTGGTGCCTGCCGTTATAGCAACGACGGCGCGATAAAGGTTATCGCGCCGGTCGCCTATGTTGGAACCTATATTCAGGTAGTAGTTCACGGTTTTACAGGGTCTTCTGTACCTCGATTTCCTCAAAGGCCTCGATGATATCCATCTCCTGCAGGTCGTTGAAGGACTTGATACTCAGACCGCAATCGTAACCGCTGGTCACCTCCTTGGCATCATCCTTGAAGCGCTTGAGCGATGCCAGTTCGCCGGTGTGGATCACGATACCGTCGCGAATCACGCGCACCTTGCTGCCGCGTTTGATCTTGCCCTCGAGAACCATGGCGCCCGCGATGGTGCCCACCTTGCTGATGTGGTACACCTGACGAACCTCGGCGCTGCCGGTAACCTCTTCCTTGATGTCGGGCGAGAGCATACCTTCCATAGCGCTCTTGACCTCCTCGATGGCGTCATAGATGATGGAGTAGATGCGGATATCCACACCTTCCTGCTCGGCGGCACGCTTGGCCGAAGCCGACGGACGAACCTGGAAACCGACAATGTAGGCGTCGCTGGCTGCTGCCAGGGTAACGTCGCTCTCGGTAATGGCACCCACGGCCTTGTGAATGACATTCACCTGAACCTCGGGCGTCGACAGCTTGATGAGCGAGTCGCTCAGAGCCTCGATGGAACCGTCCACATCACCCTTGACGATGATGTTCAGCTCGTGGAACTCACCCAGCGCACGGCGACGGCCGATGTCCTCAAGGCTGACACGGTGCTGAGTGCGTCGGCTCTGCTCACGCTGCAGCTGCTCGCGCTTGTTGGCAATCTGACGGGCCTCCTGGTCGGTGTCCATGACATTGAACTTGTCACCGGCGGTGGGAGCGCCGTCAAGACCCAGAATCAAGGCAGGCGTTGACGGGCCACTCTCGGTGATGCGCTGGTTGCGCTCGTTGAACATGGCCTTCACCTTACCGAAGTGGGTACCGGCCAGCACGATATCGCCCACGTGGAGCGTTCCGTTGTCGATGAGCACAGTGGCGATATAACCACGACCCTTGTCCAGTGACGACTCGATGATGGAACCCGTGGCCTTGCGGTTGGGGTTGGCCTTAAGGTCGAGCATATCGGCCTCAAGCAGCACCTTCTCCATCAACTCTTCAACACCGATGCCCTTCTTGGCCGAGATGTCCTGGCTCTGGTACTTGCCACCCCAGTCCTCGACAAGGTAGTTCATGGCAGCCAGTTCCTCCTTGATCTTCTCGGGGTTGGCACTCGGCTTATCAATCTTGTTGATAGCGAAGATGATGGGCACACCGGCAGCCGACGCATGGTTCAAAGCCTCGACGGTCTGCGGCATGACGTTGTCGTCGGCAGCAACGATGACGATAACGATATCGGTCACCTTGGCACCACGGGCACGCATGGCGGTGAACGCCTCGTGACCGGGGGTGTCGAGGAAGGTGATGCGGCGGCCATTGGCCAGCTCCACGTTATAGGCACCGATGTGCTGGGTGATACCACCGGCCTCGCCGGCAATCACATTAGAGTTGCGGATGTAGTCCAGCAGTGAGGTCTTACCGTGGTCAACATGACCCATCACGGTGACAACGGGCGGACGCTGAACGAGATCTTCAGGATTGTCCTCCTCCTCGCTGATGGCTTCGGCCACCTCGGCACTGGTGTACTCGGTCTTGAAACCGAACTCGTCGGCCACGATATTGATGGTCTCGGCATCGAGACGCTGGTTGATGCTCACCATGACACCCAGATTCATACAAGTGGCGATAACCTTGTTGATGGGCACATTCATCATGCTGGCCAGGTCATTGGCCGTCACAAACTCGGTGAGCTTCAGCGTCTTGCTCTGAGCTGCTGCCAGAGCGGCCTCTTCACGCACTTCCTCGCGATGCTCCTCACGGCGCTCGCGACGGCGGTTGGCGGCCTTCTTGCTGGTCTTGGCGGTGAGGCGGGCCAGCGTCTCCTTCATCTGGCGCTGAACATCCTCTTCGCTGACCTCGGGACGCAAGGGCTTGCGGTTGCCCTTCTTGTCCTTGTTGCGCTTGCCGCTGGCCTGCTGGTCATCCTTTCCGCCACGACCCTTTCCGGGCTGTGCCGCGGCCTGCTTGCCGGCAGTCTCAATATCGACCTTCTCCTTGCCGATGCGTTTGCGCTTGCGCTTGCCGCCATCGGCCTGAGCCTTGGCGAGGCGCTCGTTGCGCTTCTCCTCCTTGCTCTTCTTGCGAGGACGAGTCTGCTGGTTGAGGGAGGTCAAGTCCACCTTGCCCACCACCTTGAGTTGAGGACCGCTAACGGTCTCGGAGACAGGCTTGAAAACGTCGCTCGATGCTTCGGTTTCGGCCTGCTGCTCGGGCTCGGTGGCGACGTCCGATTTAACTTCATCAGGACGCTGCTCGGCGGGCGTCTCCTGAACGGGCTGGGTGTCGGCAGGCACCTCAACGGGCTTGTCGGCCTGTGGTTCCTCTACCTTCTCGGCAACAGCGGCTGCAGGCTGCTCGACAACCTTGACTTCGGGTTCGCTCTCGGCGGGGTGTTCCTCGACGGGACGTTCCTCAACAGGTTTCTCCACAGTTGCAGCGGGCTTAGCGGCAGGTTTGGGTTTGCCGGCAGCATCAAGGTCGATCTTGCCCAGGACCTTGGGTTTCTGACCCGGGATGACCGTCTTAATCTCATGAGATTCCTTGGCGGCGTTCTGCTTGGCTTTCTCCTTTTGACGCTCGTTGGCCATCTTGTCCGACTTGTTCTTCAAGTCCATGTCGGGTTTGAACTCCTTGACAAGCATCTCGTAGACATCGTCCTCAATCCTCGCGTTGATGTTAGCGCTGATTTCGATGCCCTTCTTGTGCAGGAATTCCTCGATGGTCTGCCTACCCACGTTCAGGTCTTTAATGACTTTACTGATTTTTATCGCCATATAATGTCTTTTATCGGTTGGCTTTCAGCAATATGCTTCGGCTTCTGTATATTCTTTTTGTTATGGTTGGATGTTATATAATGAGTTTACACGGCTGGTGAACACACGGGCAGCATCACTCCTCAAACTCGGCACGGAGCACGCTGAGCACATAGTCCACCGAATCCTCCTCGAGGTCGGCCTTGTCGATGAGTTCTTGACGAGGAGCGCGCAGCACCGACTTGGCGGTGTCATAACCCACATTCTTGAGCGCCTCGATTACCCACTCATCAATCTCGTCCTTGAACTCGTCGAGATAGATGTCTTCCTCGGTCTCGGTCTCCACATCGCGGTAAACGTCGATGCTGTATTCGGTCAGGATGCTGGCCAGCTTGATGTTCAAGCCGCCCTTACCGATGGCCAGGGACACCTCCTCGGGACGCAGGAACACCTCGGCATGCTTATTCTCGTTGTCCAGGCGAATCGATGAGATCTTGGCAGGGCTCAAGGCACGCTGGATGAGCAGCTGGGGATTGCTGGTGTAGTTGATGACATCAATGTTCTCGTTGCGCAACTCGCGCACGATGCCATGGATGCGGGCACCCTTCACGCCGACACAGGCGCCGACGGGGTCGATGCGGTCGTCGTAGCTCTCAACGGCAATCTTGGCTCGCTCGCCCGGGATGCGGGCAACGGCGCGAATCACAATCAGGCCGTCGTGAATCTCCGGCACCTCCTGCTCGAACAGGCGGCGCAGGAAGTTCTGGCTCGTGCGGGAAACAATCACCTTGGGGTTGTTGTTGGTGTTGTCAACCATCTCGATGACGGCACGCACTACATCACCCTTGCGGTAGATGTCGGTGGGAATCTGGTGTTCCTTGGGAAGGAGCAGTTCATTCTTGTCCTCGTCAAGCAAGAGCACCTCACGCTTCCACACTTGATACACTTCTCCAGCAACAAGCTGGCCTTCAAGGGCCTTAAACTTGTTATAGATGCCTTCCTTCTGCAAATCAAGGATCTTGCTGGCTAAGGTCTGGCGCAGGTTCAGGATGGCACGACGGCCAAACTTGGCGAAATCAATCATGCGGGTGTGCTGCTCGCCCACCTCACAGTCGGGGTCGTCGTCGGCCTGGGCATCACTCAACGAGATCTGCTTGTTGGGGTTCTCAACCTCGCCGTCCTCAACGACTTCCAGATTCTGATAAATCTCGCAGTCGCCCTTGTCAGGGTTGACAATCACGTCAAAGTTGTCATCGTTGCCAAACATCTTGGCCAGCACGCTGCGGAAGGATTCCTCCAGCACGCTGATCAGAGTCGTCTTGTCGATGTCCTTAAGTTCCTTAAACTCGGCAAACTGTTCGGTCATGTTGACCGCTTCTTCTCTTTTAGCCATAATTCTTTCTTGTAGGGTTCAGGTCTCAGGCCTCAGGCTTTAGGTGATTTTGCTGCTGCCTAACGCCTAATGCCTGACACCTAAATTTTGATGATATTTTTTGTTTGTTTGATGTCACTGTAGTTGAAGCGTTCCTCCTCCTCGACGAGTTCGGGGCGCTTCTTTCCCTCGAGTTTGCGCTTGACGGTCGTCGTGAGCGTGAAGCCCTCATCGTCGGCGTCGGCGATGACGCCCTTGAGCTTGCGCCCGTCGGCAGTCAGCACCTCCACCTCATAGCCGATGTTCTTGCGGTACTGGCGAGGCAGCAGCAGCGGAGACGTGATGCCGTAGGAGCCCACGGTCAGCTCATAGTCCTCATCATCGCGATCAAACGCGGCGAGAACGGCATCGTTCACGACCACACAGTCATCGATGGTGATGTCCTCATCGCTGTCAAGTGCCACTTCGATCACATTGTCCTTGCTCACCTGCAGGGTGACCAGATACATCTTGGTGCCCTCGAGCGATTCATTAATCACTTTTTCCAGTTCCGTCTTGTCAATCATATTTTTTAGTTTCTAGACCTTAGTCCTTAGTTTCTAGTTTTTTGTTTTGAGGCTGTAGAGCAAGCCATGGGTTGTCCTCTAAAGCCTGAATTATAATAAAAACGAGGAAGCCCAAACGCCCCCTCTCACGAATGCTGGTGCAAAAGTACTGCTTTTCTCGCATTCACGCAATATTTAATGTGAGAACCCACTCGAAACAACACAACTATTCACATTATTTAATATTTATTAACTTAATAACCTGCACTTTTCCTACCGCACCCCCGCCACAGCCGGTATATCCGTCACATCCGCCATCTCAGTTTTATCCGTTATATCCGCCAGTGTATTAATACAGGGGGCCGTGACCTCGTGAAGAAGTCACGGCTCCCATTGTTCTTTCAGCCGATGGCAGGTTACCAATTATTGTTCAAGACGTAGCTGATCAATGTTATCGCGTCACTGATGTTAACAGAACCGTCCAGGTTGCAGTCTGCGTTGGCAAGATTGATGCCCGTCGCATCATCGTTCAGCACAAAATTAATCAACTCGATGGCATCGGTGACGGTCACTTCACCGTCATCATTCACGTCTCCCCTACTGTTGACAAACGTCGTGCTGTTGGCGATAGTTGACAGCATGCCCCAGGCGCCCTTGCTGTCGCCTATCATCCAGTGGAGGGTGTGCTCTCCGCTGGTGGGCACGGTAGCTATGTCAACTTCTATCACACCGGCCACGGTCTTGCCGCTGACGGGAAGCGTGCCGACCACCAGATTGGCCACATCGTCGTCAAACCAGTAGCAGTAGCGCACGAGTTCCACGTCCTCCTCCACTTCCTCGTGGGGAATGACGAAGTACACGGTCTTCTGCGAACTCCACAGGCCCAGGTCGTCCTGGGCGCGCATGGTCAGCGAGTGCAGACCAGCCGGCAGCGACGAGATGTCGACCGTTGCCACCGAGGCACCGATGGCCTGACGCGCAGCATAGTTGTTGTCGAACCATACCTCCACCCTTTGTATCTGAGTAGGGACCGAGTTGTCTATCTCGTGGGGAATGATGAACGCCCGGGTCATCGCGGGGCTCCACACGCCCTGGTCGTCCTTGACACGCATCGTGAACCAGTGCAGGCCCGCAGGCAGCGACGAGATGTCGAGCGAGGCCGGCGAGGCACTGATGGCCTGGCGCGCAGCAAAATTGAAGTCGAACCAGGCTTCGCGCTCGGTGACACCACCCTGGGCCGCCGCCACCATGCTGCTGCAGATGGCGAGCGCCAATAAGCAATATTTGAGAATATTCATAGCATTAATCATTTAAACGATGAATTATTCTCTTACCTCGGCCTCATAGTTGATCTTGAGCGTCGGGCCTTCAACATTCAGACCCAGGCTCTTGATGACAGGAATCCTGGGAACCTTGCTCCACCCTTGTCCGCCATGCAGGCCAATCTGGGTGCCGTCCGTGCCAATCCACACGTCAGGCTGCTGAATCTCAAAAGTGCGGTCAGCGCTATAGGCACCACCATCAGCATCGGTAAAGATGTTCGAGCCAATGTCAAAATAACAATTTTCTTGATCAATGGCATCAAAGTTTCGGTTTGCATAGAAGATACAATTCTTCACAACAGTCTCGGTTGACAGAATATAAATATCATTCTTGGTAAAAATTGAATTTGAATAATAGTAAATGCCGTATCCATTTTTGTTCAGCACACAATGATCAATCATAACAGGGCTTAGAGTAGGGAAACCTCTGATTTCGCCGCCAACATAACAATTGCTGATCAGCACTGAATTAAATTGAAAATTGGAATTTCCCCAGACGTTACCTGTAATGACATTGCTGAACAACACCATGTCCAAGACAGTACCACTATTCCACCATCTGACATCACCTGTTTTGCAATTTTGGATGCGCAACGACTCAATATTACAGTTTTGAACCATAACACCGAAAGAACAGCCCTCGATATGAATATTGGATATCGTGCCCTGAATGTATGACGAACCATTGATTTGGGTAGCCCTTGTTCCGGTAACATCGTCATCCTCAAAGCCCGCGCCATAGATGGTGAGGGACTTGCCGTCGATAGTAAAAGCGTTGAATGTGCCTTCCGAGAGGGTGATGACGTCTCCGTCCACTGCCGCATTGATGGCTTCGTTAAGCGCATTGGCCATCTTGAAAACGGTCAACTCGTTGCCATGCTGCAGCGTGGCGGTCACTACATCGTTCTGCCCTTGAGCCGCCATCATGCAGCCCAGGGCCATCATTGATAATAGGAATTTTTTCATAATTGTAACAGGTTTAAAAAATATATAAAAGTCAATGATTTACGGGAAATGTGTCACATTGGCAAATATACAGATTATACTGCATTCTGCACCCATAATTGCGAATAAAAACAACTGTTCGACCGCATTTCTATTAAATCAAGTAGTCACAACCCAATTGGGAAACAAGCGCAGATGCCAAAAATGTTGTATCTTTGGAGCCTGAAATGAGGATAAGACACGATGAAACTGATATTTCTTTTATTGACGATACTGGTGGTGGGGGGCGCCATCGTGTGGCTCATCGACCGCCTGTTTTACCACAAGAAGGTGTCCGACAATAACGATGAGGAGGGCGATGACGGTGAAGACAGCACAAAGCGGCAAGGCTGTGTCGACGAGAGTTGCGGACTGCGCGACATCTGCCCCAGCGAGCAGTTACTCAAGGGTGCCTGCAAGCAGGAAATCACCTACTATGACGACGAGGAACTGGACGACTTCAAGGGCCGCATCGAGAGCGGCTACACTGCCGAGGAAGAGGAACTGTGGCGCGACGTGCTCTACACCCTCAAGCCCGACGACCTGCTGGGCTGGGGACAGAGCATCAAGCACCGCGGCCTGGTGATGCCCACCGCCATCCGTGAGGAATTTTTGCAACTTGCGGCCGAACAAAGGGGTTCCAAGGCAATAAAATGACAATGACTGCGTTTATTAGATACTAAATAGCCGTTAAGAAAAGCGAGAGTTGAACAGGACACGAGCATTCATACCGCTGATGATTATCGCGATGTTGGTCGCCTTTGCTGCATGCAGCAACAAGACCAACACCGCCAGGTCGCGTTTCTGGCACTCGTTCACCACCAAGTACAACGTCTATTATCACGGTAAGACCAACTACGACGAGCAGTTGAAGGCTATGATGGATGCCTACGAGGACGACTATTCACAACACCTCTACATGCACCCCGCCGAAGCCCGCTCCAACCCCAAGGCGCCGCAGCCCGGCGGCAGTTTCGACCGCACCATCGAGAAGATGGAAAAGGCCATCGCCTTGCATTCCATCAAGAAGAAACCCAAACGCAAGAACGGCAAGAACCGTGACCCCAAGTACCAGGAGTGGATGTCTCGTGACGAGTACAACCCCTACCTGCATAACGCATGGTACCTGCTGGCCAAGGCGCAGTACATGAAGGGCGACTTCCTGGATGCAGCAGCCACTTTCCGATACATCGCGCGACACTTCACCTGGAAAAACGACCTCGTGCAGGAATGCCAGGTGCGTGAGGCGCTCTGCTACTGTGCCATGGGATGGGTCACCGAGGCCGACAACGTCCTGGCACATGTCCATATCGACGAAATCACCAACAAGCGCATCCGCGCATTGGCCAATGCCGCCTTCGCCGACTACCACATCAAGGCGCAGGAGCCCGAAGCGGCCATCCCCTTCCTAGAAAAAGCCGTCAAGGGTTTCAAGGGCAACGAGAAGGTGCGCATGAGTTTCCTCCTGGGACAACTCTATGAGGACGTGGGTGACAAGCACAACGCCTACCTCGCCTACAAGCAGGCCGGCAGCAGCAGCGGCTCGACTTATCGCACCAAGTTCAACGCGCGCATCAAGCAGAGCGCCGTCTATGAGGGCGCCAATATCGCCAGCGAGGTCAAGGCCTTGAAGCGCATGACGCGCTACGACCGCAACAAGGAATATCTGGACCAGGTCTATTATGCCATCGGCAATCTCTATCTCTCCCACGGCGACACCCTGAGTGCCATCGAGAACTACAGGCTCGCCGCCGAGAAGAGCACCCGCAACGGTGTGGACAAGGCCATCAGCCAGTTGACGCTGGGCGGCATCTACTTTGCTCGTCGACAGTACGACGAGGCACAGGTTTGTTATGCCGAAGCCATCCCGCTGGTCAACGAGGACTATCCCAACTACAAGATGCTCAAGAAGCGCAGCGACGTGCTCGACGAACTGGCGGTCTATTCCCAGAACGTCACCCTGCAGGACTCGCTGCTCAAACTCGCCGCGATGACGCCCGAGCAACAGAAAGCCGTTATCGCTAAGATCATCGAGGAACTCAAGAAGAAAGAGAAAGAAGAGGCCGAAAACGCGGCACGTGAAGAGTACCTGGCACAACAGAACGCCAAGGGCAGCCAAATCAAGGACAACCGCAACTCGCCTTCCACCTACACCATGAACACCGATAACTCATGGTACTTCTATAACACCGCTACCAAGAATGCCGGTAAGACCCAGTTCCAGAAACTGTGGGGCAGCCGCAAACTTGAGGATAACTGGCGCCGCCGCAACAAGTCGACGTTCTCGTTCAACGACGAGGAGGCCGACAGCGCATTGCTCGCACTAGCCGACAGCGTCGTCGTCGATGAGAACGGCGATACCGTCAAGGTGGACGTCGAGGCGCTCAAGCGGGCCGAGGATCCGCACTATGAGGAATATTACCTCAAGCAGATTCCCAAAACCGAGGAGGATATCATGTCGGCTCACGAGATTATCCAGGAGGGCCTCTACAACATGGGCATCATCCTCAAGGACAAGATGGAAGACTATGACGCCGCGGCCTATGAGTTCAACACGCTGTTGAGGGACTATCCCGACAACACCTACCGCCTCGACGTGTACTACAACATGTATATGATGTACATGCGCAACGGGCAGGATAACGATGCACAACCCTACCGCGACAGCATCCTCATCGAGTTCCCCGAGTCCAAGTATGGCATGGCCATGCAGGACCCCAACTACCTGGAGAACCTCAAGAACATGAACCAGGATCAGGAGCAGATGTACGAGAATGCTTATGCCAACTATCTGGCGAACAACCACAACGCCGTGCACGACGCCTACAGCGAGATGATGCGCAAGTATCCGCTCTCCAAGATCATGCCCAAGTTCATGTTCATCGACGCGCTGAGTTACCTCACCGAGAAGAATCACGACAAATTCAAGGAGACAATCAAGGACATGCTGCAGCGCTATCCGCAGACCGATATCACCCCAGTGGCATCGGAGATTGTCAAGCAGCTCAACCAGGGACGCAAGCTTGAAGGCGGCGGCAGCAACATGCGCGGCATGCTGTGGACCACCCGCCTGAGCAACGACACGACGCCCCAGGCCCTGGAACGCACCTTTACCCCCTTTGCCGAGGATAACGACAAGCCGCAGGTATTCATCCTGCTCTACCCAATGGATAGCATCAACGGCAACATGCTGCTCTATGAGGTGGCAAGACACAACTTCAATGCCTTCAAGGTCAAGGACTATGATATAGAGCAGATGAACTTCGGTACACTGGGTCTGCTCATCGTCAAGGGAATGGACAACTTCAAGGAAGCCACCAACTACCGCACCCTCTTCGAGCAGGACCAGACCATCAACGTGCCACGCCAGGTGCACTATGTCATCATCAGTGAGAGCAACTTCAATCTGCTGCTCAACGAGGGTCGCACCTTTGAAGACTACTTCAACTATCTTGAAGAGAAGAACGACAAGCAACACAGCGACCTCGAGAAGAAGGAACTCGATGCTGCCGAGAAGAAGGCCATGGAAGAAGCCGAGGCCGAGCAGGCTGCTAAACGCGAGAAAGAACGTCTCGAGGCCGAACAACTGGAACGCGAGGCCGCTGAACTTGCCAAACGTGATGCCGAAGCCAAGGCACTCGAAGAGGCCGAGGAGAAAGCAAGACTCGAGGCCGAGGCTGCCGAGCAGGCTCGCATCGAGGCCGAGCAGAAGGCCCGTCAGGAAGCCGAGCGCAAGGAAATCAAGGCCGACAACTACCGCAACCGCTCAACCGTCACCGACAACACCAACAAGAACGTCTTGAGCGAGAAGGAACGCAAGGCACAAGAACGTGCCGAGGAGCAGCACCTCAAGCAACTCGAACGTGAAGCCAAAGCGCGCGAGAAAGCCGAGGCTAAACGACAGAAGGAAATTGAGGACAGCATCAAGAAGGAACAGAAACACCAGCGCAAACTCGACCGCATCGCCGAAATCGCCGAGCAAGACTCCATCGAACAAGCCGAACGTGAGAAGGAGAAAGAACGCGACTTCCGCTACAAGTGGCGCGAAGACTCGGCACGCGCTGCCTACAAAGCCGCCGAACAGGCCAAGAAGGATGCCAAGAAGGCTAAGGAACAGGCCCGCAAGGATAAGGTGAAAGAGCGCAAGGAACAAGCCAAACAGCGCGAGCGAGAGCGCAAGGAAAAGGCTAAACAGCGCGAGCGGGAACGCAAGGAAAAGGCCAAGGAGCGCAAGGAGCAGGCCAAGGCCCGTGAACAAGAGCGCAAACAACGGCAGAAGGAGCGCGACCAGGAACGCAAGGAAAAGGCCCGTGAGCGCCAGCAACAGAACCAGCAGCGCGACAAGGACAAGGGCAACAACAAGGGCAAGAGTAACAGCAAGGACAAGGACGACAGCAAGGATGACGCCAGTCCATCCGGTTCATCCAGTCCTACCAAGCCATCCAGGCCAACAAGCCCTTCCAGCCCCACACCCGACGAGAAGAACGACTAACAACACAATATTGAGACAAGCCACATGAGCAAAGAAAGAATCCTGTGGGCCGACGACGAAATCGACCTGTTGAAACCACACATCCTTTTCCTTGAGAACAAGGGGTATGAGGTGGAGACCGTCACCAACGGCCGAGATGCCCTCGACGCACTGGGCAGCCAGATTTTCAACCTCATCATCCTTGACGAGAACATGCCGGGCATCAGCGGACTGGAAGCGCTGCAGCGCATCAAAATAATGCAGCCCAACGTACCGGTCATCATGATCACCAAGAGCGAGGAGGAAGACATCATGAATCAGGCCATCGGCAGCGAAATCGCCGATTACCTCATCAAGCCCGTCAACCCGATGCAGATTCTGCTTTCCATCAAGAAGAACCTGCACAGCGACGCCCTCATCAACGAGAAGGTGACAGGTGACTACCAGCAGCAGTTCATGCGCATCAGCCAGATGATCAATTCGGCACAGACCATCGAGGACTGGTATGAACTCTACACTACCC
Source organism: Sodaliphilus sp. (assembly GCA_045541835.1). Taxonomy (GTDB): domain Bacteria; phylum Bacteroidota; class Bacteroidia; order Bacteroidales; family Muribaculaceae; genus Sodaliphilus. The sequence continues at coordinate 2,148 of JAZQJW010000006.1, read as the reverse complement.
TCGTACACTGGGAACTCACCCTGTCCAATGCCGACACCAACATGGACGAAATGCTCAAGATGCAGAAGGTCGAGGCCAACAACGCCTTCGCCAAGTTCGTTAAACGCAACTACGAGAACTGGCTCAACAAGCCTGAACACCCCCTGCGCAGCAATGAGTTGTTCAAGACCAAGGTCCTGCCCCTGCTCGACAAGGGCGAGAAGGTATGCTTTGTCGTCATCGACAACTTCAGACTTGACCAGTGGAGAACCGTCAGCCCATTGTTGGCCGACATCTATCACGTTGAGAAAGAGGAACTCTACACCACCATTCTGCCCACTGCCACGCAATATGCACGCAACGCCATCTTCTCGGGACTCATGCCCGTCGACATCGAGCAGATGTTCCCCGACCTGTGGGTCGACGAGGAGAGCGAGGAGGGCAAGAACCTGAACGAGGCGCCCCTCATCCAGACCCTGCTCGACCGCTATCGCCGCAAGGTGCATTTCTCTTACAACAAGATGAACGACAGTGCCGCCGGCGAGAAACTGATGCAGAACTTCGGCATGTTTAAGAACTACGAGCTCAACGTGCTGGTGTTCAACTTTGTGGACATGCTCTCCCACGCGCGCACCGAATCCAAGATGATACGCGAACTCGCCAATACCGACGAGGCCTACCGCTCCCTCACCGAGTCCTGGTTCAAGAACTCCAACGTGCTTGAAATCTTCAAGCTCATGGCACAGAACGGCTACAAGGTCGTGCTCACCACCGACCACGGCACCATCAAGGTGGACCGTCCCATCAATGTCATCGGCGACAAGAACATCAACACCAACCTGCGCTACAAGGTGGGCAAGAGCCTCACCTACAACGGCAAGCAAGTCTATGAGATCAAGCAACCCAAGCGTGTGGGCCTGCCTGCTCCCAACATCTCGAGTACCTACATCTTCGCGATGAACCGCGACTTCTTTGCCTATCCCAACAACTACAACTACTACGTCTCCTATTACAACGACACGTTCCAGCACGGCGGCATCTCCATGGAAGAGATGCTCGTGCCCATCGTGACCCTCTCCCCCAAGTAATTAAGATTCAATAAGGTTCACCGTGCCGCGACTCTGTCGCGACCAATAAAACACCAGAATATGAAAACAATTGAAATACCGATTCCCAATCTGGAGGCCCTCGAGGAGGCTGCCTACAAGTTCATGACCGAGATGGGCGACCTGACCGTCTATGCCTTCTACGGCGAGATGGGTGCCGGCAAGACCACGTTTATCAACGCATTGTGCAAGCAACTGGGCGTTGAGACCGACGTGACCAACTCGCCCTCGTTTGCCATCATCAACGAGTACCGCAGCGACACCACCGCCGAACTCATCTACCACTTCGACTGCTACCGCCTCGAGAAAGAGGAAGAAGCCGTTGACCTGGGCGCCGAAGACTACTTCGACAGCGGAGCCCTCTGCTTCATCGAGTGGCCCGAGCGCATCGACGGCCTCTTGCCCGACGACACCGTGCGTGTGGACATCACCGTCAACGACTACGAGAGCCGCACCCTCAAGATGACCTTCCCCGACCTCGCCTCATGAACGAGAATAAGACTAAAGGTCTAACGTCTAAGGTCTGAAGTCTAAAGTCTAAAATCTAACATGCCACACTACATCAAGGTCAGTCAGACGGCGAGCACCAACACCTACCTGTCCCGCTTGGCAGCAACGCTGCCGGGCGGTACGGTCATTTATACACCCTGTCAGACCGCCGGACGTGGCCAGAAGGGCAACTCCTGGGAAAGCGAGGACGGCAAGAACCTCACGTTCTCCCACCTGCTAAAACTGCCCCCCGTCAAGGCCCGCGACCAGTTTTACCTGAGCGAGGCGGCGGCTCTGGCTGTCGTCGAAGCACTGACGGCCGAGGCTGGCGACGGTTTTAGCGTTAAGTGGCCCAACGACGTCTATTGGCAAGACAAGAAAATCTGCGGCATGCTCATCGAGAACTCGCTCAACGGCAGCGACATCGCCACGAGCATCATCGGCATCGGCATCAACGTCAACCAGGAACGTTTCCTGAGCGACGCCCCCAACCCCGTGTCGCACAAGGGCATCACAGGCCACGAGCATGACCTGATGACACTGTTGAAGCGCATCTGCTCACGCATCGAGGAAC
>JAZQJW010000005.1:0-13253 GCA_045541835.1 Sodaliphilus sp. | reverse complement strand
GAAAACCGCTGAGGCGTTCGGCAGGTTCTCATATCAAAGTCCATGGTATGACAGCAACATGAGAATTGGCCGCACCTTAAGATTTGACATCGGAATGAGCAAGAATTTCTTTGACGGCAAACTGCGAACAGCCATCGAGTTAACCGATCTTTTCGCCGAGGGAGTTACCCCTCGTTGGAGCATTGACTTCTTCAACGTGAAACAATGGAACCGAAACAGATACGATACGCGGGGTGTTAAGTTAAGCCTGCGTTACACATTCAATAGCATTAGTACATCCTTCCGTAATGCTCAGATCAATAAGAGCAGTGATGAACGAGCGGATTAAATTTGACTTGCTCTGTATAGTGTACGTCTTATGTAATTAGTTGAATATTGTGACGTAATAAGTATTCAAGATGATGAAAAGACTATTTACCATGATACTATTGCTGTGCTCCTTGGCAGGCATAGCACACGCGCAGCGCATCACCCGCAACTTCCAGAACGTGTCGATGAGCGACGCGCTGAAGTATATCCAGCAGCAGACAGGCAACCACAAGATCGTGTTTATCTACAACGAACTGGAGGACTTCACTGTTACCACCCATGTCAAGAACAAACCTGTTCCTGATGCCATTCGACAGATCATCGGTTTTTATCCTATCCAGATGATCCAGGGTGAAAACAACGATATCTATGTGGAATGCATCCACAAGACCGAGCGCCGTCTCAAGGGCGTGGTCGTTGATGAGCACAACCAGCCGTTGCCCTATGCCAACGTCACCCTGCTCAACCCCGCCGACTCGACGATGGTGGGCGGCGGTGTGACCAACGAGAGCGGCCGTTTCGTCATCCCCAACGACCACGGCAAGGTCATCGCACGCATCACCTACGTCGGCTACAAAACCGCCTATCGCCAGTGCTCCCGCGACAACATCGGCACCATCAAGATGCAACCCGACCAGTTCGCGCTCAGCGGTGTCACCATCAAAGGCTCAAGAATCCACCACGATGCCACTGGGTACACAATAAACCTCCGTTCATCAGATATTGCCAAAGGCAAGCAGGCATCTGATATGCTGGCTTTTCTTCCAGGCGTCAGCAAACACGAAGGCAGCTATTCAATCAATGGTTTGACGGTAAGTGAAATCTATGTGGATGGAGTAAAACTCCCATCTATAGATGAACTCAAGAACATCCCTGCGGACATGATTGATAAAGTGAAGGTCAAATATTTCGCTGGAGTCAATCAGGATGCCGCAAGTGCAGGAGGAACTATTGAGATCACATTATGCAAACCTTCAGAGGGCAGTTATTACGGATCATTGTGGGGTGGTGCTGAATATCAACCTTCATACGGTTTCAGAGATGAGAATCTTGGTGCTTTAATTTACTATCGGTACAAGAACCTGAGCATCTATGATAACCTCTCATTGTCTTTATACCAGCCACAAGAGACTGCAAAGCAGTCAATCTGGGATCAGGCTGAGGATTTGCTTACAGAAATCGATGAAGAAGTAAAATTCAAGTGGCAAACTTTCAGTAACCGTTTGAGTCTTACCCACAACATCAACGATAAGAGCTATTTGGGAGGAAGTTACTACATCTCGACCAACAAGAACAAAAGCACTACTCTGGACAAGGACGCGACTGGCCTGTCCACTGTGGATGGCAGACATAGTTATCTATTTCAGGAAGCGACATTGAAGTACAATACGTCGTCCCTTAGCCAACGTGGGACAACATTGGAAATGATCGGCGACTATTATAACCGCCAGTCTGACAGCAAATCAGGCTATACCTATGCTCAGAATCCTTCCAGCATGTCGGAGGATAAAACCACGGTGAGCATGTACAAGTTCTCGGTGGATTTGACTGACCCCTGTAGCCAAAAGCTGATTTGGAAATATGGCGCATCGTTACAATACATTACGTCAAAATATACCCCAATTGTTGGTACGGTTGACGGCTCCGAACGATTCCAAACCAGCCAAGTGGCAACACGCACGAGCGGCCTGACACCACTGGTATATGCATCAGCTATGGGACAGATTTGGAAAATCCAATACAGTGCAGGTGCCAATTTTCAGTTGAACAGGATTTGGTATGAGACCTTGGATGACGGCGAAACATCTACAGACACCCAATGGGGCATCAACCCCACAGTGCAGTTAATGATGCCATTAGGGAGCAATGAGAAGCACGCTCTTATGCTTAACTACAAGCGGATACTTAAGAACATTCCTTATTCCGCCATTTCTTCAACCATTCGTTGGTCTGATCCATATAATTACACTGTCGGTAATCCTAATTTGAAGGCTTCTACAGGATTTATGGTCATGGCTGGCGTGTCGCTGTTCCACAATCTGTTAAGCCTGGATGCAATTTATGCAAGGTCAAGGAATATCATTCATTGGGAGACCAGGCAAAGCCCAACTGTCCCCGATGCGTTCTATACAACCCCTGTCAATCTGCCGGCTCAGAATTGGTATGGAGCAGGAGTTACGGTCATTTGGAGTCCGGTAAAGCCATGGACGATGAATTTGTCAGGACGCTATGAGATTTGCCCTGAAGATCTGACCTTAGGTGGCGTTTACTATGGCAAGACGAGGTTCCGCCAGTACTATCACATGTATAACACTTTCAGTTTTGATCACGGTTGGGGCGGCATGCTGAACATCAATTATGATCCGACATACAAAAATTACGACCGCACTTATTACACCGTCTGGGATGTCAGCGGACAAATATATAAGTCCATGTGCAAGGACAAGTTGCAGTTGTCTATGTCTTTCACTGCCCTTGGCGACCGCCGCAAGTATGACAGGCAGGCCAATGGCCACACGATCACGTATGACTATACCACGCCGGTTCAAAGTGTTGAAATCTCGCTGCATTGGAAATTCTCAGGCGGCAAGAACCAAAAGTATAATGTAGTAAATAGCGGCTCACAAAACTACGAAGAAATTAAAGACATTCATTGAGCAACCGATACTACAAAGGCAGCCACGCCGACCAAGACGAGCGCAGCCGCCTGTAAAAACTAACGAACAGAAATAGCTTCAATACCGAGTTAAGCCGAGGGTGATGCCACATCCTCGGCTGACTATTTACCCATTTGGGGGTTGTGGGTGTCGGGATTGATGGGTAATTTTGTCGCGTGATTAAAAAAAAGTTGCTGAAAAGGGTTTAGTAAATCGACCTGAGTGTGTATATAGAGTGTATGACAGACAGGAAACGACAAATCGAACGGCTGTTCAAGCAGCATTACCGGGCCATGTTCAGGCTGGCCAGCATCCTCTTGCACGACGAAGAGGAGAGCGAGGACATCGTGCATGATGTCTTTGCCAGGCTGCTTGCCGACCGCCGTCCGCTGCAGGAGGCGACCGCCGAGGCGTTCCTGCTGTCATGCGTGCGCAACCAGTGCTTGAATGTGATGCGTGACCGCAAGATCGATGAACGGGCCCGACAACTCCTGATGCTGGAGAATGAGATTTCCAGCCGTGAAGCCGAGGACATCGAGGCCGAGATCAGCGCGCTGCATCAAGGTGTCGCCGACCTGGAGCCGCCCGTGTGCCGCGAGGTCATCGTGTTGCATTACCGTTACGGGCTCACCTTCCGCGAGATTGCCGAGCGGTTGAACGTGAGCGAGACAACGGTTTACAAGCATCTGCGCAGCGCACTCGACCAACTTCGTTTAACATTAACACCACCAGAGCGATGAACAAGACCGAACAACTGTTGATGATGCTTGAGCATCCCGAGCAATACACCGAGCGGCAGTGGCAGGACATCCTTGTCGACGATGAGTGCCGCGAACTCTACTCGTTGATGGCCAAGACCCGCAGTGCCCTTGCCAGCGAGCAGGCCGACGAGCGGCTGAGCGACGAGATGATTGAGGCGCAGTGGCAACGCTTGGCCGGGGAGCAGCATGAGCGGGCCGTCATCGTGCCCCTGTGGCGCAAGATCGCCGCCGCAGCCGTTGTGGTAATCGCTTGTGTAGGCATCGCCATTGCAGCGGTGCATACCGGCTTTTTCGGTCTCAAGCACAGCGAAAACCAGCCCGAGAAGGTCGTCCAGCAAGGCATTAACCCAGAGAATACCGCCACCGATGAAACGCAGACTCCCTCGCCCGACACCTTGTCGATGGCTGCCGGACCCCGCCTGTTTGAGGAAGTACCGCTGGAGCAGGTGCTCGCCGAACTCGCTGCCTACTATGGCGTGGAGGTGGAGTACCGCTCGGACGACGTGCGGTCGCTGCGTCTGTTCTATCAATGGGAACCGGAATACTCACTGGACAAGGTGGTCGAGATGCTCAACAACTTCGAGGCCATCTCCATCCGGCACGAGGGTAACCAGCTGATTGTGGAATCGAAAGACCTGAAGTAACCCTACCCATGAAGCGAACCATCTCATTGCTCATGTGCATGGCGTTTGCCCTGCTGCTTACGGCCGCTGCACAAAGTATCACGCACACCTTCAGTGACGTGTCGATGAGCGATGCCCTCAAGTACCTGCAGCAACACACCAGCCGCTACAAGATCGTCTTCATCTATGACGACCTGGAGGACTACAAGGTGACGACCACGGTCAAGAACAAGTCCGTGCCCGACGCCATCCGCCAGATGATCGGTTTCTATCCCATCAAGATGACCAGGAAGGAAAACCGCGAAATCTACGTCGAAGCCATCCTCAAGACCGAGCGCCGCCTCAAGGGCGTGGTCGTGGATGAGCACAACTTGCCGATGCCCTATGCCAACGTGACTCTGCTCAGCCCCACCGACTCGACGATGGTGGGCGGCGGTGTTACCAACGAGAGTGGCCGTTTCGTCATCCCCATCGAGCATGGCAAGGTCATCGCCCGCATCTCCTACGTGGGCTACAAGACCGCTTATCGCCTATGCAACCGTGACAACGTGGGTACCATCAAGATGCACCCCGACATTACGGCCCTCAAGGAAACCGTGGTGACCGCTGCCAAGATGCAGATTGAACGCGAAGGTGCCAATTACACCCTGCGCAACCTGGGCGGCACCATCATGGGCAATGCCGGCAACGCACTCGACCTGCTACGCTGGACGCCCGGTGTTATCGTAGGCATGAACGAGGACATCTCCCTCATCGGCCGCGACGGCAAGACCGAGGTCTATATCAATGACCGCCGCATCACCAACAACGCAGAGCTGAAAGCCGTCACCTCGCAAAATATCAAGCGAGTGGAGATCATCCGTGAGCCCGATGCCCAATATGCCTCCAATGTGGCCGCCGTCGTCAAACTGTACACCCACAGCCCTTACAAAGACAACCTGGGCGCCAGCCTGATGAATGTGCTCGACATCAAACACAAGAAATCCAATACCACTACCGTCACCATCGATGGCAAGCGCGATAAGTTGTCGGGCAACGCCTCATTCTCCTATGGCCATTTAAACACGGTCGCTTTTACTCAGGGGTTGACCGAAATCGCTGGAAATGGTACTGAATCGTGGAATTATACAAAAACCGACTCGACATCCTACCAAAGCAGCGGGGATGATTTCCAGTTTTTTGCCGGCTTGAATTACGCCTTCACACCCAAGAGCGTCTTCGGCCTGCAGTTCAATGGCAATTACCGCAAATTGAACATCGATCAATTCTCAAGACTGAAGACCGCCCAATACCTTCACGGATTCGCAGTTACTGAAGACATCATCAAGCGCAATAGCACATCGGCCAGCTACCTGTGGCAACGCAATGAACACTCACAACTGCTGCTGATAGCCGACTATGCGACATCACGACAGCGAGACGACCAAAATCTCTATGAGTACATTAAGCCTACTCTTGACCCCGGCGGCGAGTCTTCCACAATCATTAAACAATATTTTATAGTCGACACCAATGATTATAATATCGTGACGGCTTCGGCCAAATATGACTTTGTTTCCGACGGGTGGAAAAATCACACGGGCATCGAATGGGGTTATACTGCGAGCAATGCGGTAATTCACCAGAACGACCTCACGCAGACCAGCAAACGTGACAATGACTGGCTGGGCGTCTATTACACCCTGGCGAAAACATGGGGCAAGTGGCGCCTGAATGCGGGACTGCGCTATGAGTATGACCACACCCGCACCGATAGCAAGGGCTTTGTCCTCAACAAGACATATCACAACTTGCTGCCCAATGCCAGCGTGGGATTCAAACCGTCGCATGATGTTGACCTGGTGCTGTATTATGGCCGCATATTGAGGCGCCCCACCTACAACGAACTGCGCCCCACATCCTATTACATCAACACCTATCAGGAAACGACAGGTAACCCCTTGTTGCAGCCGTCGGTGACCCATCGGTTGGCCCTGAATGCCAACTACAAGGGCTTCACCTCCTCGCTGAGCTATCGGCTCATGGACAATGCCATCCAGCGCATTGTGGAGTATATGCCATCGGGCATCATCAGTGAGCATCCCATCAACATCAAGCATTCACATGCCTGGTCGCTGGACTTGGGCTACAACTACAGCAATTCATGGGTGAACCTGGGCGTGCAGTCGAGTATGACACTGCCCCATGTCGCCTATCCCTATCTGGATGGCACGAGAATCGAGGACAGGCCCTATGCCGTTCTCTCGCTCAATGCCCAGTTCACCGTGGCGCGCAAGTTCCTGCTGGGTTGCAATGCGCTCTATAGCACACCGTGGACCAGCGGACTCACTAGAAACGGCTCAACCTTTGGCGTGAACCTGAGCGCCATGGCCTCTTTGTTCAAGAACCGCCTGCTGCTAGGTGTGACCGCTTGTGACATCTTCCATCGTAGCACGCCGTCATGGAGTGAAACACGCTACAGGAACGCTTATAATGAGACCTATAGCTATCACTACACACGGGGCCTCTCGCTGATGGTGCGTTGGACGTTCAATTCCATCAGCAACCCGTTCAAGAAGCGCAGCGGCAACGAAGCACCCCTGCGCCGTACCCAAGACAACTAATCATCACAATCAATAAACAACTATCATGAAGAATTATTTATTTTTCCTTATCGGATTGCTGGCACTGGTGTCTTGCACGAACGAAGGTGACGAACCCAGGCCCAATCCCACCGGAGGCGAGGACCTCTATTTCGCTACGCCAGGGTTTCCAGGCCATCCTGAAATGATCTATAACCTTGATGGCGACACGATTTATCAATGTGCTGAAGGTTATCACATTTTTGAGTTGCTGGGCGATGGGAGTGATTGGTATGCATCACTTAGAACTGAAGACGGTATTCACAGTGTGGTTAAAGACAGCACGACTATATACACAACCGAGGAAACCATCTGGTGCATGGCCGTTGAAAACGGTATCGTTTATACCGTACAAGAAAACAGGTCTGACCGCACCGTGTGGGTCTATAAGGATTTTGAACGGATATATGAATTAGACAGGAATGTGAACTTCAACACAATCTGTGTCAGCAACGACATTGTCTCTTTCACAGTCTTTGCTAGCAAGCCTTATACCTGGATCAACGGAAGGACAGTCGAGTTTGGAGGCCCAGACTCAGGACTAGAGGAGGGATTCGGACACACCTTTGGCTGTGACCGCAGCGGTTATGATGTCTTAATCACTTACGAGGGTGCTCTAAATGATGGGAAATACATGTACTGGTGGAACGGGAAGAATTACGACATGCCTGAAATGTTTTTCCCTTCGACATCACGCCTTATTAATGGACATGCCTTCATCTTGGGTGCAATAAAGAGGACGTTGAGTCCTGGTGGTGCCCATTATGTCCCTGCAGTGATTATCGATGGGATGGTAACCATATTGAATGATGAAGACGATTTTGCAGCGAAACAAGTTGTTGCCGACGGCATGGACACTTATATTCTTGTGAGCGATGTCAGTGGGCGCTCTAATTGGTCGCTGATTTACAAGAATTTGCAGTGCATGGATCTGCCCAATAACATTGTCGTTCCCGAAAATTTGAGGAAATACTATGCCCAAAGCCTTGATGACGATGGCGCTACCACCACATTGATTAATCTGGGCATCACCGCCATTGCAGTGGTGAAAAATGGCCGATAAGCATCAATTTCGACTTAATCATAAAATTAACCTAATCATTTTATAACATCATGAAGAAGATATCATTGTATTTATTGATGATCCTCGCTGCCGGTATGCTTACCTCGTGTGGCGATGATGAACCTGAAATCACGCGTGTTCAAGACGGCAATGGCAAGGTGTTTCTCGAGACAGGAACACTCGTGGATGCCAACCTCAGTTTCTCAGAGGCTGAATTAGAGCAAGCTCTGAGTACTTACAAGTGGGAACGGGAATACAGTTTCTACTATGACAATCAAACAATATCAAACAGGTATGAAGTCAAAGGTTTGCCCACTGTCATGCATCCTGATGGAACCATTGAATTGGAATCCCTTTCAGGCGAAGCAAGCACAAGCCATTACGTTGTTAGGGATAAACACATCTATGTTACTGGCGAGCCTGAAGCTTGGTCTGACTCCTACTACTCAATAGATGCTATGAAAGTCGTATCGCTTGATTTGAATGAAAGCGCTGGCAGAATGATCACTGACCGCATCGCTCCCAAAGGATATGGTAAAAGCGACTATTCTAAAACGACCTATATCCGAATGGTTTGGCGAGCAGTCATGCAGTAACAGATAAGAAAAAGAAAGGAGAACAATCATGAAGAAGATATCATTTTATTTGATGATGCTATTTGTTGCTGGCTTGCTCACTGGTTGCAAGGAAGAGGTGACAACCGGTCCCGAGTCCCTGCAAGAGTGCCGCACCAAGGGCACCTACGAGGCAACCATCGTCGAGTTGCCTCTAAAGACCGATGCGGTCGTGGAATGGTATGACCCTGATATGTGGGTTTGGTGTGAAATCACCAAAGCCCCTGATGATGCCAAGGCCAAAGGGGCGCCCCTCTGTGGGAATTATCTATACTTTCAACGCAACGACTTCCCTGGGCAGGTTCTAAAACCCGGCATGACCGTGAAGTTCCGCATCTATTGCTTGGCGCTCATCCTGCAGGACAAGAACGAGTACCCCTTTGCATTCTCTCCTGATCGTCAATACTACTATGGCTTTGTCATGAATGAGTAATCAACAATGAAAGCAAAACTATTTCTAGCGGTGTTAGGGCTCTGCAGTCTATCCTGCCTGGGGCAGGAGGACAATGTGTTTCAGCACTTCAGCCTGTCGGGAGGCTTTGGTTCTACGGGCCTCACGATAGACATGGGCACGATGATGACCGACCATTTTGGCCTTCGGGCTGGTGTGGACCTGCTGGGAATCTATTTCCATGGCTATGAGGACTATGAGGACTTCAACAAGAAACTTTATCTGCTTGACCCTGACCTTGAGCCATTGCCCGAGCAAAAGGCTGATACCCATCTCACTAATTCATCGGGACACCTGTTGATGGACTATTACCCCTTCAAACCGTCAAAATCGGGCTTCCACGTGACCGTGGGTGCATATCTGGCTTGGCATCGGCGAGTGGAATCTCTCGAGAATGCCGATTACGGGGCTTGGAGAAAGATTGCCGACTTCAACGTTCGCCGCGGCGACTATGCCGACGTCCCTGCCGAAATGGGCCCTGCGACGATCGGGTATTATGGCTATCTGGTTCCTACCAGTGCCGAAGGATCGTTTAGTGCCTACATGCTAACGAACCATTTCCGTCTCTACCTGGGTATCGGTTTTGGCCGTGCGGTGCCCGGTGCTCGCCGTCTGAACGTTCAACTTGACCTCGGTGTGCAGTTTTGGGGTAGGCCCAGGCTCTATGACGGAATAACGGGCAAACGCCTAACCCAAGTAGCGTATAAGAGCCAAGCGTCTTTCGGCCGCAACACGGTCTATCCCGTCATCACCATCCGCCTTGCAGGCCGCATCTTGTGATACTAGCCCAAGAAGTGTTAACGAAATGTTAAAATGGGGGGGGTAAAAGTTTTCCGAAAATATTATGTATCTTTGCAAATCAGAACAATACTAAAACCGATTAATCAATTACAGATATGAAAAAGACATTACTTATTTCGATTTTGGCCTTGCTGGGCATGACCCAGGCAGTGGCACAAGAATATGAGTACGTCCCCTTTGTGCGTGAGGGCGTCAAGTGGGTGTGTGACGCACCTTATCTGGAGTGGATGCAAATGTGGCACAACTATTATACTCTGGAACTCGCTGGAGATACCGTCATTGACGGAAAGACCTATAAAGCGATGCATAAGTATAGCGGTAATGCCATCAATGAAATGAATGATACAATTCCTGTTTATCTGAGAGAAGAAGATAAGGTGGTGTATGGTATCGTTCCTGATGGAAAAACCTATGATGAATGCCCTGTGGGTATGAACTGGTGGCCCGAAGCTCGTGAAGTCGTACAAAGTGGTCAGGAATTTATCCTGTATGATTTCAATGATCCGATTAATTTCATCAAAGACAACATTAAATATCCGATTCAGGGTAGTCCTAATGGATACTATGTATATGACGTTATTCCTGACCAGATAGTGGTAGCCGGAAAGAAAGTGAATCGCTATATGTATGATGCTTCGTGTATTATCGAAGGCATCGGTTGTGATGGCGTAAACCATGGCTATCCTCTTTCTGCCTTGAGTCAAATGCTTTGTTATGTCATAGAGAATGGTGATACCATATATACTTCCAAGAGTTTAGAAATACCTTGGGATACTGGAATCGATGACGAAGACTATAACAGAGAATTGCCGATTCCACGCCAAGGGGTTCAATGGGTGAATGAACGTGTTTCCGTTGACAATGGCGACACTACTAGCTATTACTACAAATACGAATTTCGTGGCTACGATTCGCAAGGTTTCGCCCTATGCTATCATTATACTGGCGAGACACTGAACAGTTCTCCAGACAAAAGTGTTTGGGCGAAATATCAAAGCTGGGAGTATGGCCTAGATACGAGCAATGGTATGATTAAGGATAATATTCCGTTTAATAAGGTGAAAGGTGAAGGTAGAGACATGATGTACTTTGGCAGTTCTATGGGCTTTGGATTTCTGGAAATGTATCATTTCCAAAATTATGCCACTGACATTGAATCCGGCTATACTCCAAACTGGTATATCTATCGTCAAAAGGAAGATTTCCTGAACCGAGAGAATCTTATTGAGGTGGATCCATTAATTATCGAGGGGATTAAATGTCACCGTTTTGCCTATATAGGAGAGCAAGGTGATACGTTGGCCTATGTAGTTCAAGGCATCGGCTTTGACAGTTATGATATGGGTGACCTGCTCACTCCGTTTACCCGCAAGCCTGATCCCAATGCCGACCATCAAGAGTGGTGCGGGTTGAGTCACTTGGTGAAAAATGGCCAGATTATCTACAAAGGAATGCGCTATCGTGAAGGAGCATTTGACGGCATCGACGAGGTGGTCACCGACAAGGCACGCCACCCGATGGACGACAACTACTACAACCTGATGGGCCAGCCCGTGGGCAAGGACGTTCCCACCGCCCCCGGCATCTACATCTACCAGGGCAAGAAAATTGTCGTCCGCTAAACCATCAACAGATCCATAACAACAGTGAGTATGAAAAAGATATTATTTGGAATGGTAGTGTGTGCTATAGCACTTGCCGGATGTGGTTCTGACACGTTTTTTGACGAGCCCGAAGAAACCATAGTCCACACACCACTTGAAAACGATCCTACGCTCGAGAAACTCGAGGCCAATGTCGGTTACTATTATGGCGATAAAGACGGAGACCTCACTCGTTATGAATTTGCCTACCGTGCAGCGGGGCAGTATTGCATCTTCCCAAAAACCGATGCGCGAGAGCAGGAACTCAGTCGGCTGTCGCAACAAGAGGACTCTCAGGTGAAAAACATGGGTGGATTCTATTTGGTTACACGCAGCCGCGACTTCATCACTGGTGATGATTTTGTCAGTGATCGCTATTTTATAAATTATTATAGAGAGGAGCCTGAATTTGTGGTGATTTGCCCAATGATCATTGTTCGCGTTGAAAATTCTGAGGCCAAGGACAAAATCCTGAAAAAGTATCGAGGCAAACTCACTTTGTCAGATCGTTCAGGGCAAGGAGAAATGCCAGGTGGATACTATCTCTACAAATTTGACTGCCACCTCAGAACCTCAGAGCAGGCGCTAAATCTGGCTGACGAGATTTACAGGCGTGCCGACGTGACATGGGCCGAAACCAATAAGTATGCTCCTATACACTTCGACATCTGAGCCAGCAGAAATCTTGTTACTCACCATAATACTCTATGAAAATGAAAAGAAACTGATTATGATGCTGGCGGTGCTGGCATGCATGAGCGCCAGCGCGCAAGTGAAATTCGGCGCCAAGGTGGGTCTTGACTTGACCAACTTTTGGGGCAAGGAATGCGGACACCAGATGGTGCTTAATTATCAGGCAGGCTTGCTGATGGAGTACAAGTTCCATCCCCACTTCGGCATTAGTCCTGAAGTCGTGTTTGCTGCTCAGGGCGGACAGGAAAAAGCCGATGATGGAAGTGAAATGGGTGGTTTTATCAGGAGTGATAAACAAACTACATCAACGTGCCTGTGATGTTCAAGTATTATCCGACCCAAGACTTCAGCATCGACTTCGGCCCGCAAGTGGGTTTCAACGTGTATAGCAAGTACACGATGGACAAACACGAAGCCACAAATTATAAAGACATGACCAAAGCCGTTGATTTCGGGTTGGGCCTTGGGTGTACCTATAACCTTGATAAGAATGTCTTTATTCAGCTGCGCTACACCTTGGGACTGACCAAAGTATTCAATGTGATGCATGGTACTGCATACAGCATAGATAACTACCGCAAGAACGGCAACATCCAACTTGCTTTCGGCTTCCGTTTCTAAGCCATAATTTTTTATTACAGTCTCGGTGGGCTTTTTTGTGTCGCATACCAACCGCCAGGAGGCGGTGGTTTGCTTTCAAGGTATAGTGGGCGTGGCCGTCCACTATTTTGTCTTTATGCACGGCCCTCTGCTTGATGGGAGAGGCATGATACCGTGAAGCCGCATTGATGAAACAAAGTTTGTGCAAGTCGAATGCCATAGAGCTGGCTCTAATGGCTGAGGCGCAGCCAAAGTTATTCAAAATGTCATCATTGCCCTTGCCGCCTGTCGCTCATGTACAATTTTTTCCGATGCAAAGTTAGTGCGAGCCACTGCGACTACAAGACCGTGAGCGTCATATTGGGCCACGCCAACATCGGCACGACGCTCGATCTCTATGTCCATCCCAACCTGGAA
>JAZQJW010000004.1:0-4761 GCA_045541835.1 Sodaliphilus sp. | reverse complement strand
GGAGAAGATAGACAACATTCTCAACGATACCGCGATTGAATATGTGTCGCTCTCGCGGCCTCTTGTCCGTGAGCCCCGTCTCGTCGAGCGTTGGCAGCGCGGCGACCTCACACCCTCAAAGTGCGTGTCGTGCAACAGCTGCTATCGCACTCCAGGTCACCAGTGCATTTTTAATCTCAGAAACAACTAACACCAAATCATACAAATAATTAAACATATGGAACAGAAAACCATCAAGGCCCTGTTCGTCAATGGCGGACCACGTAAGAACCAAAACACAGCTCAGATGCTTCAAAGTGCCATGCAGGGCGCAAAAGATTCAGGTGCAGAGGTTGAGTTGGTACATCTCTATGACCTCGATTATACAGGCTGCAAGAGTTGCTTTGCCTGCCAGTTGAAGAATGCCAAAACCGACGGCGTGTGTGCCATCCGCGACGGTCTGCGACCATTGCTCGAAAAGGCTCGTGAGGCAGATGTGATAGTCATCGGCTCACCAGTCTATTTCAGTTATCCAACGGGTGAGACCCGCTCGTTCCTCGAAAGGCTGATTTTTCCCAACTTCACCTACGACTACGACGAACACAGGAACCGTCGTCGTCCCATCCGCGAGAAACAGACAGCCATGATTTTCACGATGAACATACCCAGGGAAGCGATGGAAGACTGGAAATACCCTGTTCTGCTCGGGTCTTGTGCCGATCAACTGCGTGAGAATTTCGGACACAGCGAGACACTCTATGCTTGCAACACCTACCAGTTCACTGACTATTCCCGTTACGCCATGACCGTATTCAAAGAAGAGGACAAGCGAAAGTATCGCGATGAGCATTTCCCACTAGACCTGGAGAATGCCTACCAACTGGGCAAACGGCTAGTCAGCCAATGCCAGAAGTGATAGCCACCTCACACCAGCAAAGCGCGTGCCGCGCAACATTCAACCTGCGTATATGAAAAAGCCGGGCGTTCCCCATCGGTGGGGACGTCCGGCGCCGGTTCCGATCGGTGGGCGATCTTCTCGCCCACCTGCGGAACGGGAGGCCTTAAACCTCGTGCTCGATGTACTCGCTCAGCTCCTTGAGGATGCCTTCGATGTCCTCGGCCGTGCTGTCATCGGCAAATGTCCATGACCTGCAGGCCTTGACGGGCGGCTCGCCTTGGTGGGCGAACACCGTCCACCATGTCATCACCTCTCCATCGCATCGCACTAATGACGGTGAACAAGTGAAAGTATGTTTGGCTTGTTTTTCAGGGGCAACATGGCAGATTCTTCCTGCAAGCGGTTGCGCCCAAGACCGCGCAGGTGTCAAAAGACAAGCCGGACGCACCTGGTCGATGAATACACTTTTATGTCAGCTATATGAAATATTCATAGTCAGACTCATTAAGGATGTGATCTTCTTTGTTGATGAAGGGGTCCAGCCATTCAATCTTTTGCTTGATCCATTCAATGTTTTCGTTATGTTGTCCTTCTGAGTTATGAGCTTCAATTTCTTTGATATAAATTCGCAGGATATTCGCCTTATTATATCTTTCGGCATCAACGAAGACCCTCTTGAGACGACTAACTTCTAAATCGTGACGCTCTTTTTTGAGCTGCTCTTGCCGCTCTTTTTCTTTTCGTATTCTTTCTTTTTCCTCCCATTCTCGCCGAC
Organism: Sodaliphilus sp.; assembly: GCA_045541835.1. Taxonomy (GTDB): domain Bacteria; phylum Bacteroidota; class Bacteroidia; order Bacteroidales; family Muribaculaceae; genus Sodaliphilus. The sequence continues at coordinate 3,109 of JAZQJW010000004.1, read as the reverse complement.
GCCTTTCTTCCTCTGCACGTCTTTCAAGAATGTGGATATATTGATACTCAATTTTAGTCACTATGGTTTTGATGCAGTCTTCGAGTTTTCGCTTTTCATTATCTTCAACTTTAAGAGGTCTATGCCATGAACTAAAATCATCAATTCCCATTTCAAAGCGCAGATGCCCTGAATCCACAAAAAGATATTTATAATATGTTTGTTTCTCATTGGGGTTTTCAATTCTCTTCTTTTTCTCTTGCAATCTTAGCAATACTCTTTCACCATGAATTAATGCAAATGTTTCGCGTTCTTTTACAATCACATCGTGACCACGTTTACGGAGCACTTTGATAATGGTGGAGAATATTTTGAGAGCTCGTTCCAATTGACCTTTTGACACCTGAACATTTAGCGCTTGTTCGGCCTTGCTGGTGTATGGACTTCTTTCCCAGTACCCGTTATGTTTATCACGGTATTTCTCTTTAGTGTCGAATATTAGAGGATCTTTGGCATAAAGTCTTTCTGGTACAACAAATAGTTTTGGATTCATCTTATCGATTTCTTCCTTGACGACATCATAGGGGGTTCTATTTGGCTTGTCCTCTTCAAGCATGAATTTATGTCTGGCAAGTTCTTCCTCATTTAGCTTCTTCAACTCCACCACCGCATTGCTGCTGTCTAGCGTTTTGGGCAATGGCGTCTTTTCTGGGTTTTTACCATATTTCAGTTTACTCCAGTAACCTATATAAGGAATAGGGATATTCAGTTTTTTACAATTCTTTCGCAGACCATTGCTACTCAGACCAAATTGCTGGCATAGCTCGTACATGGGTTTTGTCCAGACAAGATCATAAAGCTGTTGACGTGTTAGTTTAATTGTTTCCATCACCATCTCCTTTTTGATATGATTGTTTCTTCAAAAGTTTTGATGCGGCCTTCTTCCAGCCATTTGATGAGGTCATCCTCAAAGAAATAGACTTTCCGACCTCTACTGTAATGAGGAATTTCCTGATTCCGTACCATTTTGTTGATTGCTCTTTCGGTTTCCCCCAAAAATTCAGCGGCTTTTTCTATTCCAATTGGTCTGTGTTTATCCACACCCAATCCCAATTGAGATTCGATATGTTCCAGTATTACACGCATTTCCGCTATTTCGTTAATAAGGTAATTCACTGCTTTTGGAACATTTTCCAGCGTTAGTTCTTCTTTTTCTTCCATTTTTTAGTAGTTGAGGTTTTTAGATTGAAATATAATGCAAAGGTAATAAACTAATGCGAAGAAAACATCTGTTCCGGAATGGTTGAGTTTAGTGTTACTACCAGAGTAGCAGGTTTCGTCTGGTCGTGTCATAGTCGCTGCGGTTGTGGCGGGTTCCGCTTGGGAGGACCCTTTGCCCTCCCTGCGGGACCTTGTCAAACATCAAACCTCGTGCTCGATGTACTCGCTCAGCTCATTGAGAATGTTCTCGATGTCCTCGGCCGTGCTGTCATCGGCAAATGTCCATGACCTGCAGGCCTTGGCGGGCGGCTCGCCTTGGTGGGCGAACACCGTCCACCATGTCATCACCACACCATCGCATCGCACCAGCGTATTGGTGTGGATGCTCATCGAGTGGCAAATGCCCACCTTGTTGTTATACACTGCGTCCTGTACTCGGCGAATGCGGGTGACCGCTTTTTTCACTTCTCGTGTCATAGCTCTTGATTTTTTGCGGTGGGCGAGGCCAGCCCACGCCCACCTTGTTAAACTTATACTTACTTGTTCTCGGCCTTCTTGGTGCTGCGCTTGCGGCTTTTCTTCTCGGGCTGCGGCTCGGGCAGGCCATCACAGATGGCTACACGCTTGCCTGCCCTAACCAGACGGGACAGATAGCTGTCGAGGGCGTGGGCGGGAAATGCTGCCTGACGCTCGGTGATGTCCTTCGCCTGCGTGCGGGTGAGCACTATGCCCAAAATCTCGCTAACGGCTACCGCATCATCGCCAAAGGACTCGTAAAAATCGCCCACACGGAACAGCAAAATCGCATCGGGGTGCTTGGCCTTCATCTCGCCATATTGGCGGGCCAGCGGCGAGGCCTCGCCCACCACCTCGGCGGCGGGCTGGCTCTCCTGCTCGGGTGCTGCGCTCGGCTCCTGCTGCGGCTGGCTCGCCTTCACCTCGGCCATCAGCTTGTTATAGATGGCCTTCGGGATCACTGCGCCAGTGCGCTTGAGCAGGATGAACGCATACCTCAACGCCTTCAGCGGCTCCGAAAAGTAGAACTCGCCACTCTTCACACTGTCCTCACTGCGGTACACATGCCACATCATTGCACCACTCTTTACACGCTAAGACGCTAAGGCGCTAAGATTATTTAAGGGGCTGACGCACTCGCTTTTTTTACATATAATTACCGTTAATTGATCATGAATTAATTAATGACAATTCGCGATAATTCACGTAAAGAAAACACAAGACATCCGCGTTCTTGTGTCAAATGGAACGCGGATGCCCGCTAATGGCTAATGGCTAACGTCTATTCTCTACCCTGCGAGCTTGCTCGTGTTACCGGGCGAACGAGTTCCAGGGCGTCCAGCTCGGGGTGCAACATAGCGCTCGGGGCGGCGAGCTGGGGCTGGGTATTGGGAGCGAGAGCCTTGGGCGCGGGGGCCTTGCTGGCGGGCCAGTTACCGCTCAGCAGGAAGTTGACCAGAGCCGTCACGTCGCTGATGTTGACACCATTGTCCCCGTTGCAGTTGGCAGCCTCCAGATTAATGCCACTGGCATTGCCGCTCAGCAGGTAGTTGACCAGAGCCGTCACGTCGCTGATGTTCACGCTGCCGTCGCCGTTCACGTCGCCGCGCATCGTTGAGCTGCCGGTATAGGGCACCCAACTGGAATTACTCCAATTATAATGGTAGAGATCCCAATGCTTTGCGCTGGCTTGGTTGATAAGGGCGGCAGTGATGACATTCCCCTCGTCGGTTGAACCACTATCGGGATTGGGGTCAACGAAAACATATGCCTTCCCCGTATCACCGCTGCGTGTGGGCAGCCCGGCAATCAGATTTCCCATCGCGTTACTCTTGAGCTGGTTGTAATAAATACTCATGGTTTTAAGATTCGGGCAATTGCTCACATTCATGCT
>JAZQJW010000003.1:0-24052 GCA_045541835.1 Sodaliphilus sp. | reverse complement strand
GCCGGGATGACCTTGCACGGGGCGTCGGCCATGCCGAGTTGCCGCATGGCCTTGAGCCTCATGTTGCCGCCGATGACGACGAACTTCGAGCCGCTCGGGAACACGAGCAGCTCACGCAGGTAGAGCATATCGGGTTGGGCGCTGATGCTCTCGCAAAGCAACTGGAATTTCTCGTCCTTGATAATACGCGGGTTCCGGGGCAGTCCTTTCAACTGCCCACGGTTCCCGACGATTTTACTCAGAGGGATTATTTCTGTGTTGATGATTTCTGCCATTTCATACGCGAATATCTTCTGCTACGGTTCTTCCACCGTTCCTCTCGCCGAAAATGGCATCCAGTCCCTCCTTCACGGTTTTGTAGTGCAAAGATAGATAAATAATCTTTTCGTCAACTCTCTGGTACGCATTGTCGCGCGGCCTCACCTCGCCGTTGAAGCGGAGTTTTGCACCTGAACGGGCACTCACTTCCTTGGCAAATTCGGAAACAGTCATATGCTGCGGATTGGCGACATTAACGAGCGTGGAACCTCTCGTTTCAAAATCGTTCATCGTCATTACCTGGTAGAGTCCGTTCACGGCATCGTCGATGTAGGTGAAGCGCCTAATTTGGTTGCCCATCTCATAGATGTCCACAACATCGTCGTTCATCAGATGCCAAAGTAGAGTCCCCTGACGCGGGTCGGGGCCATAGACGTTGTGGAGGCGGACACCGTAGGCGTCCGTGTTGTAGAGGCGGGCATACAGCTCATCGAAGCGCTTTGAGATGCCGTACATGGAAGTGGCGTTGCCCTCGGCCGCCGTGGACGAAGAGGCATACACCAGCCGCACTCCGTGACGGGCGCACTCATCGCACACGGTGATGAAAGTGTCGATGTTGTCCTTGCGGATCTGCTCGGTGTCGGTGTTGAACACTGAAGTCTGGGCGGCAAGATGGAACACTCCGGACACGTCCTCATTGGACTCAAGGAAGCTGCCAATGTCTGCGGCCTCCTCTCCGTGCTTGCGGTCGATGCACACTACTTCATGGCCATTGGCCATAAGAAAAGCAACGAGGGCACTACCGATAAAGCCCTCGCTGCCTGTAACGATATACTTCATATTATCAGAAATTTTTGAATATGCCCGCAAAGTAGCAGACAGCCAACATGATTACAAGCCCCAGGAGATTGGGGACAAACACATTCAGCCAGAAATGGCGCTTCGTGGGCGCCACCTTCCACCCTTGGCGGGTACTGGCGATGAAGATTAACACCGGGAACAGTAAGATGATCGCCGATGCGATGATTGATAAAACTCTCATTTCCGTACTTTTTAATGGTTAGTCTTGTTTCTTGTTCTTGCGGTAGGCGCGGACAGCGAGCCACACGAAAACGAGGGCCAGCAGTGCGCCGACGATGTAGTTCCAATATTCTTCCATTTGTTCAGTTGATTTGATGGGTTAGTATTTCTTGCCGTGGAGTGTTTCGCGAGTGCGGTTGTACTCCATTTTCAGTCTGATGTGATGGATCAGGTCAAAGCCAAGGCGGTCAGCCCACACGAAAAGAGCACCCAATAGGTTATCAGGGTCAAAAGGACCGGATAACGCACATGCAATAACCCATGCCGTCTCAGTGAATGTCATTCCGTTAAATTCAAGGCGGCATATGTAGTCCCAATCGATTTGGCCGACAAATATGCCTCTCAACCCGCACAGGTCGAGGAATCTTATGACGGTGTCTGCCAGTTCGTCTTCAACAGTATCTTTGATGTATCCTTCGAAGCGTTCAACAAAGTCAGGGTGGGTCGCCTCTGATTCGTAAAACCCGCCGAGGTTGGCATGGCGGTCGTGGCGGTCTGCCTCTACAGACTCCATGAGTTCGGACATAATAAGACACTTGTAATGCTCATTGGAATGATTGCAATCGTGGAAACCATGAGACTTGGCATTACTTAGTGCTTGATCCCGCAACTCCATTATCTCTTCAAATGTCGGTCTGTTCATTGTTGAAATCAGTTCTTTTGTGAGTTCTCTATGTCCTGTATCTCTTTGCGGATCTGTTCGAGTTTCTCGGCGAATGCCTGCGGCTCGTAATGCAGGGCAATAGCCGTCATCATGCACTGCACGGCCATTCTGGTCGGCTGGTCAGCTATGCCTTGGTCATAGTTTGACAACATGTAATCAAAGATTACGTGCAACACGTTAGGATCCCCGACGACTCCGTTCTGGAAACGCTTCGTGATGTGGTTCGCGTAAACCAGGAATACCGTTTCACGGTGGCCGTCGGCATCCTTGAGGGCGACCTGCAAACGTGCAAGTGTTGATTGTTTCGGTTTTTTGCTTTTGCTCATTGTTAGTTGGTTTAATTGTTACTGTTATTATCTTTCTCCACCAGTACGACATCGCCGCCGATGCGGAATGCAGCATCAAACATCTGGTTACACCGCTTAGGTACGTTGTCGTAGTAGTTCTTGCGCACACTGAACAGCACGCAAAAGCCTTTACCGCCACAACGCCTCTTTTCATCGGCAGAGTAGAGTTTGCAATAGCCGCAAATGGTCGGTTTATCGTAAAAGGGGCCAAACCCGTTTATAGTCACTGGTTCCATGTCAGTAGCGGAAAAAGGTGAAGTGGATGATGGCCAGCGGTTGGGAACGCGGATAGCCTTTGAACCATGCAAGCCAGTCCTCAAGCGACAAGCCGTCATTCTTAGCCAACTCGACGAGGGCGACATCATATCCCATCACTTGTTTGTCGTCGGTGACGGTGTATCTGTCGCAGCCGTAGTAGTTGTTGATGAACAGCTTTTGGATACCCACCACATTGGCGGCGGTCAGCTTGGCGATTTCTACCTGCTTAGAGCAATACGGCCTGCCGCTCCATTGGCGGATGGATAGTACAGCCTTGCCCAATTTCACGTCGCGGATGCGCTTCTCCCATAGCGGATAATTGGCACGGATGGTGTGCAGCTTCCTGCTCTCGCCAGTGCCGGTCTGCCCGTTAAGGAACTTTTCCAGGAACTCCGTCGGCTCTCCATGGCGCGGATGGGTGGCTGGGAACGTCTTCGACAGGGTGAGGACATAGGTCTTCATGGCGCACCTCCTTTCATCAGTAGGTCTGGATTGTCGTGTATGTTGCCGATTACTTCAATGCAATTTGAATTATCTCCTAATGGTGGATAATCCAATTCCTTCGTTTTTGGATAATCCCTATTGATAAAGAAATATCCTTCATCATTCCATTGAACAACTCCATAATGACCATGAAAATGCAACATCTTAACGATATCACCCTCGTGGATTGAATGGCCTTTTCGGTCTGTCAGTCCAGTGAACTGGCCAACGGTGGCAGGGTCAACGTTTTCACGACAAAACATCTCGCTACATTCATAGCCAAAATTTGTGAAGTTAGCTATTGCCGTTTCCCCGCTTTTGTAAGTAATCAAGTCGCCATACAGCCACTTGTTAGATAGACAGCTCTTGCCTCTAAATTTAACCGTTCTCATTCCTTACCTCCTTTCTCTTCCTCAATAGTGTACCACTCGACGTCTGGCGCATCAAGTCCGAAATGCGCACGCACGTCCTCAAGTTCGTAGGGGCCGTACATGCTGGTAGTGATAACGCTCGGGTTATTAACTTCCTTGATCTTTACTTTCCAGTATCTGTATTTCTTTGCCATCTTTGTATAGTCAACTTTGATTATAATTCGCTCTTGTGGCATACCAGCCTTGAGCCTGATTATGTCATCATCTCCCCTTTTAACAGGGAAATGAAATCGCACATTCTTAACGCTTTTTTTTGTCGATTTCATTTGGTCAGTTTCTTTGTCATTCTAACAGCCGCATATCTGCCGGAGTTATCGACCTTAAAGCCGTTACGCTTGTACCAGTCGAGCACCCAGCCGTCACTGTCATACGGCAACCACTCAAGCGACATCGTCGTACAGCCTCTCGTTTCTGCTTTGGCAATGGCGTAATCAAGTAGGGCCTTGCCAGCGCCTTTATTGCGGAATTTCTCAACAACTTGCAGGTTCCACAAAATAGCGTCACCAGTCGCATTCTGAGTGCCGCCATAATCCACGATGGCGGTGCCAACAGGAATGTCCGTAACAGGATCAATTAACAAGATGGTGATGCGTTTGGTCGCGGTCCATCTGGAAGTGATATCCAATACTTTATAGCCCATTAGTTACCTCCTTTCATCGTATGCGATGGGTCTTATATGGATACCTGGCCACCTTCGGATATTTGTTCTCACGACGGTATGCAGGCGTTTCGTTCTCCAACATGCACCATGCCTCTGCACGTTCTTTAGACATGGGGCCTGTTATGGCTTTCCTCACTCCGTTAACAGTAGCGACAACGCAATACTTTACTTCTCTTTCTTTCATCATAGTTCGTCAAATTGTTTTTGAAGTTTGGCAATCTTTTCTTCATTGCGTTTCAGTTGCTCCTCTATCGCCTGTTTGGCGATGTCATCATCAAAGCCATCCAAAATAGGCGCATGGCAGTTTAGCCGTTCCCTAAGAAACCTTGAACTATACTCAATTAGCTGTATCGAGGTCTCTATAGCGTCGGCTTTTCTTTTCTGTTTCTGTGTCATTTTCCACCTCCTTTCATTAGCCGCTCAGCGTCGAAGTCGATGCACTGGAGCTGGGCGAGCTGGTTGTTTACTTCGCTGCACTTGCTCCGATGACGCGGCAGCTCTAACTCTTTACTCAACTGGCAAATGTGGTCGGTAATGACCTGCATCTGCTTTTGGGTCATCAAATAGATCTTCATAATAGCCACTCGACTAATCTGTTTAACAGATAGAACACTCCAAACACTCCACCACAGACAAGCATGGCGCACACGAAAACGATGAGCACAAACAGGCAGGCCTTTGCCTCCTTTACGATGTCAGGGTCACGGAAACCCTCACTCATCTGCCTTTTCTCCTCTTCTGTCAGCTTCATGGCTCTTGTATGGATGGGTTTGTAATTCCTTGATGACAGCGTCGGCAACGTGGCGCGACTTTGCGGCAATCTGCTCGTCAGTAGCTTGAGTCTTGCCGAGGATAACGGAAAGCCGACCCTGCAAGACGAGTTTCTCAACAAGTGCAAAACGACGCTCTTCCCATTTGGGACCATCGTACTCGCTTTTGGTATGGACGGCGTCACTTTTCTTTGGTTGTGATTGTGGGGGAGGTGCTGGTAAATCGCAAGGTGCTGGCAACCTATTTGGAGCCGTAAACAACGCCCTGTTGCCTTTCCCGTAGTATGGTGACGCATAGTTCTTGCGCCTGAATAAGTCTAAAAAACTCATATTGTGATGATGATTATTGGTTAGTTGTTAGCTGCCAATGCCTCGCATAAAACTCTGGCCATGTTGACCTCGACGGCATTGCCAATGTATTTCTTTTGTTCGGCTTGAGTGCCGATTAACGTATAGCCTTCAGGAAAGCCCATAATGCGCTTCAACTCGTCAACAAGTAGCATACGCATCTTGATGTCAACGATGCAGTAAAGGGCCATGAACTCCTTAATCTTGACGGTCATGGGACTGTCAGTCTTATATACCTCAATGCCGATGCCGTCCTCCATCGTGACGAGGTAGGGCGGCGCTTTGTCCATGTGGGCTATGAGGGTGAAACACGGAGCGTCTACAGATCCGCCTGCACTGAAAAACTGCGGGTTGACAAGAAACCGTTTGCAACTCACGAGTTGATGCTTTGGGTTTGTTGTTGGTGTAGGTGACGGTAGATTGACTGGAGAGGGGGTGCCGTTCCCGTACTGCATGTCGAGGAAGCGGCTCGTAACCATTGCAAACCTATCTGCCGTTGTTACAGTTGGGGCAGGTTCATCAAGCGAGTGGTTATTGCCGTTACCGTAGTAAGCGGAAATGAACGCGTGGTGGTCTCTTGTGGTAATCGCTCCAGCTGGCTGCTCGATGGAGATATTCTTGCCGCTCGGATCACCCCCGAATTGCTTGCTGAGGAACTGCACCTTTGCCACTCCGAGCCGATTTTGTACGGCTACGGTCGGGCACGGATCGTCTACGCTCGGCGGGCGGTAATGTCCCTGCTTATTGTATGAGTTGTACTTAACCAGGAACGCGTCCTTGCCACCAGCAACGAACTTGATAAGGCCTGCATAGATGCGTTCAAGCGTGCGCTCGCAGAGCGGTTTCTTTTTCGCAAATATGCTCGTGCCCTCATTGTCGAGGTCGAGCACATCCCTCACAGGCCTCCACTTGTCGAGTGTCCCGGTGTCCTTGCTGTGGGTTGGAGTCGGCCAGACTATCGGAAAACCCTTGCGGGCGAATATGCCGAAAAAACGCTTGCGTGAGGTGTAGGCGCCATAGTCGGCAGCGTTGAGTATTCGCCATTCGTAGTCATATCCGTATGAGCGGACTCTCTTGACCCAACGCAGGTAACTACTTCCTTTGTCTTTAGATATCGGTTTCCCGTCTGGATCCAACTCACCCCAACTCATGAACTCCTCGACATTCTCTATCTGGAGATAGTCGGGGTCAATGGCCTCAATGTAGCGGTATAGGTGTTCGGCAAGCGTGCGGCTGTCGGCGTCACGGGGCTGGCCACCCTTCGCACGGCTGAAATTCGTGCACTCCAGGGATGCCCATAGAACGACATGCGCCTCAGTGTGGAGTTGGCGGCAGTCGGCTATGTGCTTGATGAGCGGTGACAGTTCAAGTGTCCTGATGTCCTCGGTGAAATGCAGGGCAAATGGATGGTTTGCTGCGTGGCTTGCGATGGCGTTGGCGTCATGGTTGACGCAGGCAATCACTTTGGCGCACTTGTCACCTTTCACACGGGCATACTCTACGCCGGTACTCGTGCCTCCAGCACCGCAAAACAGGTCAATGTAGAGTAGTTTAATCATTTCATACCTCCTTCCTTTTTCAGCTTTGAAAGTTCATCCTGCAACTCTGCAATTCTCTTTTTGCGTTTGCTCTCCTTCTCTTCTTTGATGTCTAACTCTTTGGAGATTTCCAATATTCTTGTAAATATTCGACTTGCGAACTCTTCCCCGGTCTCAAGTTCCCTCTTTATTGCCACGAAATAATTATCTTCATATCCGCTCCAACATTGGCGTATTTCTTGAAATCCCTGGCTTTTTAAGTCCTCCAGATATTTAATTGCTTTGTCAATCTCACAAAACAGCAGGTCCTCTGTAATTACTTTTGAATGATCGACCTCTATGGGTTCAATTCCAGATAATCGTTTTAAGTATATGGGTAAGCGGCCCAACTCGCCTATGCTTGAAACATATCCAGTGATAATCTTTTTAGCCGTTTTCATGCTCACCTCCTTCCCATTCTGCGAGCTGCATCTCCATGCTCTCGCGCACGGCGCGGATAGCACCTTCACGGCCTTTCAGCGTGGCGATGTAATCACGCATGGTCTTGGCATCGGTAGCGACGAAATAGCCGTTACTCGTCGCAACCAGACGCTCAACAAGCGCGTTGTTCCTGATGTGGTTGATGATTTTGCGGACTCGACCGTCACTGACCTTGTAGCCTTTATTCGTGAGGTTCGTCGTCATCTTCCTGTTGGTGATCGCTCGACGCGCACCAACGCGGATTTTGAGCCCCTGAACGATGATGGGCAACAGCACGTCACGCTCATAGTCATTCAGCGGCTCGGTCTGTTTCTCGAAGCCGTTAAGCATAGTTTCAGTAAATTTATTGGTTTGACTTAATAGGTGCCCACTCTCTTGAGGTTCTCATCAGTGGCGGGCAGTAACTTGTAGCCGTAACGCTTACGACCATCCTCGCTGCTCCAGTGGTAGTTCTCGTTGATGGTGTCGTAGTAGAGGAACTTGGCAAGTTGCCAGCGACCATTCATGTAATCTTTAACAACAACATCGTCACCGGCATTGATCTCAACACCTCCCCGCTTGATGGTGGTCTTGTCATGCAGGTGGTCAAATATATCGAAATCAAAGGCCATAGCGGTTTCTTTGTCATCGTCGTCGAAGTAGGAACTCTCGAAGATGGTCACGTCTTCAAGTTGGTCCATGTCCCAGTAGCCGCAATATTCAGTGCCGAAAGCGTGGTCAAAACTCTCGTCAATGTATTTGCTGCTTGCCTTTGCCTCGCCGGTGATGAGCCAGTGGCCGTCATCGCTCTGGTAGATGAACTCGGAAGTGGCACCATCGTCGCCGTCGAAGTCGCTGCTGTCAAACAGCTCTTCGTTCAGGTAGTCGAACAAGTCTCTGTAGATTTCCACGGGAATGGTGGTCGGTGTCGTTGCTGTAGCGTTCATAATTCGTTGGTTTTAATTGGTTTGACTTATTTAATTATCTACTGTAAAGTTAGTTCAGATTAACGAGATATGCAATCGTCGCTCCCCGCCATTTTAACACCTTAACTCTTGATAACGATTAGAATGGGTCGCCATCTTTTTGTGACTTGACCATGCCTTTGATTTCACTTTCGAGTCGCTGGATCTTCGCCTCGGTAGCACTGATTTTGGCATTGAATTTCTCCACAACGTCATCGCTGCCATTGAAAAAGATATTATTTGACTGGGTGACGATGTAATCTCTCTTCCTGTTCTTATACCTTGACAGCAAAGCTTTCGCTGCAATCAGATCGCTCAACACCTCGCCATATCCTAATGCAAGTCCGGTGGTCTTATCATAGAAACAAACGTACTGTTGGACGTTGCCTCTTGGATATTGGCATACAAGCCTGGCATATCTCCAATGGATTACCCATAAATAGCGGTCGTACTGATGCCTGGGCATATCATACAGGAAAACACGCTTCGACCATTGCGATCCATGTGACTGAATGCAGACCGCGCCATCTTCTTTTTCAGGAATGTCTATGTAGAAGCTCACCTGCACCCACTTCTCAATGCGCAACGCTTTCTCTGCGGCTGCATACGCCTTTGCTTGGAGCATCCATTCACTGTATATCGGTTCTTTTGCCATGAATGAAAGAAATGTACCGCCACGCTTGGGCGGCGGTACAGATGTTAAACCAAATCGTCGAATAGTCCGGGCTGGCGCGGCTGGAGGGCATCAAACTCATCCCTGAAAAACTCCTCCTTCGTCCTGCCCATCTTCTTACCCTTGCGGGTGTGGACATCGAAAGTGTAATCCGGAACAGGCAACGGCACTGCACGCACGTCCTCGATCCACCGCTCCACATCCACGTCCTGACGGTCATAGATGAAGTTTTGCAGGTGGTCGGCATCGCGGCACTTGCGGCAGTCGCAAAGCAGCAGTACCGCCTTGCTCACGAATATACGTCCTTTCGGCTCTTTTGCGCCTTTGTTCACAAGTTCATGGCCCTGCCATAGAGCCTCCACCTCGGCGGTGATGAGGCCGTAACAGTCCTCGGCACTGATGGTATAAAGACGCTTCCATACATAGTCACGGTAACCGCTGGACCACAACTCCAGCGCAAAGAAACCAGCTACTCGCACATCGGCACGGCGTATCGCCTTCTGCATGGCCGATGAACACTCGAAAAAGTCATATCCGCTCTTTGTTCTCAGTATCATATCAACTCCTTTCGTTTGACACATAAAGTTAGGCATAATTGACGAATGACGGGCAACAGAATGACTGCCATTTTAACGCCTTAACTCTTGGTAACATTAGAATTTGAACTTGGCCGATATGTTGTACTGGACCATCGAGCGGGTCTTGTCCTTCCCGTTGTTCCCGGGGCCTTTCAGCGCGATGCTGTCGCCGAAATGCTTCTTGATGAAGAGTATCGAACGGCGCTCCTCGTCCTGGTTGCGGAACGCGGCCAGACCACCGGCATTGACAAACGTCCCTTTCTGGGCGAAGTTGTAACGCAGGTCGGTCAATATGCGCCGCTCTTTATACTTGATGTAGCAGCTGATCCAAAAGTCCTCCTTGAGTTTCAGTTCCTCGTTCCACCACACGTTTTTATCGTAGCGGACGCCGTAGGCACAGCCGGTTATCATCTTGCTCAAAGAGAAATAACCACCCTCATCATACATCACGGGACTGATGCGGCTCGTGAAGCCGAACAGGTGAACGTCCAGCATACACGCCAACTCGTACAGTTCCTCGATGATGCGGGTTATCTTCTCGGGGTCGCGAATGACTCCCGTCTCGCCTTTCTCGGCAATGAGGCTCTTGACGACATGGACATCATCGTCGAGCATGAACAGATCACCGAAATGCCGTGCCATCCAGTTGCGCTTCGGGATTAACCCTATCACGTCATCGGGATGGGTGACAATCTCACACTCGGGGTTGTACTCACGATAGATGTCTGCCTGGCTCTCGGCAACGCAGATGATGGGGTCAACGACGAGGCGCTTTGACAGCACCATGTCATGACGCTTGTGGCTGGGGATTACTATCTTCAAGGGCATGGCGAACGTCCTTAATGTCAATAACATTCGATTTGCTCACTTTCCCGGTCTTGTACGACCTCATGCGCTGCATACCCAGACGCTCACGGAGCCAATTACTATCGACCTCGCTTGCCGACTGGATGATGAACAGCTCATGCTTTTCGTCGTACTTCGGGATGAGAGGATAGAGGGCGGTGTCATCGGTGATGGCGTCAAACCTCTCCTGGAACTCGTCCTTCTCCTTCTCGGGAGCGAACTCTACACCCCAGTCCTGCAACTCGCTTTTGTCCCACTCGTTCTGCTGTATGTCCACGTCCGTCTCACCGAAACTCACGTTGTCCTTCGTGGCATATTCCCTCAACTTCTTGGGCTTGGTCTTTGCGTCAAGCACCTTGCACGGGAGTTCGGTGTAACCCAACTCCTTGCACGCCCTCAGTCGCAGGTTGCCGCAAACGACGACAAACCTGCCGTTGTCGTAGGGGAATACGATAAGTTCACGGAGTTCGAGCATCTCTGGACTTTCCAGGATGCTCTTTTTCATCGCCTCGTAACGGTAATCACGGAAAAATCGGGGGTTCTTTGGCAACCCCTTCAGCTGGCCTTTGTTGTAGTCCAGCAACGCGATTGAAATATTCTGTGTCATTTTGTTGTCATCATCACTTAATACATCATCACTCAACAACCGACACAGCCACTATTTCAGGTCGCGCTCTATGATTTGTCTGATGAGCGTCTCCATGTCATTGCACCCGACGTGTTGCAGATACTCCATCATCGAGACAATCACTTCACCGGCGGCCTCTTCACGCAGGGAATAGCCCTCAATCCTTGACGGCTCCAACGGCAAATTCTTGCTGTCCATCTGCGCCTGATGCAGCTTGCACCAGGCCCTCGTCTCTTTCAAGACAATCACCATCGGATTGCTGCCCTCTGCGTAGTCGCCTCGGGCTATGGCCTGACCGTGCAACTTCATCGCATAGATATTTAACTTGATCATCGTGACTATGTTTATTGGTTGTTTCTAATTTCACTCTGGCTCACGCATGATGTGTGAGGGGGTGGTCTGTTTGGTTTCATAACATTAAAAGTCGAATAGTGTAGGTTGTTTGGCCACGAGTTCCGCTTTGCGGATATTCTTGACGGCTACATCGAAATAACTGTCTTTCAGTTCGCAGCCAATGCCGCGACGGTCAGCCTTGACGGCCTCGTAAATCTCGCTGCCGATGCCGAGGAATGGTGTGAATACCACCTCGCCGGGATTGCTCCACAAATGCACCAGGCGCTCAATGACACCAAGCTGCAGCGGGCAGATATGTTTCTCATCACCCATCGCCGTACCTTCATTGGCCGTCAGCACGTCAGTGCGCTTGATGTCCATCCACACGGGACTTGCCCAGCGTTGCCAGGTGTCAAGCGGGAAATTCTCTTTGTCAAGTGCGGTGATGGGCTCCCAGTCCTTCTCATCGCCTTCCCACTTTTTGAAGATGGTTATGTACTCGGCCATCCCAATGCCTGTCTTGCTGCTGTCGCTCGTGACTTGCTTGTACAACAGCCGCTGCGTCTTGGTGCGCTGCATTTCAAGTACTGGATCTGTCCAGATGGTGATTTTACTGTGCAGCTTGAAGCCCGACTCCTGGACATGGCGCGTGTGCTCGCCCGTAAAGTCGTAGATGCCTGTATATCCCGACGAGTTCTTGTACACGCCGAGGTCTTTGGTATGGCAGCACATCAACCTGCCTGGCTTGAGTATGCGGTATAACTCTTTGAGCAGGAATGAGTATTGCTTGAAAAAGTCCTCGTGGCTCTCGTTGTTGCCCATGTCGTGGACATAGTTGGAGTAGGTGAACAACGAACTGAAGGGGGGGGAAAAAATAATCAGGTCCACGCTGTTGTCCGGCACCCTCTTAATCTCTATCGTGGTGTCACCTTTCATCAGGAAAACCTTATCGTCGCGGTACTCACGATAGTCATAGTCATTCAGCAGGCCGTACTTGCGCTCGTTGATGTTGGCATTGATCTCACGCTGCATCTCCTCAAACGCCTGCTGCTTCTTCAAAATAATATCTCTTGTGTTGCTCATTGTGTCGGTTATTACTAAATGGATGTTCACGTCACCCTTGCGGCCGAAGCGGTAAGAGCGTCGCACTTGCTGGTAGAAATCCTCGAAAGAGAAATCAGGGGCGGCGAAAATCTGCGTGCCGCACGACTGGAAATTCATGCCATAGCCGCAAATCTTGGCCTTGCTGATGAGTATGCGGATCTTCCCGTCGGCAAAGTCCAGCAACGACTGCTCCTTGTGGTCGTCACTGTCACTGCCTTTGACCTCTATGGCCTCAGGCAACAACCGACGCAACTCCTCGCCTTCCTTGTTCTGCTTGACCCAGATGAGCACCTGCCCGTCCGTCTTTTCTGCAATCTCTGCGACGACTTTCAGTCGCTCGTCCATCGTGTTGCGCAACTCGGCATTAAAGTTGGTGGCGTTCACGCTGCCGATGGCGAAAAGCTGCCCCTGCTGGGGAGCGACAGAAACGGAGTGCTCGAAAAAATTGAGCTTCGGCAGCTTGAACAGCTTGCCGGTCTCAACGAAACCGATGTCGGCAGGGTTCTCGAACATGATAGCCCATGAGGCGATCCATCCGTAAAAGTCAGCCTTGGCGTGACCTTTAAGGCGGTAGTTGTTCATGCCCTCGTCACGGACAAACCATTTAGAGCGCATGTCGGCGGCATCAAGCACGTCCAGGAACTCGCTATGGTTGCCTATCTCGTTGAGGTCGTTTGGGGACGGTGTGGCACTACAGCAGAGTTTATAGGGTGTACGCTTAAATCGTTCAGTAAGCAGTCGCCTATAATGCCCTGTGAAGTTCTTGAGGATGGAACTCTCATCAAGGACGATGCCGACGAATTTGTCAATGTCGATGTTGTCAATCTGCTCATAGTTGGTGATGACTATCTGGCTGTCATCTTCCATGTCTCGATACAACTTGACAGTATAACCGAAACGTGCCCCCTCGGCAATCGTCTGGCGACTCACTGATAAGGGAGCGAGGATGAGTACCGGGCGGCCTTCATGATCGGCTACCTTTTGAGCCCATTCAAGTTGCATGAGAGTTTTGCCGTTGCCACATCCGGCGAAAATTGCGCCTTTGCCGTTTTTCAGCATCTTGCGTACACAAAAACGCTGGAAGTCGAACAGCTTAGGGTTGAGGTCGTTTTCATCTATATCGAAACCGCACTTTTTGACGGTCACCTTCTTGGTTTCAAGAAATTCAAGATAATCCATAGTGATAGACAAAAACGAGTGCCGAGGATTGACCCCGGCACTCATGGTTATGTATTGTCAAGTTACTTAACTCTCTTGCCCTTCGTGGACTTTTTGCTCTCAATCTTCTTGCCCTCGGTCGTGTAGCCCATGTCGTTGAGTTGCTTGACAATCTTGGCTGTCTTTTTCTCCAACTCGGCGGCATACTCCTCTTCAATGCGTTTCAGCTCATCGGGTGCCCACTCCTCGGCGACGGCCGATTGAGCAGCATATCCTTGACTTACTCCACCGACGTCATAGAGGAAGTTACGCAGGTAGTCACGGATGATGCAGTCTCGCTTGTCGCGGTACTTGGTGACGAAATCATAGCAGACATCAGCGGAAGGCTGAGCGCTGTTGCCTAACATGGCACTTCTCATCTTCCAGTCAGCGTGACGGAGCATATAGGCAGCGAGAACGTCAAGTTCAGTTTCGCTTAATGGGTCAGTATTGAGTTTTGAGGCGCTGAAACCGAATATCTCGCTGATAGATGAAGAGCGGTTCAGCCTGCATTTGTCTGACGCTTTTTTGTATCTCTCGGCCAGCTTGGCGACCTCTGCACCCTCTTGGATGGCCTTGTTGTCAACGCCCTCGAGGTCTTTCTTGAACTGGTAGTAACGCTCATCGACATTGACGTCCCTGCAGTAGGCGTTGATACTCAAGCAACGGAATACCTCGTGGTTGGCGAGTTTCTCATCCAGCCGCTCATCGCCGGGATTGTAGTAGCTGTACGCGCCAAAGGCTTCTGACTTGATGAATACCTCGTAGCCTTTAGCCTCAACCATGCCGATGAACTTGTCAATCTCACTCCTGTCGTTGACGTAATCGGAAATGTCGGCCACAACTGCAATCTTCCCGAACTCCAGCGGCTCGCCCTTCTTGATGATGTCATCTGCATGTTCGTCGATGAGGGTCATCAGGTAAGCCAGTTTTTTGTCCTGGTACTTGTCTTTGTTGGTACACCTCGCCTCGGTGGTCTCGGCCTTCATCTCGTAGAAGATGCAGCCGACGTTGATGGTGTTGTATGGGCACTCGGAGCATTTGAGACCGCAACCGCCGTCGAAGTCCTTGCGCTCACCATCAAACCAGGCGGAATGACTGAGATATTGGAAAATCGAATTGCAGAAACGCTCGGCGTCGCCTTTGGAGACGCTTGCGTAGTGACTGTATCTTTTATGGAATTCGCGCTGCAAATCTTCGTCGAGTTTACAGATGATCATCGCCGCGCTGATGGACATTTCGCCGTCCTTGAGGCGCAGCGTCAACTCGGGAATGAGTTTGTTGAGTTTGATGCGGTCAAGTACAAACCGCCTGGATTTCCCGAAACGCAGGGCGATGTCCTCGGTGGTGCTGCCACGCTCGGCAAGTTTGCTGAACGCGAACGCCTCTTCCATCGGGTCCACGTCTTTGCGCTGTAAGTTCTCAGTGATCATCGCGTCGAAGGCCTCATCGTCCGTCATGCTCCTGATGAGGCAGGGGACTTTGTAATTGTCGCCATCGGCAAGCATGGACATGGCGCGGTAGCGTCGCTCACCGCATACAATCTCATAGCAGCCATCGGCAAGTGGGTCGCTGTCCGTTGACTCGACTGGCCTGACGGTGATGGGCTGCAACAGTCCCTGCTCTTTGATGTTTTGCGCAAGTTCCATGAGGTCGTCTTGATTGAATGTCTTGCGCGGGTTCATGGGCGATGGTTTGATACGCCCGATTGGAATTGTTTCTACTTTCATTGTTCTTTGGTTTAATTGGTTTGACTTATGCTGTAAATGTGTCTCATTTACATCAGTAAAGTTAGTTCAAAATGACGAGATTACCAAACGAAAACTTCGCCATTTTTACACCATTTTTTGTCGCGGATGGAAAAGAATCCGCGACGCTCGCACTCCTTCAGCAGCTCTACCTTGTCATCGTCCACCTCGCACGGGCTTTCGCCGTTGATGGTGGTATAGTGCGGTATTCCGAATTCCTCACGGATGGACTCGATGGCCTCGGGGTCGCGGCATTTCCAGTAAATAACACACTTCATAATGCACACACGATTTTGTGAAACATGTTGATTGTCCAGACTATGCCGTCAATGATGTTGAGGGCGTGGTTCTCCAACTGCCAGACTTCTGTCGCCGAGTGGCATTCAGGCAGGCCTACTTGTCGGCACCACTCCTCGGGGCTGATGGATGGCAGCTTGGGTTCCTGCGCCTCTCGGATTTTCTCTTGCTCTCGCTCGTGACGCTCCAGGACCCGCTCACGCTCATCGCAGAACTCGTCCAACGCAATCGTTATGCGCATTGGGTCAACTGAGCCGTAGAAGTGGCCATACTTGCCCGTCTTGAACTGGTAGAAGAACAGCAACAACTCGGACGCTTTCAAAAAGGAATACTCGTTGGCGATGACCTCTGCAAGAAACTCGGCTTGTCGGTCACTCAACGTCCCCTTGGTGTTGGAGTACACAACCAGGTCAAGGATCTGCGGCAGTAGCCATGTAGCAGGAAAGCCGTCACCGTAGGCATGGCGCATGATGGCCAGCGTCGGGGCATCCTCGCTGAGGATAGCCCGCTCAGGGTTACGCCCTGCTTTGAGTTGCTCGCTCGGGTTGAGCGTGGTTAAGAAACTCTCACGGCTTCCGTACCGTTCCAGCACGCGCATCGTCCTCTGCAAGACGGCGGGCGATAGTTGCTGCATAGTTGCGGGCAAGGTTTTCTCGCTCGCGCTGCCTCGGGTCAGTTGATTGATTGATAGTGGTTGTTGCATAATCTTGTTTTAACGGAAACAGCCCTGCCCAGTTGTTAGCCAGCGACTGCTCGACAATCGCCATCGCGGTGGCCGGGTCATTGTTTGCCAACTTCAGCAGTTTCTTGTAGCACGCCTCAAGTGACTTGGGCGTCTTGTAGGACTGCCTACGTTGGTGCTTATACTCAAGCCATGTCGAAAAGGACTCCTCGAACTCTGGAGCGACAACAAAAGAGTATTTTTCCGGCTCTTTCTTTTTTTTCTTTGACGGCTCCAGCCCTGGGGGGATTATAGGGGGGTTATTATCTGCGTTAGCAGATATATTATTCTTTAATTCTTTATATTCTTGTTCGGGTGTACTTGGTGGTGGAATTGGTGGTGGAATTGGTGGTGGAACTACTGGTGTACTTGGTGGTGGAATAATTCCACTATCACCTTGATAATTGTCAAAATTACAGACGATTGTCTTAATAGCTCCAGCGTACTTCACACGCTTTATTTCTCCAGTCTTTTCAAGCAGCTTCAGCACCTTAATGATAGTCTTTCTCGACAGTCCCGTATTACACTCAAGCGAGGAAATTGAAATCATCGTTTCGCCCCGTTTCACCTCGTGGCCGTGCCAGAACATCGCGCTGCTGTTAGCATCAAACAGCAGATCCTCAAACACCATCCTTGCGGATGGGTTTTGATAGTGTTGCCACTCTCGCATTTTGCGGTGTAGCTTGATCCATCCCTCGCTCATCGGTATATCGGGTATTTGTCCAGGACATCATCGATATACGGCTGAGGGTCGATGTGCAGATAAAGGCAAACAGCTTCCACGAACTCGAATATGCCGTGGCATACACGATACACGCTGCCGTAGGTCTCTACAAGTTGCTGCCATGCTTTTTGGCTCTCGCTCTGCCTGCCTGCACTCGTCCCCTTGCGCTTGGGAGTCTTCATCTCGATGCAAAGGCTCGCCTTGCCTCCGAATGGATATAACAATACCAGGTCAGATATTCCACTGACGGCACCCTCATACTTCATCACCGCTCCAGTCCTCTTATCACGCCTCCCGCCGTTGGGTATGGCGAAAAGCAGATAAGCGACTTTAGCGAATGTATGGCGAAACCAGCACACACAAACGTGCTGTATCTGGCTCTCGCTGCTGGTGCGCTCAATCTGTAGTATTTCCTCTCGCGTCATTGTCATGTGATGATTACAACCTATCCTGAAACAGGTTCATAGTGATGTTAACAATATCCTCATCTATCTGGGTGGTCGTACCAGTGACCTCGTTGGCGATGTCCTTCTTGGTCTGGATGACCTTATACATGTAGCGGTCAATGGTCTTTATGCCGAGGAAGTAATAACAGTTGACGTTATTCTTCTGGCCGTTGCGGTGGGCGCGGTCTTCGGCCTGCTCGCAGTCGCTGTACGTCCACGGAAACTCAATGAACGCGACGCGGCTTGCAGCGGTCAGCGTCAAGCCCGTGCCGCCACTCTTATAGTTGAGGATGATCAGCTTGCAGTCGGGGTCATTCTGGAACATATCAACGGCCCGCTGCTTCTCTCGCACATTGTCACTCCCGGTGACTGTCACAGCATCAGGGAACTCTCCCTTCAACGCATCGACAACCTCTTTGAGGTAGGCGAAAAGGATGAGTTTCTCTCCACCGTCAATGACATCGTGGACGAAATCAGAGACGGCCTTGATTTTACCTCTCGCGGCTACCTGCTTGAGTATGCCCATCTGTACCATGATCTGCCCGCGCATCGTCCGTTGTATCTTCTCATCATCTGCATTCTTGAAGGTGCGCAGATATTTGATGACGTCTTTCTCGGCGGCTTCATACTCGGAGCGGTTGGTGATGTCACACTCAATATATTGGCGGCTCTTGTCTGGAAGCTGCGAAAGTACCGCCTTTTTCTCTCTACGGAAAAAACAGCAGTGCCACAGCCTCCAGTTCAGTTCCTTCATGTTGCTGGACTGCTTGGGGCCGTCACAGTACCGGGCTACGAATTTCTTGTAACCCCCGAACTCCTCCAGTCGGTCAAGTATGCGTAGCTGCTGGATGAGGTCGGTGTTGTTGTTGACTACTGGCGTGCCGGTCAACTCGAACACCCACCGCTTACCCTTGCAGATACCCTCGACGAATTTACTCTGCTGGGTCTTGGGACTCTTGCACTTGTGACTCTCGTCGATGATTACCGACTTGAACAGCTTAATGCGCTCATCAAATACGATACTACGCATTGTCAGTTTGACATGTTCACGTATCTCTGTCACAAAGAACTTTTTCAGGCTCTCGTAGTTGGTGATGAACACGTCACACAGCGGGTTGCCGAGGCCGTTACGCATCATAATGAAACGGTGCCAGGTGTCGCGGTTGCTGTCATCGAGGATGATGGCATTCATCCCTGCGAACTTCTTGAACTCTCGCTGCCAGTTGATTTTCAGCGACGCGGGGCAAATGACAAGCACGGGGAGTGTTTCCCCGTACTTGCTTGCTTCTTTATGTGCTTTGACGACGGCGCAAATGGCCTGCAACGTCTTGCCGAGTCCCGGCTGATCGCCGAAGATGCAACGCTTGTGCTGCAAGGCGTACTGGACACCTTCAAGCTGGTACTTATAGGGTTCCAGCAGCATGTAATGGTCGCCGTCGATACTGGACAACTCAGGCAGTTCGTAGGTGATGTCCCTCTCATCAGTGCGGCGCTTGATGTCGCTGCAATAGCGGTTGGCCACTGACCACTGGGCCATCGCTTCGACATACCAGCGTGCATCGCGATTAGGTGGGTAGGCAACATCTGACTTCTGGACAATCCATGCCTTGTCGGTTGCATCCCACTTCGGATGAGAGGGTATGCGCTTGACAATATCTATCAGCTTCGGATTGTAGTCAAACTGGAGTTTGAATGTGTTGGGGGTTTCTGTTACGAAAAACGGCCTCATGCGGGTACTGCCTCAGGTACTTCGGCGGTAGCCTGTGCCTCGGCAAACGGATCGTCGGCGTTGCCGTCGAAGTCGATTTCCTTCTGGACCACCGCCCACTTTTTCTCGACGACGTAGAGTTTAGCCTCATACATCAAGGCATCCACGACATCGCGCAGATCCTCGCAACGCTCATAGCTTTCGGTGTCGATATTGAAACCAGTGAGGGGCGTATTGAGGTTTAACACCTTACTCGTTGAAAGTGTGCGCTTGCCGGTGATGACGCACTGGCGGTCATCGTCAAAACCTTTGACAGAAACACCAGTGACCGAAATGCGGTGCAGCAAGTCCTCGTTCTCGATGCTCTCAATGTCATTCCAGTCAATCATCGGGGCCTCTCGCTGTTCGGTCAGTTCGGCAAAATAGGGGATGAGGGCGTTAAGTCGCTCCTTGAAATCCTCATGGACTGGGTTCTTGCCTTTCAGGCTCACATCATTGCCGTCATCGTCAACAAAGGCGACCTCAAGAGTGCCGCCATTGTTCAGTTTTACTTTTGAAATCTTCATTGTATTTAAGTATTAAAATCAATAAATAACTGTACCCCGTGAGGCTCTTTGTAATCAGGATGGAGTCCATAGTATGCCGCACGGAGTTTCTCTTTGATCTGTTGCAGTTCCTTCTTGCTTACATTGTTGATGTCGGCGTTGTAGTTGGCCTGCAACGCCAATTCAAGGCTTCCTTGAATGTGCTTGTCATCCATGTAAATCTCATAGATGGTGTACATACGGTTACACAACTTGCCGTCAAGTGCTTCCTCCTTAGTCTGCCATCTGGAATAGACGACGTGGATGTATCGACTTACACCATCGTAGCCGTCCTTATCGATGCGCGGGCCCGGGTCATCATTAAGGAAAACGACGGCCAGCGACTCACGCTTAATGATATTACTGGTCTTGCGCCAACCGTAATACACCTTTAGTCGTTGTAGTGGGGCAGTTGACTTCTTCCCGTGTTTGGCTTCAAGCCTCTTGAGTTGGTCTTGTAGAGTGCTCATCGGTAGCGATAGTGTTTTACGAACTCCTCATAGTATCTGTCGGCAGGCAGTGGCAGGGTGATGCCCCATTCGGCGGCTGCATCAGCCTGCACCTTGTCCATAAAATTCGACATCTGCACGGTGTTCATTCCGCTTGTGCCGCCGACAACAGTGTAACGCCTGCCGCCGAAAGCGGTCTCACGGGTGAGGAACTTGCAGCAATAATAATCGTGCCAGTCCTGTTTCTCGGTGCCTGTGTTTTCTTCCATGCACTTGAACCACATCCACATGAGGGCGTTCTGGCTGACGGTGCGAGGCTCGGTCTTGCGCTTGATGCTGACAACATAGACACCGTTACGGAGCTGTGAGCACAGGAAGTCGAATGACTTGTCCATGCTCACTTGCCCGTCACGTTTAGTTAGTGTCGCATCCATCAGCGTCGGAATGGAAGGTCGTTAGCGCTGGGACCGCCATATTGCTGTTGCGGCTGATATGGTTGCTGCCCAGGCATCGGCGCGGGTTGCTGCTGGTACTGCGGCTGTGGCTGGTACTGCGGTTGCGCTACTGGCTGCTGTTGGACTTGCTGGTAGGGCTGTTGGTATGCCTGCTGCTGTTGCGCTTGAGGCTGTCCCAATAGTTCCATATCGTCAACGACGACTTCAGTCTGATAGCGTTTGATGCCATCGCGTCCCTCCCAGGAGCGGGTCATCAGCTTGCCAATGATTAAGAGTTTCGTGCCTTTGCGCACATAACGCTCACAAATATCTGCAAGACCTCGCCATGCGACGATGTTGTGCCACTCGGTGCGTTCAGGTACCTGCGTCCCGTCCTGCTTGGTATATGCCCTGTCGGTAGTGGCCAGCGTGAATGACGCTACCTTCACGCCTTGCGCGTCTCTAACTTCTGGATCCTTGCCGACGTTGCCGAGCAAGAAAACTTTGTTCATACTCATTTGCCTTTCAATTTAATGGTTAAACTTCCTGCACGGAGACTCTTTGACGAGTATTCGTTGTAGAGGTCGGGGTGGTCTTCTTTGAATTTCCCGCTGTTGAAAGAGGTCACGATACTGTCCTTTGAAAGTGTGACGCTGAAAGCATCGCAGTTAAAGGACTTGATGCCGTTCTCAATCATCTTGGCCTTGAGCTCTTTTTTGAAAGCCGCCATCGCCTCCTCGATATACTTCGCCTGCCTCAGCGTGTACACAATCATGTCGATTGTCTGCTGGGCGACGATGCCGTTCTCTTTCACTGCAGGCAGGATGTTGCCTTGCATGACAGACAACATATCAGGGTCGCCAGTCCACTCATATTCCCAATGGTCATCAACCCACGTCGCTTTGGTGTGCTTCAGTAACGCCTCGACGAAATCGTCAGGCTGTCGCTCGATGATCCAAAACGCTCCATCGGAATGACGTAGCCAGTTGGCAGCAAGTCCCTCGACTTTGCGCTTTGTCTTGCGCTCATAAAGGTAAGCATAGATACTCAACTGCCATGATAGGTAGAGTTTCAGTGCATCAGAGCCGCCAGGGTAGTAGTCGAGGTTGTTACTCTTGGTGTCAACAATCCAATCACCGCCAGTCTCAATTTTGGACCACACGTTATCGATGTTGGACGCATATTGTTCCTCGTCGCTGACTGTGTACTCGTTTGCAATAGGCTCGAAGCCCTCACGGTGCTTGATGTACGTCTCAAGTTCCCGGGAAACGTCAAAGGGACCGAATACTTGCACGCCGTAGTTCTCGGTCTGGTGCTCGACTTCGGGGAACTTGGTTTGTTTAATGCCGATTTCATCGTACAACTCAATGGACTTGTGAATGGCACTGCCATAGGCACCAGCGCGGGGTATGGCAACCTGCCTTACAAAGTCATTCGCTCCTGGGTAAACGCCGAGGCCGAGTATCGCATGGATAAGTCCCGTGATACCAGACAGACGCTTACCCTCAAGCCAGTAGCCGTGAGGGTCTTCCTCAAAGACTACTGGCGATTTGGGTAACGTGATCTTGCTCATGACTGCTGCAACTCGTTTGCCTTCTTGATGCAAGCATCATAGAACTCAGTGCCCTTCTGGCACATGGCCGGGTACTCGGTTGAATACTTCTGCCATACGGCGGCGTATTCCTCGTTGGTCTTGGCTGCCTCAAGATCGGCAAGTGCCTGTTTCAGCACATCACCCTTGAAAGCGACGGCGGTGGCACCGCTTGACTTCTTTGATGATGCACGCTTGGCAGGTTCCTTGAATGTGGCCTCGTTGCCGCAGGCCGCATTGGCATCGTCGTCAGTATCGGCCACAATGCCGAGGATGGCGCAGTAGGTGTAGCGTTTGAGGTAGGTAATCGCAGAACCCAGTGCCTGATAGTCGGCAGGCGCTTTGATTTCAATCTCGCTACGGAACCATTGGCCGCTCTTGTGTGCCAATATGGTTACAAGAGTGCTATTGACAACGACTTGGGTAACGGCGAGGCCGCACTTCTTCATCGCGGGAACAGCCGCCTTAACGCACGTTGACAGGTCGGCATACTTGAAGGTGTACGTCCCGCCTGTGCGGGTCTTGACACTCACCTCCTTGCTTAACTCAGGTTGTTTCAACTCGGACTGGAACTCCGAGAGGGCCGCTGCAATCTGGTCGATTTCAGCGCTCATGAACATTACTTGTTTTTCTTCCATGTTCAGTTGGTTTAATTGGTTTGACTTATGAATTAACTCACTGTAAAGTTAGTCAGTTTTGGCGATATACGGGCAACGCAAATGCCTCCATTTTAGCGCCTTAACTCTCGTTGACATTTTCCCCGAAACGCTCAATGCACTGGTCAATAACCTCGATTATCGACTCTTTGAATTTCTTCAGGTCTTGGGCGTGGACGAAGATGCGCTGGCGTTTGCCTTTGCTCCCAGCCGTGGGTACTTCGACGATCTGCAGGTAGGGGTCGCCCTTCACGTCCTCACGGGCATCGAAATGGTAACATCGCGTCCCGGCGAACTGCTTCTTTGAAAATAATACGTTTTCCATTGTGATGATGAATTGGTGATGATGAGTGGCGGGGGTGGGACTCGAACCCACGACCTCATGGTTATGAGCCATGCGAGCTGCCTTCTGCTCTACCCCGCAGTGTGTGACCATTCGTGCCTCGCGGATGGAATGGCCGGAAGTGTAAGTAGTGAAAAAAATTGCATTATTAGTAGTTTATAAGTTGAGTGCCCTACACGGGCCGTGTGATGAGATCCGGCGCCATCGCTGGCACCGGAGAAACCCGTAAAACAATGTAATCATAAACAGCCGTGCCTCGCGGCATGAGCTGAAAACGAACTAATAACCTCTAATACCATTAACATAAACCTTAAAACTAATACCAATGAAAACAAAACGTGAATTGTGGTCGGGACAGGAGTCGAACCTGCGATTGCCGCATTAGATTGCGGAGTTCATCCGTCGGAACTTCCCAACCATAACCGCCATCGCTTCACAGCGACGACGGTGTTCTATCATGTCTTATGCAAAAAAAACAGAAAGCCTTCAGCCAGTATCAGCCTCGTGGACCGCTTAGGGCGTTGCAGCGCCCATCATTACGGAGCATACTCGATTCGACTTAACAGATGGCTATGAAAAAGTATTACTATATCAGCACTTTTGAATGCTTGCGGGACTTGCGGAATCGAACCGCCGTGAAACTGCCGCTTTTCGAGAAACAAACATATTTGTGGATTTTGCAGCCCCACACCTGTAGCCCCAAATAAGCCCGCCACACGCAGAGGAATGG
>JAZQJW010000002.1:0-6149 GCA_045541835.1 Sodaliphilus sp. | reverse complement strand
GGGTTTCAACCCCGACCCGTCGATTTGCCGTGTGGGAAATGACTACTATGTTGTCAATTCCACATTCAGTACTTCCCTGGCGTGCCCATCTATCACAGCACCGACTTGGTGAACTGGGAGCAAATCGGCAACGTGCTTACCCGCGAATCTCAGCTTCCGCTCAACCAAGCCTCGTCGTGGCTGGGCATCTATGCCACCACCATCCGCTATCACGCGGGCACTTTCTACATGATCACGACCAACGTGGGCAACGGCGGCAACTTCATGGTCACCGCCACCGACCCGCGCGGCCCGTGGAGTGAGCCCATCTGGCTCAAGCAGCAAGGCATCGACCCGTCGCTCTACTGGGAAGACGACCATTGCTACATGGTGAGCAACCCAGGCGACAAAATCTGGCTGTGCGAGATAGATGACAAGACGGGCGAACAGCTCACCGAGAGCGTTGCCCTGTGGTGCGGCGACGGCGGCCGTTATCCCGAGGCGCCCCACATCTACAAGAAAGACGGCTACTACTATCTGCTCATCTCGGAGGGCGGCACCGAGCTCGCCCACTCGCTCACGATAGCCCGCAGCAAGAACATCGAGGGTCCCTACATCTCCAATCCCGCCAATCCCATCATGACCAACTGCAGCCAGAAGGGCCAAGTCCTGCAGGTGCAGGGCACGGGGCACGGCGACTTTGTGCAGGCCCCCGACGGCTCGTGGTGGGTGGCCTTCCTGGCCTACCGCAACTTTGGCGGCAGTTATCACCACCTGGGCCGCGAGACCTATCTGGCTCCCGTACAATGGCCCGAGGGCGGCTGGCCTGTCGTTAACGGCGGTGAACCCATCGACACGCTAATGCAAGCCAACCTGGGAGGCACACCTGTGCGCAGGCTTCGAACGGTCACCCACGAGGACCTCATGGCCTGGCCCGAGCGCCCCATGTGGATGCACATGCAGAGTCCCATCGAGGCCAACTATGAACGCTCCGGCGGCCGCCTGCGTCTGCATGCCGCGCAGCCCGTTGCCAAGACCGACCATCCAACCTTCATCGGCATGCGTCAGACGAGCGAGCGCATGACCGTACAGGCCGATGTGGATGCAGCTCATATCAACGAGGGCGACGAAGCCGGAATCATCGTCTATCAGATTGATGACGGATGGCAATCGCTGTCATGTACCCGCCAGAATGGCGAACTGATCGTGAAACTGGACTGCCGCCTCAAGACGATGAGCGACATCAAGACCTACAAACTTGACCAGTCCAAGGCGAGGCTGCGCATCTCCAGCGACGGCCTTACCTACCGATATAAATGCTCGACCGACGGCGGCAAGACCTGGCACGAACTGGGCAGCCAAAGCTGCACACTGTTGAGCACCGAGATGGCCGGAGGCTTCACGGGCGTTGTCCTGGCCTTGTACGCACAAGGTTCCAAGGACTCCTATGCCGACTTCACCAACTTCGGCTACCAAGAGTATTGAAACAGGATAAAGAACAAGAAAGGACAAGACGATGAAATCAGACACTAAAGTTCTGCACGAAATCACGCCGCTGGGCGACAGGGACTTCATGTATGTCGCCGACCGCTACAAGAGCGAGTTCAACTATCCCATCCACTGTCATGACATGATGAACATGATGGAACTGAACTTTGTGGAGAATGCCGCCGGCTGCCTGCGTGTGGTGGGTGACAGTAACGAGGTGATAGGCCCCTATGACCTCGTGCTCATCACAAGTTCCGAACTGGAACATGCCTGGGAGCAGAACGGCCGTCCAGCAACCGACATCCACGAAATCACGATTCAGTTCCGCCTGGATTTTGACCGCGAGAACAGCGCATTCCTCACCAACCCGTTTGACTCCATCTACAAGATGTTGGTGCGGGCGCGCAAGGGTCTGGCATTCCCCATGTCATCCATCATGCGGGTATATCGCCAACTCACCAATCTGTCGAGCATTAAAGAGGGCTTTGTCGCCGTGCTGGAACTGCTCGGCATCCTGTATGAACTGTCCAAAGGCGAAGCCACCGAACTCTCGTCGTCGGCCTTTGCCCAGGTGCCTGTGACCAGCGATTCGCGCCGTGTGCTCAAGGTGAAGAACTACATTGATGCGCACTACATGGAGCCGCTGCGCCTCACGCAACTGTGCGACATGGCCGGCATGACGCCGAGCGCCTTCTCACGTTTCTTCAAACTGCGCACCGGCAAGACGCTCAACGAGTATATCATCGATGTGCGCTTGGGCTATGCTACCCGAATGCTTGTCGACACCACGAGCACCATTGCCGAAATCAGTTACAGTTGTGGTTTCAATACATTGAGCAACTTCACCCGCCAGTTCAAGAGAGGCAAGGGCTGCAGCCCGTCGGAGTTCCGCAAGAAATACCGCAAGACCAAAATCATCATTTAGTATATAACCAAAAAATCAAATAATCAACACAATGAAAAGATACTTAAGTTTACTATTGCTTCTGGCTTTGTGGGCAACGGCCCAAGCGGCCATCAAACTGCCCGAAATCATTGGTGATGACATGGTGCTGCAACAACGCACCCAGGCCCGCTTGTGGGGCACGGCCAATGCTGATGCCACCGTGAGCGCCGATGCCGACTGGCTGGACCAGCCGGTGACGACCCAAGCCGACAAGAACGGCAACTGGTCACTGATGCTGCCCACCCCCGCTGCCGCCAAACAGGAACACCGCATCACGCTCATGGAAAACGGCCGCCTGCAGGTTGTGCTGGAGCGTGTGCTCATCGGCGAGGTGTGGTTTGCCTCGGGACAATCCAACATGGAGATGCCCCTGAACGGATTTTGGAACTGTCCCGTCGAGAACTCCAACGAGGTTATCGCCACCGCGCGTGAGAACCGCTGGCTGCGCATCGCGCAAATCAGGCAAAACGGGCAGACCAAGCCCGTCGAGGAAGTACACGGCAAGTGGCTGGTGCCCACGCCCGATACCGCGCCGTGGATGAGCGCTACAGGCTTCTTCTTCGGCCAGATGCTGCAACGCGTGCTCGACATCCCGGTGGGCGTGATTGCCTGTGCCTGGGGCGGCTCGAAAGTCGAAGGCTGGGTTCCCGAGGAAATCGTCAAGACCTATGACGACATCGATATCGCCAAGGAGCAAAAAGAAGGCTGGAACGGCAAGTCGTGGCACTACTACACGCCCGTCATCATGTATAATGGCATGCTGCACCCCCTGCGCCATTACACCATCCGCGGCTTCATCTGGTATCAGGGCGAATCCAACGTGGGCAAGGAGCAGACCTATGCCCAGCGCTTGAAGGACATGGTCGACACCTGGCGCAAGCACTTCGGCGGCACAGCCCAGCAACTACCCTTCTATCAGGTGGAAATAGCACCTTATGGCGGCTATGGCGAGTGGCTGAGTTCACCGCTGCTGCGCGAGGCCCAGCACAATGCCGCACAACTTATCGAGAACTGCGGCATCGTCTCGACCAACGACCTGGTCAAGCCCTACGAGTTCAAACAGATACACCCCGCGCAAAAGCGTGAGGTGGGGAACCGTCTGGCCTATATGGCCCTGAACCGCACCTACGGCTACAAGGGCATCGCTTGCGAGTCGCCCGAGTATGACCACATGCAAATCAAAGGCAACAAAGTCGAGGTATTCTTCAAGAATGCCGACGACGGCCTCTCGCCCTGGCAGGACATCGAGGGCTTTGAGATAGCCGGTGCCGACGGCGTGTTCAAGACCGCCAAGGCCACGCTCAACGAAGGCCACAAGTCAATCATGGTATCCTCGAGCGAGGTGCCCGAACCCGTGGCAGTGCGCTACTGTTTCAAGTCGTTCCAAATCGGGAACCTCAAGAACATGCGCGGTCTGCCCGTCGTTCCTTTCCGTACCGACAAGTAATTCAAGTTTCTAAGTGCTACACTTTAGAAACTTGAAGGTTAGAGGTTAGAGAACTAACAACTGAAAACCAGGGACTATAAACTAAAAACTAAATATAACATTATGAACAGATTCAAATTTTTAGCATTCATCCTTTTGGCCGCATTGGCCCTCGGTTTCTCGGCCTGCAGCGGCAGTGACGAACCAGATAAGCCCACACAGGCAGCGCCTGCCGTGGTCAGCACATCGCCCGAGAATGGTTCAACGACTGTCGAGCCCGGCGCCATCAACGTGACCATCACCTACGACAAGACGATCACCATGACGGCCAGCGACATCAGCAAGATTCAGGCTACCGGAGCCACCATCAGCAACGTGCGCACCATGAGCGCCGCCCTGATGCTCACCGCCACCTGTGCCGCAGAGGGCCAGGCCGTGACCATCACCATCCCCGCCGGAGTCATCAAGAACACCGACGGCGTGGCAGCAGCTGCCTATTCGCTGATCTTCACCACCAAGAAGACCGAGTTGCCCAACCCCGATGCCCCCGACGGGCACGAATCGGCCGCACGAGCTGTGCTCAACATGACGCCCGGCTGGAACCTGGGCAATACCCTCGACAGCTACGGTGAATGGATTGGTGACCATCAGGAGCCCTACAAATATGAGACCGCATGGGGCCAGCCCATCACCGACGCTCACCTGATGCAGGCTTTCAAGGAGAAAGGCTTCAAGGGCATCCGCGTTCCCGTGACCTGGTACCAGCACATGGATGCCCAGGGCAACGTTGACGAGGCTTGGATGAACCGCGTGCAGGAGATTGTGGACTATGTCATCAACCAGGGCATGTATTGCATCCTCAATGTGCACCACGACACCGGAGCCCACAATGCCGCTTGGGTTGTCGCCAGCCCAACGCTGCAACTCGACCGCTATGCCAAGTTGTGGACACAGATTGCCATCCGCTTCCAGAACTATGACCATCACCTGCTGTTCGAGGGCTATAACGAGATGCTCAACACCGCCCAACAGTGGAACCAGCCGAGCAATCTGTCCGATCTCGAGTACGTGAACCAGCATGCCGCCAAGTTTGTCGAGGCCGTGCGCGCCACCGGTGGCAACAACACCTACAGGAACCTGATTGTTTCGACCTATGCTGCCGCCCATGGCACCGCCGTGTTGAACGGTCTCACCATCCCCACCGACCCGTGCGGCAACCAGAGCCACATCGCCGTCGAGGTTCACTCCTATGATCCCTGGGATTGGGTGCGCATCTACAACATGACTTGGACCAGCGAATGCCGTGAGTACCTCAAGAGCATGTTCAAGGATTTGGATACCTACTTCATCTCCAAGGGATATCCCATCATCATCGGCGAGTATGCCACCAATGGTTCCGGCGAAATGACCATCACCCCGAACAGCACCACGGCCCAGAAGGCCGAGGCCGGCAAGCACGCTGGCGACATGAACCGTCTGTGCAAGAAATATGGTGCCGCCTCGTTCTACTGGATGTCGCTCGTTGACGGTGCCGACCGCAGCCAGGCCACCTTCAAGTGGACCATGGAACAAGTTGCCGACTCGATTGTCAACGTGTACAGATGATTCAAGTTTAGAGGTTAGTGGTTAGTGGTTAAAGATTAGAGATTAGAGATTAGAGATTAGCCACTATCCGCTAAACCCTAAACCTCATGTTTATAGTGTTGCTGCGCCACTTTAGAAACTTGAAAGTTTGTGGTTAGAGGTTAAAGATTAGCCACTATCCTCTGAACCCTAAACCTGATGTTTATAAGGCTTGATTCATGACTAATCTCGCCCAACGGGCGAGCCTCTGAGTAACCCGTGGTAATGCTGGCAATCGAGCGGAGCGAGAGACTCAGCATCACCACGGGTAAGGCCATACAAAAGAATGTCGCTGAAGGCGACCCCTTGACGGTTATGGGTATTGGGGTCGCCTCTGGCGACGACAAGGGTGGATTGCAGCACCATCAGCCGCCACCAGCCTTGCGGCGACTTTGTCTTCACACTCACCGCCGACGGTAAAAATTGAAATCAATAAGTACAATAACTACTATGCTATCCAGCGTGGTGGGATTTTGAAGACAAGAAAGACAAGAAACACAAATTTATTGGTTATCAAACAAATATAAAAAATTGTTCTTGTTGTCTTTCTTGTCTTTTCTTGATTTGTTATTATAGCTGTATCGTCCTGAAATAGTTTGACAAAAATGTCAGATAAAATCAGGACTAAAATGAGAACAGTAAAACGAAGAACGGATTATGAGATTTTGGAGATACTCAAGGAGTATT
>JAZQJW010000001.1:0-14245 GCA_045541835.1 Sodaliphilus sp. | reverse complement strand
ACCATCATGGTTAACGGTGAGCCCGTTGCCGAGAGCTACCAGCTCGAGGACGGTGTTCCCATGACCTTCGAGGTTGTTGTTAGCGCCGAGGGTTACAAAGACCTGACCGCTGAGGAGACCCGCACCTGGAACAAGCCCGTTCCCACTGTATGGGCTGATCCCGTTGTCGTTGTTGACGACGCCGTATCTGAGGACGGCTTCCTGTATGCTACCATCACCTGGGAAGAGGGCGGTACGCTCTACATCGATGGTGAAGAGGTAGTTGGTTACACCAGCCCCTATCGCTACAAGATCGCTGCTCAGTCGCTGCAGGATCAGGAGGGTGCCTTCTTCTGCCAGGTTAAGGGCGAAGGCCGTGAGAACAGTAACAACGTTCGCACCGGTTGGAATCTGCCCGCACGCGAGGCAACCTATGCTCCCGCTCCCGTTTTGAACTGGAATGAGGAGACCTTCACGATGACCGCTACTCTGGACCGTGGTCATGAGATCGTTCTGAAGAAGGACGGCGTTGTTGTTGAGAACCCCTGCACCGTAGAGCAGACCTACGTAGAGCAGACCATCATGTTCAGCGCCTACACCACCAAGGAAGGTGAGGACTATGACAGTGAGGTTGTTTACAAGCAGGTAACCGTTCCCGCAAAGCAGAAACAGGATTCGGCTACTCCCGTGATCACCGTTACCGAGGGTGACGATGCTTACACCATCAGCGCTGAACCTTGCACCTCGCTGCTGGTTGATGGCGAAGAGGTAACCAACCCCTACACCGTTAACCGTCCCGCCGAGGGTGAGGAAGACCTGGTAATCTTCGTTACCGCTATCAACAACGATGGCGAAGGCTACAACGATGCTACCGCTACCCAGCGCGTGGTTATCCCCGCTAAGGAGCCCGTAACTCCCGACTACACTCCCGTTGCTCCCAAGGTGACCATCGTTACCAACACCGAGGACGTAGTTGTTGAGGGTGTCATCGAGGGCGCCGCTGCCGACCACGGCACCGTAACTCTGTACACTGTTGACGAGGAAGGTGTTCGCCACGAGGTAGAGAATCCCGAGAGCTTCGCTCGCGAGAATGAGACCTATACCGTAGTTGTAGTTGCCGTTGCAACCTATGAGAACGGTGAGGTTATGGAGAGCGAGCCCGTTGAGGTAACCGTTACCAAGAAGGAGCAGCAGCCGGATCCCACCAGCATCGACGAGATGAACGGTGGCAAGACCGTTGCTAACGTACGCTACTTCAACATGGCTGGTCAGGAGATGCAGGAGGCTAACGGCATGACCATCGTCGTTACCACCTACACCGACGGTACCAACAGCGTTGTTAAGGTGATGAAGTAATTCATCCGTTAGGCTTGAGGCTTTAGCGATTAAGCTACAGCCGATAGCTGACTAAAAAAACAGGCGACCCCCGATGGGGCCGCCTGCTTTTTTTATGCCCGGGTCCTGAGGTGTGTTTGATTGGGGCTGGAGTGTGAGCGTAGTTTTGGAGGATTGGGAAAAAATGTTTACCTTTGCAGGTTATTATATAATAATGAGAAAAGAAGTGGAAACAAGATACATTTTTGTCACCGGTGGCGTCGTGTCATCCCTTGGTAAGGGCATCATCGCCTCCAGCATCGCGCGGCTGCTGCTTTCGCGCGGCTATAGTGTCACCTGTCAGAAGTTTGACCCCTACATCAACATTGATCCAGGCACGTTGAACCCCTATGAGCATGGCGAGTGCTACGTTACCGTCGACGGCCATGAGGCCGACCTGGACCTGGGCCATTATGAGCGCTTCACCAACATCAAGACGACGCGCGCCAACAACGTGACCACGGGCCGCGTCTATCAGAGCGTCATCGACAAGGAGCGCCGCGGCGACTACCTGGGCAAGACGGTGCAGATTATCCCTCACATCACCGACGAGATCAAGCGCGACGTCAAGCTGCTGGGCACCACCGGCAAGTATGACTTCGTCATCACCGAGATTGGCGGCACCGTGGGCGATATCGAGGCATTGCCCTTCATCGAGGCCATCCGCCAGTTGCGCTGGGAGCTGGGTAAGCGCTGCATCTGTGTCCACTTGACCTATGTCCCCTACATCAGCGCCGCCAAGGAGCTGAAGACCAAGCCCACACAGCACAGCGTGAAGCTGTTGCAGCAGGAGGGTATCCAGCCCGACGTGCTCGTGCTGCGCACCGAGCATCCGCTGCCACACACCATGTTGAAGAAGGTGGCCCAGTTCTGTAACGTCAGCGCCGACGCCGTGGTGCAGAGTCTCGACGTGCCCACCATCTATGAGGTGCCCCTCAAGATGCACGAGCAGGGCCTGGACAACATCATCATCGAGAAGACGGGCCTGGAAGTCAAGGGTGAACCCGACTTGTCGAAGTGGAACGATTTTCTCGCCAAACTCAAGGGCGCCAAGCAGGAGGTGCGCATCGGCCTCGTAGGCAAGTATGTCTCGCTCCAGGATGCCTACAAGAGCATCGACGAGAGCCTGTTGCACGCTTGCGCCTACCATGACCGTCGCCTCAAGTTGGACTACATCAACAGCGAGCACATCAACGACGGTAACGTCGAGCAACTGTTGGCAGGCCATGACGGCATCGTCGTGGCACCTGGATTCGGACAGCGAGGAATCGAGGGCAAGTATGTCGCCCTCTGGTGGTGCCGTGAACACGATGTGCCCACCTTCGGCATCTGCCTGGGCATGCAGTGCATGGTCATCGAGTTTGCCCGCAACGTGTTGGGCATGACCGATGCCAACAGCACCGAGATGGACTCCAAGACCACCCACAACGTCATCGACCTGATGGAGGACCAGAAGACCGTCACCAACATGGGCGGCACGATGCGCTTGGGTGCCTATGCCTGTGTCGTGAAACCTGGCACGAAGGTTGCAGAGGCTTATGGGAAGACAGACATCGAGGAGAGGCATAGGCACCGCTTCGAGTTCAACGACGAGTACCGCAAGCAGTTCGAGGACGCTGGCATGACAATTGCTGGTGTGAACCCCGAGAGCGGCCTTGCTGAGGTGATTGAGCTCACCGGTAAGCGTTGGTACATCGGCACACAATACCACCCCGAGTACTCCAGCACCGTCCTCAATCCCCACCCGCTGTTCATGTCGTTCATCGAAGCAGTTATCAAGGCATCGGGAGAGGAGTCTTAAGTAATGAGGTCTGCTTCACAATACTTTTTATTCTGGCGTACAAACCTTTTGTTGAGAAAAACAGAAAACTTTAATATAGAGAATGGATAAGAATACTTTAATTGGAATGTTGTTGATGGCTGCAGTCATCTTCGGTTTCATGTGGCTTAACAAGCCGAGCGAGGCCGAGTTAGCGGAGCGTCAGCGACAGATGGACTCTATCGCCGCTGCTCAGAAGGCTGAACAGAAACGCGATATCGCCGCCGGTGACGTCGACACGTTATCGACCGACGAGCTGACCCACCTCATGAGCGTCCTCGAGAATATGCCCGAGGACAATGCCACCATCAACAATGAGGGCGTGTTGCTCTCGTTGAAGGAAGGCAAGGTGGACGGCACCGTCACTGTTGGCAACAAGACTGTGAAATGGGACGAGGTGACAAGTAAAACCAGCAGCGACCCTGCCACCCACAATCTGGCGGTGCAGGCCGTGCAGCGAGCCCTTGACGTGTACACCAAGAACGGCTCGTTTGCCGCTTCGTTGTCAGGCACCGAGCAGTTGGTGACCCTCGAGAACGACTCCCTCAAGGTGGAACTGAGCACCAAGGGCGGCATCATCGCGCGCGCCATCCTGAAGGGTTACAAGACCTTCAAGTCGCCGCAGATGCTTCTCTTTGACAAGGGTGAGAATGACTACAGTTTCACGCTGAGCAACAACACCCAGCGTTTCGAGACCAAGAACTTCTACTTCACGCCCCAAAAGCTCAACGACAGCACTGTGATGATGAACCTTGAGCTCGACGGCGGTGCCCAATGGGGACTGAAGTATACCCTGGTGCCCGGCTCCTACATGGTTCGCATGGAGATGGTGCAGAAGGGAATGAACCAGATTATCCCCTTGAACATCAACCTGGTGGACTTTGACTGGTATCAGAAAATCTCGCGTCACGAGGAGGGTAAGACCTTCGAGGAGCGCTGGAGCGGTATCAGCTACAAGCTTGCCGGCAAGAGCGGTGACGTCGAGACCACGAGCGAGAGTGGCGACGACGAGAAGGAGATCAAGGATAACCTCAAATGGGTGAGCGCCAAGAACCAATTCTTCTCGACGGTGCTCATCGCCGACAGCGTCTTTGCTACGGCTAAGATGAACAGCCGCGCCATCAAGAAAGAGACCCCCGAGTATGAGAACTACCTCAAGGACGTGAATATCCACACGATGATTCCCTACTCGAGCGACAAGCCTGTTCCGGCCTCGTTCTACTTCTACCTGGGTCCCAACCGCTACCACACCCTGGCCAGCTACGACAAGTTCTCGCCCAAGGAGGACCTGAAGCTCACACGCCTCATTCCCCTGGGCTGGAAGCTGTTCCGATGGATCAACACTGGTGTGATTATCCCCGTGTTTGATTGGCTCGGCAAGTTTATCAGCAACTACGGTATCATCATCCTGTTGCTCACCATCCTCATCAAGATTGTCCTCTCGCCGCTGACCTACAAGAGCTACATCTCGCAGGCCAAGATGCGTATCCTGGCTCCCGATATCGCCAAGATCAACGAGCAGTATCCCAATCAGGAAGATGCCATCAAGAAGCAGCAGAAGACGATGGAACTCTATCGCCTGGCCGGTGCAAGCCCCTTCGGCGGCTGCTTGCCCATGCTGCTGCAGATGCCCATCCTCATCGCGATGTTCACCTTCTTCCCCTCGTGCATCGAGTTGCGAGGCCAGTCGTTCCTGTGGGCCAGTGACTTGAGCGCCCCTGACAAGATTCTGGAGTGGAGTGCCAATATTCCGTTCATTTCCAGTATGTTCGGTAACCACCTGAGTCTCTTCTGCCTGTTGATGACTGTGACCAACATCATCTACACCTACATCACCACCAAGTCGCAGGCTTCGTCACAGTCGATGCCCGGCATGAAGTGGATGATGTACCTGATGCCGCTGATGTTCCTCTTCTGGTTCAACGGCTATGCATCGGGTCTGAGTTACTACTACTTCATCTCACTGCTGATCACCATCATCCAGACCTACAGCTGCCGTCTCTTTGTCACCGAGGACAAGGTGCGTGCCACCATCGCTGCCAACTCGAACAAGCCTAAAAAGAAATCCAAGTTCATGCAGCGCCTCGAGGAAGCCCAGAAGATGCAGCAACAGCAGCAGAAACAACGTTCGGGCGTACAACGCCGCAAGCGTTAATTAGGCTTCAGGTTTTAGGCTTTAGGTCTTAGGTATTGATAATGATGATTAAATCAAGTGATTACCAGAATTTGAAGGTATGGCAGTAGGCTATTGACTTGACTGCAGAGGTTTACGGATTAATCACACTACTGCCTCGTGAGGTGAGGAACAGTATGCGATATCAGATCAAATGCGTAGAGCTGCGGTTTCCATCCCTTCAAATATCGCCGAAGGCCGAGGATAAGATAAGGAGTTTGTGCGTTATCTG
The DNA here is from genome assembly GCA_045541835.1 of Sodaliphilus sp. GTDB lineage: Bacteria > Bacteroidota > Bacteroidia > Bacteroidales > Muribaculaceae > Sodaliphilus. The sequence goes on along the minus strand of JAZQJW010000001.1, from coordinate 8,668 downwards.
TTGATGTCAAGGGGCTCATTATGGGAACGGTCGACACAATTAGTGATTTGTGAAAGATTACACTATCTGAATCAACAGCAAACGTCAACAGCAAGACAGATGATCACTGAAATAAGCAAAATGCTTAATGCACTGGCAAATACGTTCAGTAATGATAGGTCTGCTGGAATTTGAAAATGATATTTTTTATGTCTTTTTTGAAACTTTTTTAGTGTCAGAGGAGTCTAATGATTAGAAAATAAGTTAAACTGCTGATGGTTGAGGCGATGGGGTTTAACCTAAAGCCTAAAACCTAAAGCCTAAAACCTAAGATATATGTATATCCACAATTGTCCACAGTGCGGAAAGCAGTACAGCACTGAAGAGAGAGTTAATCGTGTGAAATGCCCGTATTGCGGAGCCGAGACCGATGTGGTCTACAATGGGCCACAGCCACCTCAACAGCCGCCTTATCAGCAGGGGTATCAGCAGCAGGGTTATCAGCAGCCGCCTTACCAGCAGCCGCAGTATGCCTATCAGCAGCCGCAATCCACGGGGAACATCTTTGACGAGGGTCCCTCGGGCAAGAGCCGTGGTTTGGCCGGTCTGTTGGCCATCCTGCTGGGATCGTTGGGTGTGCACTACTTCTATCTGGGCAAGTCCACGGGTGGCATCGTCTTCCTGCTTGTAGCGATCTTCTCTTGCGGTTTTCTTGCCGCAGTGACGGCTATCGTTTCGCTGATTCAGGGAATCATGATGTTCACTTGCTCTCAGGAGGAATTTGAGAGAAAGTGGGTGAATTGCCCGACATCATTCCCGCTATTCTAGCCATTTATCCCGATTGCCTATGGGTAAACGCCAGGTGAAGACAAAACCCGACTACATCAAGTGGCTGCTCCTGATTGGAGCGGCCTCACTTGGTGTGTTATTGGGGGGGTATGTCTTTTGGCACTACATCTTGCCGCACTCAGTTGCCGTGGACAGGTTTCGCTATCCTGTGGCCGGCATCGATGTGTCGAAGCACAACGGCAAGATCGACTTCGAGAAAGTGCGCGACGACAACTACCAGTTTGTCTTCATCAAGGCGAGCGAGGGCAAGACCTACAGGGACGATGCCTTTGCCTCCAACTACAAGGCGGCGCGTGAAGCGGGCCTCAAGGTGGGGGCCTACCACTTCTTCCGCAAGAACCGCACGGGCCGTGAACAGGCCGATAATCTGTTGAAGGCCATCAAGAGCAAAACGCTGGATTTGCCTGTCGTCATCGACATCGAGGACGATTGGGGCAACGGCGCGACCACCAAGCGTGATGTCGCTGTGCAACGCCTGTTGGAGATGATTACCTGCCTTAATGATAAGGGTTATCAGGTGATGATCTACACCAATGGGGATGGTTATAAGAAATATTACAAGGATATGCTCACCGACTGTGACCTGTGGCTTTGCTCCTTCACGAGTCCTGAACTGCAGTCCCACTTGGGTCACCGCATCCAGCAGTACAGCCACGAGGGCAAGGTGGAAGGCGTCAAGGGCGAGGTCGACCTCAATGTGTTCCTCGGCAGCAAGCGTGAGTGGCAAGCCTATCTCGATCAAGTGAAACGTCCTTCATGAGGATAAACTCTTCCACGCAACTATGAAACAGTTTTTCAAATCGTTAGCCATCACCTCATTGCTGCTCTTCGCGCTGTTCGGCACCTTGCCGGCAACTGCGACGGTTTATCAGTGGAGTCGTTATGACCTCTCGTTTGAGACCCCCGACGACGGTTTCGTCACCTTTAACTCACCCACACGCTTTGAGGTGCAGTGGGAGGATATGGTGATGACCATTCATCTCTACAGTCAGGACAAGGGCGACGAGAAGAAACTGTTGACCGAGAACCTGCAACGCAAGGCAATGGGCTACAACATGTACGACCTGCACAACAGCAAGATCAAGGTCAAGGGTTTCAAGAAAACCTACAGCATCGACGGCACACTGCCCGACGGGTCGCGCGCCATCATCGCCGACCTGGTTTCCAAGCGGCAGAACCTCATCGTCGAGGTGACCGTGGTTTACCTCTATGGCAACCGCGAGGTCGTCGAGGACATGATCAAGAGTTTTGCCGAGCACAAGGAACAGCCTAACCATCAGCGTAAGCGGCAGAAGGTGCAAAGCAAGCAGAAGGCTGACCGTGAGCAGAAGAAGGAGCAGCAGCGCAGCACCAAGAAGGAGAAACTCTATGACGCTTAACCCGTTCAGAATCAACCTACCAAAATAAGATACCCGTTATGAAACACTTTACATTACAAGTTTGTTTGACCATTGCCACGCTCATGGCAGTGAGTCAGCCAGTAGCCGCCATCGACGGCGATAGGCCCGATGTGGAGTCCGGTATGCTCTATGCACCGCTGGTCTATGACCACTATATTCCCGCGGCACACCAGGCTGGCGTGCACGGCACATCCAGTGGCGACCTGTATCACCTCGAGGCCGGCGACCAGTGGCTGCAAGAGGCGATGGATAACTCACAACGCACCCAACAGGTGCGGCAACGTGCGATGATTGAAAACCCTCAGCTTGTGGCCTATAACGCCAACCGTCTGCCCGAAGCACCCCCCGAAGGTGTCATCACTGTTGACCCGCGTCAGGGACTCCTCACTGTTGCCCCCGCCCAGGTCGTTGTCGAGGATGTCACGCCTCCCGATGCTCCGGTGCAGCCCATTCACGACTGGCTGCATGTGTTCAACGCGTCATTGCAGTTCACCCAGGCCTATATCAGCGGTAACTGGTATCAGGGCGGCGAGAACAACCTCGCTCTCTTGGGTTCCATCAACTGGAATTGCAACCTCAATCAGGATGTGCATCCCAACTGGTTGTTTAACAATGCTTTGTCTTACAAGTTAGGAATTTCCACCACCCATGGCGACAGCATCCGCAAGTACATGATTAACGAGGACAACTTCCTGTTCACGTCACAGTTGGGTTACAAAGCCGTGAAGAATTGGTACTACAGTGCCATGTTGCAGTTCACGACGCAGTTCCTGAACAACTACAAGACCAACACCCGGACGATGACCGCCGCTTTCCTCTCCCCGGCCGAGTTGAATATCGGTCTCGGTATGACCTACAGCTACAAGAAGGCCGACGACCGCATGTTCACCCTTGCCATCGCTCCGCTGTCCTATAACCTGAAGTATTGCCGCAATATCGACGATATCGACCCCACGAGGTTCGGCATCAATGCGGGACATCACAGCAAGAGCACCTTCGGTAGCAACTTCGAAGCCAAGTGGCTGTGGCGCTTCACCCCCAATGTGATGTTCACTTCCAGGCTCTACATGTTCACCAACTACGAGTATGTGCAGGGCGACTGGGAGAACACGCTGGACCTTTCCATCGGCAAGTACCTCACCACTCAGCTCTACACCCACCTGCGCTTTGACCGCTCTCGTGCTCGTGATGATGATTGGAACTACTGGCAGTTCAAGGAAATCCTCAGCTTGGGTGTGGTTTATCGTTTCGCTACAGTCAACTAAGCAGTATCTCATGACACGACGCAACCTCTTGATCCTCATGCTGTTTGTCATGCTGCCTCTGGTGGCATCGGCAGGCTCTCATGTGCCCAAGAAGTCGGTCGTTCTTGACGGCCTGGATGTGGACTCGATGCGCGTGAGGCTCGATGAGACCGACATGCAGCCCCTTGAGGGCATCTGGTATTATCCCAACGAGGAAATGACCCTCGGCATCGAGCGGTACAAGGGTAAGCACAACATCGGCTACCGCATCATCCTGCTGGAAAGTCCTGACATCTCGCTCATGCCCGGAACCGTCATCGGATATATCGCTTCGAGTGCTGTGGACAACAAGTACCGCCTGTGGCTCTACAGCCAGCGTGACCACATGACGCTGATCAAGCCACTGGAATGTGTGGCAACACTCAATTCCACGGCATCGACGCTCACTTTTGACCCGCCGCACTGGAAAGTCAAGGTGCGTGTCAATATCGCCCGCTTCCTGCCAACCCTCTTCAGGGGGGTGAGCATCGTCCCCGAGAAAGTGGAAGAGCAGCTGCCCGTGGGCTTCCGTAAGATTTATCCCGAGGGTGGCGACGGCAACCCGTTTAACCGCATCCGTTACTTGTGATGAAACAGAGATATCAACATATTGTAACCCTTCCGGCACTATTGGTGCTGGTGCTCACTATGCTGTGTGTCAGTGCGTTGGATGCTGATGCACGAACGCGCACCACGCGCAAGAACCTGCGTTCGATGGAGGTCCCTGTTGCTGTGTTGGAAACCAGCGACGGTCTCTTGCCCGACAGCTTGGCCACCGTCGACCCCAATGCTGTGACGCTCAAGGGCTTCAGCAAGCGTGCCAGCGAGAGCAAGGAATCCTTCTTCATCACCAACAACACCAGCCACCGCATGAGCGCGGTTCGCCTGCTGTTGCGCTACACCACTATGAATGGCGAAATGCTCACCCAACGCTCGGTCACCGTCCCTGTGAACCTCAAGCCGGGAGAGACCAAGCTGGTCAGTGTCAAGTCATTTGATGTGCAGCGACTGTTCTATTACTATGCCGGTCCTCAACCCCGCAAGCAAGCCACACCGTTCAAGGTGGCCTTCCGCTTGACGGGTTATGACATTCCGGTTGGCAACTGACAAGAAATCAATGACATAACAATCATATAAAACCAAAAAAACTACGAGAAAAATGAAACATCTGTCAATTAAAATGTTATCGGCTGCATTACTGGCTCTGATGAGCTGGACGGCTGCCGACGCATGCACCAATCTGTTGGTGGGTAAGAATGCCAGTGTCGATGGCTCGACCATCATTACCTATGCCGCCGACAGTCACACCCTGTTCGGTGACCTCCAGTACCTGCCTGCTGCCGACCATGCACCCGGTTCGATGCGCGAAATCATCGACTGGGACAGTGGCAAGCGCATGGGCGCCATCCCCGAGGTGGCTCACACCTATGCCGTTGTGGGTAACATGAACGAGCACCAGGTAACCATCGCCGAGAGCACCTGGGGTGGCCGTGAGGAACTGTGGGATCTCGATGGCAAGTCAATCATCGACTATGGTAGCCTGATGTATATTGCCCTGCAGCGCTCCAAGACCGCTCGCGAGGCCATCAAGGTGATGACCGATCTGGTCGCCAAATACGGCTATGCCAGTGAGGGCGAGTCCTTCTCGATTGGTGACCCCAACGAGATTTGGATCATGGACATGATCGGTAAAGGCAAGGATGAGCTGGGTGCTGTCTGGGTAGCCGTTCGCATTCCCGACGATTGTATCGCTGGACATGCCAACAACCCGCGCATCTGGAAGTTTGATATGAAGGACAAGAAGAACGTCATGTACAGCAAGGACGTCATCTCGTTCGCCAAGAAGAAAGGTCTCTATAGCGGCAAGGACGCTGACTTTGCCTTCGCTCCTGTTTATCAGAAGTTTGACGCTGGTGCCCTGCGTGGCTGCGATGCCCGTGTGTGGAGCTACTTCAACTGTTTCCACAAGGGTATGGACGCTTACCTGCCCTTTATCTACGGCAAGACAAGAGCCGATGCCGACGTGATGCCCCTTTACGTCAAGCCCGACCGCAAGATCAGCGTGCGTGACATGCAGAACATGATGCGTGACCACTTTGAGGGAACCCCGTTCGACATGACCGTTGACCCCGGTGCTACCACTGCCTATGGCGTGCCTTACCGCTGGCGTCCCATGGACTTTGAGGTTGACGGCAAGCACTACAGCCAGGAGCGCGCCATTGCTACCCAGCAGACCGGTTGGGTGTTTGCAGCACAGATGCGCTCATGGATGCCCGACGAGGTGGGCGGCTGTTTCTGGTTCGGTGTCGATGATGCCAACACCGCTGTCTTCGTCCCCATGTATTGCAGCATCACTCAGGTGCCCGAGAGCTATCGCCAGGGCAAGGCCGACATGTACACCCTGGATTGGGATTGTGCCTTCTGGGTGAACAACTGGGTGGCTAACCAGGCTTATGCGCGCTACTCTCAGATGATTGGTGACATCCGCAAGGTGCAGGGTGCCATCGAGGACAACTTCGCTAAGCAGCAGTCTGTCATCGAGGCCCAGGCCACGTCGCTCTTGACCACCGACCGTGAAGCCGCCATCCGCCTGCTGACCAACTACTCGGTCAATGCCGGCCAGGATGCCACTGCACGCTACAAGAAGCTGGGTGAGTACCTGTTCGTGAAGTACCTCGACGGTAACATTAAGAAGGAGAAAGACGGCAAGTTTGAGCGCAATGATTATGGTACGCCCGCATCGCCCACTTTCGCTGGCTACACTCAGGAGTATTACGACATGCTTATCAAGGGCCCCAACGGCGGCGACCGCCTCAAGGTTGAAGAGCCTGTCTGGGTAGAGCCCAACAAATAAAACTTGATTCCCGACACAATTAAAAAGCCGCATCGATATCACATCGGTGCGGCAATTTATTTCTGTTTACTTACTGTTTCTTTTTTATTGATTAATCAACTAATAACTAATTCACTTTCTCATGCTGCAAAATTACTACCGGTGCATGGGGTGTACAATCGCCAGAATCGGTCATATTTCCCGCACTTCATCATCATTTTGGGGGATTTTGAGCCGAAAATGCCTTCTTTTTTGACAGAAAAGCGTCTTTTTTCGCCATTTTGGCCGCATTTTCCCGTTTTTACTTGACATGTCAAGAAGATGTTTTGTACATTTGTAAACGAGAAACAATCAATTAAACCTGATAATTATGAAAAGATGTGCTTTGATTTTAGCCTTGGTGATGCTGGCACTGGCATCGCAGGCACAGTTGCTGTGGAAAGTGACTGGTAACGGACTGGGACGCCCAAGTTACATCCTGGGTACCTACCATTTTGCACCGGCATCGATGATTGACAAGATACCCGGTATGCAGCAGGCCTTTGAAGGCTGTGACATTGTCATCGGTGAAATCAATAAGGAGGAGATGATGAGCAAGGATGCCCAGGCGAAGATGGCTATGGCCATGATGGCGCCGCCCGACAGCACGCTGGACAAACTCTTCACGTCCGAGGAATATGCCATTGTTGAGGGTGTGTTCAACAAGTATTTTGGTGGAATGGGTGTGACACTCAGCCAAATGAATATGCTCAAACCAAGCGCTATCAGTGTGCAGATGCAGGCCATGCAGGCTGTAAAATACTTCCCTAATTTTAGCGAGAACGAACAAATCGACATGGGCGTTCAGACCCGTGCCAACGAGATGGGACGCCCCTCAGAAGGTTTAGAAACGATTCAGGAGCAGATTGATCTTCTGTTCGGTTCACCATTGACCGAGCAGGCCAAAGGGCTGCTTGAGGCTTGCCAGAAGGATGACCTCTTTGTTGTTCAGTCCTCGGCACTCGTCGAGGCCTATATGGCTCAGGACTTGTCCAAAATCGAAGAAATCATCAGCGACCCGGAGGTTGGTGGCGATGACCCCGAGGCAATGGATGCGCTCATCTATGACCGCAACCGCAATTGGGCACCCAAGTTGATCTCCATAATGCCCGAGCGTGCATGCCTCGTGTGTGTTGGTGCCGGCCACTTGCCTGGCGACCAGGGACTGTTGCAGCTGCTCCGCAACGAGGGCTACACTGTCGAGCCGATGAAATAACCGTCAGGTCACATCATGCAGAAAGACAAGAAACATCACGATAGTGGTCCAGTGACTATGATGGTTTTATATTGAGTTATTTGAATTAATAGATAAAATATGAGAAAGATTTTATTCTTTGTTGTGGGCCTGATGGCTGCGTGTGGCGTGGTAGGCTGTGGACCCTCCCAGCAGGAACTTGCCGAGAAAGCACGCCAGGACAGCATTCGCATCGCCGATAGCCTTCGAGTCGTTGATAGTCTTCGCATTGCCGACAGTATTCGCGTGGCCGATAGCCTCCGTGTGGTTGACTCTATCGCTGTGGCCAGAATCGAGGGAGCCAAAATAGACAAGTTGCTTGACGAATACGAAAGGTATTTGCAAGGCTTGAGAAAAAATTTAAATGAGGGTGACTTACCGCCCACATCCAGCAGTTTTGCTATGCGTTTTGCAGAGTCTGTCGGTGAGGTTGAGGAAAAACTTAATGCAAATCTTTCCAAGATGACTCCCGAGCAGCAGCAGCGTTACCGTAGCATTGAGAAAGAACTGGGAAAAGCTTATGATCTATGGGCTGAAAGAGACGGATTCTAATAGAGGCTTCGACAACAAATAACACGACAGGAAGGTGGCTCTTCACAATAGGGTCACCTTTTATTATGCAACGATATAGCAGTTGGCCCTGAAAGTTTTTTAATGCGAATTTCACTAAAAAACGAACCTCTAGTCCGTCAAAGCTAATTTCACGAAGAAATATTAATAATTCGCATTAAATTGGTCAAATTCGTGTAATTAGCATTAGCCCCGCAGGGTTTTGGGAGGGCAGCTACATCAATGCTTTTTATTATGGTCGGCTTGCACTGTCGTTCCCTCACTTCGGTCGGGCAAGATAGGCTGCGCCTCGGGAGTGCTCAATCAAAAAATTGCTTTTTTGCTTGGTACTCCGCTCGGCTTGCACTATCGTTCCCTCCTTTCAGTCGGGCAAGATAGGCTGCGCCTCGGGAGTGCTCAATCAAAAAATTGCTTTTTTGCTTGGTACTCCGCTCGGCTTGCACTATCGTTCCCTCCTTTCAGTCGGGCAAGATAGGCTGCG